>JAHFCT010000012.1 GCA_023249375.1 Gemmatimonadota bacterium | reverse complement strand
GACCCGTCGCACGACCCGCACAGCGACCGGCTGGTGGAGGCGCTCATCGCCGCGCGAGCGCACAAAGGACTCACGCTACAGGGGGCCGAGCGGCTGGCCGAAGATCCGCTGGTCTTTGCCACATGGCTTCTGCACGAACGCGCCGTGCACGCGAGTGTGGCGGGGGCGATGCGAACGACCGCTGATGTGCTCCGCTACGCGCTTTGGCTGATCGGCGCGGCGGAGGGGACAGAGACCGTTTCGAGTTCGTTTTACATGGTTCTCGCCGAGGTGCAGGGGAAGGGGCACGGTGGGGTGCAGGGAGACGGGACCGGCGAAACCGTGATCACGTTTACCGACTGTGCGGTCGTTCCCGAGCCCACGGCGTCGCAGCTCGCGGACATTGCCATCGCTGCCGCGGCGGCGCGGCGGCGCATCGTGGGAGACGAGCCGCGCGTGGCGATGCTGTCGTTCAGCACGAAGGGGAGCGCCGAGGCGCCGTCGGTTGCCAAGGTCCGTGAGGCGGTGGCGTTGGTCCGTGCGCGCGAGCCAGCACTGGTGATCGACGGCGAGCTGCAGGGGGATGCGGCGCTCGATCCGATCATCGCCGCGCGCAAAGCGCCGTCGAGCGCAACCGCGGGTCGGGCCAACGTCCTCGTCTTCCCCAGCCTCGATGCCGGCAACATCGCATACAAGCTGGTGGAGCGCCTGGCGGGGGCCCGGGCCATCGGTCCCATCCTGCAAGGGCTCGCACTTCCGGTCTCCGATCTCTCGCGCGGCGCGAGTCCCGATGACATTTTCAATGTGGCGGCCATCACCGCCCTGCTGTCGCGCTCGCCGGCCGATGGGCGATCGCGCTGACGGTTCCCAACTCCTGAGGACGCACCCGAATGAGCTTCACGGTCAAGAAGGCAGGCGACGTCACGATCTTCGAGGTCGAAGGGACCCTGATCGTCGGCAACCGCCAGGAGCTGAAACAGAAGGTGCTCGAGGAAATCGAAGGCGGCGCGCGCAAGGTGCTGGTGGATTTCGAGAAGACCACCTACATCGACAGCTCGGGACTCGGGGTGCTGGTGTCGCTCGCCAAGAAGATTCGCGAGTCGGGCGGCGACCTGCGGCTCGCCAACCTGAACGACGACCTCCAGACGCTGTTCGAGCTCACCAAACTCGACACGCTCTTCCAGATCTCTGAGAGCCGCGACCGCGCACTCGAGAGCTTCTGAATGGGGCCCAGCCCCATGGGGCCCGGCCCCATGCCGTTCGAGATGGAGTTCCCGAGCGACATTGGTTACATCGAGGCCGCGGTGGCGCAGGTGGTGCGCCGCTGCGAGGCGGCGTCGTTTCCGGGACGCCACCTCGCGTTCCACATTCCGGTCGCCGTCACCGAAGCGCTCTCCAACGCCATCCTGCGCGGCAACGGGGAGGACGCCAGCAAGTCGGTGCGGCTGCGCGTCGTGGTCGACGCGCACTCGCTGGTCGTGGAGGTTGAGGATGACGGCTCGGGCTTCGACCTCGACGCCTGCACGCTCGATCCGACCACCATCGACAACCTCGGGCGCGAAGACGGGCGCGGTCTCTTCCTCATGCGGCGCCTGATGGACAGCGTGGAGCAGTTTCGCGCCCGCGGCAACGTGGTGCGCATGACCCTGCGGCGACGGTCGAGCGACGACCGCGCCGCGTGAGCGGATCAGGCGCATGAGCGACCTCGACGCCGTCCTGTCGGCCTTTCGCGACGCAACGGGCTGTTCGGCGTCCGTCTGGGCGCAATCCGCGCCGCACGATCCGTTGCACATCGAAGGCGGCGATCCAGGCGAATCACCGGTGCCGCCGCCGGAGCAACGCCCCGCCGAAGGCTCCATCGAGCTCGAGACGAAGGACGGGCTGCAGGTCGTGGCGCGCGTGCCCGGCTCGCGCGCCGCGTGGCTATCGATCGGCCCCACCACCGACTTCGCCGCGGCCCGGCTGGGCGCCAAGCTGCTGCTCCCGGTGTCGGCGCAGGTGCTCCGATCACAGCTGGAGGTCAGCCACGCCGCGCAAGATCTCGCCGAGCGCTACGAAGAGATCAACCTCCTCTACTCGATTGGCGAGATTCTCGGGCGCACCGTCTCGCTTGAAGACGCGGCGACGACGATTCTCACCGAGATTTCAGAGACGGTGGGCGCGCGCCGCGGCGCCATCTACGTGATCGATCGCACCGTCGGCCTGCTCCGCCCGGTCGCCGTGCTTGGCGCCGCGGCCTTGGCCGACATCGCCGCCGACGACGCGGTGGCGGTGACGGCGCGCGTCTTCCGCACGCATCACGCGTTGCTCGTCGCCGACGGCGCGATGCAGTGCGACGTGGAAGCACCCATTCGGCGTGGCGCGATGCTCAGCGTGCCCATCATGTGGGCCACGCCGCAGGGGGGCGTGCCGCTGGGCGTGGTCAATCTCTCGGGGCGGCGCGGCGGACAGCCGTTCACCGCGAGCGACCAGAAACTCGTGGCCGCCATCGCCACGCAAGTCGGCACGACCATTCAGAACACCCGACTCGTGCGCGCCTCGCTGGAACAAGCCGAGCTCACGCGCGAGATGGCGCTCGCGCACGACCTGCAGATGAAGCTGCTCCCGCCGCAGGACTCGCTTGCGCCCGACGCCGACTGCGCGGCGCGCGTGGCGCCGGCCGAGAGCGTGGGCGGCGATTTCTACAACCTGTTCCAGCTCGGCGACGGGCGCGTGGGCGTGATGATTGGCGACGTGTCGAGCCACGGCTATCGTTCGGCGCTCATCATGGCGCTCGTGATGAGCGCCACCGCCATCCACGCGCGCGGCTCCGCCGATCCGGCGGCGACCATGGGCGCGTTGCTCGTCTCGCTCGCCGACGAACTGCGCGAGACGGAGATGTTCATGACCGTCTGTTACGCGGTCATCGACCGGCGGGGCGGCACCGTGACGTGGTGCAACGCGGGGCACCCGCACGCCTTTATGGTTCACGGCGATGGCTCGGCGACGCGTCTCGCGGCAACGGATCCGCCACTTGGATTGGTGGACGACGCGCCGCACGCCGAGTCGCGCGCGTGGAAGGCCGATGACTTGCTGGTCTTCTTCACCGACGGCATTCCGGACGCGCGCGGCACGCCAAAGAAACGGCTGGGAGAAGCGCCCGTGCTCGACGTGGTGAAGGCGCGCCGCGCCGAGGCGCCGTGGCGCATCGTTGATGGCGTCTTCGCGCTCGTCGAGGGGCACATGGGCGAGATGCCGCCGCGGGATGATCAGGCGCTCGTCGTGCTGCGCACGACGGACCTCGCGTGACGGACGCGGGATGAAGGCGTTCCCTCCGCCGCGCAAACGCCTCGGCCAGCATTTTCTCACTGACCCGCGCATCCTCGGCCGCATTGTGGATGCGCTGGCACCGACGGCGGACGAGACGGTCATTGAGATCGGGCCGGGGCGGGGGGCGCTCACCGACGTGCTGATGCAGCGCGCCGGGCGCGTCATTGCCATCGAACTCGACCGCGACCTCGCGCCGCTGCTGCGTGAGCGGTACGCGAGCGACCCGCGGCTGACGGTGATCGAGCGCGATGTGCTCGGCGTGTCGTTCGGCGAGGCGGCGGGTGGACCGTACGTCGTGGCGGGCAACGTGCCGTACAACATCACGACGCCCATTCTGTTCCACGCGCTCAAGCGGCCGCGTCCGATGCGCGCCGTCTACCTGGTGCAGCGCGAAGTCGCCGAGCGCGTGGTCGCGCCGCCGGGGAGCGAGGCATACGGCGCGCTGTCGGCGAACGTGCAATGCGTGGCGATGGCGGAACTCGTCTTCAAGGTGCCGGCCGGCGCGTTTCAGCCGCCGCCCAAAGTGGAGAGCGCGGTGCTGCGCATCTCGCCGCTCGCGGACCCCGTGGTCACGGAGGAGGAGGAAGACCGTTATCGCGCGCTGGTCCAGGCCGCGTTTGGACTGCGGCGCAAGCAGCTGCGACGCGTGGTCCGCACGGTGTGCTCCCTCGGGGCTGAGGCCGCCGAGGCGGTGGTGGCGGCGGCGGGACTTGATCCCGAAGCGCGGCCCGAGGTGCTGACGCCGACGGACTTTGCGCGGCTGCTTCGGGCGTCACGCGCGTAAGCCGTTCGGCGGGAGGCGAGGAATGCGTCGCTGATGCCGCGCGCCTAGCGGTTCGCGAGCGCGAACGAAAGAATCTCCATCTCCATCGCGAGGTTCATGCTGCGCACCGTGACGTCGGCGGGCACCTTGAGTGGCTCGGTGGAGAAATCGAGAATCGCGTGCACGCCCGCCTTGCTGAGCCGCGTGGCGATGCCCTGCGCGACTTCGGGCGGCACGGCCAGCACGGCGATCTCCGCTTCAAGGCGGCGCACGATGGCCTCGAGCCCCTTCACGTCAGAGATGCTCACGCCGTCGAGCATGTAGCCCACGCGATGCGGATCGACGTCGAAGATGCCGACCACATCGAAGCCGCGTTCGCGAAAGCCGCGGTGCTGCGCGAGCGCGGAGCCGATCTTGCCGGCGCCCACGATCACGACCTTCCACGTGCGGTCGAGCCCGAGGATCCTGCGGATCTGCGCGGTCAAAGCGCCGGTGTCGTAACCCAGCCCCCGCTTGCCGAACGAGCCGAAGAACGAGAGGTCCTTGCGCACCTGCGCCGACGTCGTGTGGCCCACGTGTGCGAGTTCGCCGCTCGAAATCGTGGCGCGTCCCGCTTTCTCAAAGTCCTCGAGAAAGCGGAGGTACAACGACAAGCGGCGGACCGTTGGTTCAGCGATTCTCTTCACGGAAATGGGGCTTGTGAAATCCTTCACAATCTAGGACGACCGCGCGTGAAGTGGTACCGTTCGTCCCATGACGCCGTTCGCGACCTGCCGTTTTGTTGTAGTTGACGTCGAGACCACCGGGACGAGCCACGGACGCGGCGACCGGGTGACGGAGGTGGCGGCGGTAGTGGTGGAAGACGGACGCATCGAGGATGGCTTTCAGTCACTCGTGAATCCGGGCCGCCCGATTCCGTGGCGCATCACGGAGCTCACGGGAATCTCCGATGCCATGGTGGCGGGCGCACCGAGGTTTGCGGACATCGCCGACGACCTGGCCAAGGTCATTGCTCAACGCACGTTCGTGGCGCACAACGCACCGTTCGACTGGGGCTTCTTGGGGATGGAGTTCGAACGCGCGGGGCGGCCGGACGCGCTCGAAGGAACACCGCTCTGCACCGTGCGGCTCGCACGGCGGCTGCTGGCGCACTTGCCGCGCCGCAATCTCGATTCCGTGGCCTGGCACTACGGCGTCGAGATCGAAAGCCGCCATCGCGCACTCGGCGACGCGCGTGCCACGGCGCGCGTGCTCGTAGGCCTGTTGCAGGACCTCGAACGGCAGGGCGTGGATTCGATGGACGCGTTGCACACGTGGCTGGCGCGCCGAGTGGTTCGGCGCGTGAAGCGTCGCAGCGCGCTACCGCGGTGGGCGGATGATCGCGGGCTCGGGCCGGGCGCGTGAGCGCAGATGGTAGATAGCAGATGGTTGATGGTAGACCGCAGACGGCTGGTCCTCGCTAGATTTCCGCCATGACCGCGCCGACTCCTCTCGTTCAGACGCGCCGCATTGGGCGCTACACTGTGCACGCGTTGCAGGCCGGCGGGCAGATGCTCGACGGGGGCGCGATGTTTGGCGTCGTCCCGAAGCCGCTGTGGGAAAAGCGGATTCCCGCCGACGCACGCAATCGCATTCCGATGGGCATGCGCTGCCTGCTGATTGAGCACGAGGTGGGGCTCGTGCTGATCGATACCGGGGCGGGGAACAAGGAGACCCAGAAGTTTCTCGACATCTACGGCATCGAGAACGACGGTGCGGGGCAGCGCACGATGCTCGAGGCGGCGATCATCGCGGCGGGCCATCGGCCGGACGACGTCTCGCTCGTCATCAACACGCACCTGCATTTCGATCACGCCGGCGGCAATACGGCGGTTGAGGCGGACGGGCGCGTCGTGAGCGCGTTCCCGAACGCGCGATTCGTGGTGCAGGCGGGCGAGGAGCACTATGCGCTGCACACCAACGAGCGCACCGCCGCGTCGTACTTCCCGCGCAACTGGGAGCCTATCCGCGCGCTGGGGAGGTTCGAACTCGTCGAGGGCGTGACCGAGATCGTGCCTGGCATCAGCACGCGGCCGACACCGGGGCACACGCCGCACCACCAGAGCATCATGATCGATGGCGGCAGCGAGATGGCATGCTTCCTCGGTGACCTGATTCCCACGCACATCCATATGCCCTTGCCGTGGATCATGGGCTACGACGTCGAACCACTGCGGACGCTCGAGTCCAAGCGCGCGCTGCTGTCAGCGGCGCTGGCGGAGAAGTGGCTGCTGATTTTCGAGCACGACGCGAGCGTCGCGTGGGGGTACGCGGGGCACGACGGCAAGAACTACTTCCTTGTGCCCGATGCCGTGTGAGTGGTTTGGGGAGTCCTGCTGACTACCGCGTAAGTGGTTGCGGACGTTCTTCCTGATTACCACGGATGACACGGATTGGACGGATGCCACGGATACGGCATTACTTGCGGGGTCGGGGACGTGAGATTGCCGCATCGTGCCAGCGATCGACGCGATGTTCCTCCAGGAATCGCCTGACCTGAAGGGCGCGCCACGACATGCTCGCCAGACCACGGACGCAATCCGTGCCGATCCGCCGTGATCCGAATCATCCGTGGTAATCGGCAGCTCTATCCGGACCGAGGTTCAGGCGCGACATGCGCGCCGTAGGACGTTGTCGCACCGCGAGATAGCCCAGTTGACATCCCCTCTCATGGTGACTAGGTTCAACGGACAATCTGAAAGTGGGTGAGCGACCGCTCGCCCCACCCGTCCGCCACTGGCCTCGTGCCACGTGTGCTACCGGCGTCCCGAGAGCGACTGCGAGCACCTGATGGTGCGCGCGGGTCGTCTATGCGCGGATCCGGAAATCACGGGTCCGCGTTCTTGTTTTCTCCGTCTCGAGGTACCGAGTCATTCAGGATACCACCAAGCGGCCTCCGCGCGTCAACCGACAGATTCGCATCAGTCCAGTGCGCGTGATCGGGGCCGATGGCTCACAGCTTGGCATCATGGAAGTCGATGCGGCCCTCTCGGCCGCTGTGGAGCAGGGGTTTGACCTTGTCGAGGTCGCGCCGCTCGCTCGCCCGCCGGTGGTCCGCATCATGGACTACGGCAAATACAAGTTCGAGATGGCCAAGCAGGCGAGGCAGGCCAAGAAAAAGCAGCACGTGATTCTCCTCAAGGAAGTGAAGTACCGCCCCGGGATTGAGGATCACGATTTCGACACCAAGACGCGCCACGCGCGGCGTTTTCTCGGTGAAGGCAACAAGGTGAAGGTGACGTTGATGTTCCGCGGCCGTCAGATCGCCCATCCCGAGCTTGGCAAGGCGGTGGTCGACCGGGTTGCAACCGAACTTGCGGACGTGGCGAAGGTGGAAGTGGACGCCCGGCTCGAAGGCAAGTCGATGACGATGATTCTCACGCCCAAGTAAGCGAGATAGCCACATGCCGAAGATGAAGCGACATGCCGGCGCCAAGAAGCGCTTCTCCCTGACGGGGAAGGGCAAGGTGCGCCGCCTGAAGGCCTACAAGAGCCATATCCTGACCAAGAAGACCGCCAAGCGGAAGCGCAATCTGCGTCGTGCCGCGATCGTCGAAACGAACGGCGAGGCGAAGAAACTCAAGCGCCTGTTGTCGGCCTAAGGAGGAGACATGCCACGCGTAAAGAGCAATCCCGTTCGCCTGCGCCGCAAGAAGCAGGTGATGAAGGCCGCCAAGGGCTACTATGGCGCGCGCAGCAAGCTGTGGGGACCGGCCAAGGAGTCCGTCGAGCGTGCCTGGCGCTACGCCTACCGCGATCGCAAGAACAAGAAGCGCGAGTTCCGCCGCCTGTGGATCGTCCGTATCAACGCGGGCGCCCACCTGAACGGCTTGAACTACTCGAACTTCATCAGCGGCCTCATGAAGGCCGGCATCGAGATCGACCGCAAGGTGCTGGCCGACATCGCCGTGATGGATCCGGTGGCGTTTACCGTGCTGGCGGACAAGGCCCGCGCCGCGCTGACCGCCGCGTAACACGCGCGTCAGCAGTTCAAACGGCAGGGGGCCTTTGGGTCTCCTGCCGTTTCGCTTTGCAGCGTGCGCCCGATCGCAGGGTGTCCGTCCCGGCGGAATTCTCGCGGCCCTCGAGCGCGCTTCGCGCGCCGTCCGTGGCCGCTCCAGTATCCTCCGGGCCGGACACCCGGCGATCGGTTCGCTAGATTTCCCCAGCGCGTCACTCCCGACTTTCCACTCCCGTCTGCTGCAATGACCCTCGACGAATTCAAGTCCGCTGCGGAAGCGCTTCGCGCTGACGGCCCCGCGCAAATCGCGGCTGCCGCCACGATCGATGCGTGGACCGAAGCGCGCAACCATCTCGTGGGGCGCACCAGCGGCCGGCTGTCCGAGCTGATGACCGCGCTGGGGACGCTGCCCAAGGAAGACCGCCGCGATGCCGGCCTGCTCGCCAATGCGGTGAAGCAGGAGCTCGAGGCGCTACTCGATGCGCGCCACATCGAACTGGCGCGTGCGCAGCAGCAGGGCCCGGCCATCGACCGCACCATGCCCGGCCGCGACACGTGGCAGGGCACGGTCCATCCGGTTTCGCTCGTCATCGACGAAGTGGTCGAGATCTTTCGCGAGTTGGGCTTCACCATCGCGTTGGGCCCCGAAGCCGAACACGCGTGGTACAACTTTGGTGCGCTCAACTTCCCGGCCGACCATCCGGCGATGGACATGCACGACACGCTCTACGTGGACGACCTCGTGCTGCGCACGCACACGTCGCCGGTGCAGGTGCGCACGCTGCAGCAGTATCCGCCTCCGATCCGCATTCTCGCGCCAGGCAACGTCTACCGCCGCGACTTCTTTGATCCGTCGCACGCGCCGATGTTCGCGCAGATCGAAGGACTCGTCGTGGACGAAGGCATCACCTTTGCCGATCTCAAGGCCACGCTGACGCGGTTCGCCAACCGGTTCTTCGGCGCCACCAAGACGCGCTTCCGCCCGTCGTTCTTTCCGTTCACCGAGCCGTCGGCCGAGATGGACGTGCAGTGCGGCGTCTGCAAGGGCACTGGCTGCCCCGTCTGCAAACAGAGCGGATGGGTGGAGATCCTCGGCTCGGGCATGGTGCATCCCGCCGTGCTCGAGAACGCGGGCCTCGACAGTGAGAAGTACACTGGCTGGGCCTTCGGCATGGGGCCGGCACGCACCGCGCTGGCGCGGCACGGCATTCCTGACATTCGCATCCTGTACGACTCGGATGTGCGCTTCCTGGAGCAGTTCGCCCGATGAACGTCTCTCATGAATGGTTGAAGGCCTTCGTACCGCACGCGCTGAGCGCCGAGCAGGTGCGCGACGTGCTGACCGCGCACGCGGCGACGGTGGAGGGATTCGAGCGGCTGCGCGCCGACCTCGCGTCGTTCGTCGTGGCGCGCGTCGTCGAAACGGAGAAGGTCCCCGACACCAAACTTTCGTTCAACAAGGTGGATGACGGCTCGGGCACGCTGCTCGAGGTGGTGTGCGGCGCGCCTAACGTGACGCAGGGCGCGGTGTATCCGTTCGCCCGCACGGGGACGATGATGCCGGCCGGCTTCAAGATCGAAAAGAAGAAGATTCGCGGCTTCACCTCCAACGGCATGCTCTGCTCGGCGCGTGAACTTGGGCTGGGAGAGGACCACGAGGGGATTCTCGAGCTGACGACCGATGCCGCGCCTGGCACGCCGCTGCTTGACGTGCTGCCGATTGGCGATGTGCGACTGGTGCTCGACGTGTTGCCCAACCGCCCGGACTTGCTGAGTCACCTTGGCGTGGCACGCGAAGTGAGCGCGATCACCGGCGTCGCGATACGCAGCGTTCTCGATGCGATGGTGCCGTCGGCTGCCGAAGGGGCGGGCGGCGATGACGCGACACCGACTCGCGCTGCCGCCGGCCGACCGGCGGGCAACGTGAAGATCGTGTCGGACCCGCGCGAAGCGAAGAGCGGCGGCGCGACGGTGCGGCTGGACGATGCCGACGGCTGTCCGCAGTATCTCGGCGCCGTGTTGCGCGGTATCACGGTGGGGCCGAGTCCGTCGTGGCTGCGCGAGCGGGTGGAAGCGGCGGGAGTGCGGTCGATCAACAACGTGGTGGATGCGACGAATGTCATTCTGCACGGGCTTGGCCAGCCGATGCACGCATTCGACCTGCGCACACTGGCCGACCAGACCGTGGTCATCAGGCGGGCGCGTGCGGGCGAGAAGATGAAGACGCTCGATGGCGTGGAGCGCGTGCTCACAAGCGACATGACGATGATTGCCGACGCGGCCAAGAGCGTTGCGGTGGCCGGCGTGATGGGTGGCGAGAATTCCGAGGTCACCGATTCGACCACCGATCTGCTGCTGGAAGTCGCGTATTTCGATCCGCGCCGCACGCGTCAGACGCGCCGAACGCTCGGGCTCTCGACCGACGCGAGCTATCGATTCGAGCGCGGCGTCGATCCCGACGGCCTGCTCACCGCGATGCAAACGGCGATTGCGCTGATCATCACCGTCGCGGGCGGGCGCGTGGATGGCAGCGTGATGTCGGTGGGCACCGGGCCAGCGCCGCACGCGCCGATCGCGCTCCGTCCAGCGCGCGTCTCGCAGGTGCTCGGCGCCGCGGTGAGCCGCGGTGACATCGTGAAGTACTTGCAGAGTGTCGGATTCGCGGTGCATCTCGGTGGTGCGGCGGACGATGCAGCAGGCGCGAGCCTGTCCGTGACGGCGCCTTCGTGGCGCCGCGACGTGTCGCGCGATGTGGATCTCATCGAAGAAGTGGCGCGGCTGCACGGGTACGATCGGTTGCCCGATACCATCGAAGCGTATCGTCCGACGACGGTGCCGGATCATCCGCTTCACGTGACGGGGCGCCGTGTGCGCGACGCGCTGGTAGCCGAAGGGCTGGCCGAAGTGCGTCCGATGCCATTCGTGAAGGGCGACGATGCGTCGCACTGGCGCGTGACGAATCCGTTGGCGGAAGACGAGCCGCATCTGCGCCGATCGGTGCTCGAGTCGCTGGCGAGCCGCGCCGAGTACAACCTGTCGCGCATGACGGGAGATATCCGCCTGTTTGAAGTCGGGTCAGTGTTTCTCGGACGCGAATCACACGCAGGTGCCGGGTCGACAGGCGCAGCAGTCGACGCTGCGTCGCCTCGCGGAGCAGCCGACACTGCGTCGCCTCGCGGAGCAGCCGACACTGCGTCGCCTCGCGCGGGCAATGGACTGTGCGAAGAAGTTCGGGCGGGGATTCTCATCATGGGCGCGCGGCATCCACGGCACTTCGCCGATGGCGCGTCGCCGGCCATCGACGCGTGGGATGCCAAGGGGCTCGCCGAGCGCGCGGCGCGCGCGGCGTTCCCTGGACTGGCCATCGCCGTCGAGTCCGCGGATGAGCCGTCGCTGTGGAGCATCAGCGCGGCGGGGCGCGTGGTGGGCAGCGTGCGTCGCGTTTCGCTCGACGCGCCCATCTGGGCGTCGGCGGCGTTTGGCATTGAGCTGACGTTGGGTGAGATGCCGCTGCAGTACGTGGCGACGCCGGGACAATCGGCACACGCCGGCGTGACGCCGGCTGCCAAGGCACCGACGGCGCCGGTGCGCTACACGGCGCTGCCGACCACGCCAGCCGCCGATTTTGATTTGGCGTTGCTCGTGCGCGATGACCTGCCGGCGTCCGAGGTGGAGCGCGTGCTGCGCACGAGCGGCGGTGACATGCTGGAGACGCTGGAACTGTTCGACGAGTTCCGCGGCACGGGAGTGCCGGACGGAATGCGCTCGCTCGCGTGGCGATTGACCTTCCGTCATCCGGAGCGCACTCTACGCGATAAGGAAATCGAAGGACGCCGGTCGCAACTGCTCAAGTCCCTGGAGAACCAGCTCGGTGTCAAACCCCGTACGACCTGACGTTGCCGCGTTTGAAGAGCTGCGGTTCCTCATCCAGCAGGTGGGCGAGGAACTGAGCGGTTTTCGCAAACGCGCACACGCGGCGGAGCAGCGCCTAAAGACGATCGCGACGGGCGCGCCCGGTGCCACGGGCGGTTCGTCGCTCGCGGCCGAGGAACGCGTGGCGCAGTTGGAGGCGGAAAACGCGCGTTTACACGAACGGCTGGTGACAGCCGAGGCACAGGCGACCAAGATGCTCGAGCAAGTGCGATTCCTGCGGCAGCAGCACGCACTGGAGGGCGGGGCATGAGCATCAAGCACAGCACGCGGGTGACCATCTGCGGCGAGGACTACACGATCCGATCCGATTCGCCTCCCGAGCACACGAGGGCCGTGGCCGCGTACGTGGATGCCAAGATCAACGAAGTGCTGGAAAGCGCCGCCGTGGTGGAATCGCACAAGGCGGCCATTCTGGCGGCGTTGCAAATCACGGACGAGCTATTCGAGGCGCGTTCGGGGCAGGTAGAGCTTGGGCAGGACATCTCGATTCTATCCAGCGAATTGAAACGGTGGCTGCCGCCGGCGAAACGAAGCAACTAGGGTGCAGGGGAAGAGGCACGGTGGGGGGCACGGGAAGCAGTGGGGGGGCCAACTGGCTCCCCTTTTCCGTTGCTATGACGTCGGGGACTTGGTAGCTTAGTGTGCGGCTCGGAGCACGAGCGCGTAGGTACAAGCGCCTTCGGAAGTTAGCCCGCCCCACTGCGCCCCTTTCGTCGGGGCCCGGTCGGCCGGGCGATTCGCCCATGGCCATGCACTTGGCGCGCACGATGCTCCGGACCGATCACATATAGCGGTGAGCACCTCGCACCGCCCCCTGGAGCATAACAAATGTCCGCAATGATGATCGCCGTGATCACCGGCGTGGCTGGGCTGGTCGTGAGCGTGATCACGTTTGTGTTTGGCCGCAAGCAGGGCGCGACGGCAGAGCGCGACGCGAGAAACACAGCGCGCGAGAGCGCGGAACAGATGTCCAAGCGGATCCTCGCCGAAGCCGAGCGCGACGCTGACGCGCTCAAGAAACAGGCGGTGCTGGCCGGCAAGGAAGACGTGATGAAGGCCCGCGAAGAGTGGGAGGCAGAGGCACGCCACCGCCGCGGGGAAATTGAAATCGAAGAAAAGCGGCTCATGGACCGCGAAGTCCAGCTCGACAAGAAGGTCGAGCTGCTCGAGGGGCGTGAGCGTGATCTCGGGCGCCGCGCCAGCGACCTCGGCCGCAAGGAAAAGGGCGTCGAGGAGAAGCAGGCCGAACTCGACAAGATGGTGGCCGACGAGCGCCGCCGTCTGGAGCAGGTCGCTGGCCTCTCGGCGCAGGAAGCCAAGGCCGAGCTGATCCGGCGGATGGAAGAGGAGGCGCACGCCGACGCCGCGAACAAGATTCGCGAGATTCGAGAGTCGGCCAAGCGCAACGCCGACCGCGAGGCCAAGAAGATCGTCGCGCTCGCCGTGCAGCGCATTGCCGCCGAGCACACAAGCGAGATCACGCAGACGGCGGTGCCGCTGCCGAAGGACGAGATCAAGGGCCGCATCATCGGCCGCGAAGGGCGCAACATCCGCGCGTTCGAACTGGCCACGGGTGTGGACGTGATCATCGACGACACGCCGGACACGGTGGTGATCTCGTGCTTCGATCCGGTACGGCGCGAGACGGCGCGACTGGCGCTCGCCCGATTGATCGAGGATGGCCGCATTCATCCGGGGCGCATCGAAGAAGTAGTGGAGAAGGCGCGCAAGGAAATCGACGCCGGCATCATCGAGACCGGTGAGCGCGCGGCGTACGATGTGGGCATCCACGGATTGCACCCGGAGATCATCAAGCTGGTGGGGCGCATGAAGTGGCGCACGAGCTACGGGCAGAACATCCTCGATCACTCCAAGGAAGTCGCGCATCTCGCGGGCATCATGGCCGCCGAGCTCGGGCTGGATGTTGCGCTGTGCAAGCGCGGCGCGCTGCTGCACGACTTGGGCAAGGTGCTGACGCACGAGCACGAGGGCACGCACGTGCAGCTTGGCGTGGAGCAGGCCACCAAGTACGGCGAGAGCCCCTCGGTGGTGAACTGCATTGCGGCGCATCACGACGACGTGCCGCACGAGAGCGAGGAGTCGGTGTTGGTGCAGGCGGCCGATGCCATCAGCGGATCGCGCCCCGGCGCGCGCCGCGAGGCCTTTGAGACGTATGTGAAGCGGCTCGAGGGGCTGGAGAAGATCGCCTCGAGCTATCGCGGTGTGGACCGCGTCTTCGCCATTCAGGCGGGGCGCGAGATTCGCGTCATTGTAAATCCCGAGGATGTTGACGACCTGCGGATGCAGTCGCTCACCGACGAGATCGCGCGCCGGGTGGAAGCCGAGCTGCAGTATCCGGGACAGATCAAGGTCGTGGCCATCCGTGAAAAGAGGACGGTGGACATTGCCCGCTGAACTGATGGACGACGCGGTGGCCGACAAACTGATCGACGGCGTGGCCGTCGCCAAGTTGGTGCGCGCCGAGGTCGCGAAGGACGCCGCGGCGCTGATTGCGCGCGGCGTGACGCCGGGGCTCACGGTGGTGCTGGTCGGCGACGATCCGGCGAGCGCGGTGTACGTGCGCTCCAAGGAGAAGGCCTGCATTGAGGCGGGGATGAATGGCGTGACCATTCGCCTGCCGGCCGAGACCACGCAGGACGAGCTGCTGGCGCTCATCGACAAACTGAACGTCGATCCCACCGTGCACGGCATTCTCGTGCAGATGCCACCGCCCAAGCACATCAATCCGCAGGCGGTGATTTTGCGCATTGCGGCCGAGAAGGACGTGGACGGCTTTCACCCCGTCAACGTCGGCCGTATCTGGATTGGCGAGAAGAGCGGGTTTGCGCCATGCACGCCGGCGGGCGTGATGGTGCTGCTCGAGAAGGCGGGCGTGAAGGTGTCCGGCGCCAACGTGGTGGTGCTGGGACGTTCGACGATTGTCGGCAAGCCCATGACGTCGCTGCTCGTCAACGCGAGCGCAACGGTGACGGTGTGCCACTCGAAGACGAAGGATCTGGCTGCCGTCACTCGGCGCGCGGATATCCTCATTGCGGCGATTGGCAGGCCCGAGTTCGTCACGGCGGACATGGTGAAGCCGGGCGCGGTGGTGATTGATGTGGGCATCAACCGCGTGGAAGATGCGACGCAGAAGAAGGGATACCGCATCGTCGGCGACGTGGCCTTTGCCACGGTCAGCGAAGTGGCGTCGAAGATCACGCCCGTGCCGGGCGGCGTGGGACCGATGACCATTGCGATGCTGCTGAAGAACACTGTCCGCGCCGCCGCCCAGGGGCTTGCGTGACAGGTCGCCGCGGCGGATCGCCGCGGCGAGGTACGGCGCCGTCGCTGTTTGACGGCGCCGATGCGTCTGGTACATCGGAGCGCGCAGCGCTTCGTGATGCCGCGCCCGGAGAATCGCCAGAGACGGCCTTTCCGGTGGCGGCGCTCACGCAGATGGCCAAGGACGTGCTGGAGGGCGCGTTTCCGCCGCTGTGGATTCGCGGCGAGGTGAGCAACTTCACGGCGCACCGCAACGGCCACTGGTACTTCACGCTCAAGGACGCGACGGCGGCGGTGTCGTGCGTGGTCTGGTCGCGCGACACGGTGCGCATTCCGGCGGCGCCCGACGACGGCATGCAGGTGATGGCGTTCGGCCAGCTTTCGCTGTATCCCGCGCGCGGCCAGATGCAGTTCATGGTGCGCGCGCTCGAGGCCGAGGGCGAAGGGCTGTGGCGCAAGGCGTTCGAGGCGACGCGCCTGCGGCTGGAGAAGGACGGCTTGCTCGACCCCGCGCGCAAGCGGTCAATCCCGAGATTCCCGCAGCGCGTGGCCGTGGTGACGAGCCCCGATGGCGCGGCGTTGCACGACATCCGTTCGGTGATCGCGCGTCGCAATCCGTCGGTTGATCTGGTCATCGTGCCGGCGGCCGTGCAGGGCGAATCGGCGCCGGCGTCGCTTGTCGCCGCGCTCGAGCTAGTCGCCCGATGGAACAGGGCGGACGTCGTGATCATCGGTCGGGGCGGCGGTTCGCGCGAAGACTTGTGGGCGTTCAACGATGAAGCGGTCGCGCGCGCGATCGCGGCGTGCCCGATTCCGACGATCAGCGCGGTCGGGCACGAAGTGGACTTCACGATCGCCGATCTCGTGGCCGATCTGCGCGCGGCGACGCCCTCGGCCGCGGCCGAGGCGGCGGTGCCGGTGCTCGACGAGCTGGTGTACACGCTGGCAGCGCTGCGACAGGTCATGGTGGCCGGTGTGCAGCGGCGCTCGGTGTCGGCGCGCCGCGACCTGACGCGGGGCGCGGGCGACCTGTCGATTCGCGCGACGCGCAGCGTCGAGCGGCGGCGCGCGCGCGTGCAGCACGTGGCGGCGCGCCTCGATGCGCTGAGTCCGCTCAACACTTTGGCGCGCGGCTACGCGGTGGCGCGCGACGCCAACGGGCACGCACTGGGTTCGGCGGCGGCATTCACGGCGGGACAGGCGTTCTCGCTCGTGCTGCGCGACGGGCAAGTGGACGCTTCGACGATTGCGGTGCGCCACGGCGCACTGCCCACGGCGGGAGGAGCGGCGACGTGAGCTTTGAACAGGATCTGGAGCGGATCGAGCAGATCGCGGCGGCGCTTGACCGCGCCGACCTCACGCTCGACGAGTCGCTGGCGCTCTTCGAAGAGGGCATCAAGCGCTTGCGCGCGGCCTCTGACGCTTTGGCAAAGGCCGAAGGGCGCGTGACGACGCTCGTGGAGCAGGCGAACGGGGCGCTCGAGGAGCGCGATGCCAGCCAGTAGCATCGCGCCAGACTTCTCCGCCGCCCGCGCCCGTGTGGCGCGTGCGCTCGATGTGCTCTGCGACCGCGAGCTGCCGGCGATCGGCGGACCCGTGGGCGATGCGATGCGCTATTCGATCACGGGTGAAGGCAAGCGTCTGCGCGCGGTGCTCGTGATGCTCACGTATGACGCGTGCGGCGGTGCCGGCGACGTGGCGCCGCTCGCGGCGGCGGTGGAAGTGGTGCACGCGTACTCGCTGGTGCACGACGACCTGCCGTGCATGGACGATGACGATTTGCGGCGCGGCCGGCCGACGGTGCACAAGGCGTATGGCGTACCCGTGGCGACGGCCGCCGGCATGGCGATGGTACCGCTGGCGGCGCGCGCGGCGTGGGATGCCGCCCGTGCGCTTGGCATCGACGACGCCACGAGCGGCGACATCGTGCGCGTGCTGATGCGCGCGTCGGGAGCGGGCGGGATGATCGGCGGTCAGCTGCTTGACCTCGAGGGCGAAGGCCAGCGGCTGTCGTACGAACAGCTCGAGCGCATTCATCGATGCAAGACTGGGGCGCTCATCGAGGCGTCCGTGGAGCTGGGGGCGCGCGCCGCGCGCGCGTCGGAGGCGCACCTCGTCGCGCTCGGGCGCTACGGCCGGTGCATCGGCCTCGCGTTCCAGATTGCCGACGACGTGCTCGACGTGACGGCGACCAGCGATGAGCTGGGCAAGACGGCCGGCAAGGATCTGACCTACCAAAAGAGCACGTATCCCGCGCTGCTCGGCGTAGATGGCGCGATCGCTCGCGCTGAGGCGCTGGTGCAGGAAGGGTGCGCGGCCCTCGCCGAGGCCGGGGTGCTGACCCCGTCACTCGAGGCCATCGCCCGGTACGTCGTGGCCCGGCGCTCGTGATACGCTGATGCCGCGCTTCGCGTATAGATTCCCTCCGTCCCCTTCGTTCCGTCCATGACTGTTCTGTCTCGCATCAACTCTCCAGCCGACCTCAAGGGCCTCTCGTCGCCGGAACTCAAGCAGCTTGCTGATGAGCTGCGGCAGTTCCTCATCGAGAGTTGCTCGAACACGGGCGGTCATATCGGCGCCGGGCTGGGCGTGGTGGAGCTGACCATCGCGCTTCATTACGCGTTCGATACGCCGCGCGACCAGCTGGTGTGGGACGTGGGCCACCAAGGCTATCCGCACAAGGTCCTGACTGGTCGCCGCGACCGCATGTCGACGCTGCGGCAGGAGTCCGGGCTGTCGGGCTTCCTGAAGCGCAGCGAGAGTGACTACGACGCCTTTGGCGCGGGCCACGCCGCGACGTCGATTTCGGCGGCGCTCGGCATCGCCGCGGGGCGCGACTTGAACAAGGAGAACTTCAAGGTCGTGGCCATCATCGGCGACGGCTCGCTGGGCAGCGGCCTGGCGTATGAAGGCCTCAACAACGCCGGCGCCGCCGACCGCGATATCATCGTCGTGTTGAACGACAACGAGATGTCGATCGCGCCCAACGTGGGTGCGATGCACAAGTATCTCACGTCGGTGCAGCGCAACCCGCTGTATAACCGCTTGCGCAGCAGCCTGGGCCAGATCTTTGAGACGTACGACAAGGGCAAGGGCGCCATTCACGACATCGGCGCGATCGTGAAGCGCTGGGAAGAGAGCGTGAAGGCGTTCCTCACGCCGGGCGTGCTCTTTGAAGAACTCGGCTTCCGGTACTTCGGTCCCATTGATGGGCACGACGTGGATGGGATGATCGAGACGTTCCGCGCGGTGCGGCAGTTCAAGGGACCGCGCCTCGTGCACGTGATCACGCAGAAGGGCAAGGGATTCCCCGCCGGCGAGCACGTGGAGAAGTGGCACGCGCTGCCGCCGGGGCATGACCCCGCTACGGGCAAGGTGATTGCCGCGTCGAAGGCGAATCCCAACTGGACGACGGTCTTCGGCCGCGGCCTCACCGAGCTCATGGAAGAAGAGCCGACGCTCGTCGCGATCACGGCGGCGATGCCGAGCGGCACGGGCATCAATCAGGTGCAGAAGGTGCACCCGACGCGGTTCTTCGACGTCGGCATCGCCGAGGGCCACGCGGTGACGTTTGCCGCCGGCATGGCGACGCAAGGACTGCGGCCCGTGACGGCCATCTACTCGACGTTCCTGCAGCGCGGTTTCGACAGCATCATCCACGACGTCGCCATCCAGCACTTGCCGGTGATCTTCTGCCTTGATCGTGCGGGGCTCGTGGGCGAAGACGGTGAGACGCACGCCGGGCTGTACGACATCGCGTATATGCTGGCGATTCCGCACATGACGGTGACGGCGCCCGCGAGCGGTGCCGAACTCATTGGCCTGCTGCGAACCGCGATGTCGCACGACACCGACCCGTTCAGCATTCGGTACCCGCGTGACGCGGCGCCCGATGTGGTGGGGCCGGCGCGGGACATTCCGGCGGTGCCGTACGGCACGTGGGACGTGCTGCGCAAGGGACGCGACGAGGTGGCGATTCTCGCGGTGGGCACGATGGTCGCCGAGGCGACGAAGGCGGCGGAGACCTTGGCCGCCGACGGGCTCGATGTCACGGTCGTGAACTGCCGGTTCCTCAAGCCCATCGACCAGTTGTCGCTGGCGGCGCTGACGCAGGATCACAAGATGCTGCTCGTGGTCGAGGAAGGGACGGTGGTCAACGGGTTTGGCGCGTATTTGTCGACGCTGGTCGAGCAGATGGAGCCGCAGGTGCGCGTGATTGCGCACGGCGTTCCAGATCGCGTGGTGTACGCGGCGTCGCGCGCGCGGCAGCTGGCGCAGTGCGGGCTGGACGCCGCCGGCATCGCGGCGAAGGTGCGCGCACTGCACGACGCCGAAGCCCTGGCCGGCTGATGCGCGTCGGCGTCATCGGGCACCTCGGCTACGAAGGGCTCGATGAGCTCCTGCGTCATCTGTCGCAGCAGGCACCGTCGCTTGGGCTGCAGCTCTCGTACGAGGCCGATCTGCTGGCGATGGTCGGAACCGGCGCCGCGGCGCTGGGCGATCCGTCCGCGTTGGACGCGATGCTGGCGCTGGGCGGTGATGGAACGCTGCTGCGCGCGGCACGGCTGCTTGACGGCGCGGATGCGCCCGTCTTCGGCGTGAATACCGGCAAGCTCGGATTCCTCACGACGTGCCGCATCGAGGATTTTGGCGCCGCGTTGCCGCGGTTCGCGCGCGGCGAATACACCGCCGATCAGCGCATGGCGCTCGAGGCACAGGCGCATGACGCGCACGGACCCACCGGGCCTCGCCTGCGAGCGCTGAACGATGTGGTGCTGCATAAGGGCGGATTTGCGCGCGTGCTGCGGCTCGACCTGGCGGTGAATGGCGAAAAACTCGGGATGATCGGCGCGGATGGCATCGTCATCTCGACGCCGACCGGCTCGACGGCGTATTCGCTGTCGGCCGGCGGCCCGATTGTCGAGCCGACGCACGAGTCGATCCTCGTGACGCCGGTGGCCGCGCACACGCTGGCGATCCGGCCGTTCGTGCTGCCGCCCGACGCCGTGGTCGAGGTGCAGCCGGATGATGCGCCCGAGGAGGTTTTGGTAACGGTGGATGGACAGGTGGGAACTAAGTTGGGTCCCAACCAGCGGCTGACCGTTCGCCGTTCGGCTCAGCCGGTGCGCATCGTGCGAATGGACGACACGACGTTCTTTGGGCGGTTGCGGGCGAAGATGGGATGGGGCGGGCTTGTGGACAGAGATCGGTAACGGCGATTGAGGACAGGGATCACGGATCTGGATTGAGGATTTCGATCCCGGATTTCGATCGCGAGCGCCTCGGTGTGGCGTGTTCCGTTTCCACTCGAGCGGTCGCGTCGTTTCGTCTGCCGTCTGCCGTCTGCCGTCTGCCGTCTGCTGACTACCATCTACCATCTACCCTCTACCCTCTACCATCTGTCCTTTGCTCACCGAACTTCGCATCCGCAACTTCGCCATCATCGACGCCGTGGTGCTGCCGCTGGCGCCGGGACTGAATGTGCTGTCGGGCGAGACGGGGGCGGGGAAGTCGATCATCGTGGGCGCGCTGGGCCTGCTCATCGGTGAACGTGCGACGGCCGATCTGGTGCGGCCGGGGGCGGATCGCGCGCTCGTGGAGGGGACGTTCGAGCTGGGCGATGCGCCCGAACTGCGCTCGCAGCTCGACGAGCGTGGCATCGAGTGCGACGACGGCGTGCTGGTGCTCAAGCGCGAAGTGCCGGCCACCACTGGCGGCCGCGCGCGGGCGTGGATCAATGGCACCGCCGTCACCGCGTCGGTGCTCTCCGACATCGGGCGCGCGCTCATCAACGTGCACGGGCAGCACGAGGCGCAGTCGCTGCTCGACCCCGAAGCGCAGCGGCGCATCCTCGACGCGTTCGCCGGAGCACAGACACATGCGGCCGCCGTGGCGAAGGCGTTTGGCGCGCTGGCCAGCGCGCGACACGCGGTCGCTGATTTGAAAGCGCGCCGCGACGCGGCGCAGAAGCGCGCCGACTACCTGCAGCACGTGGCGCGCGAGCTCTTGGATGCGAAGCTCATCGAGGGTGAGGAGCAAAAGCTCGACGACGAAGCGCGCCGCCTGAGCCACGCCGAGGAACTGCGGGCGATTGCCGGCGAGATCGCGGCGGTGATTGAGGGGGAGGAAGGGGCGGTGCTTAGCCAGCTCGGCGCGCTCCAGAAACCGCTTGCCGCGCTGCAGCGCATCGACCCCAGCGTGGCGCGCCTGCAGGAGCTTTACGACGCTGCCTACTACGCGCTCGAAGAACTCGTGCGCGAGGTCGCGGCGTACGGCGATGGCATCGAACACGATCCGGCGCGCTTGGCGGACGTGGAGCGGCGCCGCGACCTGATCTTCCGGCTCGTCAAGAAATACGGCGGCAGCATTGCCGCCGCGCTCGAGACCGGGCGCGAAGCGCGCGCCGAGCTGTCACTGCTCGACAGCGCGGCGCTCGATCTGCGCGAATTGGACGAGAGTGTTGCGACGGCCGAGGCCGCGCTGCGCGAAGCGGCCGTCGCGCTCAGCAGGGCGCGGCAGAAGGCCGCGTCCAAGCTGGCGCGTGAGGTTGAGGCGCAGTTCCCCGGGCTCGGGCTCGAGGACGGCAAGTTCCACGTGGCGCTTGCCGCGCGGGCTGAAACGGGCGCGATGGGCGCGGAGGACGTGGAATTTCGCGTGGCGCTCAACGTCGGGCACGACGCGCGGCCGCTCTCGCGCGTGGCGTCGGGCGGTGAGCTGGCGCGCGTGATGCTGGCGCTCAAGACTATTCTGGCGGGCGTGGACCGCGTGCCGACGCTCATCTTCGACGAAGTTGATGCGGGGATCGGCGGCAAGGTCGGGCAGCAGGTGGGCGACGCGATGCGGCGCGTGGCGGCGCATCATCAGGTCTTCGCCATCACGCACTTGCCGCAGATCGCCTCACGCGCGCATCACCACATTCGCGTGCACAAGGGCGCCAAGGACGGCGTCACCACCGCGGACATCGAGGTGCTGGGCGGCGACGCGCGAGTCGAAGAGATCGCGCGCATGCTCGGCGGCGACAGCGACAGCGCGACGAGCCGGGCACACGCCCGCGAACAGATTGCCACCGCGCAGGCGGCGCGGCCGTCGCACACGCTCGACGGGTCGACGAAGCCTACCGCCCCCAGGCCCGCGGGTACCAGCGCACGGACACCACGTCGCGGCTGAGGTGCGATACGCGCCAGCCGCTGCCACTCAGCGTCTGCTGGTGTTCGTACGTGACATCGAAGGCACGCTTCGTTTTGCCCGCATGAGCCGCGTTCACGGTGGAGTAGGTGCCGCCGAGCGAGAGGCGCTGCTCTGTCCAGTCAGTCGCCGCGGCCCAGTGCTCGGCCGCGGAAATCGGGCCGGCGGCGACGCCCGTGGGCGTCGTCACGAAGGCCGCGTTGGTCCACGCATCGGCCGCCTGCTGCGACATCATCCAGCTCGCGCCAAGCCAGATGTTGGGCGTCATTGCCACGCGCGGCGTGACGGCGATGTCGATGCGCGAGCCGGGCGTACGCGTGATCGTGGCTTCGCGATCGGCGCTCAGCAGCGGGAACGGAACGCCTCCCACCGACGGAGCCTCGAACGTCGGCAGGCGCATGGTGTATTGCTGCGCCTGGCTCTGCGCGAAGTTGACGACGACGGTGGCCGAGTACCGCGAACCGTAGAACAAGTCGGTGAACGATTGAACGGTGAAGCCCTTGCCATCGTCGCCGGTCACCGGGGCGAATGGTTCGTCGGCCTGCGGCGTCGAGCCGCCGTTGAGGCGCAGCGTCACGCCCGCGCTCTGTCGCACGGCGAATCCGTGAATGGTCGACGAGTCATCGCCCGTCGTCTGGAAGAGCCGCGCCTTGAGATGCACCGATATCTCGCCAAGTCCGTACGCGTGCACCGTGCGCAGCGGGCGCAGGTAGTAGCCGTAGAGGGAATCGGCGAGCAGGGTGGTGATGTCGGCGGCTGAGAAGAGCGCACCCCCCGTCGGTCCCTGTGTGCCAATGGCCGAGTTGCCGAGCGCGACAAACTGATCGCGGAAGCCCAGCACGCGCTGGTCGATGGCCTTCTGTGCGGAACTGTTGCTGACGGGTACGAACGGCAGTCCCGCGGCGTTCTTGCGGCCACCGTAAAGTGCATTCATCGCCGTCGCGAACGACGCGGCGTTGGCGACGATCGTCTGCGCGGCCGCGACGTTGGCGGTGATCGCGGTGCAGCCAGTGCCGCCCGGCGCCGCCTGACACTGCGCGATGCGCCGCGTGGTCTGCACCACGGCGCTGTCGAACTGCGCGACGATGACGGCGTTGCGATCGGCCGCCACCGTGTTCGTCCACGCGGGGTTGAGTCCCATCGTGCCCTCGATGAGCCGAGGGTTGAGGGCGACATTCGGTTCGATGCCGTGGCTCGCCACGCGCACGCGCGCCCCGACGGTGAGCCGCTTCAGCAGTCCAAGATCGATGCCGAAGAGGCCGTCAGACGACGCATCGCGCCGGCCGATCGCGAGTGAACCGAGCGACGCATCGAAGCTGGAGACTCCGCCGAGCGACTTCACGAGCGGCGCGGCCAGCATGAGCCGCGTATCGTAGAGCCCGTTCCATGCCGGAGTGCTCGCGCTGGCGCCCAGCGCGCGCAGCTTGCCGTCCGCGTCGTACCGCTCGTTGGCCCGGTCCCACAACGAGCCGGCGGTGAACCGCAGCATGCCGGCTGGGAGCGTCGAGGCGTCATCACCGATGCCCAGCGCGCGCTGCGCCGCCGCAGGATGTGCGACGGCCGTCAGCAGGACGGCCACGAGCGCGACGCGTGTGAAACGGGCGATCATCACCAATGAGCGTTGAGTGCGTGAACGAGCTAAATTGACCTTACACCAGCAACCCTGAAACCTAATGCGCGATTCGTCGCTTCCGAGCATCCCCTGGCAGGTCACCGGCAACCACTGGATGGCGCTTCCTTGCGTACACCCCGTGGACGGCTCGGTTCACGCCCTGGGGCTCCTGCATCGCGGCGCACGCTCGGCGGTGGAGTTTGCGGGGAGCGAGGGCTTTCTCACTGGCGATGGACCGGCGCTGGCGCGTCCGGTCCTGACCGTCGATGGGGAGCGGATTGAACTGGCGAAGGGCGGCATCGCGTGGGAGCGCGCGTTCAACTGGCTGCCGACGTTCACGGCTACCGTCGGCGACCTCGTCATTCGCGGGACGCTGTTTGCTCCCTTCGGCCTCGATGCGGATATCGCCGGGGCCGTGTACGCGCTGGCGGTCGAGAACCGTGGATCGGCGGAGCGCCGCGTCTCGTTTTCGCTCGAAGGAACGCTGGGGCACCGACAGCTCCGCGTGCGCACGCCGCGGCCGCTCGACGATGCGTCGCGCGTCAGCGCGGGTCCGCGCGGCACGGTGGTGCTGGATGGCGTCAGCGCGCCGGGGTTGGCCGCGCTCGCCATCGCGAGTGACGAGGACGCGGCGGTCACCATCACCGACGGGGCGTCGCCGACCTATGCCTTAGAGCGTTCGTTCGTGGTGGCCGGCGGCGCGCGCGTGGACTGCGCGTTTTACATTGGCGCCGGCCCCGAGTACGACGGCGCGCAGGCGACGGTGTCGGTGATGCGGCGCCGCGGATGGCGCGCGCTGTTGCAGGCCACGCGCGAGGCGTTGCGCGCGCTGGAGCAGAGCACGGGGACCGAGTCGCTGGATCTGCTCGTCAACCGCAACCTGCTGTTCGCGTACTTCTACGGCGTGGCGCGCGGGCTCGACGATGCGCAGTACTATCTGGTGCGCAGCCGCGCGCCCTGGCATCCCGCCGGGGTCACGATTCGCGACTGGGAAGCGCTCTGCTGGACCATTCCCGCGGTGCAACTGGCCGACCCGCCGCTGGCGCGCGAGCTGATCCTGCGCGCCTGCGAGCTGCACGGCTATGCCCCCGGGCAGGGGGTGCGATACCTCGACGGCACCATCTTCGAACCCGGCTTCACGCTCGAAGGATGCGCGTCGTATGCGATCGCGGTGGACCGCTACATTCGCGACACCAACGACGACCGCATTGTCGAAGAGCCGGTGCTCGCTGATACGCTGTACGTCTCCAACGACGATCTCACCGCGCGCCGCGACAAGGATCATCCGCTGTACCACACCGAGGTGACGCTCGGCGGGGAGCGCGCCCTGCAGCCATTCACGCTGCACGGCAATGCGGTGGTGGCGTACGCGCTCGAGTGCCTCAAGCGCACGCTGGATGAAGAGGCCGCCAAGGCGCTGCAGGATGCCGAAGGGGTGCGCGCCGCACTGCGCCGCCACTTCGCTCCGGGTGGCGCCAAGTCGGCGTTCGTCTCTGCCAGCGACCTCGGCGGCAAGGTGAGCGACGAGGACGACGCCATCGGGTCGGCGCTCTGGCTGCCGCTGTACGAGGCGGTTGAACGCACGGACTCCACCTACCGTCGCACGGCCAAGAAGGTGGTGGCGCCCACGCATCTCTCGCAGCAACTCGCACGGCTGATGGGGCCCGATGCGCCGGCGGTGCTCGAGTGGCTGCGGCGCGCGCCGCTGTCGCTGGGCGTGGCCGCCGAGCGCATTGATGCGGAGGGCAACGCGACGTCCGGCGGCGGCGATGCGGCGCTTGCGGGGTTGCTCGCGTACGCCACCTGGTATGCGGTGCACGCCTTTGGAGTACGCCCGTGATCATCGACGAAGTTCGGCAGCACTTCGGCAAGTCATTCGGCGGCGAGCCCACGCTCGTGGTCTCGGCGGCCGGGCGCGTGAACCTCATTGGCGAACACGTCGACTACAATGGCGGCGAGGCGCTGCCGATCGCCATCCAGCGTCGCACGGCGGTGGCGATCCGCCTGCGTGACGGCGCGAAGACCACGCGCATCAACTCGGGAGGCACGGGCGGCGTGCTGACGCTCGATCACGCCAGCCTGGCCCGCAAGCGCCAGTGGACCGACTATCCCGCGGGCGTGCTTGATCAGCTCATTGGCGCCGGCGTCGACGTGCCGGGGCTCGAAGTGGCGGTGGCGAGCGATGTGCCCTCGGGGAGCGGACTCAGTTCGTCCGCCGCGCTCGAAGTGTCGTTTGGTTTTGCGGTGCACACGCTGATGGGGCTCGACACCGATCTCGTGGCGCTCGCGCTGCTCTGCCAGCAGGCCGAGCGGCAGTTCGTCGGCGTGCCGTGTGGCGCGATGGACCAGCTGTCCGCGGCGTGCGGCCAACGTGGCCACGCGCTGTACATGCAGTTCAATCCGGCGACGGTCCGCGCCGTGCCGTTCACGGAATCGGTGCTCATTGTCGATACGGCGGTCCCGCGCAGCCTGCGCGGATCGGCGTACGCGGAACGCGTCGACGAGTGCGCCGCGGCGCTCGCCGCCATTCGCGTGGTGACGCCGGACGTGCCGTCGCTGGCTGCGGCGACAATGTCGCAACTTGGGAGCGCCGAGATGCCGGACGTGCAGCGTCGCCGTGCGCGTCACGTGATCGCCGAGTGCGAGCGGGTGCGTGCGACGATGCAAACGCTGGCGCGGGGTGAACGGTTTCCCGGCCGATTGGCGATCGCGTCGCACGAGTCGTTGCGCAACGACTACGAGTGCTCATCCGCGGAGCTCGATTGGGTGGTCGAGTACGCCATGCGCGCGCCGGGCGTGGCGGGGGCACGACTCACCGGCGCCGGCTGGGGTGGCTGCGCGGTGGTGTTTGGCGAGACGAGCGCCCTGCTGGCGCTGCAGGAGTCGATGCCGTCGGATTTTGCGCAGGCGCTGGGACGCAAGCCGCGGACGTGGGTGGTGTCGGCGGATGATGGGGCGAGAGTGGAGGGGTGAAGGGCAGCTGGTAGCTGGTAGCTGGCAGATGGTGGATGGCAGATGGTAGCTGGCAGATGGTGGACGGCAGATGGTAGATGGCGGTTGCCGCGGCTGGCGTGCGCCACTAGAATGCGTTGCACGCGGGAATAGCTCAGTTGGTAGAGCACAACCTTGCCAAGGTTGGGGTCGCGGGTTCGAGTCCCGTTTCCCGCTCTGGATGGAATGAATGAGAGACGCCGGAGGGCGGGGAGCTGAGAGGCTTCCCGCCCTCTGTCTTACTCGTATCATTATTCCATATCCCCAATCGCACGGCGCTCCGAAATCCGAATCCCAATTCCGGAATCCCCAATCCGGAGTGTCGTTCCCCGCCGGGGTGGCGAAACTGGCTAGACGCGAGGGACTTAAAATCCCTTGGGGGCAACCCCATCCGGGTTCGATTCCCGGCCCCGGCATGGAGGGAAAACGAGCAGGCCGCCCGGCGCACTGGGCGGCCTCGGTTTTTCTGACTCCGTGCGCCGCCGCTCACCGTCGACGAACGTGTGGCGCAAATCGTGCCGTCCCGCGGTCCAGGTCGATTCCTTGAATCGAACGTCGCCGCGATAATGAACGCTGAATGAACCCGCACACATTGGTTTGCCTTTTTCGGCGCGATTATTATATGATGTAACGAGATACGCGCTGGAACATTGCCCCTCGTGCACACGTACTTCTTAGACATCGCTCCGTTCACGGACGCGTCGCGTGCCCTGCGGAGTGGACTGCCTGGCTGATGACCAGGCGAGGCAAATGGATGAAGAAGCAGGGGAGGATCGCGGCGACGAAGCCCGATTCCAAGGCCGTGCCAAGCGGTCTGCGCAGCCGCGCGAAGGAGGCACGGGCGAACGACACTTCGTTCGCGCAGGGTGCCGCGCCAGAGCGGGCACTGAAGAAGTCGTCCGCCGCGCGCCCCCTGCCACGAAACGCGGCGCACGATCCCGAACTGCGCGTGCGGTCCGCGATGGATCACATGCTCGAGGGATGTCAGCTCCTCGACCATGATTGGCGCTACCTCTACATCAACGCGGCGGCCGAGGCGCAGAACCGACGTCCCAGTTCGGAGCTTCTGGGCCGCCGCTACGTCGAGATGTGGCCCGGGATCGAAGCGACGGAGGTCTTCGCCCTGATCGGCCGCGTCCTGCGCGACCGCGTCGCCAGCCAGATGGAGAACGAGTTCGCCTTTCCGGATGGCACGCTCGGCTGGTTCGACCTGCGGATCGAGCCCGTGCCAGAGGGCGTGCTGATCCTCTCGGTCGACATCACCACGCGCAAGCATGCTGAGATCGCCCTCCGGCGCACGCACGAACAGCTCCATGAGGCACAGCGAGCGGCGCACGTCGGTACGTGGGAATGGGACACCGTCAACAACGCGATTGTCGGGTCGGATGAGTTCGTTCGTCTCTTCGACTGCACGCCGGCGGAGATCGCCAGCTTGAAGCTGTGGAGTGCGCGAATCCACCCGGACGAGCGAGAGCGCGTCGAGCAGGAATTGGCGGATGCTGTTGAGCGCGGCCGCCCGTACGACACCGATTACCGCGTGCGACTGCGAGATGGCGGGTGGCGGACGCTCAGCGCCCGCGGCGCACTCTTCACGGACGAGCGGGGCAAGCCGACCCGGATGGTGGGAACCTGCATCGACGTCACGGAACGGAGAAAGAATGAAGCCCGGCTCGGGGCGAGCGAAGCTCGGAGTCGCGCCACCCTTGAGAGCATCGGCGAAGGGGTCATCTCCATCGATGCGGCCGGCAAGGTCGAGATGATGAACTCCATGGCGGAGAAGCTGACGGGTTGGACGCAGGACGAGGCGCGCGACCGGCCGCATGGTGAGGTGCTTCGCGTTGTGCGCGAGGACACCCGGGCACACGCCGAGAGTCCGGTGTCGCAGGTGCTGCGCGCAGGCGAGGTGGTGGGATTCGCCAGCCTCATCCTGGTGGCGCGCGACGGCCGGGAGCATCCCGTCGCGTTCTCGGGTGCGCCCATCAGGGAGGTCGGCGGCCGAATCGCCGGCGTGGTCCTGGTAATCCGTGACGAGAGTCGGGATCGGCTGATCCAAGAGACGTTGCGCCGGAGCGAGGAGCGCTTCCGGTTGGTGTTCGAGAATGCCTCACTTGGCCGGTCCATCACCTACCCGAACGGCGACGTCCATCCCAACCGGGCCTTTGGCGAGATGCTCGGGTATACCGCCGAGGAAATCACGGGCGTGCGCTGGGATGATCTGACCCACCCAGACGACGTGGCGGCGACCCGCCGGCAACTCGATGCGATGCTGGCTGGAACGCTTTCGAGTGCACGCTTCGAGAAGCGCTACATCCATCGAAATGGTCGCACGGTGTGGACCGAGGTCAACACCACGCTGCAGCGGGACCCGCAGGGTCTCCCCGCGTTCTTCATCAGCAGCGTGGAGGACATCGGCGAACGCCGGCGCACGCTGACCGCGTTGCAGGAGAGCGAGCGCAAGTATCGGTCGCTCTTCGAGCGCATGCTGAACGGATTTGCGTACTGCAAGATGCTCTACGATGGTGACGTTGCGGCGGACTTCACGTATCTGGACGTGAATGACGCCTTTTCATCACTGACGGGGCTGAAGGATGTGGTCGGCCGGCGGGTCAGCGAAGTCATTCCCGGCATCCGGGAGTCAGATCCGGAGCTTTTCGCCATCTACGGCCGCGTGGCGCGAACCGGCGTGCCGGAGACCGTCGAGATCTTGGTCGAGGCGCTAAGCATGTGGTTCTCGATCTCGGTGTACTGTCCGCAGCCCGAGCACTTCGTGGCGGTCTTCGACGTGATCACCGAGCGCAAGCGGGTGGAGTCGGAGCTGCGGACCCTCAATGCCGAGCTGGAACAGCGCGTCCACGACCGCACGGAGCAACTCGAGGCGTCGAACCACGAACTGGAGGCGTTCTCCTATTCCGTGTCCCACGACCTGCGCGCCCCACTGCGCGCGATTGACGGCTTTACGCGCATCCTGGTCGATGAAGTCGGGCCACGGCTCGGCGATGAAGAGCAGCGCATTTGCGGGATCATTCGCGAGAACACCGGCCGCATGGGCCGGCTCATCGACGACCTGCTCGCGTTTTCACGGCTGAGTCGCGCCGAGCTGCAGCCGTCGCGCATCGAGATGCGCGTGATGGCGGACTCCGTGTTTCGCGAACTCCTCGTGACGCCTGAGGAACTTGCCCGCATCGATTTCCGGGTAGGCGAACTGCCCGCTGCCGTGGGAGATCCGTCGCTGATGCGACAGGTGTGGTCCAACCTGCTGTCGAACGCCATCAAGTTCTCGTCCAAGCGGGAAGGGGCGGTCATCGAGGTGACGGCCGCGCAGGTTGACGGGGAGACTGTGTACTCGGTGCGGGACAACGGCGCCGGGTTCGACATGCGCTATGCGGACAAGTTGTTCGGCGTCTTCCAGCGCCTGCACAGCACGAAGGAGTTCGAGGGGACGGGCGTGGGACTTGCCCTCGTGCAGCGCATCGTGCGCCGGCACGGGGGCCGCGTCTGGGCGCACGGCGAGGTGGGGAGCGGCGCGACGTTCAGTTTTGCACTTCAACAGCCTGAGGCCTGACCATGGACGACGGTTCCGCCATCGACATCCTGCTCGTCGAGGACAACCCGCAGGACGCCGAGTTGACCATGCGTGCCCTCAAGAAGGACCGACTGGCCAACCGGATCACGCTGGTGGAGGACGGTGCCGCCGCCCTCGACTACATGTTCTGCACCGGCGCGTACGCGGGGCGGAACATCGGCGAAGCGCCGCGCGTCGTGCTGCTCGATCTCAAGCTGCCCAAGGTGAGCGGCCTCGACGTGCTTCGCGAAATCCGGCGTCACGAGAAGACGCGCCTGATTCCCGTGGTGGTGGTGACGTCGTCCAGCGAGGATCCGGACGTGAAGGCCGCCTACGAACTGGGCGCGAACAGCTATGTGGTGAAGCCGGTGGATTTCGACGCGTTCTCGGAGGCGGTCTCCAAGCTGGGCCTGTACTGGCTGCTCGTGAACCGGCCACCGGCGTGACTGTGAAACCACGGTCAACTCCGACGAAGGAGCCGTGATGACGGTGAACTGCATGCGCGTGCTGATCGTCGAAGACCTGCCGTCCGACGCGGAGCTCAACGAACGCGAAGTCCGGCGTGTCTGTGCCGATTGCACGTTTCTGCGAGTCGACTCCCGCGAGGCGTACCTCGACGCACTGGAATCGTTCAAGCCCGAGCTGATCCTGTCGGACTACATGATGCCGCGCTTCGACGGCATGCAGGCGCTGACCATTGCGCAGCAGCGGCTGCCCGACGTGCCATTCATCATCGTGACCGGATCGACGAACGAGGACACGGCCGTCGCGTGCATGAAGGCCGGCGCTTGGGATTACGTCATCAAGGAGCACGTCAAGCGGCTGGCCTCGGCAGTCGAAGGCGCGATGCGTGCGCGACACCTGCGCCGCGAAAAGGTGGCGCAGGAGCAGGCGCGAGTTGACAGCGAGCGGCGGCTATTCGAGGCGCAACGGCTGGGGCGCCTCGGCTACTGGCGGTTCGAGTTTGCGACGCAAACGCTCTTCTGGTCGGACGTGGTGTACGAGATCTACGGCCGCGATCCAGCGCTCGGCCCACCCAGCCCGGCGGAAGAGGCATCGTACTACTCACCGGCGGACGCGGAGCGCCTCCGCGTGACGGCGACGGAGGCGTGGCGGGCCGAGCGCCGGTATGAAGTGGAGATGACGCTCGTCCGGCCGGATGGGTCGCCCGTGCGCATCGTAGCCATTGGAAACCCCCTGAGAGACGGCGACGGTCACATCATCGGCATGGAAGGCGCCGTACAGGACGTCACCGAGCGCTGGCAGGCGCAGCGGGAGCGCGAGCGACTGCTCGCGGCCATCGAGCAGACGGCGGAAGTGGTGGTGGTAACCAATCGTGACGCGCTGATCGAGTACGTGAATCCCGCCTTCGAGGCGGTGACGGGGTACCGGCGCGACGAGGTGATAGGCCAAAACCCGCGCGTCATGAAGAGTGGCGTGCAGGACGCTTCGTTCTACCGTGAGCTCTGGAACACCGTCACCGCCGGACGGACGTGGCACGGCCGCTTCGTCAACAAGCGACGCGATGGCACGCTCTTCACCGAGGAAGCGTCCATTTCCCCCGTTCGCGACGAGATGGGCGAGATCGTGAACTACGTCGCGGTCAAGCGCGACATCAGCGATCGCCTGCGATGGGAAGAAGCCCTGCAGGAGAGCGAGCGCGACCTGCGCGAGGCGGAGCGCCTGGCGCACGTGGGGCACTGGCGCTGGGACTGCCGCGGGGGCGTCCTTGACTGGTCGAACGAAATGCAGAAGATGTGGGGCATCGATCCTGAGAGGACGCAGGTCGAGCTGGCCGAGGCCATCCAGACGCGTCTGCATCCCGACGACCGGGCGATGTTCGAAGAGGAGCTTGCCGCTGCCATGCGGGGGCGTACTCCGCGGGTGCTCACTTATCGCGTCGTTCGACCAGACGGTGAGGTTCGCACGCTGCTGGCGACGCCTGGTGAGCCGAAGAAGGACGACGATGGCGTGCTCTTGCAGTTGTCGGGAGCCGTGCAGGACATCACCGACCTGCGACGGGCGGAGGAGGAGCGAAGCTCGCTGCTGGCCCAACTGGCGCACGCGCAGAAGATGGAATCGGTGGGGCGCCTGGCCGGCGGCGTGGCGCACGACTTCAACAATATGCTGGGCGTGATCATGGCACGCGCTTCGCTGGCGCAACGGGCGCTGCCGCCCGGCCACCGCGTGCTCTCGCACCTGCAGGAGATCGAGGAGGCCGCACGACGCTCGACGGCGTTGACCTCGCAACTTCTGGCCTTCGCCCGGAAGCAGGTGATCATGCCGCGGGTGCTTCCGCTTAATGAGACGATTGAGAATCTCCTGAAAATGCTTCGGCGGCTCGTGGGCGAGGACGTGCTGCTGGAGTGGAAGCCGCAACAGGAACTCTGGCCGGTGCTGATGGATCCGGGTCAGGTGGACCAGGTACTCGCCAACCTCGCGGTCAATGCGCGAGACGCCATGCCGCAGGGTGGAACACTGACGATTTCGACCGAAAACGTCCACGCACCGGCACCCGCATTCGAGACGCCGCACGGCCCGCACGCCGGCGAGTACGTGCGCATCGATGTGCGCGACAATGGCAGCGGGATGGATGCCGAAACGCGCGAACACGTCTTCGAGCCGTTCTTCACCACGAAGGAAACAGGCAAGGGGACGGGGCTCGGGTTGGCGACTGTTTACGGCATCGTACAACAGAACAAGGGGTGGATCGACGTGGAGACGGCACCCGGACGCGGCACGCGGTTCTCCATCTACTTGCCCTGCAATCGGGAAGCCAGACCGGTCCCTGCGGAGGAGCCCATCGCCCCACTGCAGAGAGGGAATGGGACCGTGCTGCTGGTGGAGGACGAGGCATCGGTGCTCGAGGTGGGCGAACTGCTCCTCCAGGAGTTGGGCTACTCGGTGCTCATCGCGAAGGGCGGCGCCGAGGCCATCGAACTGGCCAGCCGACACGAAGGACCGATTCACCTCCTGATGACGGACGTGGTGATGCCGGGCTTGAACGGCAAGGCGGTGAGCGAGGCGGTGGCGATGCTGCGACCAGGGATCAAGGTGCTGTTCACTTCCGGCTATACGGCGGATGTGATCGGCACGCACGGCCTGCTTTCGCCCGACATCCATTTTCTGGAAAAGCCCTACCAGCTGGAGAGCGTCGCGGCCGCCGTGCGCGAGGCGCTCCTCAAATGAAACCGGCGCTCCTGATGTGCCTGCCCGGGGAGCAGCGGTGGCGCGTTTCTACCACGGCGGCGTTCGGCTTCGTCTTCCTCGGCTCCAGCCTGCTGCTGGTTCTGGCGAAGCCGTATTTCCTTCGCAGTTTGGCGCGGGCGCTGCGCGCGACGGTGGAAGCATGACCCGGCCCGACAGTCCACGGCTCGAAGAGGAGCGTCGCGACGCACAGAAGCTGGCGGCGATCGGCCGACTGGCAAACGTCGTCGCGCACGACTTCAACAACCTGCTCACCGTTATTAGCGCCTACGCGGACCTCGCCCTTCTCGACCCCACGCTCGCCGGCAAGCAGCGCGCGCGCATGCAGTCCATTCGAGGCGCCGCGGAGAGCGCGGCGTGGCTTTCGCGGCAACTGCTCATCCACAGTCGACGCAACAAGGGCATCGCCGACGCCGTGGACCTCAATGTGGCGCTCCGCCCGGTGGAGCTGCTCCTCCGCCGCGTACTGCCGGTGCAAGTGAAGGTGGAGTTGCATTTGCAGGAGACGCTGCCGTCGGTGACCGCCGATCCGGGGCTCATCGACGAGCTGCTGCTGGACGTCGTGACGAATGCGATGGAGACGTTGGCCGACGGCGCCGTGATGCGGATCGAGACCGTGACGGACGGTGTGGACCCGGCCGCCTCAGCAATCGCGGGACCGGACGAGGTCGTGGCCGGCGCCCCGGTGATGTTGCGAGTGGTCGCACTGCCCGGTGCCAGCGCCGATGCGCCGGCCCGACCGAATGAGTCCACTGGTGGGCAGGAGATGGCCGTCGTTGCCGAGCGCGAGAGTCCGATCCTCGACGATCAGGGTCTTACGCTGGAGGCGGCGAACGAGATCATGCGCTCGCTCGGCGGCCGGATGGATGTGCGTCGCGACGCATCCACGGGGCTTTGCATCGAATTGCACTTTCCGGGAGCGACGGCGCCGCGCGCATCGGCCGAGCGCACGGCGCCGCGGCTCTCCTTGCCGACGGGGACGACCGTGCTGCTGGTGGACGGGCACGACGGCGTCCGCCAGTCCATGACGGAGATGCTGGAGGAGCTTCGCTGTACGGTTCTCACGGCGAGCGACGGCGGCGAGGCGCTGCGCACGGTGCGTGAGAGGGTCGAGCCCGTGCACGTGGTGGTCAGTGACAGCACACTGCGGGACATGTCGAGCGCACAACTGGCGGCGTTGCTGTCGCTCGAGCGGCCGGCACCGAGGCTGCTCGTGGTTTCGGGGCGCGTCGACGCGTCGCCGGATGGAAGCACCGCATTTCTATCGAAGCCGTTCGCGATAGCCGAACTGTCCTCGGCGTTGCTCCGCCTACTCCAACCCGGCGCGCCGAGCGCGCCGGCGGGGCTCGCTGCAGCTCCGGGCCACTCCACATGACAAACGACTACTCGACGCTCCGCATCCTGGTGGTGGACGATCAGCAGCACGTCCGGCAGTTCGTACGCGGCATCCTGGCAGGAATGGGCATCGAGCAGGTCACGGAGGCCAACAGCGGCCGTGCGGCGCTGGCGGCGATGCATGAGCCGGGCAGGACCTTCGACCTCGCGCTGGTGGACCTGAAGATGGCTGACCTCGATGGCGTGGAGACCATTCGCGAGATGTCGCGGCAGCGCGCGCGCTGCGCGGTGGCCATCGTAAGCGTGGAGGACGAGCATGTCATCGACGCCGTCGGGAGCCTGGCCAAGCTGCAGGGGCTGCGATTTCTCGGCGCCATCCAGAAGCCGCTGACGGCGGACAAACTGGAGCCGGTGCTGCAGCGCGTGCTGGAGGGTGTTCACTCCGTACAGCCGGGACTGCCGGGCATTGCACCTGCGGAAATCCGTGATGCCTTCGAGGCCAGTCAGCTCACCGTGACCTTCGACCCGCAAATCAACATTCGCTCGGGCGAGTGCGAGAGTGCGGAGGCGGTGCTCGGATGGACGCATCCGCTGCGGGGAACACTCGAGTCCGAGGAGTTTCGCAACTACTTCGAACGCATTCCGGCGGACGCCAAGCGACTCGCCTCGGTGATGCTGCACGACGCCATCGTGGCATGCGCCGCGTGGCAACGGGGGAATCACCCGGCCGGGGTCTCGATCCCGCTCTCCTCACTTGCCTTCGACCGCGTGGACTTCACCGAGCAGATCGAGGCCATTGCGATCGAGCACCACGTGCTGCCGGCGGCCGTGACGATCGAACTCTCGGCGCAGCGGCTGCCCGAGCACCACGTGGCGCTCATCGATATCGCCGCCCGGCTGCGGATCAAGGGATTCCGACTGGCGATCAGCGAGTTCGGCTCGGGACATGCGGCCATGGACTTCCTCGACGAGGTGCCGTTCAGCGAGCTCAAGCTCGATCGCGCCATCGTGGCGGGCTGCGCGGAAGATGAGCGAAAGCGTGCGCTGGTGGAGGCGAGCATGGCGCTGGCGAGTCGCCTCCGTCTGCGGACCGTGGCTGTGGGGGTGGCGAACCGACCGGAGTGGAACTTGCTAGGGCAGCTGGGATGCGACGCCGCCCAGGGACCGTTCATCGCGCGGCCCGTTGGTGCGGATGACTTCGCGATGTGGATCACGCGCTGGATGATGACGGTCAGCAGCATGCGATGAGCCGATGCTATCTCCCGAACAGGGCCAGGTGACCCCGCCTTCCGTCCTGCCCGATCCGCGCGTCCTGATCATCGACGACCAGGCCGAAGTGCGCGAGTACACCACCAGCGTGTTGAACGCGTTGGGGGTGACGCGAGTCGTTGCGGTGGGAAGCGGGGAAGAGGCGCTGGCCGCCGTTACCGAGCAGGGCGTTCGGTTCGACCTCATTTTCTGCGACCTCCAGATGGCTGGCGGAGACGGCGTGGAGACGCTGCACGCGCTGGCCGACCTCGGGATCGACGCGGCGTTCGTCGTCATGAGCGTCGAGGACCGCCGCATCATTGAAAGCGTCGGCCTGATTGCCAAGGCGCAGGGACTCCTCCTGCTCGGCGCGGTGCAGAAGCCGATCGATCTAGCCACCATGCAGACGCTCCTCGGGCGCCTGAACGACGAACGTCCCGAGCCGGAGTCGGTGCCGGTCACGGTGCGGTCCCAGGAGGTCCGCGACGCCTTTCGTCTCGACGAGTTTCACCTTGTGTACCAGCCCAAAGTGCAGGTCCGGACACGGCGCTTCGTGGGCGTCGAGGCGCTCGTGCGCTGGCAGCATCCGACCCTCGGCCTGATACTACCGAACAACTTCGTGCCCCTCATCGAGCGGTCGTCCGACTTCACGGGGATGCTGAGCGAGTTCGCGCTTCGGCACGCGATTGCCTGTGCCGGACGCTGGCGCCGCGCCGGCGGGGACTTGCGGGTGGCGATCAACCTCAGCGCGAGCGCCCTGGCGGAGGCCGACCTGCCGGAGCGCATCGCCGAGATCGCGCGCGAGGCGGCAGTGCCCAACGAGTGCATCACGCTTGAAGTGACCGAGACGCAGGTGGCGCGCGACGTGATCCGCATGGCACAGGTGGCCAGTCGGCTGCGGCTCAAGCGCTTCAACCTATCCATCGACGACTTCGGCACCGGGCAGTCGGGACTGTCGCAGCTCCGCCAGCTTCCATTCAACGAGATCAAGATCGACCGCCAGTTCGTGCACGGGTGCTCGCGCTCCGCTACGCAGCGCTCCGTGGTCGAGGCCAGCCTGGCGCTGGCGCGCAACCTAGAGCTGACGACCGTGGCGGAGGGTGTTGAGGAGCGCGCCGACTGGCACGTGCTCGTCGCGCTCGGATGCGACGTCATCCAGGGTTACCACGTGGCACGGCCGATGTCCGAGGCAGGACTGGCGGAGTGGATTCGTCAATGGAACTCGCGGACGCTGCGATGACGGCGCGTGCCGGCGCGCAGCAGGTGGTCTCGGTCAAGCCGCCACCGATCCCCACGCGCGCACTGGCGATTTCGGTGCTGGCGTTCGCGGTTCCGATTGCCGCGGTGTTCGAGTTTCCAACGGGTACCAGCACCAGCTACGGGATGCTCGTGTGGCTCTCGGCGCTCATCCCGGCTTTCCTGCTCTCGTACTACCGCGGACTGCGCGGCGTGGCCATCGCCTTGTCCGGCGGAATGGCTGTCATCACCGCCACGCAGCTAAGCGTCGTGCTCTTCGAGATTGCCGAGCCGGACTGGTCGCTCTTGCTCGGCATCGTGGCCGTCTACCTGGGTGTGTCGATAGGCATTGCCGTGCTCTCCGAGCTGCTCCGCCGCGAGCGGATCAGCGCCGAGAACCTGGCACTGATGGATCGGCTGACGAATCTGGCCAACCGCCGTCATCTGGACCTGGCACTCGAGAGCGCCTTCGCGGCGGCGGAGCGCGGACAGCCGCTGGCCGTGGTGATGTTCGACCTCGACCGGTTCAAGCGCGTGAACGACACGCATGGTCACTCGGCCGGAGACGAGGCGCTCCGCGAGTTTGCGGGCGTACTGCAGGCGTGCACGCGGCGGGACAATCTGTCGGCGCGCTTTGGCGGCGAGGAGTTCGCCACGATTCTGGCCGGCGCTGATAGCGACGGCGCGGTCGTGTTCGCCGAGCGCGTGCTTGCCCAGATGCGCGCGAAGACGTTTCCCTGGGGAGTGCAGACGGTCAGCGCGGGCATTGCGGTGCACGAACCGGGCATGGGGTCATACGAGCTGTTGCTAGGAGCAGCCGATCGTGCGCTGTATGAAGCCAAAGGCGGCGGTCGCGACTGCGTCCGTGTGGCGCCGCGGTTTGGACCGGAGCTTCAGGGCGTCGCCGAGCACGCCCTTGCGGCGGCGGTCGTCCCCGAGGCCGCGCCGCGGCGCGGGCGAGTGTACCTCGTGGACGATTTGGTCGAGATGCGGAGCGCGCTGCGTTTGGTCCTGGAGGAGGACGGCTACGAGGTGTGGGAGTGCGGCGACCCGAAGGAGGTGGTGCGTCACTTTGCCGCGGCAGACGCAGCGGAGCGGCCGGGGGTCATCCTCACCGACGTCATCATGCCCGACATGACCGGCATGACGATGATCGACCAGATCACGCAAGTCGACCCGTCGGTCCGCGTCGTCTACATGTCGGGCTACGTGAACGGCCCGGTGAGTTGGAGCGGACTTCCTGGCGCGGCGGTCGCTTTTCTGCAAAAGCCAATTGGCGTTGACCTGCTGCTGTCGACTATCGGCGAGATGATGCAGCGCGGCGCGGGCGAGGAGTCCATCCCTTTGCTTGGACGCGTGCCGGGCGACGTCTGAATACCGCAACGTACGCGGAACCCAATTGCGGTCTGTTGCGGTATTCTGCACAGTTGTTGCGAACTCCGTGAACGCTTGCGGACAATTGCAGCGTCCGCCAGAGGGCGTTGGGGAGTTCTCAGAGTGGGGAAAGGGAGTTGAATCCCTTTGGGGCAATCCCATTTGGGCTCGATCCCCAGCCCCGGCATGGAAGCGCGCAGTCGAGAGAGCGAACGAATCAGCCCCACGGATCGCCGGCGAACCTCGAAAGTCCGCGCGGCCCGTGCCCCCCAGCCGGTGAACGACACGCCATGATCCCGTCGCGACTCGACCGCTCTTGCGTTGCTCGCGTCGGGCTCCGTCGCCGGCGGCGCGCCGTGCTGCGTGCCGCGTGCGTGATGCTGCTCGTATCCTGCGGCAAGGGAGACAGTCCGACCGCGACGCCGCCAAAACCCACGCCGGTACTGACGTCAATCAGCGTCACGCTGGCGGCCTCGGCTATCAACGTTGGCGCCACCACCACCGCGAGCGCGGCGGGAGTCGACCAGAACGGCGCGCCCTACAGCCTCAGTACCGTTGCCTGGTCGGTGGGCTCGTCGTTCATCGTCTCGATCAACCCCTCGGGCACCGTCACGGGTCTCGCCGCGGGACAATCGACGATTCTCGCGACGTCGGCCGGCAAGGTCGGGCAGGCACTCGTCACCGTCAGCCAGGTGCCCGTGGCGTCGGTCACCGTGACGCCTGGTACTGCGTCGATGGCAATTGGCACCACGCAGCAGCTCGTGGCGACCGCGCATGATGCCGCAGGCACGGCGTTGTCGGGGCGCGTGATCACGTGGACAACGTCCGATGCTGCCAAGGTGACGGTCAGCGGCAACGGGATGATCACGGCCGCCGCGGCCGGCGTTGCGACGGTCACCGCCACGTGCGAAGGGAAGAGCGGCACGGCGGCCATCACCGTGATTGTGCTGTCGTCGGTTGACGTCTCCATCCAGTCGGCGCAGTGGACGCAGGCGGTGCAGGACGCCACGGGCTCGCTGCCGATGATGCTCGGCGGCAATGGCGCCGTCGTGAACGTGATTCTCGCGGCGAATCAGACCGTCAGCACGCCGATGCAGCTACTGCTGCGCTTGACGGACGCGGTAAGCGGCCTCGTCGTGCGCACGGATACCATCGCGATTGCCAGTGTGCCGGCGACCGCGCCGGGCTTCGACGCGCCAAGCGCGCAGTTCTTCGTGCCGGCGTCGGCGCTTCGCGCGGGACTCAAGTGGGAACTGGTGCGCGATCCCCGCGGCGTTGCGGCCGATGCGTCCGCGTCCAACGACCGCTATCCGAGCGGTGGCCCGGCGGCGCTCGCGGCTGTCACGCCCAACGCGCTCAAGCTCCGGCTCGTGCCGATCGTGCTGACCTCGCACGCCAACAGCACGGGAAACGTGTCGGCGGCGAACACCAATCTCTACACGCAGACGCTGCTCAGCGTGCATCCACTGGGCGCCGTTCAAGTGACGGTTGGCGCGCCGTTCTTCACGGCCGCGAACTTCGGCACGGCGCCGAATGGAGGGCAGTCGGCCTTTTGGAGCCAGATCATCAGCGAGCTCGACCTCGCGCGACTCGCCGATCCGTTGAACGTGAGCGCGCACTGGATGGCCATCGTGGCGCCGCCGAGCGGATTCACCTACACCGACTACGGCGGAATGGCGTACATCCCGAACAACTACGCGTCGTTCGGCGCGGCGACCAAGACGTCCTCGATCGTGAACGTCGGGTGGTTCGGCCGGCCGACGCAGTCGCGCGACCTGGTGGCGCACGAACTCGGGCACAACTTCGGCCGGCAGCACGCGCCGTCCTGCGGCGCGGGGGCGCCGATTGATGCCAGCTTCCCTGGTGCAAATGGCAGTATCGGAGTCATCGGCCACGATGTCTACCAGCGTTCGCAGGGCGCGTCGTCCAGCGCGGCGGCCGTGGCGGCGAGCACCGGCGATGTGATGGGTTACTGTTTCCCCGTCTGGGCCAGCGCCTACACCTACCAGGCCGTGCTGAACTTCCGCGGCACCACGGCGTCTGCACGTGCGAACGAGACTGGCACCGTGCAGGCGGTGCAGGCGGTGCAGGCGGTGCAGGCGGTGCAGGCGGTGCAGGCGGCTCAGCCGGTGCTCGCCGTGCGCGGCGCCATAGAAGACGGCGTCGTCTCGCTTGAGCCCACGCTGACGCTCACCGCGTTGCCATCCTCGCCGGAATCCGGGCCGTACACGCTCGAGGGCGTCGCGGAGAATGGGGACCTCTTGTTCCGGTACGCATTCGAGCCCGCGCGGCTCGACCACTCGACGGCGCGTCCGTTCCTGTTCACGATTCCGCTGACGGATCGCATCGACCGCGAACTCCAGATGATTCGCGTGACGGGTGCTGGCGTAGGGCAGGTGATGGCGCGCTCGAACGCCGACGCGGCCGTCAATGTGTCCGCTGCCGTGGCGCCGCTGGCGGCGCGGGAAAATGGCGCGGCCGCCCTGCGGCTATCGTGCGCCGACGCGGCGACGCGAGGCATTGCCGTGCAGGACGCGCGCACTGGTGCGCTGCTCGGCACCGCACGCGGCGCCACGCTGCACGTGGGCGCCTCGTCCGGCAGCACCCTCGTCGTCACATGCAGCGACGGCGTACGCACGCGCCGCAGCGCGCTCGTGGCGCCGTAGCGACCGCGGCCTAGCCCAGCTTGTACAGCTTCGCCGCGTTGCCACCCATGATCAGCGCACGATCGCTCTCCGATACATTCATCGCGGTCAGCGCGCGCTTCATGTACGGGATGCTGCCGATGGCGTGCGGATAATCGCTGCCCGCCATGATATGACTCGCTCCCGCGAACTTCACCGCGAGTTCGAGCGCCGTCGGGTCGAAGTTCACCGTGTCGAAATACCAGGTCTTCAAGTACTCGCTGGGCGGCTTCACGATATGCGCGCGGCATTCCTTGAACGCCTCGTAGCCGCGATCCAGCCGCTCGGCGAGATACGGAATGGCGCCGCCCAGATGGCTGAGCACCCAGTTGATGCGCGGGAAGCGCTCGCCGACGCCGGCGAAGACGAGATGTCCGGCCGCCACCGTCGTATCGAACAGGAATCCCACGAGCGGCATCAGCCAGTACTCGCGCATCGCCTCCACGCTGATCGGATTCGTGGGATGGATGTGCAGGATGCACCCGAGGTCGTTGGCCGCCTCGTACAGCGGCCAGTAGCGCTCGTCGGCGAGCGCCACGCCGTTGACGTTGGAGAAGAGCATCGCGCCCGGCATGCCGAGCTGCTCGACGGCGCGTCGCAGCTCCACCACTGATGCGGCGGGATCATTGAGCGGCAGCGTGGCGAGCGCGGCGAAGCGCGGCCGCCGCGCCGCGACGATCTCCGCGAACTCGTCGTTCACCATGCGCGCCAACCGCACGGCGCGCTCCGGCGTTTCGACATGCGTGCCGGGCGTCGTCAGCGTGATGATCTGCGTGTCCACGCCTTCCTGCTCGAGCACGCCCTGCCGATACGCGATGTCGCGGTGACCGAGCACGGCGGTGTTGAAGTCGCCCGGATAGTGCACTTCAGGGTTGCCGTCGGCGTCAATCTTGATCGTGATGGCGCTGTCGCCGGAGCGGAGCGCCTCCATGTACTTGGGCGGATAGAAATGGTTGTGGACGTCGACGATGCGCACGAGGGAACTCCGGTGGATCAGCGGGGGATGCGGGGGCGTGCGAGCAGGTAGTAGACGGGCAGTCCGCTCAGGACGAGCAGCAGGCCAATCGCACTGCTTACGGGTTCGCGCACCATTTGGTTGACGACGATCGCCACGGTACCGAGCACGAAGAGCGCGGGGAAGAGCGGGTAGAGCCAGACCCGGTACGGGGGAGCATAGCCGACGCGGCGCCGCAGCACGAAGAGCGCGCACGCGAGCAGGCCGAAGAAAATCCACTCGGTGTAGACCACGCGAGTAAAGAGCTGTCGAAACGTGCCGGTGCCGACGAGCACCGCCGCCCACACCGCCTGCAGTGCGATGGCGCGGTGCGGCGTGCGATACGCCGGATGCACGGCGGCGATCCACGGAACGAGCAGCCCGTCGCGCGCCATCGCGAGATACACGCGCGGCCCGGCGAGAATGACGCCGTTCATCGCGCCGAGTGTGGAAAAGATGACGAGCGCGCTGACGAGCCCGCTGCCGCCGCCGCCCATCGTGGCGCTCGCGAAGTCGGCCGCGACGCGCGGCGATGCGCTCACCGTGGCGAGTGGCAGGACGTGCAGGTACGCGGCATTGACGCCGACATACGACGCCGTGACGATTGCCGTGCCGAGCAACAGCGCGCGCGGAATCGTGCGCACGGGATCAATCGTCTCCTCGGCCGCGTACGTCACCATGTGCCATCCGCCGTACGCGAACAAACCGGCGACGAGCGCGGCAAAGAACCCGGAAGCGCTCACGCCACTCGGCGCCGCGGCGAGTGGCGCGACGGATGACGGCGCGTCGGGCGCCGGCCCGGCGTACGCCACCGCCAGCACGACGATAAGCAGGATCGCACCGACCTTCACGAACGCCAGTGCCGCCTGCAGCGCCGCTCCCTGTCGCACGCCGCGATAGTTCACGGCGGAGAGCAGCAGCACGGCGGCAATGGCCACCACGCGCGTGCCGGTGCTCGACAGCGGCACGAACGTGCCCACATACGTCGCGAAGATCGTCGCGATCGCTGCGAGAATGCCGGTGTGCATGGTGAGGAGCATGGCCCAGCCCCAGAGAAAACCGACGACGGGCGAATACGCTTCGCGAAGAAAGACGTAGACGCCGCCCGTCTGAGGCCACGCCGAGCTGAGCTCCGCCACCACCAGCGCGCCGATGAGCGTCAGAAAACCTGCGGCGCACCAGACGGCGATGATGCCGGCGATGCTCGTCACCTCATGCGCGATGGCCGACGGCTGCACGAAGATCGAGGCGCCGATGATGATGCCCACCACCATCGACGTGGCGCGCACGAGTCCAATCGAACGGCGCAGCTCGGTTGGCCGTCGTTCCGCGGGAGGCATGCCCTATGATAGCCTCGAGAACCGCCGTTGGGAGCGGGGGAAGTCGACGCCGAACATCGCGATGCCGAGGACCGCGGCGAGCGCCGCGATGCCCAGCGCGCTCCAGCCGGGCCACGTGGGGGCCGGAGCGCTCGCGCCCGGGATTGCCGAGAGGGCGCCGCCGCCGACGATGAACAGCAGTGCCAGCCACTGGTAGAGGCGAAGCCCGCCGAACGTCGCCGTCTGCGGTTCGCCGCGGAAATGCTCCTCGACAAATCGTCCCAGACCGCTGAGCAGAAAGTAGAAGCCCGCAATGAAAGGCAGCGGTGCTTCGACCATCCAGAACCGGAGCAGGATGCATCCCACGAGTATCATCCACCCGAGCGAGTAGATCTGCGTCGGATGAATGGGCACGCCGCCGAGACGGCTCAGTCGCGTGACGCGGTTGGCCGGGTGCGTGTAGCGCACGCCGATCGCTTCGGGGGCTTGGCGCCCGTGACAGCAGCCGTTCACGAGGCAGCGCAGGCGCGCGAGTCCTTGCCCAAACGCGACGGCCACGCAGTAGGCGGCGAAGAAACGCCAGGCATCGACGCCCGCGAATGCCGCCACCGGTATCGCGAGAACCACGGTGAAGATGCCGCCGAAGTAACCGAACGGGCGCAGCAGCTGCGGCGATCCCTCAATCACCTGCGCCCACACCGCGGCCCCCACGCCCGCCGCCACCGAGACGCCGAACACCCACCACCGCAGCTCGCGTCCACTCAGCCAGACGGCCACCGGCATCGTGAGCACGGTCGAAAGCCCGATGTACAGCGCGTGGCTCTGAAGGCGCACCGGACCCAGCGTCAGCTCCCACCACGAGTTGGCGATGCGCTCCGCCTGGCGGCGAATGAACGACCACACCGAGCGGCCGCGCGCGACCAAGACATAGGCCGCCACGCCCGCCGGCAGATCGGCCATCGCATGCATTCCCGTCGTGAGGCAACTCACCGAGATCAGCACCGCCGCGCCCCACGCCAGCCAGCGGCGTGATGGCCACGTCGTGGCGTACAACTCGGCCGCTAGGCACGCCCACACGACGTGGAACGACGGAAACGCCGTCGCCGGTGTGTCACCCCACCGCTCCCAGCGCAGCATCATCTGCCAAAAGCCGTCACCAGCCACTGGCTTCGCCTCGGCGACGACGGGGACGAGCAGATAGAACGTGATGATCACCCCGGTGGCCCAGAGCGCACGCACGGCCAACCGTCGAAGATCGCGCTGCCGCGTCGCCGCGAGCGGCGCGAGCATCGTAAAGGGATAGGCGAAGAAATACAGCGCTTCCGTCCACGGAATCACGGGTATCCGCGCATCGAGCGCCGACGTGGCGGTGAGCGCGCCTGCCGGCACGCCGAGGAACTCGACCGACTGGAAGCAGACAAGCCACGGAGCGAAGACGAGTACGTAGAACGAGATGCGATGCCACGCCGTTGGCCGATCTTCGATGTCCGACGGCAGCCGCAACAGCGGCTCGGCGAGCGCGCCGAAGTGCCGTCGCGTGAGGTCGCGTTCAAAGCCGAACACCCACGCGGCGATGCACAGCGCGAGCACCGGCGTCACGATCCACAGTCCGGCAGCGGAATGCGCGAAGAGCGAAACACCGGCGCACACAAACACGGCCCCCACGTACAGCGGGTCCGACACATATCGATAGATGCCTTCCGTGACGAGGCGCTCAGGGGGATACGCGCTCATCGGCAGGCCGCGACCTCTCGTCCACAACGCGAGCGTACCCGCGGCCATCGCGGCAGCCCCAACCAATGCGACCGCACCGCCGACGCTCCGCGAGCCCAGCGCTGGCAAGCTGACCAGCCGATCGAGCTGGCGCGCCCAGAGCGCGAGCAGGGCAGGGAGCGCGACAACGAACAGCGAACCGTACGCGATGCGGCCAGCGGCGCCCCGACGGCGCATCTTGGCCGGTGTCATCTGAAGCGCACCACTTCGTGGATGGCCCATCCGGTCTCGGGTGTGCCACTGCCCGCGCGCCACGTCCCCTCGCTGCACCACTTGTGCTCTCGCAACGAGAGCATCGACGGCGGCAGCAGCGCGGGCAGCGGCGGCACCGAGGCAACGATTTCGCCGAGCAATCGCTTGTGCAGCGTGCGCGGCTGCGCCAGCGTGAGCACGCCGCCGTCGACGGCGACCTCGTCATCGCTCACGCTCGACGCATCGCAAAGCGTGCCGTTCACCAGGACCCATCGATTCGGCGCCGCGCCCTGCCAGTCGATCCACACCACCGAGTGCGCCGCGTCCCCCGCTGCCCATCGGCCCCAGCGCAGTTCGTCGATCGGCAGCTTCCACGGGAGCATCGTGATCGCCATGCACTCCGCGTATCCGACGCCGCGAATCGGCGCACAGTGATCGGTCACCACCATCGTGTGCGCGGCGGGTGCCACGCACTGCCAATCCACGTGCCCGTCCGGACCATCCAGCAGGCGGAGCGGTGGGCTCGAAGTGCACGCGTCAACCACGAACGCGCAGTGCAGGGCGGGCGACTGCCACGTGATCTCTCTGCCCGACTGCGCCGGCGCCGCGACCTGCCGTACGCTCGAATGCACGCGCGGTGCGAGACCAGGCTCGTGCACCGCCACGCTGTGCCAGTTCACCGCGAGCCCGCGCCAGCACACCGACGCCCAGTACCCGATGGCGACGCGGCCGTCCGCGTCAGCGCAGTCGAGATACCATTTCGTCAGCGAGAATCGCTCCGCCGTGGATTCGTCCGCGGGCACGCGTTGTCGTCCTGTGGGGGCAACGGATCACGATCGGCCGGGCCGGGGTTCCGCCGACGATTCAAGCTTGGAGTCAGTGTCGCCCAGCCGCCAGCAATCCGGTGCGCGCCAACGAGCATCGGTCCGTCGAGCGAGACGCGGCGGGCTTGCCCGGCGCGCTCCGTCCGTCCCCTTGACGACATCGGCGTCCGCCGGGACGTTTCCCCCGGCACACGGCGTACCGTCGCACCGATGACCAACCGGAGATTACAGCATGCTGTCAACGCAGTGGCTCGACAACGCGCGCACCGTCATGAGCGCGATCGAGCGGACACAGCAGGACAATATCCGCATCGCCGCGCTCGCGATGGCCGATTCCATCGAGGCCGGCCGCTGGGTGCACACCTTTGGCTGCGGGCACGCCACCATTCCCGTGGAAGAGATGTATCCGCGCATCGGCGGCTTCGTGGGCTTCCACCCCATGGTCGAACTGCCGCTCACCTTCTTCACGCACATCACCGGGGAGATGGGCATCCACCAGTTTCTCTTCCTCGAACGCGCCGAGGGCTTCGGCGTCGAGATCATGAAGGGATACTCGTTCGACCCGAAGGACACGATGTGGATCTTTTCGCACACGGGCATCAATGCCGTCAACATCGACGTGGCGCTCGAAGCGAAGAAGAAGGGAATGACCGTCGTCGTCTGCGGTTCGGCCGCGGAAGCCAAGGGCAAGGTCACGCGCCATTCCTGCGGCAAGACGATCTTCGATCTTGCCGACATCGTCATCGACACCTGTGTTCCAGTCGGCGACTCGTCGGTGGACCTCAAGAATCACTTCGACAAGATCGGCCCGCTCAGCACCATGGCGTTCGTCACCACGGTCTGGATGACCATCGCGACCGTCGCCGAGATCCTCGCCGACCGCGGGGTGCCGCTGCACATCCATCCGTCGCACAACGTGCCCGGCGACACCACCGCGCGCGAACGGCTCGATGCCGCGCTTGCCGAGTACAAACGCCGTGTCGCGCTGATCTAGGCGGCGCGCATTCTCCGCTGGTAGGCCCGCACTGCCGCCACCGCGAGGCCGAGCTGCATGGCGAGCGCGATGCTGAGATACAGCGGCAGCGCGCGCACGCCGGCCCAGTCACTGAGCACGCCCATCAGGTAGTTCAGCAGCATGTTGCCGGGCAGCGCGATGGCGAGCACGACGCTGAACGCCGTCCCCGAGATCCTCGGATACAGGTCCGCCGCGTAGCCCATCAGCATCGGGAACGCCGCGGCGAGCCCGGCGCCCATCATCGCGAGGCCGGCCCCCGCCGCCGCCGCATTCGGCGCGTACGCGATCACGACGAGGCCGATCGCCGTGAGTCCCATCCCGCCGAAGAGCACGCGCCCGCCCGGGATCTTCTGCAATACGCCCGAGAGCACGAGCCGCGTCACCGTCATCGCGCCGACACACGCCGACAGCGCGAACAGCGCATCGCCACTCTCGAGGCCGCGGGCGCCCTGCAGGTACGTGGTGCTCCAGTTGCTGACGACGCCCTCAATGCCGCTCTGCAGCGCGAGCGTCAGTGCGATGGACATCAGCGCCCCATCCTTCAGCAGCGCCAGCCCCTCGGCGAGCGGAACGCCCTGCGCGTGTTTTGGCTCAGGGAAAGCGATGAGGCCCAGGTAGAGCACCGGAAGCAGCAGCGCCGCGCCGATGCCCATCAGGATCGTCGAATGTTCCACGCCGCGCAGCGTGCCGAGCAGCACCGGCATGCCGAGCGCGCCAACGCCGAAGAAGACGCCCAGCAGGCTGAGCTTCGCGCCGCGATCGTCCGTCGAGATGTCGGCGACGAGCGCGTTGGTGCCACCGTTGAGCATGCCGCCCGCAAACCCAATGGCGAGAATCGCCACACGCAGGAGCGCCAGCGACGGCGCCAGCGCGATCGCCTCGAGTCCCGCGATGACGACGAGCGCGCTCAACAGCAGAAGCAGCTTGTAGCCGAACCGGTCAACAAGCGGCCCAAACACCATGGAGCCGCCGAGCAGCCCGAACGGGAGCACCGACACCAGCGCTCCGGTCGCGATGCCGTCGAGATGAAAGCGCGCCGCAATCGACGGGAGCAGGGAACCGAGCGACAGCAGCGAGATGCCGAACAGCAGCATGCCAACGCAGGCCGCGGCAAAGACGAGGTTCTTCCGGTAGGTCATGCGACTCCCGAGTTCTGCGCGCGCAGCGCAAAGTGTCCGGCGCCGTGCATCGCCGCCGCCCCGCCGAGGGCCGAGGGCGCCAGCGCCACCTGCGTGACGCTGATGGGCTGCGCCCACCGTTTGGCCTCGCGCTCGATGTCGTCGAGAAAACGCACCGCTGGGCCAAAGACGCCGCCGCCAAAAATGATGCGCTCCGGATTGAACAGGCTCACGAGGTTTGCCGTTGCCATTCCCCACAGCGAGACAGCGCGCTCGAGCACGGCGACGGCCAGCCCGTCGCCGTGTTCCTGCGCGACGAATACATCGTGCGCGCTCAGCGCCTGGGCGCCGAGGCGGCGCAGCGCGCCGTCGTACTCGGTGCGCTCGGCGAGCAAATCGCGAGCGTAGCGGGCGATGCCGTCGCCCGATGCGTAGTACTCAAAGCAGCCGCACGCGCGGTACTTCTCGTCCCACGGACGGTCGAGCGCCATCCAGCCGATCGCGCCCCCGATGTCGTGCGCGCCGTGCAGCACGCGGCCGTCGACGAGAATGCCGGCGCCGATCCCGGTGCCGACGGTGAGAAAAATGGCATTGCGGCATCCGCGCGCGGCGCCATGCCAGGCTTCTCCCATGATGCAGCACGAGCGGTCCGATTCGACCACGACGGGGACATCCTCGTACGACAGCGACGCCCGAATCTCGTCGCGCAGCGGGTAGTCGCCCCATCCCTCGATGTTCGGTGCCCAGACGTGGCCGGTGGTCGGGTGGCTGATGCCGGGCACCGCGATGCCAATCGCATCCACGGTGCCGGCCTTCGCCATCAGGCGGTGGAGGCAGTCCACGACCAGCGCGCCGACCTCCGAGCCCGAACGATGGTCCAGCAACGCGCTGTGCTCGGCGATCACCTGGCCGCTGGTCTCAAACACGGCGCCCGCGATCTTTGTGCCGCCAAGATCGATGCCGATGACCGCCATGTCCGTGCTCCCCCTGCAGGGTGGGCGAACCTGCGGCGCCCCGGGGGCGGAACCGCCAATCGCTTCGCAAAGCTACGAAAGGCGGCGGCGCGTGTCACGCGTGGAGCGCCGCCTGTCACGCGCTGGCGCCTTTCTATAGATTGCCAAATCATGTCCGACGTCGTCTCGCTCGCCGCCGAATTGCTCGCCATTCAGTCGCCGTCGCGCGACGAGGGGCGCGCCGTGGAGTTCGTCTCCCGCTGGCTGATCGCCCGCGGCTGGAACGTCACCCTGCAGGACGTCTCGCCCGGCCGAAGCAACGTATGGGCGTCGCGCCGCGGCGGCGGCGTCACCCTCTCCACGCATCTCGACACGGTTCCGCCCTATGTTCCGCCGCGGCTCGACGGCGACCGTCTCTACGGACGCGGTGCCTGCGATGCCAAAGGCATTGCCGCGGCGATGCTCGTCGCCGCCGACCGTCTGGCCGAAGCCGGCGAAGAGCGCGTGGACCTGCTCTTCGTCGTCGGCGAGGAACGCGGCTCCGACGGCGCGCGCGCCGCAAACCAGCTCGAGGCGACGTCGCGATTCCTCATCAACGGCGAACCGACCGAGAGCCGCCTCGCCACGGGCTGCAAGGGCGCCTGGCGCGTCACCGTCCGTACGCGCGGCCGAGAGGCGCACTCGGCGTATCCCGAACTCGGCGCGTCCGCCATCGTTCCGATGTGCGAACTGCTGCCGTCGCTCGCCTCGCTGGCGCTGCCGGTGGACGCTGCGCTCGGACCGACGACGATGAACATCGGCGTCATTCGCGGCGGCACCGAGGCGAACATCGTCCCCGCGCACTGCGAGGCCGAACTGATGGTGCGGCTGGTTGGCGAGCGTGCGCCGGTGCAGGCCGCGCTCGAAGCATGGGCGCGTGGCCGCGCGGAGCTCAGCTACGGTTCCTTCATTCCGGCGCAGCGCTTCCACGTCGTGCCCGGCTTCGAGACGGCCGCGATGGCGTACACCTCCGACATCCCGCTGCTGCCGCGCTGGGGCACGCCGCTGCTCTTCGGGCCCGGCTCCATACACGTGGCACACACGCCGGACGAGTTCGTCGCTCTCGATGAGCTGCGCGCCTCGGTGGACATCTACGAACGCCTCGTGCGCACGCTCCTCGCCTCATGACATCCAAGCGCCCCCTGACAAAGGTCGCGGTCCTCGGCGCGACCGGCGCCGTCGGCCAGACGTTCGTGCGTCTGCTCGAGAATCACCCATGGTTTGAAGTCGCCGAGGTGGCCGCGTCGGCGCGGTCCGCGGGAAAGCCGTACGCCGCGGTGACGCGATGGATTGAGGGCGACCTTCCCGCGGCAGTGGCGGGGCTCACCGTGAAGGCGTGCGATCCGGCGCTCGTGGAATCACCCATCGTCTTCTCCGCCCTCGACAGCAATGTGGCCGGCGACGTCGAGGCCGCGTTCGCCGCGGCTGGCCGTCTCGTGCTGAGCAACGCGAAGAACTACCGCATGGAACCCGACGTTCCGCTCGTGATTCCCGAAGTCAACGCCGATCATCTCGCCCTGCTCGACGTGCAACGCGCGCGGCGCGGCTGGACGGGCGGCATTGTCACGAACGCAAACTGCGCCGCCACCATGGCGGCCATGGCGCTCGCGCCGCTGCACCAGGCCTTCGGCGCGCGCCGCGTGTTCGTCGCGACCATGCAGGCGGTGAGCGGTGCCGGCTATCCCGGCGTGCCTTCGCTCGACATCCTCGGCAATGTGATTCCGTACATCGGCGAGGAAGAGCCGAAGATCGAGCGCGAGATGCAGAAGATGCTCGGCGTCCTCGGCGCCGACGCCGTGCAGCACGCGTCGTTTGTCGTGAGCGCGCACGCCAATCGCGTGGCCGTGGAGAACGGCCACACGGTCTGTCTCTCCGTGGAGTTCGAGCGCGAGCCGCGGCTCGACGAAGCCGCAAGCGTTCTGCGCGCGTGGCGGGGAGCGCCCGCCGTGCGCGGCCTGCCGTCGGCGCCGGCGGTGCCGCTGCATTTCTTCGAGAACGACGATCGGCCGCAGCCGCGGCGCGACGTCATGCGCGGTCGCGGCATGACCGTCTCGGTCGGGCGCCTGCGCCCCGATCCGCTCTTTCACCTGAAGTTCGTCGCAACGGGGCACAACACCATTCGCGGAGCAGCCGGCGGTTCCATTCTCAACGCGGAACTGCTGTCGGCCACCGGCCGCGTCGGCGCGGCATGATCGTCGCCAAGTTCGGCGGCACCTCCGTCGGCGACACGGCCGCGATCGAACGCACGGCGGCGATCGTGCGCGGCCGGCTCGCGCAGCAGCCGGTCGTCGTCGTGTCGGCGCTCGCCGGCACCACCAACGCGCTGCTCGACATCGCAACGCAGGCGGCCAAGGGACAGTTCATCGTCGCCATTCGCGGCATCGAGATGCTGCGTGAACGGCACCTCGCCGTCGTCGACGAGCTGCTCGACGGCAGCGCCGAGGCCAACGACGTCGCCGCCGACGTCAGCATGCTCTTCGATGAACTCGCTCACCTCGGTGAAGCGCTGTCGGTGCTCGGCGACCTGAGCCTGCGCTCGCTCGACGCCGTCGCCTCGTACGGCGAGCGCTTGTCGTCGCCCATCGTCGCGGCCGCGTTTCAGCAGCGCGGCATTCCCGCCGTCTGGGTGGATGCGCGCAAGGTGATGGTCACCGACGGCGCGTACGGCAAGGCACGGCCGCAGACCGACGCCATCGCCGAAGCGGCGCGCGAACACCTGCTGCCAATCCTGCGCGACGGCCGCGTGCCCGTGCTGGGCGGCTACATCGGCGCCACGCCCGAGGGAATCACCACGACGCTCGGCCGCGGCGGATCCGACTATAGCGCCGCGCTCTTCGGCGCCGCGCTCGACGCCGAGGCCATCGAGATCTGGACCGATGTCGACGGCATGCTGACCGCCGATCCGCGCGTCATTCCCGGCGCCAAGCTCATCGAGCATATCCGCTTCGACGAAGCGGCGGAGCTCGCCAGCTTCGGCGCCAAGGTGCTGCACCCCAGCACCATCGCGCCCGCCGTGCAGCGCAGCATTCCCGTCTTCATCTACAACTCGCATCGCCCGCAGGCGGCGGGCACGCGCATCACGTTCGACGCGCCGCGGCTCTCGGTGCGCGCCGTCGCCGGTCGCGGCAACATCGTGCTCGTGAACGTGAAGTCCAGCCTGATGCTCGGCACGCCGGGCATCGTGCGCGGCATCTTCTCGGTCTTCGAACGCTTCAAGCTGTCGGTGGACGTCATCGCCACCTCGGAGGTCAGCGTGTCGGTCACGCTCGATGCGGACCTGCACCTCGACGCAGTGCTCACGGAGCTCCGCTCGTTCGGCGACGTCACGGTGGAACGCCACCGTGGCATCGTCGCCGTCGTAGGTTCCGGTCTTGGCGGGCACACACCCACGATGGCGCGCGCCCTCGCCGCACTCGGCGACATGCGCGTGCATATGTGCTCGCTCAGCGCCAGCGCCATCAACCTCACGCTCATCGTTGACGGCGACCAGGTGCACGAAGCGATGCGCCGCCTGCACCGTGCTTTCTTCGAGGAGGCCGCATGAACGCGCTGCGCCTGGCCATAATCGGCGACGGCAAGATGGGCCGTCTCGTCGCCGCGCTCGCGGCCGAGGAGGGCGTGGAGGTGCGCGCGATGCTCGGCAAGGAGATTGTCACCGCGCTTGGCATCACGGCGGAGGTGCTAAACGGCGCGTCCGTGGCCATCGAGTTCACCGAGCCGGCGGCGGCGGCCGCGAATGTGCGCGCGTGCCTCAAAGCGGGCTGTCCCGTGGTCTGCGGCACGACGGGCTGGGACGCCGAGCGCGCCACGGTCGAGGCCGAGGTGCGCGCCCGTGGCGGCGCCCTGCTCTGGGCGCCCAATTTCTCACTCGGAGTGCACCTCTTCATGCGACTCGTCGCCGAGGCCGCGCGTCTGGCGCGCTCCGCGGGCGGCTTCGATGCGCACCTCGTGGAGACGCATCACGCGGGCAAGCGCGATGCGCCGTCCGGCACGGCGCGTCTGCTTGCCGATGCGGCCGAGGCGGCGTCGGGGTCGCCCGTCCCCATCACGTCGGTGCGCTTCGGCAGCGTACCGGGCACCCACGAACTCTTTCTCGACGGGGCGTTTGAACAGCTGCGCCTCGTGCACGAGGCGCGCGACCGCCGCGTCTTCGCCCTCGGCGCGATCACCGCGGCCCGCTGGATCGCTGGCCGCCGCGGCGTGTTCACGCTCGATGACATGCTCGCGTCCGAGCGGGGGGCCTGATGGGTGCCTGTGCGCTGCGCGGCGCCATCACCGCGCTCGTCACGCCCTTCACGCCTGACGGCAAGGTCGACGAGCGCGCGCTGCGTGCTCTTGTCGCGTGGCAGGTGGAGCAGGGCATCGACGCCGTGGTTCCCGTCGGCTCCACCGGCGAAGCCGCGACGCTCTCGCTCGCGGAGCGTGAGCGCGTCGTCGCCATCACCGCCGAGACCGTCGCCGGCCGCGTGCCCGTGATTGCGGGGGCCGGCAGCAACGACACCGCCGTGGCCATCGAGAACTCCCGGGTGCTCGGCGCGGCCGGCGCCACGCACCTGCTGCACGTCTCGCCGATGTACAGCAAGCCGCCGCAGCGCGGGCTCGTCGCGCACTTCCGCGCCGTGGCCGACGCCGCGCCGCTGCCCGTCGTGCTCTACAACGTGCCGGGACGCACGGCGAGCAACATGACGCCCGAGACGCAGCTCGCGCTCGCCGAGCATCCCAACATCGTGGCCACCAAGGAAGCGTCGGGCAATATCGAGCAGATCGCCGAGATCATTCGCGGCCGTCCGTTGGGTTTTGCCGTGCTCTCCGGCGACGATTCACTGACTGCCGAAGTGATGTCCCTTGGCGGCAGCGGCGTCATCTCCGTCGTGTCCAACGCGGTGCCCGCCGCCATGCATGCACTGACCGTGCAGGCGTCGCGCGGTGATGTTGAGGCAACGCGCGCCGTTCACGATTCGCTCGCCTCGCTTTTTGAGGCGGCGTTTGTTGAATCCAATCCCATGCCCATCAAGGCGGCGCTCGCGCTGATGGGTCGTATGGGCAATGTGCTGCGCCTTCCGCTCGTGCCGCTCGACCCGCGGCACGAACCGCAATTGCGCCTCGCGCTCTCGAGCGCAGGAGTCGTGCTTTCATGAATGCCACCATCGATCTGGTCGCGCTCGCGCACCGCGTCGACGCACTCTTCGCCGTTCCGCAACAGCTCGGAATGCCGGACGACGCCGAAGAGACCATCGACCTGATGCTCACGGCGCTCGAGCGCGGCGTGGCGCGCGCGGCCGTGCTCGATGAGCACGACCACTGGGTGGCCGTGCCGTGGGTCAAGCGCGGCATCCTCGCCGGATTCCGCGTCGGGCGCATGGTGGATCAGTCGGTGCTCGGCGACGCGCGAGTGAGCCGGCCGTTCACGTTCTTCGACAAGCACACGTATCCCACGCGCGCACTCACACTCGATGACGGCATTCGCGTCGTCCCCGGTGGGTCGTCCATTCGCCGCGGCGCGTTCGTGGCGCGGGGCGTGGTCTGCATGCCACCGATGTTCGTGAACGTCGGCGCGTACGTCGGCGCGGGGTCGATGATTGACTCGCACGCGCTCATCGGCTCGTGCGCCCAGATTGGCGAGCGCGTGCATGTGAGCGCCGCGGCCCAGATTGGCGGCGTGCTTGAGCCGGTGAATGCCTCGCCCGTGGTGATCGAGGCGGATGCGATCGTCGGCGGCAACTGCGGTGTGTACGAGGGGACCGTGGTACGGGCGCGCGCCGTGCTCGCCGCCGGCGTCGTGCTGACGCGCGGCACGCCCATCTACGACCTCGTCCACGAGCGCGTGATTCGTGCGCCGGCCGGCGGTGTGCTGCAGGTGCCGGCCGGCGCCGTCGTCGTTCCCGGGGCTCGTCAGGTCACCGCGGGTTGGGGGCACGGTCAGGGGATTTCGCTGCAAACGCCCGTGATCGTGAAGTACCGCGATGACAAGACCGACACGTCCACGGCACTCGAGGCCTGGCTCCGGTGAGCGCCGCGTGCGTGTAGACGGCGTCCTGCGCGTTCCGGGCGACAAGTCCATTTCGCACCGCGCGCTGATGCTCGGCGCGCTCGGTGCCGGTGTGTCGCGCGTGCGCGGCGTGCTCCAGTCGCTCGACGTGCACAGTACCGCGGGCGTGTTGCGCGCACTCGGTGTTGCGGTGCCGGCGCTTGGCGATGACATCGTCATCGAGGGCGTCGGCCTGCGGGGGCTCCGCGGGCCGGGCGTGGACCTCGACTGCGGCAACAGCGGCACCACCACGCGATTGATGGCGGGCATCGTGGCCGGGTCGCCGCTCGCCGGGCGTTTCATTGGCGACGCGAGCCTGAGCCGGCGCCCGATGGGTCGCGTGGCGCGGCCGCTCGCGCAGATGGGCGCGCGCTTCGACTTCGACGCTCGCGGCGACGGCCTGCCGATGACGGTGCACGGCGGCGCGCTCCGCGGGCTCACCTGGCATATGGAAACGGCGAGCGCCCAAGTGAAGAGCGCGATTCTGCTGGCGGGACTCGTTGCCGATGTCCCCGTGGAAGTCGTCGAGCAGGAGCGAACGCGCGATCATACCGAGCGCATGTTCGCCGGGCGCGGCGTCGATCTGCGCGTCGAAGAGAATGTCGTGACGCTCGTGCCGACCGCCCGGCTCGACGCGTCCGACCAGCTGGTGCCGGCCGACCCGTCCTCGGCGGCGTTCTTCGCGGCGCTCGCCGCGATCGCCGATCATGGCTCGATCGCGCTCGACGACGTGTGCGTCAATCCCACGCGCGCCGGCGCCTTCGGCGTCCTGCGGCGCATGGGGGCGAAGATCGCCTTCGAAAACGTGCGCGCCGAGGGCGGGGAGGACGTCGCGCGCGTCGTCGTGACCCCCGGCGCGCTGCGCGGGGTCGTCATCGATGGCGGCGAAGTGCCTTCGCTCGTTGATGAACTGCCGGTGCTTGCCTGCGTCGCCGCGTGCGCCGACGGCGAAACGCGGGTGACGGGCGCGAGCGAGCTGCGCGTCAAGGAGAGCGATCGCATCGCCGCGATCGTGAACAACTTGCGTGCCGTGGGCGCGGACGCCGAGGAATTGCCGGACGGTTTTGTCGTGCGCGGCACGGGACGGCGGCCGTTCGCCGGCCGCGTCGCCACCCACGCGGATCACCGCATTGCGATGGCGTTCGGCGTGCTCGGGGCCATTCCTGGAAGTGCGATCACCGTGGACGACCCGGACTGCGCCGCGGTGTCATTTCCAACGTTCTGGGAGGAGCTGTCGCGTGTCGTCGTTTGATCGGTCCCCGCTCGTAGTCACCATCGATGGCCCGGCGGCATCGGGCAAGTCGAGCACGGCCAAGCTGGTGGCGGCGAGGCTCGGCATGCGCCACGTCGACAGCGGCACGCTCTATCGCACGGTCACGGCATCCCAAATGCGGGGCGGCGAGGCCCCCGAGCTGTGGACGGAGCAATCGGTGCTCGACGCCGCGTGCCACGTGACGCTCGTGCCCGGCGAAACGAGTTTCGTGCCGCGGCTCGACGGCGCAGAGTGCGAAGCCGAAATCCGCGGCGAAGCGGTGACGGGCCAGGTGAGCCTCGTTGCCAAGATGCCCCACGTGCGCGCGTGGGTGAACGCGATGGTTCGCTCCACGGCCGCATCACACGAAATCGTCGTCGATGGACGCGACATGGGAACGGCGGTCTTCCCCGATGCCCGGCTCAAGGTCTGGCTGGTGGCGCTTCCGGAGGAGCGTGCGCGCCGGCGCGTGCTGCAGCGTCTCGGGCGCGGGCCCACGCCGGACGAACTGGCCGCGGAGACCGCCGATCTCGAGGCGCGCGACCTCAAGGACCGCGAACAGACGCAGCCCGCGGCCGACGCCGTCTGGATTGACACCACCGGCATCAGCCAGGACGAGCAGGTCGGGCGGATCGTGTCCCTGGCCGAACAGCGGCGGTAGGGCTTCAGCCCCGCCGCCACCTTGCCTACAGGGCGGAGAGCGGCCATATTTCTTGGCTCTCGTCGAATGGCGAGACTCGGGACCTCGACGGCCACTACGCCCTCGTCTTCCGGGAAACAACCACCCGCATCCTCGCGCGCGGCGAGCCGCAGAAATCCGCGTCCAACCGACACATGTCGACTGAAGTCGAACCCGTGGCCGCATCACCGGCCGCCACCCCGCAAATGATCGAGCGTGAAAAGCGCATGGCCCAGAAGGCCGTGCTGCGCCCGCTCGCGAATCGCCGCCCGGAGCTCTACGAGGAAGACGAGTACACGTCCTCCGACTACGAAGCGATGATGGATCTGTACAACGGCACGCTCGCTTCCATTGAAGAAGGCGAGATCGTCAAGTCCGTGGTGCTCGAGATCCGCGACAACCTCGTCGTCCTCGACATCGGCTTCAAGTCCGAAGGCTCCATCCCGCTCGAAGAGTTCAAGGACATGCCGGACCTCAAGGCCGGCGACGAAGTCGAAGTGCTCCTCGAGCACCTCGAAGACCAGGAAGGTTCGGTCGTCCTGTCCAAGAAGAAAGCCGACTTCATGCGCGTGTGGGAGAAGATCCGCGTCGCGTACGAGTCCGACCAGCCGGTGGAAGGCGTGCTCGTCAAGAAGATCAAGGGTGGCGTGGTCGTCGACCTCATGGGCGTCGATGCGTTCCTCCCGGGGTCGCAGATCGCGCTCCGCCGCGTCCCGAACATCGACGAGCTGCTCGGCCAGAAGTACGAGTTCAAGATCATCAAGCTCAACAAGCGCCGCCGCAACATCGTCGTCTCGCGCCGCGTCATCCTCGAGACCGAGCGTGCCGGCAAGCGCGAGAAGCTGATGAAGGAGCTCCAGAAGGACCAGGTGCGCAAGGGCGTCGTCAAGAACATCACCGACTTCGGGGCGTTCATCGACCTCGGCGGCGTGGACGGCCTGCTCCACATCACCGACATGTCGTGGGGCCGCATTCAGCACCCGAGCGAGATGGTCGCCATCGGCGCCGAGCTCGAGATCAAGGTCCTCGACATCGACTGGGAGCGCGAGCGCATTTCGCTCGGCCTCAAGCAGCTTCAGGCCTATCCGTGGAAGGACGTCGCCGCCAAGTACCCGGTCGGCACGCGCGTCTCGGGCAAGGTCGTCTCAATCACCAACTACGGTGCCTTCATCGAGCTCGAGCCGGGCATCGAAGGCCTGGTGCACATCAGCGAGATGAGCTGGACGCGCAACGTCCGCCACCCCTCGAAGCTCGTCAGCATCGGCGAGGCCATCGAGGCCGTGGTGCTCAAGGTCGATCCGAACGAAGAGAAGATCTCGCTCGGCATGAAGCAGACCGAGCAGGATCCGTGGATGGTGCTGCCGCTCAAGTACCCGGTGGGCACGCGCATCAACGGCAAGGTCCGCAACCTGACCTCGTTCGGCGCGTTCGTCGAAATCGAGCCGGGCATCGACGGGCTCATCCACATCTCCGACATGTCCTGGACCAAGCGCGTCCAGCATCCCTCGGAAGTGGTCAAGAAGGGCGACGCGGTCGACGTGGTGATCCTCAACATCGACAGCGACAACAAGCGCATCTCGCTCGGCCTCAAGCAGGCCGAGGAAGATCCGTGGCTGAAGATCGGCGAGACCTATCCGGTCGGCACCGAGCTCAAGGGCCACGTGGTGCGCCTGATGGAGAAGGGCGTGGTCGTCGATGTCGGCAACGACATCGAGGGCTTCGTGCCGATCTCGCAGCTGAACATCACGGGCAAGACGATCCAGAGCCCCGCGGAAATCGCGTGGGAGAAGATGGCGCTCGACCTGCGCGTGCTCGAGGTCGATCCCATCCATCGCCGCATCGTGCTGACCGTGACGAACATTCCGGAAGGGCAGGAGCGCCCCGCCGAGCCGTCCAAGGTGCACACCGAGGAAGGCGATGCGGTGCCGGAGATCCCGGCCGATCTGTCGGCCGTGCTCGACGAAGCCGACGAGGCGTAGTCGCTGTGCAGTCGACGAACCCCCACCCGGCGCTGCCGGGTGGGGGTTCGTCTTGCGCCCTTCCAGCGCAACGCACGCCAAGATAGGCTTCGTGCCCATGCGTACGCTCGTCGTCCTCGCCGCCATCGGTGCGGCTGCCTGCTATCAGCCGAGCCGGCTCGTCGATCCCTCGCGTTTTGCGCCGGACGCCTCGAGCGGTATCAATGCCTCCGATCCCTCGCGGCCGGGTGCGTTCATCGTGCGTCGGCTGTTCTACGGCAGCGGCACCGACAAACGCCGCGCCGAGTACCGCGACTCCGTCAGCCTCAAGACCCCCGTCGTCAACGGCACGCCGTTCATCAAAGGCGCTGACGCCAAACTGCTCAAGGCGCGCTGGAAGTACTGGGGGTTCGACGGCAAACGGCTGCCGGTCAACGGGCGCGTCTGGTATCCCGAGGGGCAGGGGCCATTTCCGCTCGTGCTCATCGTGCACGGCAATCACGACATGAAGCAGTACTCCGACCCGGGTTACGCCTACCTTGGCGAACTGCTCGCCAGTCGCGGGTACATTCTCGCGTCGGTGGACGAGAACTTTCTCAACGGCAACCTGCGCGGCGAGAACGATGCGCGCGGCTGGATGCTGTTGGAGCATCTCGTCGCGTGGCGGCGCTTCAACGCGGACAGCGCGTCGCCGCTCTACCACAAGGTTGACCTCTCCCGCATTGCGCTGATGGGTCACTCGCGCGGCGGCGAGGCCATTGCCGTCGCGGCCGCGTTCAACCGCCTGCCGCGCTATCCCGACGATGCACGGGTGATCTTCAACTTCGGCTTCGACATCAAGACGCTGGTCGCGATCGCGCCGGTGGATGGCCAGTACCGCCCGGCGGACCAGGGCACGCCACTCACCGACATCAACTACCTGGTGCTTCATGGCGCGCACGACGCCGATGTCTCGACGTTCATGGGGCAGCGGCAGTTCCAGCGCATTCAGTTCACCAAGCCGGGGGTATGGCGCAAGTCGGCCATCTACATCTATCGCGCCAATCACGGCCAGTTCAACACCGTCTGGGGGTCGAGCAATGTCGGCCCTGAACTCGGCCTGCTGCTCCAGAAGAAGAACCTGCTCGCGGGCGAGGAGCAGCGGCAGGCGGGGAAAGTCTTCATCAGCGCCTTTCTCGATCTCACGCTGCGCGGGGCGGCGGGGTACGAGCCCCTTTTCCGCGACGCGCGCCGCGGCGGCAGCTGGCTGCCGCGCACCATCTACCTGACGCGCTACGAGGATCCGAGCACCCGTCGCCTGGCCAGCTTCGAAGAAGACGTGGACGTCACGACCGGGTCGGTGCCGGGCGTGCGACTCGCGGGTTCCGGACTAGCGACGTGGCGCGAACTCGGCCTCAGCATGCGCTCGCGCGGCAACTCGCCGTACGAAAACCACGTCGTGCGTCTGGGCTGGGCCAAGCGGCGCGCCACCGATCCGGCGGCGCGGTACGAAGTGCGCTGGCCCGATTCCGTGGCGGCGGCGCTGCCGGTTGATGCGCAGAGCGCGCTGGTCTTCGAGACGGAAAGTGAGAGCGATAAGCCCAAAGCGCTTGCCGCCTCCGATACGGCTCCCGGCGTTGGGCCGATGCCAAAGGCGCCGCGGTTTGGCTGGCTCCCCTCGTGGCTGCGCGGCGGAAGATCCGATTCGAGTGGCGCGCCGCCGGATAGCGCGAAGGCGAAGCCGGCGCGCAGCGCGCCAGACAGCAGCCGCGCGAAGCCGCGTGCGAAATCAAACAAGGATTCCGTGACGGTGCTCGACTTCCGCATCGAACTCGAGACGAGCGATGGCGTCACGGCATCCGTCGCGCTGTCGGATCTCGCGCCGCTGCCGCCGCCGCTGACCATTCGGCTCTACAAGTGGGCGCGCAGTGAGAAGAGGTTCGGCGCCGCGTCGCGAGACTACGACCAGGTGCTGACGCGATACGCCGTGCCGCTGGCAGCGCTCGAACAGAAGGTGCCAGGGTTCACGGCGTCCAAGGTGCGCACCGTGCGATTCGTGTTCGACCGCAGCGAAACCGGCACGGTGCTGCTCGACGGCGTGGGATTCGAGCGCTCACCCTAAGCGCCGGGCCTTGTGCGCAACCCTCGCGGGCGCCGCGCCGAAGCGTGACGCCCGCCACCGCCATCGCCCTGCCAATGACTACGGTTTGAAGATCAGCGGCAGCACCACGCGTGACTTCACCGCGGTGCCCTTGATCTTGGCCGGCACGAACTCGAGCTTCGGCGCCACTTCCTTGGCCGCCGTGACGAGCAGCGGAACATTCGAGATGGCGTCGACGGACGACGCATCCACTTTGCCTTTTTCATCCACGACGAACTCCATCTGCACGGCGCCGCCGACACCTGCCCTCCGCAGCGAGGCCGGATACGCCTCTTGCACGATGCGCGCCATAAACGCGGTCGACGACAGTTTCGGCATCGTCTCCACTTCGCTCAGCTCATAGATCTTCGTGGCGTCCTGCGCGCGTCCGATCGTCGGGATCAGGAGCAACGCGGTGGCGGCCAGCAATCCCCAAAATGCCCGCGTCGTGCGGGGTACTGCGACAGTGTGTTCCATATCCTCGTGCCCTCCATGGCGGTCGGTTGGGGTCATCCCAATTCTGATTTTCGGTCTGCGTTCGCCTGACTTGAGCCTCCGGTGCCCGTTATTTGAACATCAGGGTCACTGCCGGCTATCCTACCGTCACATTTCGCGACGTCGTTGACCGCCGCGCGCCTGCCGCGCGCCGGCCGCGCGCTTGCCGCGCGCCCGCCGCCACCCGCCGACCTTTCCCCACGCGGCGTTGGGCGTTTGTTTAGGGACATGAGCATGCGCGAAAAACTCGATCTCCTCGAGCGCCGGCGCGCCGAGTCCGAGCTGGGCGGCGGCGCCAAGCGCCTGCAGGCCCAGCACGACAAGGGCAAGCTGTCGGCCAGGGAGCGGCTCGACCTGCTGCTTGATGACGGCTCCTTCGTCGAACTCGACCGCTTCGTCGTCCACCGGTCGCACGACTTCGGGCTCGAGGATCAGCATTACTATGGCGACGGCGTCGTTACCGGCTCCGGGCGCATCGATGGCCGGCTCGTCTACGTCTTCTCGCAGGACTTCACCGTCTTCGGCGGCTCGCTGAGCGAGGCGTTCGCCGAGAAGATCTGCAAGGTGATGGATCTTGCGGTGCGTAACGGCGCGCCCGTGATCGGCCTTAACGACTCGGGCGGCGCGCGCATCCAGGAAGGCGTCGTGTCGCTAGGCGGCTACGCCGAGATCTTCCTGCGCAATACGCTGGCGTCGGGTGTCGTGCCGCAGATCTCTGCCATACTTGGGCCCTGCGCGGGCGGGGCGGTGTACTCGCCGGCCATCACCGACTTTGTCTTCATGACCCGGCACACGAGCTACATGTTCGTGACCGGACCCAACGTCGTGAAGACGGTGACCCACGAAGACGTCACGATGGAGGCACTCGGCGGCGCCGACACCCACGGCGCCACGTCCGGCGTGTCGCACTTCACGTGCGACAGCGAACTCGCCTGCCTGCAGGGCATTCGCGACCTGATGCGGTTTCTCCCCGCCAACAATGTGGAGGCGCCGCCGCGCGGCGCGTCGTCCGACCCGCGCGACCGCCGCGACGAGGCGCTGCTCGACGTCGTCCCCGACCATCCGAGCAAGCCGTACGACATGCACGGTGTGATTTCGCGCGTCGTCGACGACGGTGAGTTCCTTGAGGTGCACAAGGAGTACGCAGGGAATATCCTCTGCGGCTTCGCGCACCTCGGCGGCTTCTCGGTCGGGATCGTCGCCAACCAGCCGGCGGTGCTCGCCGGCGTGCTCGATATCAATGCCAGCACCAAGGCGGCGCGCTTCATCCGCTTCTGTGACGCGTTCAACATTCCGGTGGTGACGTTCGAGGACGTGCCGGGCTTTCTGCCGGGCGTGGCGCAGGAGCACGGCGGCATCATCAAACACGGCGCCAAACTGCTCTACGCGTACTGCGAAGCAACCGTGCCCAAGCTCACGGTCATTACGCGCAAGGCGTATGGCGGCGCCTATGACGTGATGAGTTCCAAACACATCCGCGGCGACTTCAACGTGGCGTGGCCGACGGCCGAGATTGCGGTGATGGGACCCAAGGGCGCGGTGGAGATTCTCTTCAAGAAGGAAATCTCCGAGAGCGCCGACCCGGCCGCCGCCATGGAGCAGCGCGTCGCCGAGTACGCCGAGAAGTTCGCCAATCCGTACGTCGCGGCGAGCCGCGGGTACGTGGATGACATCATCGATCCGCGCGACACGCGCATGCGGCTCATCGACGCGCTCGAGACGCTGCAGGGCAAGCGCGACCGGAATCCGCCGAAGAAACACGGAAACATCCCGCTGTGAAGAAGGTGCTCATTGCGAACCGCGGCGAGATTGCGCTGCGGGTCATCCGTGCCTGTCGAGAGCTCGGCCTGCGATCGGTCGCGGTCTATTCAGACGCCGACGCCCGCGCCCCCCACGTGCGCGAGGCGGACGAAGCGGTGCGTCTCGGGCCGGCGCCATCCTCCGAGAGCTATCTTCGTGGCGAGCTGATCATCGCCGCGGCCAAGCGTGTTGGCGTCGACGCCATTCATCCGGGGTACGGCTTCCTCTCCGAACGTGAGTGGTTCGCGCGCGCCGTGCGCGACGCCGGGCTCATCTGGGTCGGACCGCCCGCCGAAGCGATCGCCGCGATGGGTTCCAAGACTGCCGCGCGCACGCTCGCCATCGCGCACGATGTCCCTGTGGTGCCGGGCACCACCGAGCCGCTGCGCGATGCGAAGGAAGCGCAGGCCGTCGCGCAGCAATTCGGCTATCCCGTGCTGCTCAAGGCGTCGGCAGGCGGCGGCGGCAAAGGCATGCGCGTCGTCCGCGAGCCCGCGGCGATGGCGGCGTCGCTCGAGTCGGCGCAACGCGAGGCGATGAATGCGTTCGGCGACGATGCCGTCTATGTCGAGAAGTACATCGACGGGCCTCGGCACGTCGAAATCCAGGTGCTCGCGGACGGGCACGGCCGCTGCGTTTCGCTTGGCGAGCGCGAGTGCTCGGTGCAGCGTCGTCACCAGAAGATGATCGAGGAAGCGCCGAGTCCGGCCGTGAACGCCGACCTGCGCAAGCGGATGGGAACGGCCGCCGTGCGCGTGGCCAAGGCCGCGGGCTACCAGAATGCCGGCACGTGCGAGTTTCTGCTCGCGTCCGACAGTCAGTTCTATTTCCTCGAGATGAACACGCGCATCCAGGTGGAGCATCCCGTTACGGAAATGGTGACGGGCATCGACCTCGTGCAGTGGCAACTGCGCATCGCGGCGGGCGAGCGCCTGCCGTTTACGTCGTCCATCGAGCCGCGTGGCTGGGCCATCGAGTGCCGCATTACGAGCGAGGACGCGTCGAATCACTTTCTGCCGAGCACGGGGCGCATTGGATACCTGCGCATCCCCGGCGGACCCGGCGTCCGCTGGGACAGCGGCGTCGGCGCGGGGAGCGACGTGACGCTCTACTACGATCCCATGCTCGCCAAGCTGGTGGTCTGGGCGCCGAACCGCGCCGACGCCATCAGCCGCATGCATCGCGCGCTCGACGAGCTCACCATCGATGGCGTCGAGACGTCGCGCGAGTTCCACCTGCGGGTGATGGAAGACGACGAGTTCCAGCGCGGCGCGATCGACATTCAGTGGCTCGAGCGCCGGCTGGATTCGCTCGTCGGGGCGAGCGCGCCGCGCGCACAGATCGAGGCGGCGGCGATCACCGCGGCGCTGCTCGCGGAGCGCGACCGTCTGTCGCGCTCGCCACGCGCCGCGGGTGCGGCGGCAACCGGCGCGGCCGCTGCGCCGCCGCCCGCGCAGTCGGCGTGGGCACAGCTTGCCCGCGCGCAGGGGCTGCGCCAGACGTGAGCTCGCTCGCCACGCTCGACATCACGTCGATCGCCGCGGGCGGCGACGGTGTCGCTCGCCACGACGGCATGGTGGTCTTCGTTCCGCGCACGGCGCCCGGTGACCGCGTGCGCACGCGCGTGAATGCGAAGGGGCGATTCGCGCGTGGGGCGGTGGTGGCGGTGGAGAGGCCCGGGCCGGGTCGCGTGGCGCCGGCGTGCCTTCACTATGAAGCAGACCGGTGCGGCGGCTGTCAGCTGCAGCACCTGTCCCTCGACCTGCAGCGCGATGCGAAGGCGCGCATTGTACAGGATGCGTTCGCACGCATCGGCAAGCGCGATGTGCCGCTGCCCACGGTGCGAGGCGCGGGCGATGCATGGCGGTACCGGCGCAAGTTGACGCTCGCATTGCGCCGAACGCCCGATGGTTGGCGCGCCGGGCTGCACCGCGCTCTCGCGCCCGACGAGATCTTCGCATTGCGTGATTGTCTGATCACCGACGCGCGCATCGTGGAAGGCTTCGCGTCGATGCTCGCGCAGGCTGGCCACTTACTGCCGAGCATTCCCGCGCTGCGCGCGTCCATCAGGCGCGCCGACGACGACCTGCTGCTGGTCATCGAAGGCGGCATGCAGTGGCCGGAAGCCAAGTCCTTTGCCGCGGCCCTCGGTGCTGTGGCCGCCACGTGGTGGGTGAACGACGAAGGCCGCCGCCGGTTGCTTCTCGACCGCCGCGGCGCCCGCGATGCCGGTGCGTCGTTCGTCCAAGTCAACGCCGCGGTGGCCTCGCTGCTGCGAGCGCACGCCGAAGCGCGGGTGTTGGCGCACGATCCCGCGACCGTCATCGACGGCTACGCCGGCACCGGCGACATCGCCGTCGCGCTCAGCGCTCGTGGCATCACCGTGTCGGCCATCGAACTCGACGCCGACGCCATCGCGGTGTGTGCCTCGCGACTTGCCGCGCCATCCCGCGCGCTGCGGGGGCGGGTGGAACACGAGCTGCCCACCGTGCTGCCCGCCGATGTCGTCCTGCTCAACCCGCCGCGCGCGGGACTCGATGCGACGGTCACCGCCACGCTCTCGCAGAGCGCGCCACAGCCCCGGGCGATTATCTATGTAAGCTGCGATCCGGCGACGCTGGCTCGCGACGTGGCCCGGCTGGCCGGCTGGCGCGTGGCCTCGCTGGAGTGCTTCGACATGTTTCCACAGACGGCGCACGTCGAAACGGTGTGCGAGCTTGTGCCGGAGGGCGCGTGAAGTACATCGTGGACATCGGCGGCGAACGCCTGACGGTGGAATTGGACGGCGAGACGGCGCGCATCGATGGCGTCGGGCGCGCCGTGCATCTCTCCGATGTCGAGGGGACGCCGGTGCATCTCGTCGGGATCGGTGAGCGCGTGCATCGCGTGGTGGCGCACCGTCACGCCGAGCGCGGACGCTACACGCTGCGGCTCGATGGATGGCGGCTTGAGGTCGAGGCGCTCGATGAACGCACGCGCGCCATTCGCGACCTCACGTCGCAGCAGGCGGCGCAGGCGGGGCCGGTGCCGGTGACGGCGCCGATGCCGGGAATGATCGTGCGGGTGCATGTGCGGGTCGGCGATGCGGTGAGCGCGGGGCAGGGTGTAATCGCGATGGAGGCCATGAAGATGGAAAATGAATTGCGGACCACGACAGCCGGAACCGTGAAGGCTGTGCTGGTGAGACCGGGACAGGCGGTGGAGAAGGGCACCCTCCTCGTGGAGCTGATGTGATGCGCCGCCCGCTGTTCGTGCGTGTTGTGCTCGCTGCCGCGCTCGCGTCTGGCGCGTCGTGCGCCTCCACGCAGAGCCGTATGCATCGCGCGCTCGATCCCTCGATGGAGCGCGTCCTCGCCACCGAGAGCTATCTGTGGACGGTGTCGGGCATCTCGGGGCAGCCGGAGCGGCTGCTCCGCAGCGACGGCTACCTGTACCTGTCGGATATCGGCCCGGTGATGCGGTACCTCGCGCTCGTGCAAGACTCGTCGCGATTCCGCAGCCTGAGACGGTTCGTCGAGACGAACATGCTGGGCCGCGACTCCGTGGGGCGCCTCGTTCCGCTGCGTCGTTCTCGAACCGGGTCCGCGTTTGAGCGGGCCACGCCGTACGGCGACCGGTTTCTGCGCAAGGCGCTGAACTCCGCATGGCAGCAGTTCTCGGACTCGGCGTCCGCCAAGCTTCTGGCCAGCATCTCGTGGGTCACTGACGACCAAGATGACAAGTACGACGAGATGTACCACCTGACCATGCACTGCGCCGATGCGGTGGACGTCACCGGCGCCGATCTTACGGCCGCCGCGGCGGTGCTGAAGGACGCGGACCGGCGCTTCAACGGTCTGGTCGACGAGAACAATCGTCTGGGCAAGAGCAAGGTTGCAGGCGGGGAATTGGATTTCGCGTCTTGCCTCACGCGCCTTGCCGTGGTGACAAATAACCCGGACGCGACGGTGCGGTATCTCGACCGGACGCTCGATATTCTCAAGCCACTGCTCGTCCATTCGGGACGGCCCGATTTGGGCACCACCGCCGACGTGCTCCTAACCCTGCGGCTCGTCAAGCTGTCAGGTCCTTCGTACTACGATCCATCCTCGTATGTGACGAAGAAACGCGGTCCATAGCGAGCGTGAAATGGCGTTGGGGTCGGACCGGGGCTCCGGCCACCGTCCGCCGGCCATCTCCGGCAACGAGCCGGCGACCCTTGACCGCCCCTAAGTTGTTGTCTAGCTTACATGTCTGTCCGAAAACAGCCCTTTGTGGCGGCCGAGACCCGGGTTGCATTCCGCACCGGTGAGGCGAAGTCCCAACGCAGTCGAAGTACTGCCCAATCGTTTCACATGAAGACCTATTCTGCTACACCCAAGGACATCGAACATCGCTGGTTCGTCGTAGACGCCAGCGGCATGGTCCTGGGACGGCTTGCCACCGAGGTCGCCAAGATCCTCCGCGGCAAGCACAAGCCGATGTTCACGCCGCATATGGACACCGGCGACTTCGTTATCGTGATCAATGCGTCCAAGGTGAAGGTGACCGGCCGCAAGGCGGAGCAGAAGGAGTACTTCCGCCACACGGGCTACATGGGCCACGAGCTGTACACGCCGTTCGCGACCATGCTGGCCAAGCACCCTGAGCGCGTCATCGAGAAGGCCGTCTACGGCATGCTGCCGAAGAACGCCCTCGGCCGCGGCAAGCTGCGCAACAAGCTCCGCGTCTACTCGGGCGCCGATCACCCGCACGTGGCGCAGCAGCCCACGCCGCTCACCTTCAAGACAGCCGAGGCGAAGTAAGCAATGGCCGACCAGACCATTCACACCATCGGCCGTCGCAAGGAAGCGGTGTGCCGCCTGTACCTGAAGCCCGGCTCGGGCAAGTGGAGTGTCAACGGGCGCACGCTCGGCGACTACTTCCCGCGTCCGGTGCTCGTGAGCGCCATTCAGCAGCCGTTTACGGCGACCGACACGCTTGGCCGCTTTGACGTGCAGGCCAACATCGATGGCGGCGGCGTCACCGGCCAGGCCGGCGCGCTGCGCCTCGCCGCGGCCCGCGCCCTCGTCATCGTCGACGAGACGCATCGCCGCAAACTTCGCGATCTTGGCTTGCTCACGCGCGATGCGCGTGCCGTCGAGCGCAAGAAGCCGGGCCGTCCGAAGGCGCGCAAGCGCTTCCAGTTCAGCAAGCGCTAAAGCGCCTGCACAGGCAGACGGAGGACGGAAGACGGAAGTCTTTCAGCCTCTCACGAAAGACTCTTCTCCGTCTGCCGCTCTCCGTCTTCCGTCCGTTGCTCTTCCATCCTGCACCGTGGGGGAGCCCAGCAGTGGTCCGGTTCGCCGGTCTGTCTGGGCGCTGAACCCGCGGGACGACCAAACCAGTTCGAGGCAATCGCACTACCATGGCACAGCCCACGCTCGACGATCTGCTCAAAGCCGGTGTCCACTTCGGACACCAGACGCGCCGTTGGAATCCCAAGATGCGCCGCTTCATTTTTGCGGAGCGCAACGGGATCCACATCATCGACCTGCAGAAGACGCTTCGGCAGATCGAACTCGCCCAGAAGCTGGCCCGCGAAGTCGTGCTGCGCGGCGACCAGGTGCTCTACGTCTGCACCAAGCGCCAGCTCGCGGCCATCGTGCTGCAGGAAGCGGAGCGCGCCGGTGCGCTCTCCGTCACCGAGCGCTGGCTCGGCGGCCTGCTCACCAATTTCTCCACCGTCAAGAAGCAGATCCGCAAGCTCAAGGAGCTTGAGGCCGGCTCCGAGGCGGGCGGCGGATTCGAGAACTACACCAAGAAGGAGCAGCTGATGCTCACGCGTCAGAAGGACAAGCTCCTCAAGAATCTGTCGGGCATCAAGAACATGGGACGCCTGCCGGGGCTGCTCTTCGTCGTCGATGCCAAGAAGGAGCGCATCGCGGTGGACGAGGCCAAGAAGCTCGGCATCCCGATCATCGCCATTTGCGACACCAACTCCGATCCGGATCTCATCGCCGTGCCGATCGCCGGCAACGACGACGCCATTCGTTCGGTAGAGCTGCTGACGAGCGCCGTGACCGATGCAATCGTCGAGGCGCGCCGCGAGGCGCCGGTGCGCGAGGAAGCCGAGGCGGGCGAGTCGTACACCTATTCGAGCGACCGTGGCGCCGAGCCGCAGGACCGGGATCGCGGCCGTCGTGGTGGACAGGGTGGTGGTGGTGGCGAGCGTGGCGGCGACCGTCCGCGCCGCCGCCGGGCCAAGCCCGACGCCATTGCGGCGCGCCTGAAGGGGGATGCCCCGGAAGCGGCCGACAAGCCCGCGGACACAACGGACCAGCCGAGCGCGTAAGCGCCCCGGCGTGGTGATCACGCCGACCAGCGCGTATTTTTCCTGACGCCGCCGGCCGCATAGCCGGCGGCGTCTTCACACCGACTGACCTCACGAAAGGCATCATTCATATGGCTGCTATCACTGCGAAAGACGTTGCCGAACTCCGCGCCCGCACCGGCGCCGGCATGATGGATTGCAAGAAGGCGCTCGAAGAGGCCGCGGGCGTCATGGAGACGGCCGTGGACATCCTGCGCAAGAAGGGGATTCTCAAGGCCGGCAAGCGCGCCGACCGTTCCGCCTCCGAAGGGCAGGTGGTCACTTGGCTGGCGCCGGATGGCACGGCGGCGGCGATGATCGAGATCAACTCCGAGACCGACTTCGTGGGGCGCAACGATGAGTTCGTCGCACTGGCCAAGCAGATGGTCGAGCAGGTGGCGCGCGATGAAGCCGTCGCTGGCCACGTGAAGGTCGGCGCCGAGGGCGAGTACTTGGCCGCGAAGTGGCACGCGGAGACGTCGCGCACCGTGGGCGAGATCGTCAAGGGCGCCTCGGCGAAGACGGGCGAGAACGTGGTGCTCAAGCAGATTGCGCGCTTCACGGCCGGCATCGGCGGCGCCGTCGGCTTCTACCTGCACTTCAATGGCAAGGTGGGCGTGCTCGTTGAAGTCGCCGGCATCACCGGCGAGGCCGCGACGACACTGGCCAATACCGTGGCCGAGCACATTGCCGCGGGCGTGCCGATGCCGGCCGTGGCGGTCAACCGCGCTGAAGTAGACCCGGCCGTCGTGGCCCGAGAGCGCGCGATCTTCGTGGAGCAGGCGGTGGCCAGCGGGAAGCCGCAGGCGATTGCCGAGAAGATGACCGAGGGACGCATCAACAAGTTCTTCGGCGAGATCGTGCTGGTCGAGCAGCCGTGGGTGCGCGAAGACAGCAAGACCATCGGCCAGGTGATCAAGGAAGCCGGCGCCGGCGCCTCGGTGGTCCGCTTCGCGCGCTTCAAGATGGGCGAGGCATAGGAGGCCTAGTGGCCGAGCTCAAGTATCCGCGCATTCTGCTCAAGCTCTCCGGCGAAGCGCTCGCCGGGGAGAAGGGCTTTGGATTCGACTTCGACGCCATTGCCCGCTTCTCGCACCAGATTCGCGCCATTCACGCGATGGGTGCGCAGGTGGCGGTGGTGATTGGCGGTGGCAACATCGTGCGCGGGTCGCAACTCTCGCGCATGGGCATGGATCGGGTGAGCGCCGACTACATGGGCATGCTGGGCACCGTCATCAACGCGCTCGCGCTGCAGGACGTGCTCGAGCGCGACGGGCTCGACACGCGCGTGATGACGGCCATTCGCATGGAAGAGCTGGCGGAGCCGTACATCCGCCGGCGCGCCATGCGCCACCTCGAAAAGGGACGCTGTGTCGTCTTTGCCGGTGGGACGGGAAACCCGTACTTTTCCACGGACACGGCGGCGGTGCTGCGGGCCATCCAGATGAAGGCCGATGTCATCATCAAGGCAACGAGCGTCGACGGCGTCTACTCGGCCGACCCGAAAAAGGACCCGACAGCCACGCGGTACGATCGCATCAGCTACCGTGATGTCATGCTCGAGGAGCTTGGCGTGATGGATCAGACGGCGATCACGCTCTGCAAGGAGAATGCGCTGCCGCTGATCGTGCTCAACATCAACACACCGGATGCCGTGGCCGATGCGATCCATGGCAAGGCGGTGGGGACCCTGGTTTCATGACGACCATTGCAGACATCACGAAGGAATGCCGCGCCCACATGGAAAAGGGCATCGAGGCGGTGAAGCGCGAGTTCATGTCCGTGCGCTCCGGCAAGGCGGCGCCCAGCATGCTCGACGCGGTGAAGGTGGAGGCGTACGGCGCGCTGGTGTCGCTCAACCAGGTAGCGTCGGTCAACGCACCCGAGCCGCGCGCGCTCATCGTCACGCCGTTCGACAAGGGACAGATTCGCGCCGTCGAAAAGGCCATCCGCGAGTCGGGACTCGGCTTTGACCCGGCCATCCAGGGCACGTTCATCCGCGTGCCGCTGCCGGCGATGAATGAGCAGCGGCGCAAGGAGCTGGTGAAGCTCGTGCACAAGTACGTCGAGGATGGGCACATCGCCATCCGTCACGCGCGCACGCATGCCCGCGACGTGCTCAAGAAGCTCGACGGCGTGTCCGAGGACGATGTGAAACACGCCGAGAAGGAGCTGCAGAAGATGCACGATGACCACATCAGCAAGGTGGATGCGCTGAGCAAGGCGAAGGAAGCCGAGATCATGGAGGTTTGAGCGGCCGATGAGCGCCGCCGACCAACTCCTCGCCCAGGTGCGCGCGCAGGGCGCGATCCCGCGCCATGTTGCGATCATCATGGACGGCAACGGGCGCTGGGCGCGCGAGCGCATGCTTCCGCGGCCGGTGGGCCACCGCAACGGCATGAAGTCGGTGCGCGAAGTGGTGGAGGCGGCCATCGAGGCCGGGGTCGAGGTGCTCTCGCTGTTCGCCTTCTCGCAGGAGAATTGGCAGCGCCCGGCGACCGAAGTGTCGGCGCTGATGTCGCTGCTCGAGGAGTACATCCAGAAAGAGGCCAACGAGCTCGACCAGCAGGGCGTGCGCGTGATCTTTCTTGGCGATCTCGACCGCCTGCCGGCGCGGCAGCGCGCGTCGGTCGACGGCATCATGGCGCAGACCACGCACAACACCAAGCTGGTGCTCAACCTGTTCATCTCGTACGGTGCGCGCGCTGAACTGGTGCGCGCCGCGCGGTTGATCGCCGAGGAGGTCGCGGCGGGACGGATGTCACCGGCGCAGGTGGACGAGGCCGCGGTCACCGACCGGCTGTTCACCGCGGGATGTCCCGACCCGGATCTGCTCATCCGCACCTCGGGCGAGAAGCGGATCTCCAACTTCCTGCTTTGGCAGCTCGCGTACACGGAGCTGCACATCTCGCCGGTGCTGTGGCCCGACTTCGGGCGGGCCGAGTTGTATCAGGCGATCCTCGATTTTCAGAGCCGCGAGCGCCGCTTCGGCCGCGTCTCCGCGTAGCCTGGCGCTCACGTGAGAGAGTTTGCCAAGCGCGTGCTGGTCGCGATCGTGCTCATTCCGATCGTGGTTGCCTGCGTCTGGGCCGGCGGCCCAGCGCTGGTGACGATGCTTGCGGTGGCCGCGGGCATCGCCTGCTGGGAGTTCTTTCGGCTTGCCGAAGCGCGCGGCGTGCGGCCGCTCTACACGGTGGGCGTCGCGCTGAGCGCGGCGCTGCCGGTGGTGGTGCATGCGCGGTTTCTCGGATTCTGGGTGCCGCCGGTGAGCGTGGTCGCGCTGCTCGTGCCTCTGCTGCTGACAGTGGCGCTGTTTGCGCGCGGCTCGGCTGGCCATCCCATGGCCGCCGTGGGCGCGACACTTGTTGGCATCGTCTACACCGGCGGCATGCTGAGCTTCGCGTACGCCTTGCGCTATCACGCGTTCGTTGTGGATGCGCGCGGCGGCGCCGCGCTCGTGCTGCTGCCCGTGCTCGTGACGTGGCTCAACGACACGGGCGCGTTTCTCGCCGGCCGCGCGTGGGGGCGAACCAAGCTCATGCCCTCGGTGAGCCCGGGAAAGACGTGGGCTGGAGCGTACGGCGCGGTCGCCGCGAGCGTGCTCACCACGTGGGCCCTGGCCGAATACGCACTGCCGCCGCTCGCGCATCTCTCGCTTCGGCCGGTGGGGATCGTGGCCGTCGGCGTCGGGCTCAGCCTCGCCGCACAGATTGGCGACCTCGCTGAGTCGATGTTCAAGCGTGAGGCAGGCGTGAAGGACAGTTCGCGGCTCATTCCCGGCCACGGCGGCGTGCTTGACCGCGTCGACTCGCTGCTGTTCACGCTCCCCGTTGGCTACGTGCTCCTCGGGAGCTTCCTCACCTACCGGCCCTGATGCCGCCGCAGGGAGTCGCCCTCCTCGGCTCCACCGGGTCGATTGGCACGACGGCCCTGCGCGTGCTGTCGCGCCATCGTGAACGGTTTGCGGTGCGTGCGATGACGGCGCACGGGAACGCCGCGCTGCTGCGGGAGCAGGTGGCCGCGTGGAAGCCCGACTTCGTGGCGCTCGTCGAGGGAGACGGCGACGCGCCGGCGTCGTGGCGACGCGGCGCGAACGCCCTCCTCGAAGCCGCACGACTGCCAAACGTTGATGTCGTGCTCAACGCCATCGTTGGCGCGGCGGGACTCGACGCGACGCTCGCGGCACTCGAGGCAGGGAAGCGCGTGGCGCTGGCCAACAAGGAATCGCTGGTGGTGGGCGGCGCGCTCGTGGATGCCGCCGCGCGTCGCGGCGGTGGCCGCGTGGTGCCGGTTGACAGCGAGCACTCGGCGATCCTCCAGTGTCTCGGCGGTCGCAGCGCGGCCGACGTGCGCCGCCTGGTGATCACGGCATCGGGCGGGCCGTTCCGTGAGTGGCCGGCCGAGAGGGTACGCGCCGCGTCCGTGCGGGATGCGCTGAACCACCCGACGTGGTCGATGGGGCGCAAGATCACGGTGGACAGCGCCACGCTCGCCAACAAGGCGCTCGAGGTGATCGAGGCGCACTTCCTGTTCGGCGTGGGGTACGACCAGATCGACGTCGTGGTGCATCCGCAGAGCATCGTGCATTCGATGGTGGAGTTCCGCGACGGCAGCGTGCTGGCTCAGCTCGGCGTGCCTTCAATGGAACTCCCCATTCTGTACGCACTGTCGCATCCGGAACGGCTCGAGGACGCGGGGATTCCGGTGTTCGATGCACTGGCAGCGGCGCGGCTGACCTTTGAGCCAGTGCGCCATGACACCTTCCCCTGCCTGCAACTTGGCGTTTCCGCCGGGCGAGCGGGCGGCGCAGCGCCTGCCGTGTTCAACGGTGCGAATGAGCAGGCGGTCGCGCTGTTCCTCGAGGGTCGAGTAGCATTCGGCGCGATTGCGGACGGCATATCAGCAGCATTGGATCGTCACGCCGGACTCGCCGGTGGTGATCTTGAAGCATTGTGGCACGCCGATGCCGTGGCACGGCGAACCGTCAGGGAGACGCTCGGATGCTAGCATGGCTCGCCCCGGTGCTCGTTCTTGGGCTCGTGATTTTCGTGCACGAGCTCGGGCATTTTCTGGCCGCCAAGTGGACGGGCGTGTACGCGCCGCGTTTCTCGCTCGGCTTCGGCCGCGCCTTGTGGAAGATGCGCCGCGGCGAGACCGAGTACGTGCTGGCCTGGCTGCCGATCGGCGGCTACGTGCGGATGGCGTCTCGCGAGGACGAGACGATGGCGCTGATCGAAGGTGGCACGCCTGAAGGGCACGAGCAAAAGCAGGCGCAGGGGAAGGGGCAGGGTGAGGTGCAGGGGAGCGGGGAGGCGAAGCCTGCGGATTGGGATGAAGAGGCGATGGTTCCCTTCGGGCCCAAGCCGGTGCCGCCTGACCGTTGGTTTGAGAGCAAGCCGCTCTGGGCGCGGGTAGTGATCATGCTCGCAGGCGTGACGATGAATGTCATCCTCACGCTTGTTGTTTCGACCGGTGTGTTCGCGTATTACGGCCGGCCGTACGTGCCGGCCGTTGTGGACTCTCTCGTTGCGGGGATGCCCGCCGAGAAGGCGGGGCTTCAGCCGGGCGATTCCATCACGGCGATCAACGGCGTCCGGGTACGGACCTGGAATGACCTGCTCGTCACCGTCTCTGGTTCGGCGGGGAAGCAGATCGCCATCGGGATCGAGCGTCACGGGTCGCCGCTCACGCTTGAGATGACGCCCGTTTCCCAGAAGGGTGCGGATGCGGCCACGGGGAAGGCCATCATGGTCGGACGCGTTGGCGCCTATCCCAAGGATCGTGTCGAGCGCGACCGCCTTGGATTGGTGCCGGCCGTCGGGGCGGGCTGGCGGGCCACATGGGCGATGGCAAGTTCGGTGGTGGGTGTCGTCGGCGGCCTGCTGCGTGGCTCGATATCCGTGAAGAACCTTGGCGGCCCCGTGGCGATCGCCCGTACGTCGGTCGCGGCCGCGCGCACGGGACTGGAGTCGGTGTGGGCGCTCATCGCTTTTCTTAGCATCAACTTAGCCATTCTGAACCTGCTGCCTGTGCCGATTCTGGACGGCGGTCAGGTGCTGATGACGGTCGCCGAGTCGATCAAGGGGAAGCCGTTCACCGTGCGTACCCGCGAGAATGTGATGCGGGTGGGGCTGGCGGCGATTGTAGCCTTGTTTGCGGTGGTGATGTTCAATGATCTCGTTGCACTCTTCAGATAGAGGACATGGATCACGGATTTCGATTAGGGATTTCGATTGAGGGTAAAGATCGCGATGGATCGGTGACGGGGCTCGGATCATCGCCATCGGACTCCGGATTCGTGATCCGGAATCCTGATCCGTGATCAATGTCCTGAATCCCGCCCCGTGGGCCTTTACAGAAGGCCCACGGGGCGGTAAGTTCAACAGCTATAACGGAATCGGCCTAAGTCACCGTAGTTCGCAGAGAACCAGGAAATGCCATTTGATAAGACCCCGGCGATCGCCAAGAATCGCCGCCACGAGACCGACACCGGCTCGACGCCTGTCCAGGTCGGTATTCTCACGGAACGGATCAACTACCTCACTGATCACTTCCGTCTGCATGCCAAGGACCACCATGGCCGCCGCGGCCTCCTCAAGATGGTCGGCCAGCGCAAGCGCTTGCTGACGTATCTCCGGCGCACGGACATCGAATCGTACCGCAAACTCATCGCAGACCTGGGCCTGCGCTACTAAGCACCACGCAACGCAGATCGCGCGGACGCATTCACGGCGGCCCGCGCGTTTTGCATTCTCCCGAGAAAAAACAACATGATGCATCGCATTGAGCGGACCTTTGCCGGTCGCAAGCTCGTCATCGAGACGGGGCGGATGGCCAAGCAGGCCGCCGGATCGGCGCTCGTCCAGTTCGGCGACACGATGGTCCTCGCGGCCGTCACTGTCAGCGACAAGAAGAGCACGCTGCCCTTCTTCCCGCTGACCGTCGAGTACAAGGAAAAGACCTACGCCGCGGGCAAGATCCCGGGCGGCTTCATCAAGCGGGAAGGACGGCCGCGCGACGAGGAAATCCTCTCGTGCCGCATCATCGACCGCTCCATCCGCCCGCTCTTCCCGGAAGGCTTCCAGAACGAAGTTCAGGTCTTCATCTACGTCATCAGCGCGGACCAGGAGAATGACGCCGACGTGCTCGGCCTCGTCGCCACGTCGTTCGCACTGAGCGCGAGCCGCATCCCGTGGGCCGGCCCGATTGCCGGCGTGCGCGTGGGCCGCGTGGAGAACAAGTGGGTGCTGAACCCGACGTTCCAGGCGCTCGAGTTCTCCGACCTCGATCTCGTGGTCGCCGGCTCGCAGGACTCGATCATGATGGTCGAGGGCGGCGCGCTGGAGATCGGCGAAGATGACGTCATCAAGGGCCTCGAGATCGCACAGGGCGGCATTCGCGAGCTGATCGCGATGCAAGAAGAGCTGCTCTCGAAGATCACGGTCGAGAAGATGGAGTGGAGCAAGAACGAGACGCCGGCGGACGTCCAGAAGATCGTGACCAAGGCCGCCAAGTCGAAGATCGAAGCCGCCATCAACCAGAAGGAAAAGCACACGCGCATTCAGGCCGTCGAGGCCGTGAAGGACGCGGTGAAGACGGATCTGACGGCGTCGCTCACCCCCGAGCAGGTGCCGTTCATCGGCAACGTGCTTGGCGACCTCGAGTACAACGCGCTCCGCGAGCAGGTGCTCGAGACGGGCCTGCGCGTCGACGGCCGCAAACCCACCGAAGTGCGCCCCATCAGCATCGACGCCAGCGTGCTGCCGCGCGCTCACGGCTCGGCGCTCTTCACGCGCGGCCAGACGCAGGCCCTCGTGGCGGCGACGCTCGGAACGGCCAACGACGTGCAACGCATGGACAGCATCGACGACGCCAAGGAAACCACCAAGGCGTTCATGCTGCACTACAACTTCCCGCCGTTCTCCACGGGCGAAGTGCGCCCGATGCGCGGCACGAGCCGCCGCGAGATTGGCCACGGCAACCTGGCCGAGCGCGCCATTCAGGGCGTGCTTCCCGACTTCGCGGAATTCCCGTACACCATCCGCATCGTCTCCGACGTGCTCGAGAGCAACGGCTCGTCCTCGATGGCCACGGTCTGCGGCGGCTCGCTCTCGTGCTTTGACGCGGGCATCCCGCTCAAGGGCGCGGTGGCCGGCGTCGCGATGGGGCTCATCAAGGAAGGGAAGAAGTACGCCATCCTCACCGATATCCTCGGCACCGAAGACCACCTCGGCGACATGGACTTCAAGGTAGCCGGCACGAAGGACGGCATCACGTCGATCCAGATGGACATCAAGATCCAGGGACTCGACCTCAAGATCATGGCCGAGGCGCTGGCGCAGGCCAAACTGGGTCGCTTGCACATTCTGGGCGAGATGAACAAGGCGCTGCCGACGGTGCGTCCGGAGCTGTCGCCGTGGGCGCCGCGCATCGTGACGATGAACATCAACCCCGAGAAGATCGGCGATCTCATCGGCCCGAAGGGCAAGACGATTCGCGGCATCCAGGACGAGACGGGCGCCGAGGTGACGGTGGACGACACCGGCCTGGTGACGATCGCGGCCGTGGGTGGCGAAGCGATGGAGCGCGCGCGCCAGATGGTGGCGGCGATCACCGCCGAGCCCGAAGTTGGCCTGACGTATCAGGGCACGGTGAAGAGCGTGACCGCGTTCGGCGCGTTCATCGAGATCATGCCGGGCACCGAAGCGCTGCTGCACGTCTCGGAGATGCGCCACACGCGCGTCGAGAAGCCGGAAGACGTGGTGAAGAAGGGTGAAGTCGTGACGGTGAAGCTGGTGGAGCGCGACGAGCGCGGCCGCCTGCGCCTTTCGATGAAGGCGTTGCTGCCGAAGCCGGGTGCCGGCGAAGCCGGCGCCGCGCCGGCCGCGACCGCTGCGCCCGAGGGTGATGCCTACGCCACGACGGAAGGCGCGCCGGAAGCGCCGGCCGCCGACGGCGGCGAGCAGCACCACGAGCGTCCGCGCCGTGAAGGTGGCGATCGCGGCCGTGGCGGCCGTGGTGGGCGCGGGCCGCGTAAGTAGCCTGCGCGTGGCGCGGCGCGACGTCGACCGCGAAGGTTGACGCGCGCGACGGGGCGCGAAGGAGTGACGGGGGGAACTGCGACGGGGTCGCGGTTCCCCCTTTGTCATTCGATCGCCGCGCGGGTTGACGACGGCAGTCCCCGCGTCGTTCTTTGTCACCGATGATCACACCCACCGAACTCGAGTTGTCCGCCCCTGAGACTGGGGTGCAGCGCACCGTGCTGCCCAACGGTTTGACCGTGCTCTCGGAGTTCTATCCGGGCGTGCGTTCCGTGGCGCTGGGTGCGTGGGTGCGCGCGGCGTCGGTGCATGAGGCGCGCGACGTGATGGGCGTCTCGCATCTACTCGAACACCTGGTGTTCAAGGGGACGGAGCGGCGCAGCGCGCACCAGCTGGCCCTGTCGCTCGAGTCACTGGGCGGCTCGCTGGACGCGTACACGTCGCGCGAGCATACGTCGTTTCAGGCGCGCGTGCTCGACGAACACCTGCCGCAGGCCGCGGACGTGATGCTTGACCTGATGTTCCGCCCGCTGCTGCGGGCCGAGGACCTGCGGCTCGAGCGGAAAGTGGTGCTCGAAGAGATCTCGATGGTGGAGGATACGCCCGATGATCTCGTCTTTGAGCTCCACAACGAGACACTCTGGGGTACGCACCCCATGGGTTACTCGATTCTCGGGACGCGCGACACGGTGGCGCAGATGAAGCTGGACGATCTGCGTGCACTGCATGCGCGGGCGTACCATCCGCCGCACGTGGTGGTGTCGGCGGCGGGCAACGTGACACACGAGCAGCTGCTGCAGGTGCTGGCCGAGACGGGATGGACCGACCTGCCGCGCGGCGACGACACGCCGATGGTGGAACTGCAGGGCGTGCCGCTGGTGCCGCAGGCCAAGCATGTGGTGCGTGACGGCGCGCAGAGCCACGTCGTGCTCGGCTCGCCCACGGTGCCGCACCGCGACCCGCGGCGCTATGCGCTGATGCTCGTGGACACGCTGCTCGGCGGCGGCATGAGTTCGCGGCTGTTCCAGAAGGTGCGCGAGGAACTTGGGCTCGCGTACAGCGTGTACACGTTCCAGAGCTTCCATTCGCTCACGGGCGCGCATGGCGTATATGTGGGGACCGCGCCCGAGACGCGTGATGACGCGCTCGCGGCGGTGCAAGCCGAACTCCGCCGTGTGACCGATGACGGCATTCCCGAGGCGGAACTGGCGCAGGGACGACAGCAGCTGAAGGGCCAGATCACGCTCGGCCTCGAGAGCCCCTCGGCGCGGATGTACCGCGCGGCGGCGGTGGAGCTGTACCACGAGCCGTTCCGTCCGCTGGATGAAGTGCTGCGCTGCATCGACGCCATTGACGTTGACGCGGCGCGTGAGGTGTGCGGGGAGTTCTTTGGGCCGGAGCGGCAGACGATTGTCAGCTTGGGGCCGGGGTAGCGGCAGCATGCGCCGCAACGGGGATTTGCCTGACTCCGTTTAGGGGAAACACGAGTGGGCAGTCATGCAAATTCAGTGGTAGAATTAGGTGCTGGAATCCCATGACCATCTAACGGCGATCATACCATGCGCATTGGCATCCCGAAGGAAATTAAGACCAACGAAAATCGCGTCTCGTGCGTGCCGGCCGGCGTCGAAGCGCTCGTGTCGGCGGGGCACACCGTGTACGTCGAAAAGTCGGCGGGTGAGGGGAGCGGCTTCAGCGACGAGCAGTACGTCGCCGTCGGCGCCAAGATCCTCAACACGGCCGATGAAGTGTGGAAGGAAGCGGAGATGATCATCAAGGTGAAGGAGCCCATCGCGGTCGAGTGGCCGCGCATGAAGAAGGGCCAGACGCTCTTCACCTATTTCCACTTTGCCGCGGACGAGAAGCTCACGAAGGCGCACATCGATTCGGGCGCGACGTGCATTGCGTACGAGACCGTGGAGCTGGTCAACGGCGATTTGCCGCTGCTGATCCCGATGTCCGAAGTGGCCGGGCGCATGGCGGTGCAGGAAGGCGCCAAGTACCTGGAGAAGCTGTACGGCGGGCTGGGCATGCTGCTGGGCGGCGTGCCGGGCGTACAGCCGGCCAACGTCGTGGTGCTGGGCGGCGGCATCGTCGGCATAAACGCGGCGAAGATGGCGGCCGGCATGGGCGCCAAGGTGACGATCCTCGATCTCTCGCTGCCGCGCCTGCGCTACCTGAG
>JAHFCT010000056.1 GCA_023249375.1 Gemmatimonadota bacterium | reverse complement strand
ACCAGACGCCACGCGCCGCGCGAATGGGTGCGACGAACGAATCGCTCTCGGCGATGCCATGGTCCTTGGTGTGCAGCACCGTGAGGTTGGTGGCGCCGGCTGCCTTGAGTCCGGCGAGGCCGCCCCAGTCCTGCGGAAACGCGGAATCACCCACGGCGGTGGGAATGACGACGATGGGTGCGGATGGTCCGCCGGCGAGCGCGATGAAGCGGCGGTAGATCTCGGGCTCGATGTTGCCGCCACCGACGACGACGAGCGAACCATTGCTGGGCCCGACGCGCGAGTGCACCGGAGCGGGATGGCCAGCCGGGTCGCGCGCGCAGGATGCGGCAGCAAGCAGGGCGGCGCTAGCGACAACGGCAACGAGAACGCGTCGATGGGGCATGAATCGGCTGGGCACGTGTGGTGGGGGCAGGCGGTGGGGCTTGGAACAACCGATTAAACATCCCGCATGAACGCGCGGTGGGCCAGAGGAGGATGCGGGAACAGCACGAAGGTCGCTCGTGAACCGCGCCGGGCGAGGCGCGTTAGATTTTGAGCATGCGCTCACTTCGTCTTGCTGCCATCGCCATCGCCTTCTCGCTGCCGCTCGCCGCGCAGGCGCCCAAGTCCGCAAAGCCTCGCCGCACGCCGCTCCCACCTCCGTCGGTGGCGCAGCCCTGCGCGCAATCCGATAGCTCGTGTGTTGCACCGGAACTGCGCCGCGAGTTTCGCGGCGTCTGGGTGGCCTCGGTGTCGAACATCGACTGGCCGTCCAAGCCGGGGCTCTCGACGGCCGAGCAGAAGGAAGAGCTGCTCGCGATTCTCGATCGCTCGCAGGCGGCGCATCTGAATGCGGTCATCCTGCAAGTGCGTCCCGCGGCGGACGCGCTGTACAAGAGCAGCATCGAACCGTGGTCGGAGTATCTCACGGGGCAGCAGGGACGCGGTCCGTCGCCGGCGTGGGATCCGCTGGCTTTTGCCGTGGAACAGGCGCACCGGCGCGGGCTCGAGCTGCACACGTGGTTCAACCCGTATCGCGCGCGCCACCCCAGCGCCAAGGGGCCGCTCTCCAAACGGCACATCGCCAACACGTCACCCGCGCTGGTGAAGAAGTACGGCACGCACCTGTGGATGGATCCGGGCGAGAGCGCCGTGCGCAAGCGGACGCTGCGCGTGGTGGTAGACGTCGTGAAGCGCTACGACATCGATGGGGTGCACCTCGACGACTACTTCTATCCATACAAGGAAAAGACGACGGCGGGGACAACCGACTTTCCGGATGCGCGGAGCTGGAAGCGCTACGTGAAAGCGGGCGGCACGCTGTCGCGCGACGACTGGCGGCGCGAAAACGTGAACACGCTCGTGCGCCAATTGAACGAGCAGATTCACAAGGCGAAGCCGTGGGTGAAGTTCGGCATTTCGCCGTTCGGCATCTGGCGTCCCGGTTTTCCCGAGCAGATCAAGGGCTTCGACGCCTACGAGCAACTGTACGCCGATTCGAAGTTGTGGTGGACGAACAGTTGGGTGGATTACTTCACGCCGCAGCTGTATTGGACGATTGCCAAACCGGAACAGAGCTATCCCGCGCTGTTGCATTGGTGGGGCGCGCAGAACACGACTGGTCGCCACCTGTGGCCGGGGCTCTACACTGGACGCGTGCGCGAAGGCACGTCGGACAGCACCTCTGCGGGTGGTACCACGCCGCTACGCGGTGCCTGGCCGGTGGACGAAATCCTTGCGCAGGTGGACAGCACGCGTGCCGACCCGCGCAGTTCGGGCGAAGTGCACTTCTCGATGAAGACATTCCTCACCGACAAGGGCGGCGTGCTCACGCGCCTCGTGGAGCACGCGTACGGCGACGTCGCGCTGGTGCCGCCGTCGCCGTGGCTCTCGAAGCAGGCGCCATCGGCGCCGACGGTGCGCGCGAAGAAGAACGCCGCCACCGGCGGATTGACGCTCACGATGACACTGCCCAAACCGCAGGTGGCGCGCTGGTTCCTGCTGCAATCGCGCACGGGCGGCGTGTGGGGCAGCCGACTGGTGGCATCGTGCGCCTGCAGTGAGGAAATCACCCCCAATGGTGAGAGGCAACTCCCTGATCGTCTCGTCGTGACGGCGCTCGATCGCGCGGGGGTCGCGTCGCCGGCCGTGCGAGTGATGATCGCGCCGTAACGACATCTTCGAGCCGCAACTTTCGTCTCTCTGGCCCGTACATTGGGTCATGAGATTTCCACGCCTTCTCGCGTTGTGTGTTGTCATAGTGGCATTGCCGGTCGCGGCGCAAACACCAGCGTCGGCACCCAATCAGCCCACGGCGCAAACCCCGCGTGTGCACGTCACGCGCGATCATCTGCGGCTCGACGGCAAGCTGGACGAAGCGGCGTGGCAGCTCGCCGACAGCATTGACGACTTCCGCCAGCGCGATCCGGTAGAAGGCGCGCCCGCGACGGAGCGCACGGTCGTGCGGTTTGTTTCGGCGCGCGACGGACTGTGGGTCGGCATTCACGCGTATGACCGGGAGCCCGCGCGCATTCTTCACGCCCAGCTGCGGCGCGACACGGACATGGGCACCGACGACGGCGTGCAGGTGATGTTCTCGCCGCTGCAGGACAAGCGCACCGCATTCTGGTTTGCGATCAACCCCAACGGCGCGATGACGGACGCCGAAGTGGTGTCGTTCGAGAGCGAAAATGTGGACTGGGACGCGGTGTGGGATTCGCGCGCACAGATCACCGCCGACGGCTGGGTGGTGGAACTGTTCATTCCATGGCAAACGCTGCGGTATCGCGCTGACCAGACGGCGTGGGACGTAAACCTGCGACGCGTGATCCGACGGAAGAACGAGGATGTGCTGTGGAGAGCGTGGCGCCGCACCGAGGGGATCAAGTTCCTCGAGAAGGCGGGCGTTGTGGAGGGATTCACCGACCTACCGCCTCGCGCAACGGCCGAGCTGCGTCCGTATGTGTCGGCTACGGCGAGCGGCGTCTCGCGCGACTACAACGCAGACGGAAGCTTCACGAAGGCGGCCGACGCGGGCATGAAGGGCGCGTTCGGGCTCGACGCGAAGTTCGCCCCGTCGCGTGGGCTGACGCTCGACCTCACGACCAACGCCGATTTTGCGCAAGCCGAGGTGGACCGGCAGGTCATCAACTTCACGCGGTTCCCGCTGTTCCTGCCCGAGCGGCGACCGTTCTTCACCGAGGGCGCGGGCATCTTCAATTTCGGCCGTACGGAAGAAACGCAGCTCTTCTACAGTCGGCGCATCGGGCTCGGTCCTGACGGATCACCGATTCCGCTGCTCGCCGGCGCACGGCTATCGGGGCGGCTTGGCGACCAGCAGGTCGGCGTCATCGCCGCGCGCACGGGCGGCAGCAACCCGGCGACCGACGCGGTGGTCCGCGTGCGGCGCGACCTGCTCGGTCGTGGCTACCTCGGCGCGATGTTCACCGGCCGTGACGAACGTTCTGGCGGACTCTCCACGGCGGCCGGCGTGGATGCCAACGTGCCGTTCGTCGTGCGCGGGCAGAATCTCATTTTCTTTGCCGGCAGCGCGTGGACGCACGACAGTGCCGGCGGTACGCCAAACTACTCGCGTCTCGGCATCGATTTTCCCAATGACGTTGCGGACATCTCGCAGCGCGTCGAGCGGGTGGAGCAGGGGTTCGATCCGTCACTCGGCTTCGTGCAAACCGACGGCATTGTGCGGTGGGGCGGCCAGGTGCAGTTCTCGCCGCGCCCGCACATTCCGTATGTGCGGCAGCTCGAGTTCACGCTCATCGACTACCAGTACGTGCAGCGCATCGGCGGCGGCCTCAGCAACGCCGAGTTCCAGGTGACACCGCTGGCGGTCCACTTCAATTCAGGCGATCAACTGGAGTTCAATCTTCAGCGGCAGGGTGATGCGCCGACGGAGTCGTTTGATGTGTGGGACGGAACGACCATTGCCCCCGGCACCTACTGGTTTAATCGCTGGGAGGTTCAGTACGAAGGGTCGGCCCACCGTGCGGTGAAGGCCAATGCCTCGGCGAGCTTTGGGAACTTCTACACCGGCGGCGGTGAGGACTACAGCTTGTCGCTGTCGGGGCGCGTCCAGCCGCACCTGCTGTGGGCGCTCTCGTTCGGCTACACCGAAGGGCGGTTTCCGTTGTCACACTTCATCGCGCACACGATGACGACGCGCGTGGATTACGCGTTGACGCCGCAGCTGAACACCACGCTCTTTGCTCAGTGGAACAACGAGTCGAACCGCGCGGCACTCAATGCCAGAGTGCGGTGGACGCGGACGCCCGGCAGCGATCTCTACGTCGTGCTCAACAGCGCATGGCCGACGGAACTCGACGGAGCGTCGATCCCTTGGACGCGTCCGCAGCGAGGCGGCGTCGTGGTGAAGTACGTGCAGTACCTCAGGTACTAATCGCCTCGCGAACCTGGCGGGAGGCGCGAAGGCCAGCATGAAGGAACAACAGCGGGGAGATGTTTGGCGGCTTCCAAGACCAAGAAGCCGCCAGACATCTCCCCGCTGCTGTTGCTCGCGCCTCAGCCGTCGCGGTTGAAGCCTCCCAACCTACGGCTCGTGGTGCTCGTCATCCTCCTCAAACGGGAACCCGCCGCCGCTGCCGCCGCTGATGCGCTCGACGTGCAGCACCTGCTTGAGCGTCTGCGTGCCCACGGTGATCGAGACGAGATAGTCGCCGGTGCCAACGAGCGGTGCACCGCCACCGCCACGGCGTCCACCACCGCCGAATAGCGCACCCATTCCGCCCGCACCGCGACCGCCGACGGCCTGAAGCACGCTCATCAACTGGTTCTGGTCGGGCGGCGCGCCGCCGCTCTCACCAGCACCGGCCGCCGCTGGACGATTACCGCCGCGACCAGCTCCTGCCGCGCCCGCTGCCACCGCGGGAGTCTCACCCGGCCGATCCTGGAAACGGCCTGCCTGTCCGCCGAATCCACCACCGCCACCACCACCAAACGCGCCGAACTGCGCGATCATCGCCTGCATCGCATCGGGACCACCGGTCAGCCCGGCGCGTACGCGATCCAGCATCGGCTTGGGCATCGTCCCTTCTTTCTCCAACGAATCAAGCGCCGCAATGATCTTGCGCACGTTGTTGACCGAGTCGCGCAATTCGGCCGGCGACAGCTTGGGACTCGGCGGTGCCTTGCCGCGGAAATCCCAATTGACGCGCTGAATGCCGGCGGCGCCTGGGCCATTGATCGTGCGCAGCGTATCACCTGACGCGTCCTGAATGACCACCTTCACCTGGCCAGCATTCGCTGCCGCCAGCTTGTACACGATCTCGGCGCCATACTGCGGGCTCGGCACCTGGAACAACTTGTTGCCAACGGACTCGCCGCCGAACGGCTTCTCGCCCCACTGGTACGCGACGCGCGGCTTGTAGAGATGCGCGCTGGCCGCCACCACCTTGGCGTCCGTCTGCTGCAGCGCGTTGATGTCCACAATCCAGAAGCCGCGCCCGTGCGTGGCGGCGATGAGTTCACCGTCGCGCGGGTGAATCGCAAAATCCATCACCGGCGTGCTCGGCAGCCCGGTCATGAACTTCTGCCACGTCGCGCCCTTGTCGATCGACGCATACGCGCCGACGTCGGTGCCAACGAAGAGCAGGTTGGGGTTCTTGAGATCTTCGCGGATCACGTACGCAAAGTCCGGCCCGCCCGTGGGCAGGTTGCTGGCAATCGACGTGAAGGTCTTGCCCGCGTCCTTCGTCACGTAGACGTAGGGCGTGAAGTCGCCACGACGATGATTGTCGAACGTCACGAAGAACGTGAGCGAGTCGAAGTGCGACGGCTCGATGCGCGACACGTACGTGCCAGCCGGCACGCCCGGCACGTTCTTGGTGTGCTCGGTCCACGTGCCGCCGTCATTCCACGACGACCACAAACGGCCGTCATCGGTGCCGGCAAACAGGATGCCCGGGCGCATCGGCGATTCATTGAGCGACACGATGTCGCCAAACGTCTCGGCGCCGGTGGCGTCGGTCGTGATGCCGCCGGTCGTCTTGGTCGAGACGCGGATCTTCATCGTGTCGGCATACGACAGGTCGGGCGACACGAAGAACATGTCGTCGCCCTGCTTGGTGGACTTCAACACGCGGTTGGCGCCGAAGTACATCACCGACGGGTTGTGCGGGGAGATGAAGTACGGGGTGTTCCAGTTCCAGCGCAGGTCGGCCTCAACCGAGTCCTTCTTCTGCGCAGCCCGCAGCGCCTGCTGGCGCTTGGCCTGTTCCTTCGACATCGGCTTGGTGGTATCGGGCCGGTCGACGAGGATGGAATCTTCCCACTGCATGTAGCGGGGACGCCACGCCGGCTTCACGAGTGCAGTGCGCTCGCCGGTGGACACTTTGTAGCGGCCGATGTTTCCGCCCTGCGACTCACCGTAGATGATGTCGGGGTTCGACGGATCCTGTGCGCTGACGAAGCCGTCGCCGCCATTGTACGTGAACCAATTCGAATTGGTGATCATGCCCTGCTTGCGGCGCGACGGGCCGCACCACGTGCCGTTGTCCTGCGCGCCGCCGCACACCGTGTACGGGATCGCATTGTCAAACGACACGTTGTAGTACTGGCCCACCGGAAGCTGGTTGCCCGCGTCCCAGTTGCCGCCACCGTCCCACGTCTGTGACACGCCGCCGTCGTTGCCGACGACGATGTGGCTGGGATCCTTGGGGTCGATCCACATGCCGTGGTGATCGACGTGGATACCAACCGTTGCGTTGCCGGCCGTCTTGCCGCCGTCATTGGAATACTTGACCGGCGTCGAGGACCAGAACACACGGTCGGGATTGTTGGGTGCGACCCGCACCTGCGAGTAGTAGAACGGGCGGGTGTTTTCGTCGTTGCGCTTTTCCCACGTCTTGCCGCCATCCTCCGAGCGATACAACCCGCTCGGCGATTTCTGCGCCTTCACCTTGGCGTCCTTCTTGAGATTCGCCAGCGTGTCGGCTTCGACCATCGTGTACATCACATCGGGCTTGGACAGCGAAATGGCAATGCTGATGCGCCCCTTCATTGTCTCGGGGAAGCCGCCGCCCTTCACCTCCGTCCACGTTTCGCCGGCATCGGTGCTCTTCCACAACGCCGAGCCCTTGCCGCCGGAGTTGAGGAAGTACGCGCCGCGAAGACGCTGATAGCTCGACGCCCACACGACCTTGGAATCACGCGGATCGAGCGCGACGTCCACAAAGCCGGTGGAATCATTGATGAACTTCTTGAGCTGCCACGTCTTGCCGCCATCCACGGTCTTGTACAGGCCGCGTTCCTTGTTCGTGGTCCACGCGGCGCCAAGCGCGGCGATGTAGACGATGTCCTTGTTGTTCGGATCGACGACGACGCGGCCAATATGCTGCGTCTCCTTGAGGCCGACGGACTCCCACGTCCGGCCGCCATTCGTCGTCTTCCACACGCCGTTGCCCGGCGACATGGAATTGCGCGAGTTGGGCTCGCCGGTGCCGTAGTACACGGTGTTCGTGTCCGACGGTGCGATGCCGATCATGCCGCCCGAGGAGACATGTTCGTTCTCGAAGACGGGGCGGAACGACGTGCCCGCATTCGTGGTCTTCCAAAGACCGCCGCCCGCCGACGCGACGTAGTACGTGCGCGACGGATACGGAATCCCGGCGACATCCACAATGCGCCCCTGGTGGTTCGCGGGGCCGATGTTGCGCCAGCGGAAGCCGGCGATGGTCGCCGAGTCGAGCTGGGCGGCCAACGGAGCGGCGACAACGACGCTCAGAATGGCCAGTCTAAGGACAGATCTCATGGGAGTGAGGGCTGAGGGAAGCGGGTGGGACCAGCGAACGAGTGTCTCGGCCAATTACGCCGGGTGCATCTATAGTGTTGGGGGTGAGAGCCCAAGGCCCCCACCCCCAGTCGAACCAGCTACTTCGGAATACTCGCCGGAATACCCATACGCTCCGGCGGCGGAATCTTGCGCGTGCGACTGAACTCGCGGCGCGCCGCATCAGCCATCTGCGACCGTGTCCACCAGAGCTGGATCGCCGTGTCGTACCGCGCGATCACGTTCTGCATCCAGTACGGCCGGTTCTCGGCGCGCCAGCTCTTTTCGTAGAGTTCGCGGCCGAGCACGTAGGCCTCGCGCATGGTCTGCAGGCGGCCGTTGATGCCGGAGATGTCGGAGAGATCCACCCACGTTACCGGCGTGGTGCGCGCCGGATCGGTGGCGGTCGCGTACGCCTTCATGATCTCGTCGGCAAACTGGAACTTCATGCCGATGAGATCCATGCGGCGCGCGCCCATGTCCATCGCATCGAGCGCATCCTGCTCGCGAAGTTGCGGCTGCATGCGGCGCGCCTGCGCGATGAGCACCGACGCCGACTCGGCGTGAATGCGCAGGTCAGGTGCGGCCACGCGTACCTTCTTGGCGATTTCCATTCCCTCGGACGAATACGGATCGACCCAGTACAGGAAGTCATGGCCATTGCCGGCGCCTGCCTTCGACAGCGCGGCGTGCGCCATCATCAGGTGCTGCTGCGCGGCGTCGATCTTGCCGGTGGTATCGCCGTGGAACTGCAGGCCGTACGACTTCTGATAGTCGGGGATGGACGACTCGCCCTTCTGCCACGAGGCCGCGGCGCCAAAGACCACGCCGTACCAGGTCTGGTTGAATATCTCTTCACCATCGTCGCCCCAGCTGGTGTTGAGCATGCCGCTGGCGCCGAGTTTCTGCCCGTCGCGCACGAAGCCCTGGATGTTCTTGAGCGCGGTGTTGTTGTCGGGATACGTCATGGACCAGTTGCTGACGCCCGGGGCGACCCACGTCTGCATGCCGCTGCCGCTGAATGGAGTGAGCGACTTCTCGAAGCCGCTCGTGCTCCAGTAGTTCCATGCCACGGCGACCATATCCTGCGGCAGCGAACTCACGAGATTCGGCGATTTCTCCGCGATGTCGGCCCAGAACAGAAACTTCTTCTTGCTCCCCTGCGCGCGCAGCGAGCGCTCGATGTCGCCGAGGAATTTGAGATACGTGGGGCCCATGCCGTCCTTGGCGACCGCGTCCTTTGTCTGTCCCTTGCCGAGTTCGAACGTTTCGTCGGCGCCGAGGTGAACGAACTGCGACGGAAAGAGCGAGTCGATTTCGGCGAACCAGCGCTTGATGATGTTCAGTGATTCCGGCTGGCCCGGCGCGAGCACGTGGCCGTGCGGCGTTTCGGCCACCTGATTGTAGATCTCGTACTTGAGGGCGTGGTGCAGGTGGCCGAAGGCTTCCTGCTCGGGGATGATGTCGACGTGCAAGGGCGCGGCGTAGGCGACGAGTTCCTTCACCTGCTCGTGCGTCATCGCGCCGCCGGGCGGGCCGACGAGCGGGTCGCTGTTGTACGCGAGCGTCTGCTCGAAGTACGGCGAGTAGGCGTTCATCTTGAACGCCGCGATGGTGCGGACGATGTGTTTCTGGAACTCCAGCGTGGGGACGGGGCCGCGCGAGAGGTCATCGTGGAATCCGCGCCAGCGCATGGCGGGCCAGTCGCGGACGACGCCCGTCTGCACCGTCATCGTGCTGCCGAAGCCCGTGATGAGCTGGGCGGCGGTCTGTGCGCCGTAGAAGACGCCGGCCGCGGAGGCGCCGACGACGCGAATCGACTTTGGTTCCGCGACGAGGACGTAGCCTTCATCCTTCATCTCTGCGGTGAACTCGAGCTTCTTGGCGGCGAGCAGCGCCTTGGCCTCGGCGCTGGTGTTGCGCAACAACTGGATGCGCAGGGCGCCGTCGGCGGTGCTCACCTTGGCGCCGCGTTCCTTGAGCGCGGCGGCGAGATTGGCGGCGGCGAACTTGTCGTCGCGGTCGGTGCTGGTGGTGATGGCGATCGCCCCTTTGAGCGGGGCGGAGGTTCCGGCGGCGAACTCACGCGGGGCGGGGATCAGCCGGGGAGCCTGGGCGAGGGTTGTGAGGGGGAGGGCGGCGATCAGGACGAGGCAGGCGCGCTTCATATAGTAGGGAAGGCGAAGGGTGGCCCAACCTGTAGAATGTCGCCGCGGGTGGGAGGGGGCGCCAGCGGCCGCCGCGGTTCGCTGCGGCGAACTCGCCCGAAGCACAGTACATTCGCCAATATGCCCGCTGCGACGCGCCCGGAATGGCGCGAGGAACCGTTGCGGGCCGTCGGAGTGTCTAATGGCAGCGCCCTTCCTGCGCGCTCCGGCTTTCCATCGCTTCCACCCCAGAGCCACCCCCATGCGCAAATCCCTGCTTCTGCTCAGCCTTCTCGCGCTCACCAGTTCCGCGCGCGCTAAGGCACAATCCACGCCATCCGTCGACGAGATCATCGCGCGCTATACGCAGCGTGTCGGTGGCGCCGCACGCTTGCACGCCGTTCAATCGGTTCGGCGCGCCGGGAAGTTCTACGGCGGCGGCGGCTTTGAGGCCCTCGTCACATACGAGAACCGCCGCCCGAACAAGGTGCGCGAAGAACTCACCTTTGGCGGCATGACCGGCGTCACGGCCTATGACGGAAGAAACGGATGGAAGATCGAACCCTGGGGCGGCAAGAAGGACCCCGAGACGCTCAGCGACGAAGAGATCAAGGGAATCCTCGAGGACGCCGAGTTCGATGACCCCCTCCTCGATTACAAGACGAAGGGAAATACCGCCGAACTGATTGGCACCGACCAGATCGAAGGGACCGACGTCTACAAGCTGAAGCTGACGCTCGCGAGCAACGGCGACGTGCGAACGTATTATCTGGACGCCGAGTCGTGCGTGCCCATCAAGTATCAGGTGAAGCGCACGGTGCGCGGCAACGAGCGCGAGTTCGAAGTGGAGCTTGGCGACTACAAGGAAGTGCAGGGTGTGCTCTTCCCGTTTGCGTTCGGGATTGGCGCCAAGGACAGCGAGAGTTCGCAGAAACAGCAGTACACGTGGGAACGCATCACCGTGAACGTGGGGCTCGACGACAAGCGCTTCGCCAAGCCGGCCGTGGGCGAGAAGCTCGTTCCGGCGGCAGAAGCCGCGGCGCAGACACCGCCACTGGCGGGCCCAAGCCCATCGTCGATTCCGGCACCGGCGCCGATCACGGCCACGCAGCGCGCGGCATCGAGCGCCGCGCTGGTCGTTGATTCAGAAACCACCTCGGGGCTCGGCGCGCGCAATATCGGGTCGGCGGCGATGAGCGGGCGTATTGCCGCGCTGGATGCCGTGCATGAAGGCAATCGCATCACCCTCTATGTGGGCGCGGCGAGCGGCGGTGTCTGGAAGTCGCTGAATGGCGGGACGACGTTCAAGCCGGTGTTCGACAAGCAGGACGTGCAGTCCATCGGTGCGCTGACGATCGACCCCAAAGACCCGAAGACGGTGTGGGTCGGCACGGGCGAGAGCTGGATGCGCAACAGCATTTCCATCGGTGACGGGATCTACAAGACCACCGACGGCGGCGAGACGTGGACCAACATGGGGCTCAAGGATTCCGAGCACATCACGAAAATCCTCGTCGATCCCGCGAACACGAACACCGTCTATGCGTGCGTGCCGGGCAAACTGTGGAGCGACAGCAACGATCGCGGCGTGTACCGCACGACGGATGGCGGCAAGACGTGGGCGAAGGTGCTCGCCGGCGCCAATGCGTCAACCGGATGCTCGATGATGACGATGGATCCGTCGTCGCCGAAGACGATCTACGCGGGGATGTGGGATTTCCGCCGCAAGGGATGGACGTTCCGGTCGGGCGGCGACGGACCCGAGGCGCCGAGTGCGAGCGCGTTCTATAAGAGCACGGACGGCGGCGCGACGTGGGCGGCACTCGATGACCGCAGCGCGAAGGGCCTGCCGCCCAAGCCGTGGGGGCGCGTGGCGGTGACGATTGCGCCGTCGAAACCGGACGTGGTGTACGCGTTCATCGAAGCGGTACCGCCGCTCAACGGGCTGTACCGCTCGGCGGACGGCGGCAAGACGTGGGAGCTGCGCGATCGCAGTCAGAACATGCTGTGGCGGCCGTTCTATTTTGCGAACCTGATTGTGGATCCCAAGAACGACGCCCGCGTCTACAAGACGGACGGCGGGCTCATCGTCAGCAATGACGGCGGCGCGACGTTCAGCGGCATCGGCGGCAGCGCGCACGGCGACTTCCACGACGTGTGGGTGGATCCGCTGAACACCGATCATCTCATCGTCGGTGACGACGGTGGTCTCTGGTTCTCCTACGACGCCGGCGACAAGTGGTGGAAGTCGGAGACGCTGCCGATCTCGCAGTTCTACCACGTGAGCGTCGACATGAACACGCCGTACAAAGTGTACGGCGGACTGCAGGACAACAGTTCATGGGTGGGCGAGTCGCAGTTTCCGGGCGGCATCGCCAAGGGCCAGTGGGAGAACATGTACGGCGGCGACGGGTTCTGGATGTTCGCCGATCCATCCGACAACACGTACCTCTACGCCGAGGCGCAGGGCGGGTACATCGGCCGCGTGAACCGGAAGACGCACGAGACGCGCGACATCAAGCCGTTGCCGCGCCCGGGCGAGGGGAAACTGCGCTTCAATTGGAACGCGCCGATTCACTTGAGTCCCACGCGGAGCGGCACGCTCTACATCGGCTCGCAGTATCTGTTCCGGTCGCGCAACCACGGGCAGACGTGGGATCGCATTTCACCGGATCTCACGACGAACGACAGCACCAAGCAGCAGCAGGAACTGTCGGGCGGCGTGACGGTCGACAACTCCAGCGCCGAGATGCACACGACGATCTTCGCGATTGGCGAATCGCCCAAGGACTCGACGGTGATCTGGGTGGGGACGGACGACGGCAACCTGCAGGTGACGCGCAACGCGGGCAAGCAGTGGATGAATGTGGTTGGCAATATCAGCGGCCTGCCGAAGAGTGCGTGGGTGTCGGGTGTGGAGCCCGGACATTTTTCCGCCGGCACCGTCTACGCAACGTTCGACCTGCACACCTTTGGCGACATGAAGGCGTACGCGTACCGGTCGACGGATTTTGGCAAGACGTGGACGTCGCTGATTGCGGCGGATTCGCCGGTGCGCGGTTATGCGCACGTGATCAAGGAGGATCTGGTCAATCCGAATCTCCTCTTTCTCGGCACGGAGATGGGGCTCTGGATCTCTTCGGACGGCGGCCGGCATTGGGCGCGCTTCAAGGGCGGCGAGATGCCGGCGGTGGCGGTGCGCGACCTGGCGATTCATCCGCGCGATGATGATCTGGTGATCGCCACGCACGGCCGCGGCATCTGGATTGTGGACGACATCACGCCGCTGCGCAGCCTGACGCCGGCGACGCTGGCCAAGGGCGGGGCATTCGTGCAGACGAAACCGGTGGTGCGGCTGCTCTCGGCGGGCGGCGGCTGGGCGAATGGCGACGCAGAGTTCATCGGGCAAAACCCGCCCGGCGACGCGGTCATTTCGTACTTCCTGCAGCGGCGCCACATCTTTGGCGAAATGAAGCTCGAAGTGTTCGATTCGGCCGGGAAGCTCGTGCAGACGCTGCCGACCGGCAAGCGCCGCGGCGTGAGCCGCGTGGCGTGGTCGATGCGCATGCCGCCGCCACGCGTGCCACCTGCGGCGAGCGCGGCATTCGTCGTGGGACCGCGCTTCCTGCCCGGGCGATACACCGTCAAGCTGACTGAGGGTGACGCGACGTACAGCACCGCGCTGAATGTCATTGGCGATGCGCGCGTGTCGCACACGGCGCAGGACCGCAAATCGCAGTTTGCGCTGTCGATCACGCTGTATGACTTGATGAACCAGATGACGACGGTCGTCGAGCGCATGAACGACGTGCGCGGTGACTTGGGCGACCGGGGCACCGGCTTGGCGGCACGTGACTCGCTGCTTGCGATGCTCTCAAGAGGATCCGCGCAGGTGGACACGATGCGCAAAAAGATTGTCGCCACCAAGGAAGGCGGGATGATCACCGGCGAGGAGCGTCTGCGCGAAAATCTCGCCGAGCTGTATGGCAGCGTGGTGGGCTACGACGGACGTCCGTCGGAAATGCAGGAGGAACGGACGCGTTCGATCGGCGGTGAAATGGGCGTGGTGTCGAAGGACTTCGACCGCTGGATCTCGATTGAGCTGCCGAAGATCAACAAGGCGCTCGAGGCGCGCGGACTGCGGCGCATCGAGACGACGCACGTCGTGCCGTGAGGTAGTACCGCGAGGACCCGCGCGGGCGAACGCATGCTCACACCGCCCGCGCGGGACGCAGTTGATGACCGGCCCGAACGAACGGGCCGAACGGTTCGTAGAACTACTGGAAGACGCGACGGCCCCCATGCTCTCGTCCGGGAGGACGCATGGTGCTGATCGCTCGTGAACTTGGCCGGCGCGATTTCATTCGCGTGGTGACGGCGGGAGTCGCTCTCCTTCCGGTCCTTGGCACCAAAGGCCTGGCCCAGGTGCTCGGTCCGCGGCGCAGCCGCGTGGCGCTGGTGCGTACCACCGACCGCAAGCGGGGAGTGCAGGCGGCGCTCAAGATGCTCGACCTCAAGACGGTGAAAGGCAAAAAGGTCGTCATCAAGCCGAACTTCAACAGCGCCGACGAAACGCCGGGCTCCACGCACAATGACACGCTGTCGCAATTGGTCGCCGAGTTGCACAACCTGAATGCGCGCAGCGTCACGTTGGGTGAATCGAGCGGTCCGCCACAGACGCATGGCGTGATGGAGAAGAAGGGCACTTTCGACCTCGCGAAGGATTATCGCTTCGATGTAGTGGACTACGAGCAGATCGAGGAGAAAGACTGGGTGCCGTTCGCGGCGAATCACTGGCCCGACGGCTATGCGCTGCCGCGGCTGGTGGTGGACGCGGACTACAACGTCTCGACGTGCTGCCTGAAGACGCACGGCTTCGGCGGCGTGTTCACGATGTCGCTCAAACTCTCGGTGGGTCTGACGCCCAAGAAGATTCGGCGCACGATGCACGCGTCGGCCGACATGCGGCGCATGATCGCCGAACTGAACACCGGGTACAAGCCAGACCTCATCGTGCTCGACGGCGTCGCCGCCTTCACCGATGGCGGGCCGTCGCGCGGCGAACTGAAGGCGGGAAACGTCATCATCGCCGGCGACGATCGCGTGGCGGTGGATGCGGTTGGGCTCGCGATGCTCAAGTCGCTTGGCGCAAATCAGGCGATCATGGGACGCAAGATCTTTGAGCAAGAGCAGATAGTGCGCGCCGTCGAATTGAAGCTCGGCGTGGAGAGCGCCGATGCGATCGACATCATCACTGGCGACCTTGACAGCAAGGCACTGGCCGACTCGTTGAGGATCGTTCTGGCGCAGGGATAGATTGACGGCATGCCCGAACCGTCGGATCTGTCGTCCGTGAAAACGGGGTACGATCGCTGGTCAGCCGTCTATGACCACGACGCAAACCCGATGCAGGCCCTCGAGGGGCCCGCATTGCGCTCGGCGATCGGTGACGCGCGCGGCCTCTCGGTGCTCGACCTTGGCTGCGGCACGGCGCGACACTCGCTGTGGCTCGCGGCGAACGGAGCGACCGTCACCGCCGTCGATTTCTCCGACGGCATGTTGGCCGAGGCGCGGCGCAAGCCCGGGGCTGATCGGGTGAGATTTGTGGTGCACGATCTACACCAACCCCTGCCGTTTGCCGATGCGTCGTTTGATCTCGTCGTCAGCGGGCTTGTGCTCGAGCATCTGCAGGGCCTGGAGCTGTTCTTCGCCGAGTCACGGCGTGTGCTGAAGCATGGCGGCCGGGCGGTGGTTTCGGCGATGCACCCGGCGATGTTCCTGAAAGGCGCGCAGGCGAGATTCACCGATCCCGATTCCGGCGAGCTTGTGATGCCCGGCAGCGTGCCGCACTCGGTGTCAGCCTTTGCGATGGCGGCGGTGCGCGCCGGATTCGCACTGACGAACCTGACGGAACTCACGCCCGACGAGGCGATAACGGCCGCGTTTCCGCGAGCGGCGAAGTACGTCGGTTGGCCGATGCTCGTGCTGCTGACGCTCGGTGCGGGCGACGTTCGACGGTAAGGTCTCGTCGCCCGCAGCGCCTCGCTATGCGATACGGTCGCGCGCGTTCACTTCTTGGCGGCGGAATCTCCAGCGGTGAACACGGTCCACGGGCCGCTCGGGATGTCGCGCACGAGACCCTTGGCCCAATCGTACTCCGGATGCTTCGCGTGCCACGCGTCCGCCTTGAAGGGTGCCGCGCACAACCGACCGACGGAGGCCCACATCTGCATCTTCGTGGTCATTGATGCGTCCACGACCTTCGCGTTCACGGTGCCGCCGGGGAAGTACGGGCCCCAGTCCCATTCGGGGATGCCGCGCGGTGAGTCTTCCGTCATGCCGCACAGACTGCGCTCGCTGGGACCGTCGCGCTTCTCGATAACGTCGTACTTGTCAGCCTCGAACAGCTTGCCCACCTCGGCGTCGATGGATCCTTTGTGTTCGGCGATGACCTGCTCCCAGCGCGTACGGCGCGCATTCGGCGAGCTTCCCTTCTTGGCGTAATCGAAGTTCGTCTCTTCCTTGGCGAGCGCCGGCTTCACGGGGAAATTGGCGCCCACGTAGTATCCGTTCATCGTGCGATCGACCGTGAAGTGCTTGAGCCCGAGTTCGAGCAGGGCGATCTCGCCCGTCTTGTTGTCGCCGACCAGCCAGTCGTTGGCATAGCCACCGTTGTTGCGCTCTGTCATGATGCGCACGAAGTCGCCAATGGAATCGGCGTACTGCATCGCCTTGCGCGCGCGATAGAACTCGGGCGTGCCCTTAGAATCCCAGCCGGCGAATCCTGAAATCGTCGTTTCGGTGATCACGATGCCGGCGTCGTTCAGGCCAAAATCGTCATCGCTCGCAATCACGCCCGGCAGCCCGTCCATCAGGATGCGATGCCCCTTGGCGGGCTTGATGTCGAACATCACGTTCCACCGCGAGCCCGTGACGTAGTTCACCCACGCGTTGTGGCCGACGACAATGCGATGGTCCTTGGTCCAGTCGCCCGTCGCGATGAATGCGCTGCAGTTGCCAGGCGCCTTGGTGGACGCCGGCGTGCCCTGTTGCTTGTCGAGCCAGGGGACGTAATAGCCGGGAAGTTCCTCGATGGCGTTGAGCGCGACAATGTCCCAGCGGTCCACCACGACCTGCTTGCTGGCGAGGCCCTCGACAATTCCGTCAAGCTCGGCCTGATACTCGCTGTCGATACCGGGCCACAGAATCTTCTCGGCAGCGTCGCGATAGAAGGTCCAGTCCTTCTTGGTTTCGTGCAGGAGGTATTTTTTGGTGACGCTGAGATGATCGGCGATCTCAGGCGCCAGCAAGCTGCCGTGCTGGAATCCGATTTGGCGCGGCGCGCCCTCGAGATGGACGTAGATCCAGCCGTCACGTTCGAAGCGCGAGGCGCCCGCCAAGCTCGGGCCCGGCATCAGGTCTTTCTTGCACGACGCGGCGGAGAGTCCGAGCGCGGCGGTGAGAGCGAAGACGATGAGCGGGCGCATGTGACGTGCTCCGGGTTGGAGTGCCGGCTGTGCGATGAATCAATGCGGTGCCGTATTCGAGAAGTTGTTTCCCGAATACGGCACTGTATCCCTAACGCAGCGTCGAATCCCTCGGCGCTGCGGTCGCGGGCATCGGACGGCGCACCACAGTCAGCGTGCCGTCGTCACCGACGATGTAGAACGAGTCGTTCTTCACGGCAATCCCCGTCGGCCGGACGAGGCCGGGGATGGTGTATGCCGCGGTGATGCGATGCGTCGCGAGATCGAGCACCAACACCGCGCTGTACGCTGCGCTCACCGCGAACAACTGACCGTCCGCAACGACCGCGCCGGTGACCACGAACTCGCCGAGCGAACGGTCCTTGGCAAGCGCGAGCCCGGCGTCTTTGGCGAGCGTGGGGACGAATTCCTCGGAGAGCGTGAGATCACGCCGGTCGAAGCGCGAGACCACGAGACGCTTGGCAACGTTATTGGGCACCGTCAGCGTGTAGACGGAGTTCGACGCCCGGTCATACGCCGCCGACATGATGTAGAGCAGACGCGCGCGCACCGTGCCAAATCGCGACCGCGACACCTCATCGAACTGGTCGCGCGATTCGAGGAAGTACTGGAAGTTGGAGTCGGCGTTCGCCTTGTCGTTCGGCTTGAGCACCACGTAGCTCTTGTTCTCGCCCACGGCGATCAACTCGCCATTGTCGAGGAACGCCGCGCCGGCAAAGCGGCCAAGGTCAACCGAATAGCCGACATCGACAATCGTATGCCGCCGGATCTTCGACAGCGATGCGTCGGTGAGATACACACCAGCGGCCGTCGTGAGCAGAAACTGCCCGGTGCCATCAACCGCAGGCTGAGCCGCGGCCGGATCGGCGGGGAGCGCGAGGTACGCGAGGTCCGTGGGTGCGCCATCGAGCGCGAGCCCCAACGGGCGCCGCGCCGTTACGGTCAGCGCCGGCAACGCGCCGAGTGGACTCTTGGCGGGATCCGTCGGCACCTGCGCGAGGTCTGGCTTGTCCACTGCCCATCGGCCGCGTAGCGCCCACTTGGATGGCTTCCACTCTTCTGCCGACCAGTGCCAGTGCGCCGGATTGAACGAAAAGCGAATCGGATCGCTCTGCCCCATGAACGGCGGCGGGCCCGTGCTGGCAAAGGCCTGCACGACGTTGCCGGCGACGACGACCATGAATGCCACGAAGGCAAATCGTTCGAGACGGCGGAGCGTGCGCACGCCCGACGCGAGATGCGCGGGGCGCGTCATCAGGAGCAACAGGCCCATGGCGAAGGCGCACACCCAATAGATGAAGAACGCCCACGTGTAGGTGTGCGCACCCATGATCTCGAGGCTGAATCCTTGCCCGACATCGCGCGCGGCGTGCATACCCACGTGGCGCAGGCCCATGAACATGCCCCAGCACGCAATGAGCACCGCCATGCCGACGTACTTCGGTTTGGGGCCGAAGCGCAGCACAAACAAGCCAACCAGCGAGATGAGGATCATCCCCATGCGCTGCTCCCAGCACATCACGCACGGCGAGTCGCCGCGCACGAAGCCAAGCCAGAACACCGCGGTGCCGACGGGAATGACCGTCAGCACGAGTACGGCCAGCGCGACGAGCGTGAACACGGGCTCGCGCTTGACTGAGGAATCGGTGGCGCCCGGCGCCATCATCGATGGGTCGCTCATGGTCAGAAGTTCACACCGGGCAGCAACCCGGTATGCGTGGCGACCGTGAACAGCAGGACCATCAGCAGCGTGCTGACGATCAGCATCCGAAAGGCGACACGTTCTTGCTCGGGCTTCTTGAGCACGAGGAACGCGCCGACGAGGATCAGGACGAGATTCAGGAATTCCACGACGGCGCTCGCTTGGGGGGCCGGTGCGCGGGAAGGCAGGCAGTACGTAATGTCGCAGGGGGAATTTGTCCCACGGCGCAGACGCAGCGCAACGTGCGCCGTGATTCTACAGCTTCATCAACCCCAGCGTGACGAGTATCGGAATGATCACCGCCACGATCGCCTCGCCGGCAATGAACCCGGACGCCGTGGCAATCGAATAGCGCGTGTGCGACTCGGCGTCGGTCTTCTCCCACACCTTGTCCGCGGCCGCGCCGAGGAACATCACGCTCACCGCGCTGATGGGAATCAGCACGCCAATGCCCATGCCGGTGGGCGACGGCACGAAGTTGCGCCACGACTTCTTCTGCTCGAGCAGCGTGAGGATCACGCCAATCACCGCACCGATGGCGAACGACGACTTCATCCAGGTGAGGCGCATGATGGCCTCGGGCGTCAACGCGCCCGGACCGGACAGCTGCTGCGTCACGATCTTGGCGAAGCCCACCCAGCGCGCCGACACAGGGCTCGATAACTGCGCGCCATCGCCGATGATGCCATAGGTGTCGCGCAGCATCGGATACGCAAAGGCGAGCGCGAGCGCGCCCACCGGCACGGCCATGAGTTGCATGTAGGTGAGGATGCGCGGTGTCGAGCCGATCATCGAGCCCACCTTGTAGTCCTGCATGATGCCTTCGGACTCGGCGGCCACCGCGCCGGTGACGCCGCTCGACACCATGCTGGCGTTGAGTGATCCTGGCGCAAGCGCGCCGAACACCGCCTGCGTGAGGTTGGCCATCGTGCTGATGGGACCCCAGTTGGTCTCGCCGAGCACGCGCAGCGCGACAAGGCCAAGGGGCGCCGCGAGCAGAATGGCGACCACCGACTGCCACACCGGCGTACCGAAGAACGATGCCTGAATGGCAACGAGCGCGATGGTCGCCGCGAGGCTGCCCATCCAAACCCAGCGCAGCGGCAGATCGCCACTGACGCGACCCGAGCTGGACAGGCTCTTGAACGTGGACAGCAGCGATCGCCAGCGCAGCAGCAGCGTGGTGATGCCGCCCGCGATAAGCACTGCGATGCCCGGCCACATGACGGTGAGCAGGATCTCGGTGCGCTTGGCGTGCTCGCCGATGTAGCCGTGCGCAAAGAGCCACTCGGGTGCGATGACCCACGCGATGAACGCGCCGATGAACATGCTGGCCGTGATGCGCAGGCCGATGATCATCCCGGAGCCGAC
>JAHFCT010000093.1 GCA_023249375.1 Gemmatimonadota bacterium | reverse complement strand
ATGCCGCAGGGTGACATTGACGCGCTGCTCAAGCAGATCCTGCCAGCGGCCGGTGGTGCGGGTGCGGGCCATGCGGCGAACGACGGGAATGCCGCAGGTGCGACGCACGCGACGCACGCGACGCACGCGACGAACGCCGCAATCGCGTCGGCATCGCCGGCCGCCTCCGAGCGCGCGAGTCGCGAGTCCGGTGAGATGACGCGTCCGTCGGCGCCGGCAATGATCCGTCCGCCGGTGGTCGCGGCCGACGTGCCAGCCGCAGCGGCGCCGCCGGCGCCCGTCGCCGAGCCGTTCAGCGAGCCGCGCGCCATCCGCGCCTCGATTGCCCGTGCGTCGATGGCGGTGACCATCGCGCCGCGCCAGTCCGCCAACGGGGATCGCCTGCGCGTGCTCATCGTGCACGAGGAGCACCACCGCCGCCGCGCGATGCGGCGCGCGTTTGAGAGTGTTGGCTGCATCGTGCTTGAGGCGGCGGACGGCGAATCGGCGCTGACCTTTGCGAGTTGTCTGCGTCCGGATGCCGTGGTCACGGAAGTCGTGCTGCCCAAGCTCAACGGCGTGGGACTCGCGCAGGCGCTGCTCGCCGAGCAGATCGTGGAGCACGTGTTCGTGTGCACCGATCAGCGCGACGAGCTGATGCTGCAGTGGGTGGTGGGCGTCGGTGTCACCGACGTCATCGCCGCCGACGACGAAGCGGACGTCATTGCCGCGCGCGTGGTGCGGCAGCTGCCGCAGCGTGCGCATGGACTGAAGGTCGTGTGAGCGTCGCCGGCCCCGGCGCGACGCGGAAGGGAAGCACGCGGTGATTGCAAGCACCAGGCAGTCGTCGCACCTTTAAGGCTTGCTGCGAGCCAGGCCAGACGCGCATGGCCGCACACAGCCGAGAACGCCGGTTGCCGTGAAGAAGAAGCCCGCAAAGAAGGCGTTGCCAACTGCACACTCGCCGACGGGCGCGCTGGTCAGCTCTCGTCTCATCTTCGAGTCGTCGCCGCACGGCATCCTCTTCTTCGACAAGACGGGTCGCGTCATCGAGGCGAATCCGGCGGCCGAACGCATGCTGGGCTTCACACGCGCGCAGCTTCGCGCGATGCCCGTCGGTGATCCGCATTGGCGCGCCACGACCGGCGAGGATGGACTGCCGATGCCGCCTGACCGGCATCCGACCACGATCGCGTTGCGCGAAGCGAGAGCCGCCGGTCCGGTGGTGATGCACGTGCCCCGCGGCGGCGACGGCGGCATGCGATGGCTGAGCGTCTCTGCCATGCCGCTCTTTCGGTCGCGCGCGAAATCGCCGTATCAAGTGATGACCACCTACGTGGACATCACGGAGCATAAGCAGACGGAGTTCAGCCTGCGCGAGAGCAAGGCGCTGCTGCAGCGCGCCGAGCGCGCGGCCCACATTGGCAGCTTCGCGCTCGACTGGCCTACCAAACGGCTGCGCGGCTCATCCGGTGCGCGCCAAATCTACGGCCTCAAGGGCGGGTCGTGGTCGATGGACGAGATTCGTGCGACGGCGCTCCCGGAGTACCGGACCACGCTCGGCGAGGCGCTGGTGGCCCTCGTGGAACACGGCGAACCGTATGACATGGAGTATCGCATCCGGCGGCCGAACGACGGCGCCGTGCGTAACGTGCGCACCATCGCCGAGTACGACCCGCAGCGGCGCATGGTCTTTGGCGTGCTCAGCGACATCACCGAGCGCCGGACGTCCGAGCTGGCGCTGCGCGCCAGCGAAGAGCGCTTTGAGAAGGCCTTCCGGTCGAGCCCGGTGATCATGACGATCACCGAACTGTCCACCGGCATCTACCTCGATGTAAATGATCGCTTCTGCGAAATCTCGGGTTTTGCACGCGACGAGGCGATCGGCAAGACGGCGACGGAACTGGGGTGGATTGTTCCCGGCACGCGGGAGTCGGCGGTGGAGACGCTGCGGCAGTTCGGCCGGTTGGCGAACCGTGAGATTCGCGCGCGCACGCGCTCCGGCGAAGAGCGGCTCTGCCTGATGTCGGGCGAGCTGCTGGCACTCGGCGGCGTCGACTGCCTGCTCGTCATCGTCAGCGATGTCACGGAGCTGAAGCGCGCCGAGTCCCAGAGCGCGCTGCTCGAGGAGCAGGTGCAACACCTCAAGCGGATGGACAGCATCGGCCGTCTCGCCGGCGGCGTGGCGCACGATTTGAACAACGTGCTCACGACGGTGCTGACGCTCACTGAGTTGCAGCAGGCGGAGGTCCAGCCGGAGACGGAGCTGTACGGCGATCTCGAGGCCATCATGCAGGCGTGCCTGCGCGGCCAATCGACGGTGCGCGCGCTGCTCGACTTCTCTCGCGCACGGGTCAGCGCACTCGATCTCATTGATCTCAACGCGCTCATCCGCGATGAAGTGGCACTGCTGGCGCGCACCACGCTGCAGAAGGCGCACCTCACCACCGATCTCGACGACTCGCTGCCGCGAGTGCACGGGGACCGGGCGGCGCTGACGCACGTGTTCATGAACCTCTGCCTCAACGCCGTGGACGCGATGCCGCAGGGCGGCACGATCACGGTGCGCACGCGGCGCGACGGCCCTGATCACCTGATCGCTGAGGTGAGCGACACGGGAATGGGCATGCCGGCCGATGTGCTGGAAAAGGCGCTCGATCCGTTCTTCACCACGAAGCCGCAGGGGCAGGGGACCGGACTCGGCTTGTCGATTGTCTTTGGCACAGTGAAGGCGCACGGCGGCACGGTGGACATCAGGAGTGCGCCGGGCGAAGGGACGACGGTGGTGATGCGGTTGCCGGGGGTGCAAGCGGCGGATTAGACATCATCGCACACAAGTCATGCATGGGCGCTGCGAGTCGATGAAGGCTGATTGCCCAAGGAGCGGAGCAAGTGACGCGTCTCGTCATCGCGCTGACATTCGGTCTTGTCGGACTCGCTGGACCGCTCTTGGCGCAACAAATGCCCGCAATCCGACCCCTCGGGGCAATCACCAAGGTGTCGCCTCCTGACGTTCTCGGCTCGGTAAGCCAAGTCAGAGCGCTGACAGACGGTGGCGTGATCGTCAACGACTGGGTGCGACACCAGGTCGTCCTGTTAGATCGCGACTTCAAGAAAGTACGGAATATCGTCGACGCCTCGACGGGAACCGGAGGCATGTTGGGCGGTCCGTACTACGGGCTACTGGCGTATAAGGGCGATTCGTCACTGGTCTTGGACCCGAGTTCACTCTCGATGCTCGTGGTCGACGCGAGCGGAGAGATCGCACGCGTGATGGCACTGCCGAGTGTGCGTGAAACGTTGCTCTTGACTGGCAGTCCGTACGGCACGACCGGAATCGATGCGAGAGGGCGCATCGTCTTCACTGGTGGTTCCTCCTCACCTCCTCCCTCAGGCCAACCGAGGTCACCGCAGCGGCAGGTGCCGGCCGACAGTGTACCGCTTAGACGCGTCGGTCTTGCGACGCGCGCCCACGATATCGTCGCCTACCTCACGGTGCCGGGCATGACCCGCGAGTTCCTTTACGACGCCTCAGACCAGATCAGCGGACTGATTCGCACGTTCAACCCGGTGCCGATTGTGGACGGGTTTGCTCTGATGCCAGACGGACGCGTAGCGGTTGTGCGTGGAACGGACTATCACGTCGACTGGCTCGGCCCCGACGGCAAGTGGACGTCTACGGCGAGGATCCCATTCAATTGGGAGCGACTCGACGACGCGGGCCGGCGACAGGTGGCTGACTCGGCACACGCGGCGTACGAGAAAGAGCAGGAGCAAGAGAATCGCACGGCGACGTCGTCGTCGAACGCTCAATCGTCGAGCGCTCTTCGCAGGCGTGGTGAGTTCGAGCCGACAGTCAGAATGGTGGTTCCGGATTCACAGGACTATCGTCCGGCTTTTCGACAGAACTCCATTCGCTCGGATACCGACGGCAATCTCTGGGTGCGCACCACGATGCCGAGCGGAGCGGGCGCCGTGTACAACGTGATCAACGGCAACGGGAGATTGGTAGACCGCGTGAAGCTGCCGTTCGGGCGCGTCATATCAGGCTTCGGACCGGGCGTCGTGTACATGGGTGTGCTGGATGTTGTCGGCGCTCGTTTGGAGGTGGCGCGGATCAGGTGACTACGTCGTCGCCCGTAGTCGGGATGGGGCGTGCGTCCCGCTGCCGAACAGCGAACGCCACGACTAATGCTCGCGTGGCGTCTGCTGCTCGGTACTTGCTTCAAGTATGGTCGCGCGCGCGAACACGAGGTGTCGACGAGCGCACATCCGCTCGCCAACCATCCACGCGGTCGGTCTACTCTCAACGCTTACGGTTGTTCGAGCCGCTTGCGTGCCTCGAGTTGCTTGTCGAAGGCAGCACGCTTGGCGTCGCTGTCGAGCACGCCTCGCACAGCGGCTGTGCGCGCGGCAAGTAGTGCCGTGCGCCCTGTCGAATCCGCGGGTGTGCGCCGGTAGAGATCCGCCTCTGCGATCAGCGACCGTTCGACGATCCCCGTGGCCTTCTCCACCTCGGCCGGCGATACGTCCATGTGCCAGAAGTAAGCTTGCACCTCGTTCGTGGCGAGAACGCTCGCAGGCAAGACGGTCCGCGGCGGCCCCTCCTCGACGTGCGCTTCGAATCTCGCGCGGTCTGCCACGTTGGTGAATAGCGCGCGCAGCTCAGCATCGCGCTTGTCGAGCAGGGAGTTGTGTTGCGGCCCAATGACCAAGTATGGCCCGCGCAGCGCGTGAGCCGCCTCGTTCTCGCGGGAGACGATCTCCCTCGCCTGTGCGGCAATCTCGGGTGGCAGCGTAATATCTCGGAAGAGACTCTCGAAGATGCGAGCCGACATGACCGTGACGGGCGTGTCTGGTCTGGCCATCAGCGCACCCCTACCCGTCACGATGTTTGGCGGCAACATCGCGCCACCGCGGTCCCTATACTGCTTCGTCCACATGGCAATTGCGCCGTGCGCTCCGTCGGCCCCGTAGAGACGGACGGCATTGACCGAATCGACTACCTGCATGGTCGCCATGCTGTCGACATGACTTTCCTTGAACCCGGCCTTGATGGAGGCTGGGTCGACAAGGTCCTTTCGCTTGATCCCGTCGATCAACACCAGTGGCACCGGTCCCCAGCCGGCGGGGGTCCCCGTACCCTGTGCAAGCTGCGGGGCCGGGGTGAGGATGGCGGCGAGCACGCATGCCCCCGCGAGCATTGCACCACCAATGGTCTTCATCGTTCGTCTCCGCGGCTCCGGCCGCATCAAGTGTTCCACGCGATGCCCAAGCCCGGATACGCGCTCCGCAAACGCCGGCGATGGCATCCACCGCGCCGAGCCGCGCGCGGTTTGCCACGCGCCGAGGAGCACATTGGCGTACTGCCCGCTGGGCACCCCTCGAGCGAGCACGCGTTCATCGCAATCCAACTCGATGGCGCGGAGCAAGCGGCGCCACATCCACCACAGACCCGCATTCCACGGCAACAGCACCAGCACGAGAAGCGTGGCGAGAATGAGCCGTGGGTCCCCGGCTCGCCGGTGTTCCTCTTCATGCGCGACGATGGTCTGCTGCGCCTGCGCATCTAGTGTGAGAACCCAGGGAGGGATGACGATGGTCGGCCGTACGACACCCACGATGGCGGGACCAAAGCCACTCGACACCAGCACCGATGCATCGAGGACCGTGTGGCTTTGCCACAGTCGACGTTCGGCATGCAGTCTCAGCGCCGACCACGTCAGCATGAGAAGGAACGCGAGCGAGGCGGCCAGCCACGTGCGCCGGATCACGTATTCCACGACGTTGGGCAATCGTGGCATCCGCGGGAACGTCGGGAGGCGGTCCTTCCAGTGCGTCTCCACTGAGATGGCAGCAAGGCTTGCGCCTGGTGCCGGTGCTGCTGACGGAGCGGCTGGCAAGGTGTTCGCCGCTTCCACGCCACTGCGTCTCCCCGCAAACGGCGTTCCGACTGTCGGCGCGCGCAGCCATGACGCGGAAATGCCAACGGTGCAGATCATGGCAAGGAGCCAGACCCACCGAACCGGAGTCCCGCGACGCAGGGCGATGACGTGCTCTAGTGCGTGGGCGGC
>JAHFCT010000011.1:8198-83386 GCA_023249375.1 Gemmatimonadota bacterium | reverse complement strand
AGCTTGGCCAGCGCACGGCGGCGCCCCACTTCGTCGTGCGCGCAGATCATCTCGCGCATGCCTGTGATGCGGTCGCCCTCAAAAAACATGTGCTCGGTGCGGCAGAGTCCGATTCCCTCCGCGCCGAAGCGCCGCGCCTGGCGCGCATCATGCGGTGTGTCGGCGTTGGCGCGAACCTTCAGGCGGCGCGCGCCATCGGCCCAGCGAAGGATCTCGCTGTACGCCTGATACACGGGCGCCTCTTCAGCTTTCAACTCGCCGAGCATCACGCGCATCACTTCGCTGGGCTGCGTGGGCAGGTCACCCGGGTATACGTGTCCCGTGGCGCCGTCCACCGTCACCCACTCACCCTCGCGCACCGTGGTGTCGCCCACGGTGAACAGTCGATGTGACACATCGACGTTGATGGCCGTGCAGCCCACCACGGCGCACTTGCCCATCCCGCGCGCCACCACGGCGGCGTGACTGGTCATGCCGCCGCGCGCCGTGAGCACGGCGCGCGCGGCGACGATACCGTGGAAGTCGTCCGGGGTCGTTTCTTCGCGCACAAGGATGACCTTGGCGCCGCGGCGCGCCTGCGCCTCGGCGGTGTCGGCGTCAAAGACGACGGCGCCGCTCGACGCCCCTGGACTGGCCGGCAATCCCGTGGCCAGCGGCGCGTGCCCCTTGGTGACATCGATGACCGGATGCAGCAGCTGGTCGAGCTGCGTCGGCTGCACACGCTGCACCGCCTCGTCCTGCGAAATGAGCCCTTCGCCCACCATGTCGCGTGCCACGCGCACGGCCGCGCCAACGGTGCGCTTGCCGTTGCGCGTCTGCAGCAGGTAGAGCGTCCCTTTCTCGACGGTGAACTCGAGGTCCTGCATGTCGCGGAAATGCGTTTCGAGTTTCTCCGCCACCTGCATGAGCTCCGCGTGCGCCTTTGGAAACGCCTCCGGCATCTGGGAGATGGGCAGTGGTGTGCGAATGCCCGCCACGACGTCCTCGCCCTGCGCATTGATGAGGAACTCGCCGTAGAAGCGCTTCTCGCCGGTGGACGGATTGCGCGTGAACGCGACGCCGGTTCCCGAGTCGGGCCCGAGATTGCCGAAGACCATCGCCACGATGTTGACGGCGGTACCCGGCCATTCCGCGATGCCGTACTGCCGGCGGTAGTCCACTGCGCGGCGGATCATCCACGACCGCCAGACCGCCTCGATCGCGCCCCACAGCTGCTCGCGCGGATCCATCGGGAATGGCCGGCCCGTGTGTGACTTGATGAGCGCTTTGTACTCCGTGACCAGCGCCTGCAGCAGCTCGACCGGCACCTCCGAGTCGGTCTTCACGTCGGAGACCATGCGCTTGGAGGCGAGCAGCGCCTCGAAGTGATGGTGCGGCGCATTGAGCACGACCTCGCCGTACATCTGAAGGAAACGGCGATACGAATCCCAGGCGAAGCGCGGGTCGCTGCTCTGCGCGGCCAGCCCCTCCACCGTCCTGTCGTTCAGGCCGAGGTTGAGGATGGTCTGCATCATGCCCGGCATCGACACGCGGGCACCGCTGCGCACCGAGACGAGGAGCGGGTTGGCGGGTTCGCCGAACTTCTTCCCGTTCACCTCTTCCAGCCGCGCGATGGCGCGCTCCACCTCGTCGGCGAGGCCGTCCGGCGCCTTGCCATGTTTCAGGAACTCGTCGCACATCGGACACGATATCGTGAACCCGGGCGGGACAGGGATGCCGATATTCGTCATCTCGGCGAGGTTTGCACCCTTGCCGCCGAGGATTTCTTTCCATTCGCGCGTGCCTTCCGCGCGCCCATCACCAAAAAAGAAAACCGATTGCGTCACCGTACGGCCCCTCCAGGGGAGCCGGCCGGGCGCCTTAAACGCCCGACCGGTATCGCTTGATGTCCGTGGGGGGCTGCGTGGGGTACTGTCCCGAAAAACAGGCGTGGCAAAAACCGCTCGGACCGTCGGGCACGGCGCCGAGCATTCCGTCGAGTGAGAGATAGCCCAGCGTATCCACGCCAATGGCACGGCCAACGGCCTCGATCGACATGTTGGCCGCAATGAGCTGTTCGCGTTCTGGTGTATCGATGCCGTAGTAGCACGGTCCGGTGATCGGCGGCGACGACACGCGCATGTGCACCTCGCGCGCACCGGCGCCGCGAAGCAGCGCCACCAACCCGCGCGTCGTGGTGCCGCGGACGATGGAATCGTCCACCATCACCACGCTGCGCCCATCGAGCACTTCGCGCACCGCGTTGTACTTCACCTTCACCTTCGCGTCGCGTCCGGCCTGTGTGGGCTGAATGAACGTGCGCCCCACATAGTGGTTGCGGATCAGCGCGTGCTCGAGCCGCAAGCCCGACGCCTCGGCGTAGCCCAGCGCCGCGGCGTTCGATGAATCGGGAACCGCGAAAACGAGTTCGGCGCCCGGCGCCGGCTGTTCCTTGGCGAGCTGCCGCCCCAGCGCGCGGCGCGCACGGTCCACGGAGCCGCCAAAGACCCGGCTGTCGGGACGCGCAAAGTAGATGTATTCAAAGACGCAGCGATGCAGCACCGGCGCGGCCGGGGCCTGCATCGATCGCATCCCCTCCGCATCGACCGCGATGATCTCGCCGGGCGCCACATCGCGAACCACCGTGGCGCCGACGATATCGAGCGCGCAGGTCTCAGACGCGAAGACCCACGCATCGCCCAGTCGGCCCATCACGAGCGGACGGAAGCCGTTCGGGTCGCGCGCCGCGAGCAGCGTGGTGCCGATCACGACCACGAGCGAGTAGGCGCCCTCGGAGCCCGACAGCGCCTCGGCCAGCTGCTCCTCGGGTTTCGCCGCCCGCGACTTGGCGATGCGGTGCACGATCACTTCGCTGTCCATCGTCGAGGCGAAGATCGATCCCTCCGCCTCGAGCGCCGCGCGCAGCTCGACGGCGTTGGTGAGATTGCCGTTGTGCGCCAGCGCGATGTGTCCGCCGCGGAAACGCACGAACACCGGCTGCGCATTGTCGATGGTGCTCGAGCCGGCCGTCGAGTAGCGCGTGTGCCCAATGGCCGTATGGCCGGGGAGCGTACTGATGCGGTCTTCCTCGAAGCCGTCCGACACGAGTCCCATTTTGCGCACGGTCTGCGCCGTGCCATCGTCCTCGACGGCGACAATGCCGGCAGACTCCTGCCCGCGGTGCTGCAGCGAGTAGAGCCCCAGATGCGTGATGCGGGCCGCGTCGTCAGCGCCCCGAATGCCAAAGATGCCGCACATTAGCGCGCTCCTGCGGTCAGGGCGGAATCCGGTTCGACGACGGCCGCCGCGGCCCGCTTCATCGCGCGCGGCAGGGCACCGTGAAACGCGTTGCTGAGTCGCGTGGAGTCAGCGCGGAAGGTACGTTCGCCCACCGTGATGACCAGTCCCGCGCTGGCCGAACGCACCGTGCCAATCACGGCGGCCGGAACGCCGTGCGCCTTGGCCACGGCGAGCACGGCACTGGAATCTGCGGTTGAAACAACCACGCGCCCCTGCGCCTCGCCAAAGAGCAGCGCGCGCAGCCGAAGCGCGGACCACGGTGACAGATCAACCTGTGCGCCCATCGGGTGCGTCTCGCGCCCGATGCAGCATTCGGCGAGCGCCACGGCGAGGCCGCCCTCGGAGCAGTCATGCGCCGACGCAAGGTGCCCGCCACCAATGGCCGCGAGCAACGCGTCGATCAGCCGCTTCTCCGCATCGAGGTCGCACGCCGGCGGCGCGCCGGCGACGACGCCATGCACCCAGGCGAGATACTCGCTGCCGCCCAACTCATCGGTGTTCTCACCGAGCAGCACGATGCGGTGCCCTTCGCTGCCGAACGGCGCGCGCGTCACGTGCTTCACATCATCAACCAGCCCCACCATGCCGATGGTCGGCGTGGGATAGACGGCGCCCTGCGGATTCTCATTGTAGAGCGAGACGTTGCCGCCCGTGACCGGCGTGCCGAGCGCGCGGCACGCGTCACCCATCCCAAACACGGCCTCGCGGAACTGGAAGAAGACGTCCGGCTTCTTGGGATTGCCGAAGTTCAGACAGTTGGTGATCGCCATCGGACGGGCACCGACGCACGCGACATTGCGCGCTGCCTCGGCCACCGCGATGCGTCCGCCGACGCGGGGGTCGAGAAATACATATCGGCCGTTGCAATCCGTCTTTACCGCAATCGCCTTGTTGGTGCCGCGCACGCGAATCACGGCGGCGTCGCCGTCTCCGGGGCCCATCACGGTGCTCGTGCGCACCGTGGAGTCATACTGCCGCGTGATCCAGCGCTTGCTCGCGATCGTCGGCGCCTCGAGCAGCCGCTCCAGCGTCCACATCGGATCCGACTCCTCGGCCTTCTCCGTCACCGCATGCACATCCCGCGCCCGGCGCGCCACGGCGGCATCGGCCTCGCGGGCTTCGGGGTGATACTGCGGGCAATCCGTGACGAGACGCGTGCCGGGGAACTCCGCCACCACGTGCGCGCCCTCGGTGACGCGATACACGGGCTCGGCGATGACCTCGCCGATCACCTCGGCGGTGAGGTCCCACTTGGCCAGAATCTTCTTCACTTCGTCTTCGTGTCCCTTGATGGCCACGACCAGCATGCGCTCCTGCGATTCGCTCAGCAGAATCTCATAGGGCGTCATCCCGCTCTCGCGCACCGGGCACTTAAGCGTGTCGATGGTGACGCCCACGTCGCCGCGCTCGGCCATCTCGGCCGACGACGATGTGAGTCCGGCCGCGCCCATGTCCTGAATGGCCACGATGTGGCCGCTCGTGATGAGTTCGAGGGACGCTTCGAGCAGCAGCTTCTCGGTGAATGGATCGCCCACCTGCACGCGCGGACGCTTGGCGTCGTTGGAATCGCTAAGGTCCTCCGACGCGAACGACGCACCGTGAATGCCGTCCCGTCCCGTGCGCGCTCCGACGGCGATGATCGGATTGCCCACGCCCTCGGCTTTGGCGCGCATCAGGTCTTTCTCGCGCAGCAACCCGACGCACATCGCATTGACCAGCGGATTGCCCTCGTACGCTGCGTCAAACATCACGTCGCCGGCCACGGTGGGAATGCCCACGCAGTTGCCGTAGTCGCCGATGCCTTTCACCACGCCGCCCACGAGGTAGCGCACGCGGGGCGTGTCGAGCGAACCGAAGCGCAGCGAGTTGAGCATCGCGATGGGCCGCGCGCCCATGGTGAAGACGTCGCGGAGAATGCCGCCCACGCCAGTGGCCGCGCCCTGGTACGGCTCGACGGCCGACGGATGGTTGTGCGATTCGATCTTGAACGCCACGGCCAGTCCGTCGCCGATGCTGATGACGCCCGCGTTCTCGCCCGGACCCTGCAGCACGTACGGCGCCTGCGTCGGGAGCGTCTTCAACACCGGGCGCGAGTGCTTGTACGAGCAGTGCTCGCTCCACAGCGCCGAGATGATGCCCAGCTCGGTGAAGGTCGGCTCGCGGTCGAGCATGCGGCGTAGGCGTTCGAATTCGTCGGCGGTGAGGCCGTGCTCTGCCACGAGGGCAGGCGTGATGACCGGATCGCCGGCACGCGGGGTCGCAGTCACTTGTTGCGCAGGCCCCGCAGGATGTCGCCGAGGAACGTGGCAACTTTGGACTCGTGCACATGCGTGATCATCTCAAACTCGCCGGCGTCGAGCCACATGCCTTTGCACCGCTCGCAGACGTCCACCTTGACGTGCTGAATGGTGGTCTCGTAGAGCGTGCCGCGGCACTTGGGGCACTTCCACGGGTGCTCAAGCTCGATCTTCTTGCGCTCGGCGTCGAGGCGCGCGCGATGCTGCTTGATCAGCTCGGCGTCAAGCTTCAGGAAATACTCGTCCTCGTTTCGGGACGGCTTGATCTTGTCCGGGCGGGGTGGCTTGAATTCGTCATCCAGCATTGGAGTGCGTCCGTTGGAGTGATCAGGTGGTCGAGGCGTCGAGTCGTGCCGGCAATCGGCTGCTGCGGCTTGTTACGGCTGCTGCGGCGGAATCTTGGCTGAGGTGGCTGGCTTCGTGCTCTTCAGTTCGATCGTGATCGGGCCGTCGGGCGAGGTCTCCGATTTCGTCGCCTTGGCCTTCCGCGCTTCGGCGGCCGGAATCATTCGCGGCGACGAACTGGTGCCGCTGAAGCGGCGCTTGGCCGAGCGAAAGACCGCGTCGGTCACGACGCCCTTGTCGAGCATGACGACGTCGTTCATCCCGCATTTCGACTCGCACCCGTTCTTGTAGAAGAGGTACGCGGCGTCGCCGTTGCTGCGCTCGATGGCGGGCGCGCCGAGGCGCGCGACGACCTGCGCCCTCGCCATGCCGGGGTCGATGACCTGCTGCGCTGACAGCGGCAGCGCGGCGGCGAGAAGCGAAACGAGAAGGAGGCGGCGCATGGGCAACTCCGGTCAGGCGTGCACAGCGGCGAGCACGGACTCGAACAACACACGTCCGTCGGCGGAGCCGAGCAGGGTGTCCAGCGCCCGCTCGGGGTGGGGCATCAGGCCAACAACATTGCCGGCCGCGTTGCGGACGCCCGCGATGTTGTCGAGTGAACCATTGACGTTGGCGGCGTCGGTCGTCTCGCCGGCGGCGTCCACGTAGCGAAAGACGACGAGTCCTTCACCTTCCACGCGCTCCAGCGTCGCGTCATCCACGGTATAGCGGCCTTCACCGTGCGCGATCGGCATGGTAAGACAGAGGCCTTCGTGGCAGAGCGACGTAAAGCGCGTGTCGGTGTTCTCCACGCGGATGGTCACGGGCATCGAGAGAAACTGCAGGCCCGCATTGCGCATCAGCGCGCCCGGCAGCAGTCCGGCCTCGCACGCGATCTGGAAGCCGTTGCAGATGCACAGCACGGGGCCGCCACGCTCGGCGTGCGCGGCCACCTCGCGCATGATCGGCGAGAATCGGGCGATGGCACCGGCGCGCAGGTAGTCGCCATAGGCGAAGCCGCCCGGGAGGATGATGACGTCGCTCCCCTCGAGGTCGTGCGCCTTGTGCCACAGCTTGACGGCGGGCTGGCCGAGCGTCTCGGTGGCGGCGAAGACGGCGTCATCGTCGCAGTTGGACCCCGGGAAGCTGACGATGCCGAACTTCATGCGCCGGCCACTCCGGCAATCTCGAAGTCTTCGGTCACGGGGTTGGCGAGCAGCCGTGCGCACATCTCGCGCACCGCGCGTTCGGCGGCGGCGGCGTCGGCCGCCGCCGTCTCGATGACGATGTGGCGTCCGACGTGCACGTCGCGCACCGCGCTGAAGCCCAGTGTGTGCAGTGCATCGGCCACCGCCTTGCCCTGCGGATCGAGCAGTCCCTTGCGTGGAACAATGTGAACGCTAACGCGGAATGACTTCACGGCGTGGAACCCTCGGATGGGCCATGGTCAGGGCCGCCGCGCTCGCCGCGATTGCGGTGGCGTCTGCGGCGGCGTTGCTGGTCGTCGGGGCGATGCGGGGCGCCGGCTGAAGCGGTCGTCGCGTGCGCGGCGGCGGCCGGGCGATCGTCGCCCTCATCCTCTTCCTCACCGTTCTCGAAGGGCGACGGCATGTCGAACAACCCGCGCACGATCGCGATGATGATGCCCGTGAAGATGTAGACGATGCCCAGCGGGAAGAAGAACTGCTTGGGCAACAGGAACAGCCCCACGATCACCGCGACGAACAACAGCACGCCGAACGCGCCATACCAGTTGCGCAGCGAAAAGCGCGGCCACGCCGGATACGGTACGGGGCTGATCATCAGGAAGGCGAGCGCGACCATCAGGAAACGCATGATCGACTGCCACGGCAGGTCGCCAATGACCGTCTGCTGGTACAGGTTCGTCTGCGAGAACCAGTAGTACGTGGCGAGCGTGCCGCCGGCCGCCGGGCTCGGAAGTCCCTGGAAGAACACCTTGGACTTGCCGGCTTGCTCGACGTTGAATCGTGCGAGGCGCATCACGGCGCAGGCGACGTACAGCCAGACGAAGATCCAGTCCCAGCCGGTGTGATTCAGCTCGGCGAAGTACATCATGAGCGCCGGCGCCACGCCAAAGGAAATGGCGTCCACGAGCGAGTCGAGTTCCTCGCCAAAGCGGCTGCCCGTATTGGTGGCGCGCGCAATGCGCCCGTCGAACATGTCGAGGAACGCCGCCGTCACGATGTACCAGCCGGCGCGCACGTGCTCGCCGCGCGACGCGGCGACGATGGCGAAGATGCCGAAGAACAGGCTGCCGAGCGTAAAGCCGTTGGGCAGCAGAATCAGGCCCGGGCGAGGAATCTTGGGGCGTCTCATACAGGCAACTCGGCGATGACGGTGGTGCCAGCGGTCGTGTGCTCACCCACGCGCACCCGCGGCGCGCTCGTGGGCGGCACGTACACATCCACGCGCGACCCGAACCGGATGAGGCCAAAGCGCTCACCTTGCTGGGCCTGGTCGCCGGGCCGGCTATACGTGACAATGCGGCGTGCGATGAGGCCGGCGATCTGCCGCATCAGCACGCGATGCGCGCCGCACTCGATGCCCACCGACGACATCTCGTTCTCCAGCGACGCCTTGTCCACCGCGGCGTTGAGGAACTTGCCGGGGTTGTAATGCGTGTACGACACGCGCCCCGTCACCGCATAGCGGTTGACGTGCACGTTGAAGACGTTCATGAAGATCGAAATCTTGAGCGCGCGGCCGTGCATGAAGGCCGGCTCATCCACCTCGACGACCTGCACAATCCGGCCGTCAGCGGGCGCGATCACCAGCGCCGCCCCGCGCTCGCCTTGGCGCTCGGGGTCGCGGAAGAAGTAGCCGACCCAGACGGCGAGCAGAACGAACACGACGGCGCCCGCCGTGAGAAACACGCTCGGCCACTCGTACGCCGCCGCGCTGACGATGAGCGCCGCCATCGTGGCGGCAAAGATGAACGGCAGGCCTTCCTTGGCAAACTTCATTGCAGCGCCTTCGTGTCGAGGGAAGCGCCGGTGATCCGGCGGAACGCATCGAGATAGCGTTCGCTGGTCGCGGCGACGACGGATGCGGGCAGGGTGGGGGGCGGGGCATTGCCGTCCCAGCGGCCGGCGCGACGCTCCGCGTCGAGCCAGTCGCGCAGCGGCTGCTTGTCGAAGCTGGGCTGCGTGCGCCCCGGCGCGTACTGATCCGCGGGCCAGAACCGCGAACTGTCGGGCGTCATGACTTCGTCGATGAGCAGGATGCGCTGGTCGGGCGCACGGCCAAACTCGAACTTGGTGTCGGCAATGATGATGCCGCGCGTCGCCGCGACGTCGCGCCCGCGTTCGTACACACGGCGCGAGAGCCGTTCCAGCGTGGCGGCGTCGGACGCGCCCACCACGTCGCGCATCTGCGCCACCGTGATGTTCTCGTCGTGTCCCGACTCGGCTTTGGTCGCGGGTGAGAAGACGGGTCGCGCAAACGGCGCACTTTCCGAGAGGCCCGCCGGCAAGTGCTCGCCGGCCAGCGTGCCGGAGGCTCGATACTCCTTCCATGCCGACCCGCTGATGTAGCCGCGCACGACGCACTCGATGGGAAAGACCTCAGTGCGGCGGCAGAGCATGGAGCGTCCCCGCAGCTGCGCCTCAAAGGGAAGGAGCGCGGGAATGTCGCCGACAATCTCGTCCGCATTCACCGTCAGCATGTGATGCGCAATCTCCTTCTCAAACTGGCGCAGCCACCACGCGGTGATCTGCGTGAGCACCGCGCCCTTGAAGGGCACGAGTTCGCGCATCACCACGTCGAAGGCGCTCACGCGGTCGCTCGCGACGAGCAGCAGGCGGTCATCCCCCACGGCATACACGTCACGCACCTTGCCGCGGCGGATCTGTGGAAGCGGCAGGTCGGTCGTCCCCACCATCGTCGGGCTCATACGCGCACCTCGTCGCGGCTCGCGTCGACGGCGCCCGCGGCATCGAGTAGCGGCGTCACGACTTCGGCGAGGAACTCCGTCACCTGCTGCGCCGATCGTCCTGTAAAACGCACCGGATCGAGCGCGTCCTGCACGTCGGCGATCTTCACCGGATACGCGGGGTCCGCCGCGAGCCGCGCGAGCATGTTGTTGGGCACGCCGTCGTCCTTCATGGCGCGCGCCGCCGCAATGCTGTGGACGCGAATCACCTCGTGCACGGCCTGGCGATCGGCCCCCGCCTTCACGGCGCGCACAATCAGCTCCTCGGTCGCCATGAACGGCAGCTCGTCGGCGAGCCGGCGGCGAATGCGCGCCGGGTGCACCTCAAGGCCGCGCGCGACATTCTCCATCAGGATGAGCAGCGCGTCGGTGGCAAGAAACGCCTCCGGCACGGACAGCCGGCGGTTCGCCGAATCGTCGAGCGTGCGCTCGAAATACTGCACGCTGTGCGTCTGATTGGCGTTGGGCACCAGCGACAGCACAAACCGGCTGAGCGAATTGATGCGTTCGCAGCGCATCGGGTTGCGCTTGTACGCCATGGCCGAGGAACCGATCTGCTCCTTTTCGAAGGGCTCCTCGATTTCGCCGAAGGCCTGCAGCATGCGCAGGTCGCCCGCGAACTTCGCGGCGCTCGCGGCGAGTCCCGCCAGCACGTCCATCACCTGCGCATCGAGCTTCCGCGTGTACGTTTGCCCGGTCACCGGCATCGACGAAGCGAACCCCATCGCCTTCGTCACGCGCCGGTCGAGGTCGCGCACCTTCGCATGGTCGCCGCCGAAGAGCGTCAGGAAGCTCGCCTGCGTTCCCGTCGTCCCCTTCACGCCGCGCAGCGGCAGCGTGGCGATGCGATGGTCGAGCTCGGCGAGGTCGAGCACCAAGTCCTGCATCCACAGCGTCGCGCGCTTGCCAACGGTCGTCGGCTGCGCGGGCTGCAAGTGCGTGTAGCCGAGCGCGGGCTCGCTCTTCCACTGCTCGGCGAACGCGGCCATCGCGCGCAGCAGCGCCACCACGCGCGCGCGCAGCAGTTCGAGCCCGCGCCGCATGAGAATCAGGTCCGCGTTATCTGTCACGTACGCCGACGTCGCGCCGAGGTGAATAACGCCCTTCGCCGCCGGCGCGACATCGCCAAACGCGTGCACGTGCGCCATCACATCGTGCCGGAATCGCTTCTCGTACGCGGCGACCACCGCAAAGTCGATGTCGTCCACGTGCGCACGCATCTGCGCGATCGCCTCGGCCGCGATGTCGGCGCCGAGGTCGCGCTCTGCCTCGGCCAGCGCCAGCCACAGCCGGCGCCACAAGCCGTATCGCGAAGCCGGCGACCACAGGTGCAGCATCGCCGCCGAGGCGTAACGCTCGGCCAGCGGAGAACTCCAGGTCGCCGTGTCAGTCATCGAATCTGGAAATCAATCGGATAGAGGAACCCGCCACGTTCGATGATCATGCGAATGGGACCGCGCCCGGAGAGCGATTCGAGCAGGCGCGCCGCCTGCTGCGCATCGCCGACGGCGGTGCGGTTGACCTGCACGATCACGTCGCCGTTCTGGACGCCCAGTTCTTCCGTGACCCGCGTCGACACCTTGTAGACTACCGCGCCCTGCGCGGCGCGAATGCCGCGCTCGGTGCGAATGGCGGGTGTCAGCGTCACCAGCTCGATCTCCTTGAGCACGGCGACCTTTTGGGCGGCCACCTCGGGCAGATCGGCGACGCGTACCGTGACGGAGCGCTCGCGGCCGCTGTGCCTGATGCGCACCTCGGCCTCCTCGCCTACGCGCATGTCGAGCAACTCGGCTTCCCAGTCGTAGGCGTTGCGCACCACGCGCGAACGCGACTGCAGAATGACGTCGCCGGCTTCCATGCCTGCCTGCGCCGCCGGAGAGCCTGGCGCCACCGTGCGAATCACCGCGCCGCCGCGCAGCGCGTCGCGATTGTTCTGCTCGGGCAGCGCGAGCTTCACGCCAATCCATGGACGCCGCACGGTGCCGTGCGCCAGCAGGTCTTCGGTGACGCGCTTGGCGCGGTCGATCGGAATGGCGAAGCCGAGGCCGATGGAGCCGCCCGTGGGTGTGTAGATGGAGCTGTTCACGCCAATCACTTCACCCGCCGCGTTGACGAGCGGGCCGCCCGAGTTGCCCGGGTTGATGGACGCGTCGGTCTGGATCATGTCGACGTAGACGCCCTGGCCCTCGCTCTGACCGACGAGGTTGCGCCCCGTGGCGCTGATCACGCCCGCGGTTACCGAGGGCTCCGAGTTGCCCAGCAGGAATCCGTAGGGGTTGCCGATGGCAATGGCCCACTCGCCGATCAACAAGTCGCGCGATCCGCCCAGCGGAGCCGTGGGAAGATTCCTGGCGTCGATCTTGAGCACCGCGAGATCGTTCATCTCGTCGATGCCGAGCACTTTCGCTGGATACGTCGTGCCATCGCGCAGCGCGACGCTCACGTTCGACGCGCCCGCCACCACGTGCGCGTTGGTGACAATCACGCCGCTCGGCTGCGTAATGAATCCCGAGCCGATGCCCGAGCGCGTCTGGGTGCCGCCCTGACTGTTGTTGCCAAAGAAGAACGCGAACGGATCCACCGGCGTGCGGAAGACCGTTTCGGTCTGCACGGTCACGACCGCGGGCGCCACGCGCGCCACCGCGTCGGTGATGGCCGATCGCCGCGACTGCGCGATCTGCACGTTGGCGTCGCGCCGTGCCGCCACACCCTGCGCGGCGGTGCGCGTCGGCGAGGCCCCCTCGCAGGCAAGCAGGAGGGCGAAGCACAGCGGCGTGAGGCGGTGCATGCTCATCGGGGGCGACGGGGCTTGGGGCGACGGCTGATTTCGCCGAGGAAGCGGTCGAAACCGCGGTCCGTGAGCGGATGCTGCAGCAAGGCCTTCAATACGTCGCTGGTCACGACAGCGCCGTCGGCGCCCGCGACCATGGCGTCGGTGAGCGCGCGTGAACTGGACGGCCCCGCGGCGATGATGTCGCACTCGATCCCAAAGCGGTCGAAGATCTCGCGCGACTCGCGAATCGCGAGCGTCGGGTCCTCGCCGACGTGTGCCGCGGCGTCGACCGCAATGGTCACCATCATCGCGCCCGCCTTGGCGGCGAGCACGGCCTGCGCCGCGTTGTGCACCAGCGTCGCCGCCACGCGAACGCCGTCGGCGCTGAGCCGCTTCACCGCGGGGAGCGCATCCTCCACCAGCGGCACCGCGACGATCACCTGTTCGGCGAGGCGGGACAGTTCGCGCGCCCCCTTATAGAGCTCGTCGCGGTTGACCGCGCGCACCGACGCAATGACCGGCAGCGGGATCGCCGCCGAGAGTTCCTGCACGAGCTCACGGGCGTCGGCATTGGGCAGTTGCGCGGCAATGACGGCCGGCGTGGCAACGACGCCGTCAATCAGGCCGGCGGCGAACGCCCACCGAACGTCATCGAGGGCGACGGAAGCGAGGTAGATGCGCATCAGGCGGTGAGGTACAGGGCGGCGGGATAGGTGACCTGCTCGAGGCAGAGGCCGCAGGATGGGGCCGGCGGCGACACCTCGTCGTTGGCATCGGATTCGAGCAGCGCAGCAAATTCCTCACGCGGGCGCTGGTGCGTTGCCACCTCGATCATTGTGCCGACGAGGAAGCGCACCATGTGGTGCAAGAAGCGGTTGGCTTCGACATCGAAGACCAGCCCGCCCGGCGTCGTGCGCCAGCGCGCGAGACGAATCTCGCAGCGATGGTTGTCCTCCGCCGGCGCCGTGCCACGAACCGCGAACCCGAAGAACTGATGCTCCCCGAGCAGCGCGGCCGCGCACCACGCCAGCGCGTCGCTGTCGATGGGTTTCTGCACGGGCCACTCCCACCGGCGCCGAAAGGGCGAGCGGGCTGCCTCGTCGATCCCCACCAAATAGCTGTACCGCCGGCTGGTCGCGCTGAACCGCGCGTGAAACTCCGGTTGCATCTCGTGCGCCGCCGCCACAAACACGTCGCCGGGAAGCTGTGCATTGAGCACCTGCTTCAAACGGTCGCTCGTCCAGTGCGCCGGTACTTCCAGGCTGGCCGCCTGGCCGCGGGCATGCACCCCCGCGTCCGTTCGGCCCGCCCCCGTCACCCGCACCGGCCCGCCGCACAGGCGCTCCAGCACGGATTCCAGGGTGCCCTGCACGGTGCGCGTTTCCGGCTGCACCTGCCACCCGGAAAAATCGGTGCCATCATAGTGCAATACGAGCTGGAGCACGCGACCCGCCATTGCGAAGAAAATAGCCGCCGGAACGCGCGCGATCAAGCAAAACGGCTTCGCTCAAACGATTGACATCGCACGACGTAGACCTCACGTTCCCGATGACGGCCGCGCCGGCCGTGCGACAGCCTGACGCCGCGTTCCGCCTTCTCATCACGTCCCGCCGCCGGATGCCCGAGTCCACACTCGTTTCGCTCTCTCACGCCCTCGCCGCCTCCAATGATTTGGATGCGGCGTTTGTCGCGCTGGCCGAGGGGCTCGCGGAGCTCGATCGCGGGGCCGTCGTCGGATATCTCCCGGTGAACACGCGCGACTCCCGTCTCGTGGCGTCGCACACATGGGAGCAGGGGCACGTGATCCGCGCGCCGCTCGACGTAGCGCTGCGGCAGTTCACGCCGCACCTCGTGCAGCAGGTGCAGGCCGGCAGCACGTTCACTGACGTCGGCGACGAATCCGACACCTTTGCCCGCATGCTCCACCTGCCGTCCCTCGGCGAAGCGGGCGATCTCGCGCTGCGCGGCATTCGATTTGACGGCGAACTGGCCGCCGTCCTCGCGCTCTACGAGCACAAACGGATCTTCGGCCCGCGACTCACGGAGCAGTTTGCCCCGCTGACGGCGCTCTTCGACCTCGCGCACGGCCGCTTTGCCGAACGCGAAGCGCGTGCCGAAGCGGCACGCACGCTCGAAGACGTCACGCAGCGGGTGCATGGCGAATACGTCGCGCGGCTCGCCCAGCTCGAAGGACAGCTGACAAAAGCACGCGATGCCGCCCAGACGAACCACGCCGGCGAAGCGCTCCAGCAGGAACGCGAGGCGGCCCGCGCCGCCGAAGAAACGCGGCGCAACGCATCGCGCCTGCGCGCGCTCGAACAACAGGTCACGGCCGCCGTCGGGCAGCTCGAGCAGGCGCACATCGAGCTGCATCGCCGCAGCGAGGGACTGCGCCAGCGCACGCGCACCATCTACCTGATGGATCGCGTGCTCGCCATGGCCGCCGAACAGGTCGATCCGCATCAGCTCGCCGAGGGACTGCTGGCGCTCGTTGGCGACGACATGCAGGCGCTGCGGTGCTCGCTCTTTCTGAGGGCGCCCGAACCGGACACGCTCTACCTCGCGGCGTCGCGAGGCCTCGCCCCGCACGTGCGCGAAGGATCGCGCATCACCGTGGGACAGGGCGTTGCCGGCCAAGTCGCGCTGACGCGCAAGCCGCTCCTTGTCATCGATGCCTCCGACGCGCAGGCGCAGCCGCTGTTGCGTGATGAGTACCTTACCACGGGCTCGTTCATCTCGTTCCCGCTCGTCCTGCGCGGTGAACTGCTGGGCGTTGTCAACCTCACGAATCGCGCCCAGCGCGGCCTGTTCGTCGAGGAGGACGTGGAGCGCGTGCGTCTGCTCGGCCTGGTTATATCGCTGATCGCTGTCGAGGCGCGGCTGCCCGAGGCGTTGCTGGGACGAATCCGTGAGTAGCAATCCGCTGCTCGCCGCCATTCGCCGTCTCTCGGCTGGCGAGTCGCTCTCTCGCGAGGAAGCCGCCGACGCGTTCGGCACGGTCATGCGCGGCGATGGCACCGCAGCGCAGGTGTCGGCGCTGCTGATGGGCCTTCGCGTGAAGGGCGAGACGCCCGAGGAACTCGCCGGCGTCGCCTCGGCGCTGCGCGACGCGATGACCGAACTGCACGCCGATGCGCCGGAGATGCTCGTCGACACGTGCGGCACTGGTGGCGGCACACTGACGACGTTCAATATTTCCACTGCCGCGGCGCTGCTCGCGGCCGGTGCGGGGGTGCGCGTCGCCAAGCACGGCAATCGCTCCTTTACCTCCAAGTCAGGCAGCGCCGACGTGCTCGAAGCACTCGGCGTGCGCATCGATATTCCGGTGGACCGCATGCGTCAGGTGCTCGACGAAGCGGGCATCGTCTTCATGTTCGCGCCGACCATGCATCCAGCGATGCGCCACGTTGGTCCCGTGCGTCGCGAGCTCGCGATCGCCACGGTGATGAACCTGGTTGGCCCGCTCGCCAATCCGGCGCGCGCCGGACGTCAGGTGATTGGCGTGGCTGATCCCAAGCGGCTCGGCTTGATCGGCGGCGCGCTGCAGGCGCTCGAAACAACGCACAGTCTCATCGTGCACGGCGCGCCGGGCATGGACGAGATCTCACCGCTTGGCAGCACCATGGTGCTCGAACTGGTGGATGGCGAAGCGCGTTCGTGGACGGTCGAACCGGAGCGCGTTGGCGTGCCGCTGGTGCACGCGAGTGATCTCGCCGGGGCGGAACCCGCCGACAACGCGCGGATCATCGAGGACGTGCTCGCCGGGCGGGGAACGGCCGGCGCCGCGGCCGCGGTGACGCTCAACGCCGCAGGCGCGATCTACGTGTCAGGGCTGGCGAACGATTTTGGCGCTGCGCTAGCGATGGCGCGCGACGCGCTGCGTGACGGCGCCGGAAGGCAATCGCTGATGAAGCTTCGGGCCGCGTCGACCCGCGCCGCCGAGCACTAGCCCTAGAACCGCCGCATCACGCCCACCACCACGCCCTCGATACGGATGTCGTCCATCCGGTCGAAGTACATGGGCGCCAGCGCTTCGTTCGCCGGCTGCAGCCGCACGCGTCCGTCGCGTTCCTTGTAGTACCGCTTGACCGTCGCCGCCGAGCCGTTGAGCATGGCGATCACCATTTCGCCATTGTCGGCGGTCTGGCGCTGGTTCACCACCACGAGATCGCCGTCGGTGATGTGGTCATCGATCATCGAGTTGCCGCGCACGCGCAGCACGTAGTGCGATCCGCCGCCGCGCACAAAGTCGTTTGGCACCGCCACGGTCTCGCCGCTGGTCGAGTGCTCAATGGCCACGCCGGCCGCCACCGCGCCGAGCAGGGGAAGCTCCACCGACTGCGGATACGCCTCGGACGGAAGAATCTCGATGGCGCGGCTCTCGTTGTAGCTGCGCTTGATGTATCCCTTGCGCTCGAGATTCGTGAGGTGTTCGTGGACCGTCGCCAGCGAGTTATAGTTGAAGTGCGCCGCGATCTCCTCGAAGCTCGGGGCGTACCCGTGATCACCCTCGTAGCCCTGCAGGTAGTCCAGGATCTGGCGCTGGCGCTTGGTGAGCGGCATGGCGGTGGCCCGAGTATATGGTTGCGGTCTGGAACGACTGCGTGTGGGTGACGAGCGAATAAACCCCGAAGTAACGGTAGCCGAACATTGACCGAAGCGCAACAGGGCTCGTGGACGCCGCCGGCAGGGCCGCTCGGCCGACTTTCCGAGCGGTCGGCTCAGCGCGCGTCCGTTGCGAGTTACGAACGCCGCGCGCTCGAGCGGCGCGCCGCCGAGATGACCCCGTGTGCTTCGTTCGCGGACGCGCTCAGGCGCGCCGACGTTGCGATCATCGCGGAACTGAAGCGCCGCTCGCCGAGCAAGGGCGTGCTTGATGCCACACTGGACGCCGGCGCGCGGGCCGCTGAATACGCGCGGGGTGGCGCGGCCGCGCTCTCGATACTGACCGAGCCATCGGAGTTTGGCGGGTCGCTCGACGACATGGCGGACGCACGGCAGCGCGTGGACGTCCCGCTGCTGCGCAAGGACTTCATCGTCGACGAGGTGCAGCTGCTCGAGGCCCGGGTGGTGGGCGCGAGCGCCGTACTGCTCATCGCCCGGGCACATCCGGCGCCGCGGTTCTTCGCGCTGGCCGCGGCCGCGCGATCGCTCGGGCTCGATGTGCTGCTGGAGGTGCGCGATGAAGCCGAACTCGAGCGCGCGCTCGGCGTGCCCGGCGGCGTGATTGGCGTGAACAACCGCAACCTCGAGACGCTGATCATCGATGACGCGGTGTCGGAACGCCTTCTGCGCCTCGTGCCGCCGGAGCGAATCGCGGTGTACGAAAGCGGCGTGCGCGACAGCGACGGTGTGCGCCGTGCGGCGGCGCTTGGCGCCGATGCGGTACTGGTCGGTTCGGCGCTGTCGGTGGCCGCGTCGGCCAGCGATGCCGTTCGCGCGCTCACCGGCATCGCGCGGAGCGGGCGTGGCTGACGTCAAGTTCTGCGGACTCACGCGCGCTGACGACGCGCGCGCCGGCGCCGCGCTCGGCGCGTCGTACCTCGGCGTGATCTTCGCGGGCGGCCCGCGACGGTTGGAACCGGCGGCAGCGCGTGCGGTGCTCGATGGCGCGGTTGGCGCGGGCGCTCCGCGCCGCGTCGGCGTGTTCGGCACGCAGACGGCCGCGGAGATTGCCGCCATCGCGGAAGAGGTGACGCTCGATGTGGTGCAGCTGCACGGCGCGTCGGACGTAGCGTTGGTTCGCGAACTGCGGTCATGGTTTGGCGGGGAGATCTGGCGGGTGCTGCGGGTGCGTGCCGATGCTGCCGAGGGCGTCTGGCGCGAGGCGGCCGAGGACGTCGATGCCGTGCTCGTCGACGCATTGGTGGATGGTGCGCAGGGCGGAACCGGTGTCGCGGTCGACTGGGCGCGTCTCGCCGACTCGCTCGCGCGTGGCGGCCGGCCGCGACGCCTGGTGCTCGCCGGCGGCCTGCGCGCCGAAAATTTGGCGGAAGCGATTGGGCTGGTCGGTCCCGATGTCGTCGATGTATCCTCAGGGGTGGAATCGGCGACGGGAATCAAGGATCATGGGCTGATGCGTGCATTTGCCGCAGCGGCCGTGCGCGGAGGGCGCTGAGATGGCGACGCAGGTGCAGACGGACGGGCGGTTTGGCGAGTTCGGCGGACGGTACGTCCCCGAAACGCTGGTGCCCGCACTCGATGAACTCGAGCTGGCGCTCGAGACGGCGCTTGCCGACCCGGCGTTCCACGCCGAGCTCAACGGGATGCTGCAGCACTACGTCGGGCGGCCGTCCACGCTCTGCGACGCGCCGCGCTTCTCGGCGCTCGTCGGCGCGCCCGTGTGGCTGAAGCGCGAGGACCTCAACCACACCGGCGCGCACAAGATCAACAATGCGCTGGCGCAGGCGCTGCTCGCGCGGCGAATGGGAAAGCGGCGCATCATCGCGGAGACTGGTGCGGGGCAGCACGGCGTGGCCACGGCGACGGTGTGCGCGCGGCTTGGCCTCGAATGCGTCGTGTACATGGGCGAAGAGGACATGCGGCGGCAGGCGCTCAACGTGTACCGCATGCGCCTGATGGGAGCGACAGTCGTGCCCGTGACCGCGGGGACGCGCACGCTCAAGGACGCGACGACCGAAGCGATTCGCGATTGGGTGACGACATGCCCGACGAGCCACTACATCATCGGATCGGTAGTAGGGCCGGCGCCGTATCCGCGAATGGTGCGCGATTTCCAGGCGATCATCGGCCGCGAAGCGCGCGCGCAGATGCTCGAGCGCGCCGGCCGCCTGCCGCGCAGCGTCGTGGCCTGCGTCGGCGGCGGTTCGAACGCGATGGGGATCTTTCACGCGTTTGTTGCGGACGACGCCGTGGAACTCATCGGCGTGGAGGCTGCCGGGCATGGTCTCGACAGCGGCGAGCACTCGGCGAGCCTCACCAGAGGCACGCCGGGCGTGCTGCACGGCGCGCTGAGTTATCTCTTGCAGGACGAGCACGGACAGGTGCATCCCGCGCACTCCATCTCGGCGGGGCTCGACTACCCCGGCGTCGGTCCGGAGCACTCGTATCTCAAGGATTCGGGGCGTGCCACGTATGTCTCCGTGACTGATGCGGAGGCGCTCGGCGGCTTCGCCCTGCTTGGCCGCCTCGAGGGAATCATTCCGGCGCTCGAGACGGCGCACGCCGTGGCGTGGATCTCGTCGCAGCGCGGCCGCTGGGGCGCGGACGAGCCGGTGCTGCTCTGCATCAGCGGGCGCGGCGACAAGGACGTCGCGCAGGTGAGCGAGTCTGGGGCGCTCCCCGGATGACCGTGACGCCGCTCGAAGAAACCGGTATCTTGCACGGATGACCGTGACACCGGTTGCTGTGTCGGACCAGGGACCCGAGGGTCTCGAGCCGCCGTTTTCGCCGCAGTTGGTCGCGGAGATGCTGCGTCAGCTCGATAAGACCATTCGGGCGCATTTGCTGTATCTGAACAATCACAACAACCCGAGCTACGCCCGCTCGCTCGAGCAGATGCGCGCGATTTTTGCGCCGCTGTGGGAAGAGACCGACGCCGTGCGGCTCATGGTCACCGACACCGCGCTGGAGTGGTTCGGCCAAAAAGTGCTCGAGGAGCCGACCAAGGCGTCCGATTCACTGCCGTGGATGCTGTTCAAGGACGGCCTGCGCGAACTAACGCTCCAGAAGGGATTCGAGGGACAGGAGTTGGTGGAGTTTCTCGACATGATCCCCAAGGTGCGTCACGCACTCGCCAACGAGGACGATCTGCTCACGCTCCTCTGGGAGAATGAGTTCACGACTTTGCAGTACCGCTACGTCGACGTCAACGACGAAGGCGGCTCGCTCGAGACGTCGCCGGAACCGGGCAAGTGGCCGCGGGCGGGCGGTGTCGCCGCCGATGATCCCAAGGAGGCGGTGCTCGAGGCCAAGGAAGACGCCGAGAAAACCGCGAAGGATTCCGGCGGTGCTGCCGAGTCGCAGAAGCCGTCGGGCATCGTCCGCATGGATGACTTCGACGCGACGCTGTACTTCCTTGACGACAAGGAAGTGGAGTACCTGCGCCAGGAGACGCTGCGCGAGTATGCCAGCGACCTGCGCCGCGGCGTGCTGGACTCGCTGCTCGACATCTTCGAATTTCAGATTGATCCGCTCGTGCGCGCCGAGGTCCTGGCGGACATCGAGGCGCTGATGCTGCACCTGTTGTCCGCCGGCCAGTTCGCCAATGTCGCGTACCTGCTGAGCGAAGCGACGCTGACGCTCGAGCGCGCGCGCGAAGTGCAGCCGGAAACCAGGCAGCGGCTGGGCTCGATGGCGGCGCGTCTCAGTGAGCCCGCGGCGCTGTCGCAGCTGCTCGAGGCGATGGATGTTGCGCCGGTGCTGCCGTCGTCGGCCGACATCAACGCGCTGTTCGCGCAGCTGCATCCGTCATCGCTGGCGACCATCTTCGCCTGGCTGCCGCGCGCCCAGAACGTGGGGCTGCGCCCGTTGCTCGAGGCGGCCGCGACGCGCATCGCCGAGACGGCCACTGCCGAACTGGTGAAGCTCATTGCCGATCCGTCGCACGAGGTGGCGCTGGAGGCCATTCGGCGGTGCGGCGCGATGCGCACGGCGGCCGGCGTGCCGGCGATGGCGCGCGTGCTGGAGCACGGCGACCGTGATCTGCGCATGGCCGTGCTCGCATCGCTGGGTGACATCGGATCGCCCGGTGCGCTGCAGGCGATGGAGCGCGCGCTGGTGGACGGCGAGCGCGACATCCGCGTGCTCGCGGCGCGCACGCTCATGGCCCGGCAGTATCGTCCGGCCCTCGCCAAGGTGGAAGCCGCGGTGAAGGGCAAGGAACTGCGCGAGGCCGATCGCACGGAGCGCCTGGCGTTTTTCGAACTCTATGGCTCGCTCTGCGGTGACGCCGGGGTCAGCTTCCTCGACAGCCTGCTGAACAGCAAGGGCGGGATTTTCGCGCGCAAGGAAGATCCGGAGCTGCGCGCCTGCGCCGCGGTGGCGCTTGGGCGCGTCGGCAGCGCGTCGGCCCGCGAGTCGCTGCAGCGCGCCGACGGCGACAAGGATGTCGTGGTGCGCAACGCGGTCAGCCGCGCGATGCGGGGAGGCGGCCAGTGACCACGACCCCGCGCGCGTCCATCGCGCTGCGCTCGTCCATTTCGATGCAGGCCTTGAGCGAGGTGACGGGTGAAGCGTACGTCCGCGTCGCCAGCCGCTCGTTCATTCTCGCGTTCTACGGCACCATGCGGAACCTGCGCATGTATCCGTTCGAGAACGCCGTGGTGCAGCAGTCGCTGCAGGATCTCTCGCAGATCACGAACGACCTGCTGACCCGCGAAAAGGAGTGCGAGTTCCGCGTCGCGGGCGAGTTCATCTTCGTGAACAGCACGCGGCTGCGCCTGGACCTCGACAACTACTCGAGCTTCAGCGCGCTGCTCTCGCAGTTCCGTCAGAACGGCATCGGCACGCTGCGCGCCCTTCGCGCGCCGGCCACCCGCGACTGGACGGTGATGCTCGGTTTCCTGCAGAACCCCCAAGGCGCCGACGCCGTGCAGCGATACGCGGCGCTGCTCACACGGCTGCAGGATACCGGCATCACCGCGTTCGAGCTCGCGCCGCTCGTGGAGTCGGACGAGGACCAGGGCGGCCAGCAGGTGGAGTCGAAGGAGAAGGCCAAGCGCACGTATGCGCGCTCCGTGTCGGCGACGAAGGAAGTCATCAACTCGGTGCGCATGGGGCAGAGCGCGAACATCAAGAAGATCAAGCGCGTGGTGCAGGGCATCGTCGACCAGATTCTCGCCGACGAAACGTCGCTCGTGGGGCTGACCACTATCCGCGACTACGACGACTACACGTTCACGCATTCCGTGAACGTGTGCATCTTCTCGATTGCGCTGGGGCGCCGCCTCGCGCTCACGCGACTGCAACTCTACGACTTGGGGATGGCCGCGCTGTTCCACGACATCGGCAAGGCGCGCGTGCCGGCCGATATCATCAACAAGGCCGACGTGCTCACGGACGAGGAGTGGCGCGCCATCGCCGCGCATCCGTGGCACGGCGTGCTCGCGCTCTTCTCGGTGCGCGACCAGCAGGAGTTCCCGTATCGCTCGATGCTCGTCGCCTTCCAGCACCATATGAAGCGCGACCTTACGGGCTATCCGCGTAGCCTCCGCACCAAGGATCTGATGTTCTATTCCAAGATCGTCGCGGTGGCCGACGGCTTTGACGCGGCCACGTCGCGGCGGTCGTACCAGACGACGCCGATGGCGCCGTCGGCCGTGCTGCAGGAGATGCGCGACAATCCGCGGCGCGGCATGGACCCGACGATCGTCAAGGCGTTCATCAATCTGCTCGGCATCTATCCCGTGGGCACGTTCGTCGTGCTCGACACGTTCGAGCTGGCCATCGTGCACGCGGCGAATCCCGATCCCGAGAGCCTGTCGCGTCCGCTGGTGCGCATCGTCAGCGACGATCTGGGCAACGTGCAATATCCTGGCAGCGTGGTCGACCTGACCGAACGCGCCGAGTCCGGCGACTTTCGCCGGACCATCATCAAGACCGCCGATCCCGACCGTTACGGCATTCGCGTCGGCGACTACTTCGTCTAAACTGACGTGCTGACTGCTCGCTTTGACGCGCTCCGGGCCAAGGGACGACGCGCCCTCGTCTGTTACGCCACCGCCGGCCATCCCGATCCGGTGCGCAGCGTGGAACTCTGGCAGGCGCTCGAGGACGCCGGCGCCGACGTGCTCGAAGTCGGCGTGCCATTCTCCGATCCGATGGCGGACGGCCCCGTCATTCAGGCCAGCTCGCAGACGGCGCTGACGCACGGCGTGCATCTCGACGGCGCGCTCGAGCTCGTGGCGCGCGCCCAGCTCGGCATTCCGGTGGTGCTCTTCAGTTATCTCAACCCGCTGCTCGCCGCTGGGCCCGGCGTGCTGCGCCGCGCGGCTGACGCCGGGGTCCACGGCGTGCTCGTGACCGACCTTCCACTCGGCAGCGATCCGGCGCGCGAGGCGTGGCTGGGCGAGGGGCCGCTGGACTTTGTGCGGCTCGTCGCACCCACCACGCCGCGCGGCCGCATGGAAGCGATCGCGCGCCACGGCCGCGGATTCGTCTATCTCATCTCGCGACTCGGCGTGACCGGCGTGAGTGACACGCTCCCTGAGGATCTGCCGCAGACCATCGCCACGCTGCGCGGCGTCTGTACGCTGCCCATCTGCGTCGGCTTCGGCATTTCGCGGCCCGAGCATGCGCGCACGGTCGGTGCGCATGCCGACGGCATCGTCGTTGGCAGTGCGATCGTGCGCGCGGCCGACACATCCGTGGCGGCGGCCGCCGCGCTCGCCGGCGGGCTGCGCCGCGCGCTCGACGAGCAGTCGGCGTGAACGCGGTGCTGCGCATCCAGCAGCGCCTGGTGCCGATGCTCGGCACCGGTCTCCTCGTCGCCGTGGCGTGGTACGACCCGGCGTGGAGCCTGCACGTCGTCGTCTTGACGGCGATGATCGCGATGACGGCCGTGCTGCGCACGTATCAGTTGCCGCTGACAAAATACTCGGCGCTCAACCTGCTCGGGATGGTGGCCGTGGGCGGGTCGTTGCTGGCGGGTCCGTCCACGGCGGCGTTCGGTCTCGCGGCCGGCACCTTCTTTGGCGACTGGCTGGCGCTGCGCAAGAGCATCTCGATTTCGTGGATCAACGCGGGGCGCGAAGTCCTGGCGCTCGTGGCGTCGTACGGCGTGTACGCCGGCGTCGCGGTGACGGCCGGCTCGCACCTGCGCACCGGCTTCGTCACCGACAATCTGCCCGCGGTGGCGGCCTTCTTCCTCGCGCACTTCGCCTTCAGTCGCGGGCTGCTCTACTTCTCGCTGCTCATCCGCAACAAACTGCTGGTCGAAGAGCGGTCGCTCATCCTGCGCTACGAAGTCATCACCTTCGGCGCGGGAACGGTGGGCGCCTGCCTGGTGCTCGCGGCCTTCCAGTCGCTGGGCGAGATCGGGACGTTGCTCGTGATGGTGGTGCTCTCGTTTGCCGGCCTGCTCATCCGCCGCATCCTCGAGGAATCGATCGCCGCCGAGGAACTCAACATCATCCTGGCGATGGAGCAGGTGGTGTCGTCGGCGGTGTCGCTCGGCGAGAGTTTCCGCCGCATCGAATCGCTGGCGCACCGGCTCGTCGACTGGACCGACCTTCGCATCTATCGCGTGGACAGCAACGGTCTGTTTGTCGTCTACCATGGCGGTCACGGCTTGCTCGACCCGAGCCCGCGTGAGTCGGAGGATGGACGCCGCCTGCGTGCACTCGCGCTGGCCAGCGGCGAGCCGCAGATCGTGCGCGACACGCGAAAGGACCCGCGCATGGAGCGGTTCGTCCCTGGTGTGCGCACGGCGGCGGTGGTGCCGCTCCGGTTCGGCGAGCGCAACGTCGGCATCGTCGAGCTGCAGCACCACAAGTCGAACATGTACGGCCCCAAGGCGGCGATGCTCATCAAGCGCTTCGCCTCGCAGGTGGCCACGACGCTGCAGATCCACGACCTGCGGCTCCCCATGCTCGAGATGCTGGACCGCCTCTCGCACGAGATCGAGACGCTGACCGAGTCGGCGCGCACGCTGCGCGCGCGCGGCGAGCAGGTGGCGCGCACCGGCAATGACATCACGCGCGCGCTGACGGAGGAAGGCGAGCAGGTGGCGCGCAGCCTCGAAGCCACCGACACGCTGTTCGCCGCCACCGAGCACGTGGTGCGCGACGGCGGCGAGGCGGAGGAGGCGAGCCGGCGCGCCACGGACATCGCCCGCGAGCATCACGACACCATTGGCACGACGATTGGGCGGCTCGAGCGGGCGCAGGCGTTTGTCGCGGAGAGTTCCGGGCAGATTGATGCGCTGCGCGCGGCCACCGGCGAGATCACGGCGTTCATTCACACCATCCGCGAACTCGCCGAGCAGACCAACCTGCTGGCGCTGAACGCCGCCATCGAAGCGGCGCGCGCCGGCGAGCATGGGCGCGGTTTCGCCGTCGTCGCCGATGAAGTGCGCAAGCTGGCGGAGGAAAGCCGCGTGGCGTCCGACAAGGCGGGCGATCTGCTGCGCAGTTTCGAAACGCGCATGCGCGCCGTCGCCGACCAGATGGACGCCGGTCACGAGATGGTGCGCGACGTCGAGCAGCTCTCGAGTGCGGCGCGCGGCGCGCTGGATGCCATCGTGCAAGCCACGGCGACCGGCGCCGATCGCGCACATCGCATCGCCCGCACCTCGCGCGAGCAGGAAGCGGAGTTCCGGCACCTGCGCGAACGCGTCGCGCGCGTCTCCGACATCTCGGCGCGCAACCGGTCCAGCGCCGAGCACGTCGCCGTCGCCGCGGCGGATCAGGCGTCGGCCCTGCGCGAACTCGAAGGCGCCACCCACGCCCTGCGCGGCGTCGCCGCCAACCTCGGCGACCTCGCCCGCAAGCTCGCGAGCGTGCAGTGACCGAGCCGGTGCTTCCCGACTGGGCGGTCGTCGGCGACAAGCGGCGCGCGCACATCGCGCGTGTCACCGCACTGCTCGACAACTGGGCCGAGCGCATGCATCTCGACGCCGCCGAGGCGCAGGCGTGGCATGATGCGGGCCGCTGGCACGACGCGCTGCGCGACGCCACGCCGGACATCCTCCGCGGCATCATCGAGGCGCCCGACCTTCCCGACGGCATCCTGCACGGGCCCGCGGCCGCCATCATGCTCGAACGCGAGGGCGAGGTGCGGCGGAGCGTCCTCGAGGCGGTGCGCTGGCACACGGTGGGGCATCCCGAGTGGGACCGCACCGGGCGCGCGCTCTTCATGGCCGATTTTCTCGAGCCGGGCCGCCGCTTCATGCAGACCGACCGCGCGTTCATGGCGGCGCAACTGCCGCACAACTTCGACGGTGTCTTTCGTCAGGCCGTGCGCATGCGCCTCGAGTGGACGCTGCGCGAAGGGAACCGGGTCTTTGAACGCACGGTCGACCTGTGGAATTCGGTTCGGTAACGCCGAGGCTCGCGAGTGACGCCACGCGACGGCGCCGTCGGCGCGTGGCGATGGCGCTCGTCCTGGGCGCGACGTTCTTCGTCATCTATCGCGTACGAGCGACGCGTGCACCCGGCACCTCGGCACCGGTGGACGCGACGGGGCCAGCCACGCGTCCCGCGCGCGTCGTGCCGGATTCCGTGCGCATCAAGGTCGAGGTGGTGAACGCGACGGCCACGCGCGGTCTTGGCCGGCTCGCGACGGCGTGGCTGCGCGACCAGGGCTTTGACGTGGTGAGCACCGTGACCGCACCGGAGAAGGAGCGCCGCGACAGCTCGCTGGTGCTCGATCGTTCGGGGCATCCCGACTGGGCGCGGTTGGCGGCGGCGTCCATTGGAGGTGCGCGCGTGGAAGCGCGCCCCGACTCGCTACGCTATCTCGACCTGACTATTCTGGTTGGGCGCTCCTGGCGGGCGCCGCTTCAGTCGCTCTACCCGTAGCTGGCCGCAGGCCGCGGCGATGTCGGTGCCGCGGCTCTTGCGAATCGCCACTTCCACGCCGTGCCGCGCGATCATGCCGGCGAAGCGCTTGATCCCCTCGGCGGATGTCGGCGTGTACGAACCCGCGCCGCCGGGATGCAGCGGGATCAGGTTGACGAACGCGCCGCAGTGCTTGGCGAGCCGCGCCAGCTCCGCGGCGTGCGCCGACTGGTCGTTGACGCCGCCGAGCATCACATACTCGAAGGTGACGCGCCGGCTGAACGCCGCCGCCGCATCAATGACCTCTTCGAGCGGGTACTTGATGTTCACCGGCATCAGCCGCCGCCGCAGTTCGTCACTCGGTGCGTGCACGGAGATTGCCAGGCGGAACTGCTCCGGCCGCTGCGCGAGCGCCTCGATGCCCGGGAGAATCCCGACGGTGGAGACGGTAATGTGCCGCGCGCCGATGCCACATCCCTTGGCATCGTTGAGAATGGTCAGCACGACCTGCACCGCCTTCCAGTTCATGAGCGGCTCGCCCATCCCCATGAAGACGATGTTCGTCGGGGTCACCGGCTCGGGGAGCAGTGCCAGTTCGCGCACCTGGCCGGCAATTTCGGAGGGCAGAAGGTTGCGGTAGAACCCCATCAGCCCCGTGGCGCAGAACGAACACTGCAGCGCGCACCCCGCCTGCGACGAGATGCACAGCGTCACCCGGTTGCCGTCGGGAATCGACACGGTTTCGATGGTCTGTCCGTCGTGCAGGCGGAACAGGAACTTGCGCGTGCCATCGATGGACCGTTGCTCAGCGGCGAGTTCGAGTCGCGGCATCACGAATGCGGCATCGAGTTCGGCTCGGAACGCGAGCGGCAGATCGCTCATCGACTGGAAATCGGCAGCCGGCGGCGACCACACGTGCCGCGCCACCTGACTGCCGCGATACGCGCCAACGCCGCGCGACTCGGCGAACTCGCGCAGCACGCGTTCGGCATCGGCGGGGGCAAGGTCGAGCAGGTTGACGCGCGGCGCGGTCTCGGTCATTTGAGGACGGACCCGAGGGTGAACTGATACGTCGCCGACAGGCTGCTCGTGCTCTCCTCGCGGGCGACGCCAATCACGTAGCCGCGGTGATGGAACGCGATGCCGAGTCGTTCGCGCCAGTTCGTGTGGCCGTACGCAAAGGTGCTCGCCGCGCCAACGCGCCCTTCGAGGCGTCCCCAACGCGCGGTGGCGAAGCCGTATGCCTCACGATGGAGTCCGTCGGCCATCGAGAGGCTCGCGCCGAGTCGGCTCGTGCGCAGCGTGTCGGTGCCGGCGAGCCGCGCGTCGACGGCGGCGAGCAGTTCGGCGCGCTCGTGGGCGCGCGAGAATGGGCTCGCGAGAAAGGTCGAAAGCGCCAGCCGCACGTCGCGCGATCCAAATCCGCGCGAGATCGCGCCGACGTCCACCGACACGGCGTGGCTCGACTCGTTGTCGAGGCGTCCGCTGCGAACGCGCATCGCGGCGCCGAGCGTCACCGGACCCATCGGTCGCGCGGCGATGAGCGAGACGAGTGTCGTGATGTACGGAATCTCGTCGCCGATCGACTGCGGGTCGGAATCGGTGCGCAACAAGTCCGCGACCGAGGCGCTGGCAATGCCGACGCCAACGGTCGTGCCATCACGCCAGCGCAGGGCGACGGTGCCGAGCTGCGCCGAGACCGCCACGTCCACCGGGGCGCTCATCGTGCCGACGGCGAGGCGTATACGACTGCCCTCCGGAACCGCGATACTCGCCGGATTCCACAGGCCGAACCCCGAGGCCGTGCCAAACGCCGGGGCTTCCGCCGTCAGCCCAAGCGGGAAGGACAGCAGATCTCGCCCTGGTACCAGCTGGGCCTTCAGGGCGCTGGTCGGAAGCGCCGCCGCAATCAGTAGTAGCGAGAGATGCCGCATCAGCGCAGGATACCCGAGCCGCGGGGCAGGGTCAAGCCGTTCGTCGCTACCACCAAGTGTCGTTCTCCGTTAGATTTACGCCGTTTCCCCCTGCGGAGATCCGGTTGCTCACCGCACTGCTTCCTTTGGAACGAATTCGCGTTCCGTTGGGAAGCCATTCACGGCACGCCCTGTTTCGCGAACTCGTGGAACTCGCGCTCCCCGACGCCGATCCGGCGACGCTGGAGACGGTGTTTCAGGGGGTGCTCGCGCGCGAGGCCGTGTCGAGCACGGCCATCGGTGACGGGCTGGCCGTGCCGCACGGCCGCACCAATGTCATCGACGGCATTCACATGGCCGCTGGCATCGCCGAGGGCGTCGAGGATTATCTCGCGCCCGACGGCGTCCCGGTGCGTCTGTGCGTGCTCGTCGTGACCACCGAAGCGGAGGCCGGCGTGCATCTCAAGGCGCTCGGGCGGCTCGCGCGCATCATGCGCAATCATCCGCTGCGCGATGCGTTGTTCGGTGCCGCGGATGCCGCGGCGTTTGCCGCCGTGCTTGCCCGATCGGAGACGCCTTGATGCGGGCGTCGTGGGGCTGGGTGATGGGATGGGCGGTACTGATTGAAGCGCTCGTGCTCTGGCCGCATCCGCCTGAGGTGCCGCAAGCGTTCGCGTTCGTCGGGCTCGACAAGCTGGTGCATGCCACGCTGTTCGCTGTGCAGGCCGCACTGGCGGCGCGCGCGCTTCGCGAGGCGTCGAGGCCGTGGTGGCCGGCGCTGGTGGGAGCCATCGCGTTTGGAGCATTGACCGAATATCAGCAACATTTCATTCCCAGCCGCTCGATGGAGCTGGGCGACTTTCTGGCGGACAGCACCGGGGCCCTCGTTGGGCTCGCCGTGTTCGTCGCGTGGGCGCAGAAGCGCCGGGAGCAGCACCGTTGATCGAAGGGAACGTATTTGCCACGTCGCAGCGCACGCATCAGTGCGGCGCACTCCGGGCTTCGCATGCGGGCTCCCCCGTGACGCTGGGCGGCTGGGTGCACCGCTCGCGCAATCTGGGCGGGCTCGTCTTCATCGACCTGCGCGACCGCGCCGGGCTGGTGCAGGTGAGCTTCAATCCCGATTGGGCGAGCGCGGCGGCCATTGCCGGCGCGGCCGCCGTCGGTGTTGAGTCCGTGGTGCTCGTCGAGGGCGTCGTCGAGCTGCGCCCCGGCGACATGCGCAACACCGACTTGGCGACGGGCGACATCGAGGTGCGCGCGACGTCGATTCGCGTCGTCGGGCCGGCCGTCACGCCCGCCATTCCCGTGGCGCGCGGCAAGAACGACAAACTCCCCGCGGAAGACCTGCGACTGCGCCACCGCTATCTCGACCTGCGCCGCCCCGAACTGCAAGCCAGCCTGATCCTGCGCCACCGGCTGCTGCAGGTGACGCGCAGTTACCTGAGCGAGCGCGGCTTTCTCGAGCTTGAGACGCCGATCCTCACCAAGCCCACGCCCGAAGGGGCGCGCGATTACCTGGTGCCGAGCCGCGTGCATCCCGGCGAGTTCTACGCGCTGCCACAGTCGCCGCAGATCTACAAGCAGCTCTTCATGTGCGCCGGCTTCGACCGCTACTTCCAGATCGCACGCTGTTTCCGCGACGAAGACCTGCGCCAGGACCGCCAGCCGGAGTTCACGCAGATTGACATCGAGGCATCGTTCATCGGACGCGATGACATCATGGCGCTCTCCGAAGGGATGATTGCCGCCATTTGGCGCGAAGCGGGCCACGACGTGACGCCGCCGTTTGAACGGATGTCGTACGCCGATTGCATGGAGCGCTACGGGTGCGACCGCCCGGACTTGCGCTATGGTCTCGAGATTCACGACTTCACCGCCGCCTTCGCGCCGCTCGACTTTGTCGTCACCAAGTCGGCCATCGAAGCGGGCGGCCGCGTGCGCGGCATTCGCATTGCCGGCGGCGCCGCGTGGAGCCGCAAGCAGGTCGACGAACTCGAAGCGCTCGCCAAGAGCGCCGGCGCGGGCGGACTGCTCCGCGCCAAGAAGACCGACGGCAAGATCGACGGCCCGGTGGCGAAGTTCCTGACGCCGGCCGCCGAGGAGGCGCTCGCGCTCAACGATGGCGACCTTGCGCTGATTGTCGCCGCCAGCGACCGCATCAGCAACCCCGCGCTCGACCGCATCCGCCAGGAGTGCGCGCGCCGCCTTGGCATCGTCGACGAGCACGCGCGCCGGTTCCTCTGGGTCACCGACTTCCCAATGTTCGACAAGGACCCGGTCACTGGCGCCCTCGCCGCGGTACACCATCCGTTCACGGCCGCCAACGCCGACGACATGGCCGCGTATCCGGATGCGCCGGAGCGCTGGCGCGCGCTCGCCTATGACTGCGTGCTCAACGGCCTCGAACTCGGCGGCGGCTCGATTCGTACGTCGGATCCGCGCGTGCAATCGCAGATGTTCACGCTGCTCGGCATTGGTGACGTCGCCGAGCAGGAGCGGCGGTTCGGCTTCCTGCTGGAGGGGCTTCGCGCCGGCGCGCCGCCGCACGGCGGCATTGCGTTTGGCTTCGACCGCATTTCGATGCTGCTCTCCAACGGCGCGTCGCTGCGCGACGTGATTGCGTTCCCCAAGACGACCGCGGCGCGCGCGCTCTTTGAGAATGCGCCGAGCAGCGTGCCGCCCGAAGACCTGCGTGATCTGCACCTCCGGTCGACCGCGGAGGGGGCGTGATGGAGATGGCCTCGCGCGGCGCCGCCAGCGACGGCGTTGAACCGCTTCCGCGGCGACTCTCCACGGAGGGGGCTGACCTGCTGCTGCTGGCGGGCGTCGGCGACGCGAACCTCGCGGAACTGCAGCGCATCTATCCCGTGCGCGTGACGCTGCGCGGCGACGCGATGACCATCAGCGGTCCCGCGGAGGCCGTGGACAAGGCGGCCAGCGTGGGGCAGCGGATGATCGATGCCGCGCGGCAGCGCACGGCCTTCGAGGCGGACGACGTGCTTCGCTTCTCGATGGAAGGGCCGGCAAGCCCGGACGGCAGCACGCCCGAACGTCTCGTGCTGCCCGGCGTGCGCAAGATCATCCAGCCCAAGACGGTGGGGCAGGCGCAGTATCTTCGAGCGCTGTACGAGAACGACATCGTGGTCGGCATCGGCCCGGCCGGCACCGGCAAGACGTACCTGGCGGTCGCGGCCGCGGTCGATATGCTCGCGCGAAAGCGCGTGCGCCGCATCGTGCTGGCGCGGCCGGCCGTGGAAGCGGGCGAATCGCTCGGCTTCCTGCCTGGTGACATGCAGGCGAAGGTCGATCCGTATCTGCGGCCGCTCTACGACGCGCTGGAGGACATGATGCCGCCCGAGCGCATGCAGCGCGCGCTGGAGACGCGGGTCATCGAGATCGCGCCGCTCGCCTACATGCGCGGCCGCACGCTGGGCGATGCGTTCGTCATTCTCGATGAAGCGCAGAACGCCACCAGCCTGCAGATGAAGATGTTCCTCACGCGGCTCGGCGTGAACTCGCGCGCCGTGATTACCGGCGACAAGACGCAGATCGATCTGCCCAACCGCGCCGACAGCGGCCTCACGCAAGTGGAGCGCATACTGCCCGGGATCGAGGGCATCGGCTTCCATTACTTCACGGACGCGGACGTCATCCGTCACCGTCTCGTGCGCGAGATCGTGAAGGCGTACGCCGCCGAGTCGGAGCAGCCGACGTGACCATGCCACGCCGCGCCGCCGCCGACGCGCTGCGTGTCGGCGTAGCCAGCGAAGGCGTGCGCGCACCGGTCGCGGCGGCGCGCATTGCCGCCGCGGCGCGCCAGGTGCTGCGCGCCGAGGGCGTGAAGCAGGCCATGGTGTCCGTCACGCTGTTGTCGGCGTCGGCGATGGCGCGGCTCAATCAGCGGCATCTATCGCACGCCGGGGCCACGGACGTGATCTCGTTCGGCTTCTCGCCGATGCCTGGCGCGGGCGTGGTCGGGGACATCTACATCTGTCCCGATGTCGCACGCGCCAATGCGGAGGCGGCCGGGTGCGGCGTGCGCGCGGAACTGCTGCGTCTCGTGGTGCACGGTACGCTGCACGTACTCGGCTGGGATCATCCCGACGATGCGACGCGCGTCGGATCCCCGATGTGGCGGCGCCAGGAGCGCTTGCTCGCCGGTGTGATGCGCCGGCAGGCGCAACGGGCGTGATCGCCGCGGCGCTCGCCGGACTCTGCATCCTCGGCGCGGCGCTTTGCGCGGCGGCCGACGGCGCGCTTCTGACCATCGATCAGGACGAGGCGCCATCCGACGGCGTGGTCGGCGCGCTGCTCGCCACGCGCGAAACCACCCACCGCGCGCTCGCCTTCGGCCGCATTCTCGCGCAGCTCGTCGGCGGCGCGGCGCTGGCCATCGCGCTCGGACCCGCCGTCAGTGTGTTCTTCGCGCTGACGGTCGCCGCGCTCGTGATTGTCATCTCCGAGAGCGGCGCACGCGCGCTGGGTGACGTGCTGGCGGTGCGTGCGCTGCGGCGGCTGTCGCCCGTCGCGCGCGTTGCGTCGGTGGCGCTCAAGCCGGTGGTGGCGTTCGGCGCCTGGTGCGACGACGTGCTGATGCACCTGATGCCGCGCCGCCCGGACGAGGACTCGCGCGAGGCCGACGTGGAGCGATTCCGCGAAGTGGTCGCTGCGGAAGTCGCCGACGGCGAGGCGGGCGATGAAGGGCAGCATTTGCTCACCGGCGTCTTTGCGCTCGGCGATACGCAGGTGCGCGAAATCATGGTGCCGCGCGTGGACATCGTCGGCATCGAGCGTGCGGCGCGGTGGGCCGACGTGGTGGCCAAGGTCCGCAGCGCGCGCCATTCGCGGCTCGTGGTCTACGGCGAGGACCTCGACGAAGTCGAGGGCGTGCTCTACGCCAAGGATCTGCTGCACGCCGTGCTCGACGACGAAGAGCCGGCCGGCGGCTGGCTGACGCTGCTGCGCCCCGCGTGGTTCATTCCGATGACGAACACGGTGGATGCGCAGCTCCGCGACTTCCGGCTGAACCACCGGCACATAGCGCTCGTCGTGGACGAATTCGGCGGCATCGCGGGGCTGGTGACGCTCGAGGATGTGCTCGAGGTGATTGTCGGCGACATCCGCGACGAGAACGACACCGAGGACGACGACCAGATCGAGCGCGAGGGGAACGGCAAGTTCTGGCTGCCGGCGCATGTGTCGCTCGACACGCTCTCGACGCTGACGCATCACGATTTTCGCCGTGCCGACGTATCGACGGTCGGCGGGCTCACGTATGAGCTGTTCGATGGCGTGCCGGAACCGGGCGAGGACCTGGAGTTCGAAGGCTTCCGCGTCGTCGTCGAGCGGATGCGTGGACGGCGCATCGAGCGCGTCTACTTCGAGCGCCTGGACACGGCGCCGCGCGAGCGTGCCCCGTGACCTCGCTCGTGTTTGCGCTCGTTCTCGTCGTGGCCTGGCTGACGGCCGCGGCGACCGCGGTGCGCACCGTCAGCCGCATCTGGCTGCGGCATTGGGTGGAGCGCAAGCTGGCCGGATCGGCCACCGCGGAGGTGTTCATCGCGCGCCCGTCGCGGCTGCTGGCAGCCGCGGGCACCGGCATCGCGGCGCTGACGTTTGGCATCGGCGTCGTCGCGGCAACGCAGGCAGGCTCGACGGCAGAACTCGCCCGCACGCTGCTGGTCGCGGCCGTGCTGCTGCTTGTCGTCGGCCAATCGGTGCCGAGGGCCATCGCGCGCCGCTGGGGAATGGAGCTGGTGCCCGTGCTGCTGCCCGCGCTGCACGTGCTGAGCGTGGTGGTGGCGCCGGTGCTCGTGCTCGCCGAGTGGTGCGCGCGCGCGGCCGCGCATCCCGCGCCGGCGCCGCCGGAGGATCCGCGCGAAGCGCTCGAGGATCTGCTGCGCGAAGGAGAGCTGGAGGGCGTCGGCGAAGCCGATGAAAGTGCGATCATCAGCGGCGTGGTCGAATTTGGCGTCACGCGCGTGCGCGACGTGATGACGCCGCGCGATCGCATCGTGGCGGTGGATCGTGCGTTGAACGCCGGGCAGATCTCGCGCCTCGTGGCCAACACGGCCCGCTCGCGCATTCCGGTGATCGAAGGCGACCTCGATCACGTGGTCGGCATGATTCACTCGTTTGACGTGCTCGAGCACCCTGCGACGCCCGTCGCGCGCATCCGGCGCGTCACCGCGGCCTCGCCCGACTTGCCGTGCATCGATCTGCTGCGCACCATGCTGCGCGAGCGCCGTCACCTGGCGATGGTGCACGATGCCGCGGGCCGCACGGTCGGCCTCGTGACGCTGGAGGATCTCGTGGAGGAATTGGTGGGCGACATACACGACGAACACGACGACGCGGCCGGCCGGGGGGACGCGTGAGCCCACTGACGCTTCCCGACCGCGCGCCGCGCGCGCTTCACAAGCTGCTGGAGGACTTCGCCGCTGGCCGCAAGGCCGCGCTGGCGCGCGCGGTCTCGATGGTCGAGGATGGCCGCGCCGGCGCCGACCTGCTGCTCGCGGCGATGCACTCGCGCGTTGGGCGGGCACGCCGCATCGGTTTGACCGGCCCGCCGGGCGCCGGGAAGAGCACCATCACCACGCGGCTCGCGGCGATGCTGCGTGAACAGGGACTCACGGTCGGCGTCGTCGCCGTCGATCCAACGTCACCGTTCTCGGGCGGCGCGCTGCTCGGCGACCGCGTGCGCATGGAGGCCGTGGCGCTCGACCCCGGCGTGTTCATTCGCTCGATGGCCACCCGCGGCTCCCTCGGCGGGCTCGCCGGCACCACGCGCGAAGTCTGCGACGTGTTTGATGCGTTTGGCTTCGACCGCATTCTGATCGAAACAGTCGGCGTCGGGCAGAGCGAGCTCGACATTGCGCGCACTGCCGACACCTCGCTGCTCGTGCTCGTCCCCGAGGCCGGCGACTCGATCCAGACGATGAAAGCCGGCCTGATGGAAGTCGCCGACGTCTTCGTCGTGAATAAGGCCGATCGCCCCGGCGCCGACCGATTGCGCAATGATGTCGAGCTGATGCTCGGACTGCGCAGCGGCCACGCGATGAAGAACGTGCCCGCCCATCACGGCGTCGACCTGCGACGGCTGGCGGGCGCGCGTGAAGTTGAGGAGCATCCTGCCCCCGATGGCATCACCGCCTGGAGTCAGCCGGTGCTGCGGGCCATCGGCGTCACGGGTGAGGGGCTGCCCGAACTGCTCGCCGCGCTCGACGCGCACCACACGTATCTTGAGCGGAGTGGCGAACTCGACGTGCGGCGCCGGGCGCGGTTGCGCGAACGGGTGAAGGACGTCGTCTTTCAGCGGCTGGCGCGCCGGCTCTGGACAGACGACGCGACGAACGCGTGGATCGACGCACAGGTCGACGACCTCGCCGCTGGCCGCACCACGCCGTATGCCGTTGCCGATGCGCTGCTCCGACGGAGCGGCCCCCTGATGACCGGAGAATCCGCATGACGACGCCGCCTGATCTCGATACCTCCCTCGACGAAATGCGCGCCGAGCTGGAACAGCTCCGCGCCGAGGTGGCCCGGTGGCAGGCGCGTTTCGCCAAGGGCGAGACCCGCGCGCTGGCGTGGACCAACTCGGCCAGCGACGTGGCGCCGCTCTACACGGCGCTCGATCTGGAAGGCTCCGGCGGCACCGCCTTTGAAGTGCCTGGCGAGTTCCCGTTCACCCGCGGCATTCACCCGACGGGCTATCGCGGCAAACTCTGGACGATGCGCCAGTTCGCCGGTTTCGGCTCGGCGCAGGAGACCAATCAGCGCTACAAGTTCCTGCTCGGCCGCGGCACGACGGGCCTGTCGGTGGCATTCGATTTTCCGACCCTGATGGGCTACGACTCCGACCATGCGCGCTCGGAAGGCGAAGTGGGCAAGTGCGGCGTCGCCATCAGCTCGCTGGCCGACATGGAGACGCTGTTCGACGGCATCCCGCTGGATCAAGTCTCGACGTCGATGACCATCAACGGGCCGGCGATCATTCTGTGGTGCTTTTACATCGCGGCCGCCGAGAAGCAGGGCGTCTCACCCGAGAAGCTGCGCGGCACCATTCAGAACGACATCCTGAAAGAGTACATGGCGCAGCACGCGTGGTGTTTCCCCATCGAGCCCGCGCTGCGCCTGATTGTTGACTGCTTTGACTGGGGCACGACGCACGCGCCGCAATGGAATACGGTTTCCATCTCCGGCTATCACATTCGCGAAGCGGGGGCGACGGCGGCGCAGGAACTCGCCTTCACGCTCGCTGACGGCTTCACCTATGTGGAACGCGGCATTGCCCGCGGGCTCGACGTCGACGAGTTCGCACCGCGTCTGTCGTTCTTCTGGGACATCCACAACGATTTCTTCGAGGAGATCGCCAAGCTGCGCGCCGCCCGCCGCATCTGGGCGCGCCACATGCGCGACCGGTACGGCGCCAAGAATCCGCGCAGCTGGGTGATGCGCTTTCATTCGCAAACGGCCGGCGTCACGCTCACCGCGGCCCAGCCGATGAACAACATCGTGCGCGTCGCGTATCAGGCGCTCGCCGCGGTGATGGGCGGCACGCAGTCGCTGCACACCAACTCCATGGATGAGACGCTGGCGCTCCCCACCGAGCACGCCGTGGAAGTCGCGCTGCGCACGCAGCAGGTACTGGCGTTCGAAACGGGCGTTGCCTCGGTGCTCGACCCGCTGGGCGGATCGTACTACGTGGAGAAGCTCACCGACGACCTCGAGCGTGAGGCGGAACGGCTGTTCGCGCAGATCCACGAGCAGGGCGGCGTGGTGCGAGGCCTCGAGGACGGCTGGTTCCAGAAGCGCATCGCCGAGAGCGCGGCGCGCCAGCAGTGGGAGATCGAACAGCGCCGCAAGCTGGTCGTCGGCGTCAATGAATTTGCGACGGACGAAACACTCACCATCCCGCTGCTGAAGATCGACGAGTCCGCCACGGCGCAGCAAGCTGACCGGCTGCGCGCGCTGCGCCAGTCGCGCGACAACGCGGCGGTGCGGCAGCGCCTCGACGCACTGCGCACGGCGGCGCGCGGCACGGAGAACCTGGTGCCGTACATCCTGGACTGCGCGCGGGCGTACGCGACGCTGTTCGAGATTCGCGCCGCGCTCGAGGACGTGTTCGGCGCCTATCGGGAGCCGGTGTTCTTTTGAACGCGACGAGAAAGCCGGGGAGAAAGGCGGGGAAGCCGGCGGGCAGCGCCGCCGCCGACTGGTGGAAGGGCTACTTCGACGCCGGCTACCTGCGCGAGTACGAGCCGATGTTCGATCTCGCCGGAGACCGCGTGCAGGTTGCGCGCCTCATCGAGCTGCTCGGACTACCGTCGGGCGCGCGCGTGCTCGACTGTCCGTGCGGGCAGGGGCGGCACGCGCACTTGCTTGCGGAGTCGGGGCTTGATGTCGATGGCGTGGATTACTCGGCGCCGTTGATCGCCAAGGCAAAGGAGCGCGGCACGTCGCGCACGCTACGGTATCGGCGCGCCGACATGCGCACGCTTCCCGCGGCGTGGGCCGGGCGCTTTGACGCTGTCGTGAATCTGTTCACGAGCTTTGGGTTCTTTGCCGATCCGGCCGACGACGCCCGTGTGCTGCGCGAGTTTGCGCGCGTGCTCAGGCCCGGCGGCGTGCTGCTCTGGCACGGCGGCGACCGCGATGGCGTGATGGCCAAGTTCGTCTCGCGCGACTGGTGGACCACGGCCGACGGCACGCTCGTCGCGCAGGAGCGGCACTTCGACCCGCTCACGGGCTTTCTGACCGTGGAATCGTGCTGGCGCGGCGACGGCGTGCATGAGGATCGCACGCATCGCATCCGGTTGTACACGCCGTCACAACTCGCGGAGCTGATGCGCGACGCCGGGCTGGTCGTGGAGCAGGCGTTCGACAGCTTCAGCGAGAAACCGGTGGGGCGGCGCAGCAGCGAGATGCTGCTCGTCGCGCGCAAGGAATCGCCGGTCCCCCGCACACAGTAGGAGTCTCCCATGGGCACCAAGGACAAGCGCGTGGACGCGTACATCGCCAAGTCCGCGCCGTTCGCCAAGCCGATCCTCGTGAAACTCCGCGCCGCCATGCACGCGGCATCCCGGGAGATCGACGAAGACATCAAGTGGGGCATGCCCTTCTTCTGCTACAAAGGCAAGCTGCTCGCCAACATGTCCGCATTCAAGCAGCACGCGGCGTTCGGCTTCTTCAGCAGCGCCAACGTCATGGGCAAGGAGCAGGTGAATCGCGAGGTGATGGGCAGCTTCGGGCGGCTCACGGCAGTGAGCGACCTTCCGTCGGATCGCGTGTTCACCGGGTACGTCAAGAAGGCCGTGCTGATGGCGGACGCTCGCCTCAAGGCACCGGCGGCCAAGCGCTCGACGGCGGCGAAGAAGGCTCCCAAGCCGCTTCCCAAGACCCCGCCGATGCTCGCGGCGGCGCTCAGGGCCGACGCGGTGCTAGCGGAACAGTGGAAAGCACTCTCGCCCAGCCATCGCCGCGAGTACCTCGACTGGATACTCGACGCCAAGCAGGAGGCGACGCGCGAGCGCCGTCTGGCCACGACCGTCGCGCAGGTGCGGGAAGGCAAGTCGCAACACTGGAAATATCAGGCGAAACGGAAGTAGACGATCTTGCCGTCGCCGCGAAGGCGCGGCCGGTGCGGCGGGCGCGTCTGAAGCCACAGCACGCGCGTCTGGCGCTACGGCGCGCGCCTCTCGCGTTACGGCGCCCGCACCGCCGCCTTGAGGTTCAGGCTGCGTCCGCCGGCGAAGTTCAGCGTGACCGGCAGTGAGTCACCGCCCGCGAGCTTCTTCCACAGATGGTTGACCATGAGATGCTTGCCGCCCTCGGCGAGCACCAGTGAGTCAGCCGGGGCCACGCGCACCGTGTCGATCGGCATCATGTGCACCATCCCGCTCATCTCCATCGTCTCGTGCAGCGAGACCGAATAGGCTAGCGGCGACGACGCGCTGGTCAACGTGACGGGAGCGGCTTCGTGGTTGACGAAGGTGAAGTACACCACGGTGACCGTTCCCGAGTCGGCCGAGCGCGCCCACGCGTCGCGAACCTCGAGCGGCGGAACGGCCTTGGGCGGCCCCGGCCGCGAGCAGGCAGCGAGCGCAGCGAATGCCACGGAGAGTACGAGGGAGCGCATGGGTGGCTCGCGATGGCGGACAGGGATCACGGATGGCGATGAAAGATATCGATTCCGGAGCCGGATGAGCGATGGTCCACGATGATCGCCATCCACTTCCTCAATCGGAATCCTCAATCGAAATCCGTGATCCCTGTCCTCAATCGCGCCGCGGGCGCGCCGCAGGCGCGCCCGCGGCGCTCTACTTCGCGTCCCCGCCGAACGCCGACTTCAGCCCGCCCAGCAGGTCCATCGTCACCGGAATCAGCGTGCTGTTGCCGTTGCTCGTCATCTCGACCAGCGACTGCAGGTACCGCAGCTGCAGCGCGGGCGGCTCGCTGCGGATGATCGCCGCGGCCTTTGCCAGCGTCTCCGCCGCCATGAACTCGCCGTCGGCGCGGATGATCTTCGCGCGCTTCTCGCGCTCCGCTTCGGCCGCCGCGGCCATCGTGCGCTGCATCGAGTCGGGCAGCAGGACATCCTTCACCTCGACGATCGACACCTTCACGCCCCACGGCTCGGTGTGTTCGTCGATGATGTGCGCCAGCTTCTGGTTGATCTTGTCGCGCTGCGCCAGCAGTTCATCGAGTTCCGACTGGCCGAGCACGCTCCGCAGGGTCGTCAGCGCAATCTGCGATGTCGCCTTGCCGTACTCGACGACCTGAAGAATCGCCTTGGCCGGATCGACGACCATGAAGTACACCACCGCGTCCACCTTGATGGTGACATTGTCGCGGGTAATCAGTTCCTGCGGCTCCACCGTGAGCGTCACCACGCGGGTGTCGACCTTGTACATCTTGTCGACCAGCGGGATGATGACGTTGAAGCCGGGGTTCCGCACCGCAATCAGGCGGCCGAAGCGAAGGACCACGCCCCGCTCGTACTGCTTGACGATGCGCACGCCAAACTTCACGAGGAAGATGACGACCGCGGCGTAGATGATATAGGACAGATATTGGCTGTTCATGCCTGCGTCTCCCGGTAATTAGTCACGACGTGCGCTACGACGAAAACTTTGAGAATCCCTTCAGTGGCTGGCGGACCGGCGGCTTCTCCTTCATCCACGCCTTCGGGAACGTGTCCACCGCTCCCCACAGCGGCAGCAGCCGCGAGAACACGAAGATCACGACGAAGGGCAGGCAGAGGATGAAGAGTCCCGCGAAGAGCCCTTCGCGCCCGCCGAGGTCGACCTCGAAGTTCAGGAAGCCGCGCAGGCTCTTGGAGAACATCTGCCCGCCCATCACGACGTTCCACCGCATTGCGGCCACTTGCGCCAGGAGCAGCAGGCCGCAGACGACGCCGATCACGTTGCGCACCGCCGCCGGAATGCGCTGCTTGAACACGACCACCGCCCCCATGGCAAGAAACGGCACCACCGAGCCGAGCAGGATCTGGATGATGAACATGCTCACGAACAGCTTGGTCGTGACCAGTGTCTTGAGGATCGTCCAGTCCTCGTTGGCCATGTACGCGTGGTTGATCAGTTCCAGCAACTCGAGCGCGACGTCGATGATCAGGAAGTACCACGCCGTCTCGATGAGCGCGCTCACGCACGCGCCGTCCACCTCGCGTCCGTTGAACCACTGGATGATGATGTAGCAGATCATCACCATCGCCACGCCCGACACGATGGCGCTCAGCAGGAAGATCACCGGCATCAGCGGGCTCGCCCACCACGGATTGGCCTTGATCGCGCCGAAAATGAAGCCCACGTAGCCGTGCAGGCCGCACGCGGCGGGAATGCCGATCGACGCGAGGAAGACCATCACCTTGTGATCGACCACCTTGGCTTCTTCGGAAATGTCCAGCACGCCCAGCGCGAGCAGCCAATACACCGGCTTGAGGGCGGGGAACCTCGTCTCGTTGTACAAATGCACGATGTCCACGCGGTAGACCAGCCAGATCTCCACCGCGAGGATGAACAGGTACGTCGAGTAGATGAATCCGAACCCGGCCATCGCCGACGTCAGGTTGGGCGTGAACATGATGTTCAGCGCCCGCTCCGGATGCCCGAGATGGTTCAGCAGCGGCAGTGTGGCAAAGAGCAGGAAGGCGAACGCCATCACCATCGCGAACCGGCTCACCGGCTTCAGTTCATCCTTGTCGAACACGTGATGCAGCGACGAGATGATGAACGCGCCCGCGACAATGCCCGTGATGTACGGGTACAGCACGATCATCACGGTCCAGTAGATGTGCTGCTGGTTGGGCAGGACGTACCCTTCGGTGATGAAATGATGCATGGACTAGATCACCTCGGAGTCGAGCCCGATGTACCGGGTGCGCGGCCGCGTGCCGAGGTACGACTTGAGCACCTGCACGCGGTTGGTCGCGAGAATCCGGCTGATCTTGCTCTCGGGGTCACTCACATTGCCGAAAATGCGCGCCTCGGCGGGACACGACACCACGCAGGCCGGCAGCAGCCCCTTGGTGATGCGGTGGTGGCACCACGTGCACTTGTCGGCGGTGTTGGTCTCGGGGTTCAAGTACCGCGAACCGAACGGGCAGGCCTGCACGCAGTAGGCGCAGCCCACGCACCGCTCGTGATCCACCAGCACCACGCCCTCGGGCGTCTTGAATGACGCGCCCACCGGGCAGACCTGAATGCACGGCGTGTCGATGCAGTGATTGCAGAGCTTGGGCACGAAGAACCCGCGCACCGGCTGCACCTTCTCCAGTTCCGCCGGCATGTTGCGCGTCGGCGGCTCGGCAAAACCGTTTTCGCCGCCATTCGGCGAGTTGACTACGACCTCACCGTCGGGATAGAACGTGTATTGCTCTACCCACGTGCGGTTGTAGCCATCGGGCACGCCGTTCTCGGCGCGACAGGCGCGCACGCATGAGCCGCAGCCGATGCACTTGGTCGTGTCCACGACGAAACCGTAGACGACACCCTTGCCGACCTCGGTTTCGGACTTCGCCTTCGGGCTCGCGACATCCTGCGGCAGGCGCAGCATCGCGGTGTTGACGAAGAGGCTGCCAAACAGGAAGCTCTGGCCGCCGGTCTTGGCGACTGTCTCCAGGAAGGCCCGGCGGGAGACGTCGTCCGGAGTATGGGGGCTGATCACGGGGCGATCTTGGGTTTGACGGGGAGGCCCTTCGCATCGAAGGTCACCAGCGTCGTATGAGGATTGTGGCAGTCAATGCACTTGGTGTCTTTCGTGAACGTGCCCTTGTGCTCGCTGACGTGCGCCTCGACGTTCGCGATCGACTTCAGCGTGCTGGGCCGCTCGAACGTGCGCAGGTGGCACCACTTGCATTCCTGAATGCCGGTGGGACGCTTGATCGCGTTCTTGAGCTTCAGGATCTTGTCGGGGTAGGCAGTCGTCGATTCCTCGGCCACCACCTTGGTGTGCATCAGGCCGGGGCCGTGGCAGTTCTCGCACTGCGGCGTGTGGTGCTTGCCCGTCTTCCACGATTTGCCAATGTCGTCGTGGCATTCGGCGCAGGCATCGCTGCCAATGTGCCGAGCCTCACGCTTGCCTTCGTCGGCGATCGCCGAGAGGCGAAAGTGGCCGGTGACGCCGAAGTCCTTCGGCACCACCTGTGAGCGGACGAAGAGGAACCCCACCACCGCGACGGCGACGAGTGCGACGAGCCGCAGGAAGTGCCCTGCATGCCGCATGATATGCTGACCCTTACTCGAGGGTTGGCGATGTGGGCATCCGGATGGAGCACCCACGGAAGAACAGCCCGTTTACACGGACGGCGATGGAAGGAGTTCCCATCGCCGCCGTGCAATCGGTCAGACTAGTAGGCTGCGCGTCCGGCGGCGGGCGGCAGCGAAGACGGATGCCAGGAGACCGTGAAGGTCAGCCAGTTCGCCTTGTAGCTGTGGTAGTTGGCGCCGAGGAAGTGGTACTGGCCGGTGTTCGAGCCAGTGGTCGCGCCCACGTTGCCCGGCAGGTCCGGCGACACCCACGTCGTCGCCACCGGCGTTCCGCCGAGGACGGTGGTCGTGGTGAACTTCGGTGCCTCGGCCTGGAAGTTGTGGTTCGTGTACTCTTCCGCGTTATAGCGCAGGGTGAACGCCCAGTCGGCGCTGACCTTGTACTGGAACGCGAAGTTGAGCGGCGTCAGCTTCTGCGAGACTTCCGGCCAGTTCTCGACCGTCGCCGCCAGCTGGTTCGCCGCGGTGCCGCCCGTGGGCGGGTTGACGTCGTTGACGTTGAGCACGTGGCTCTTGGCGTCGGTGTTCGCGTAGTACACCGTCATCTCGAGCTTGTCGGGGATCAGCGTCGCCTTCACGTTGGCCGACAGGCCCTTGTTCCGGTCGAGATAGCTCGTCGTCCAGTAGAACCCCGGATTATCGTACGTCGCCGAGCCGACGGCGCCGGTGCGATAGCGATACCGCGCGATGTTGTCGCCCTTCTCATCGGTGTAGCCCAGTCCCATCGACAGGCGGCTCATCGGCGTGTAGTCGATGTCCACACCCGTGCTCGTGAGCTTGTCGCTCGTGATGCCAAAGCGCAGGTCACGATACTTGTCGTCGTTGTTCTGGTACGACAGGCCGACGCTGATCTGGTCGAACGGCGTGACCGTCGCCATCAGGTTCGTGCGCTTGCGGTCGCGGTTGGCGAACATGTAGCTGCGCATGTCCGTCACTTCCGTGGCTGCTTCGCGGTACTGCCCGTAGAACTTGCGCTGGCTGGTCAGGTAGCCGGCATGGAGCGAGAGCCAGCTGATGCCACTGTAGTCCACGCTCACGCGCGGCGCCTTCTCGCGCGTGCCGTCAATGCGGTACGCCGAGGGTTCGCGGGTGAAGTCCTCCACCGCGTAGCCGACGCCGATCGAACCGTTGGGCACGACCTGGTAGGCCGCGGTCAGGTCCGTGTTCACCTTGGTGAACGGATCCGCTTCCGTGCTGTATCCGCCAGTCGCGGCGCTGATCGCGCGGTCGGCCACGGAGATGGCGGCCAGCGTGAGTTCTTCCGTCTGGTTGCTGTAGCTGTGGTTCCGATACTTGGCGCCCAGCGACAGCTTGTCGATCGGATGGCTCGACGCCGTGATGTTGACCGTCGTGAGCTTCACCTTGCCGTCGAGGCTCGAGCGCGGGAGCGTCGTCTTGCTGGCGTTCACGTCGGCGGCGAGCGCCGTGTTGTTGTACGGCGCGATGAACGCTTCGTTCTGGTCCTGCATCGACGCGTTCACGGAGCCCGTGACCCGCGTGCGGAACGGCAGCAGCACCGACCCCATCAGCGACATCGTCTGCGCCGAGTTGCTCGGCGCCAGCGCGACGCGCGCCGTGCTCGCTCCGAAAACCGTGCCGCTGATCGACGCCGTGCTGATCTGCGGATTGTCGACGTACACCGACGACAGGTTGTTGGTGTACTTCGAGTACTCGTACGACACCGTCCCCTGGAAGCTCTTGATCCACTCGCCCAGGAAGCTGGTCGCCGCGCGGGTACCCGACGCATACGACTGCGCGACCTTGAAGTTGTTGATCGACTCGTCGATCGGCGACACGTATTCACGCGTCGGGCCGCTGGTGGCGCTGAACGTGATCGACTTCGGGATGCCGCCCTTCTTGCCGATGTGCAGCCACTCGATCTTGGTGTCGAGCGCTTCCGACGGGTACAGCGCGAGCTTGGCGCTGATGGGATCCCAGATCGTGCGGATGTTGCCGATGAGCGGCGCGTTCTTCCACGCCGTGGAGTCCGGACGGGTGCTCGGCAGCGTGTTGAACCCGAGGGCGGCGACGCCCTCGTTGCCGGGCGAACGCCCCGTCGAGGAGTAGATGTGCGGCGTCTTGTCCCAGCGCAGGCTGAAATCGTACAGGTTGGGACGCGACGCCTGCAGCCACAGGCTCTGGTCGAGCTGGCCGATGTGGCGGCCCGTCAGCTGGTACGTGCCGGTTTCGTCGGCCGGCGTGTAGCCGACCGAGAAGCGCTCGAGAATGGCGCCGGCGGGCAGGGAACGGTATTCCTCGAACTTGCCCTTGTCGACGTCGGCAGGTTCGGTCGTGAAGGCGCGCGCGCCGATCTCGGCGGCGGCCGTAAAGGTGCCGCTGGTCTTCTTCGCCTGCGCGTGGCTGGTGGCCGGAAGGGCCATAGCCAGCGCACCGGCGAGGACACACGCGGTCGTGATGCTATAGAGACGCATGGTTTTGAATTCCTCTGTCGGTGGCGTCAGCGGGTGAAGTAGATGCCGCCAGGATGGTTCGAACCGTGGATCGCGGAGTGGCAGTTCGAGCAGCCCTTGTTGTAGTTGAAGCGGACGTTGGCCTGGTCAGACGGACGGCCCGACGGGGCACCGTGCGGCGTGAAGTGGCAGTTCTGGCAGAGACGCGGCAGCTGGTACTTCAGCATGCGCTGCTTGTTGCTGCCATGGGCGTCGTGGCAGTTCGAGCAGTTCTCGGTCACCGGCAGGTGCTCCCACATGTACGGACCGCGCTTCTCGGCGTGGCAGCTGAAGCACGTTTCATTCGTGCCGGCCGCGACGAGCAGCTTTTCGTTGGCGGAGCCGTGCGGGCTGTGGCAGCTCGTGCACTCCATCTTCCCTTCGGTCAGCGGCATGTGCGAGTACTTGCTCATGGCCGCCGCCTTGTCCTTGTGGCAGCCGCCGCAGGTGGCGAGCACCGTCGCCTTCTTCAGGTTGCCCTTCTCCGTGTTGTCGTGCATCACGGCGTGGCAGTCGACGCACGCGACGTTGCGCGCCTCGTGAATGCTTCCCGCCCACATGGTGCGGGAGGTCTTCTCGTGGCACTGCAGGCAGTTCGCGTTCTGCGCCTTCACCGGCGACGAGTTCTTCTTGTGGCCGTACAGCGTCATGCCGGCCTTCGTCTCGCCGCCCGACTCGGCATGAGCCTTGGCCGGTCCGTGGCAGGACTCGCAGCCCTTGGCCTCATGACCGGCGCGCGGATGCGCCATCGCCTGACCCATCGCAGTCTTGGCGTACGGCGCGAAGAGGTCCTTGTGGCAATCGGCGCAGAGCTGATCGCCGCCGTATCCGGCGGCCGGCTTTTGCGCGCTCGCCACGGTCGGCAGGCAGGCCAGCATCACCGCAGTGACGATGGCGCCCAGCCAACGCAGGTATCGCTTTCCGTTCATTGCTATTCCTCCGGTGCCCGAGTGCGGGCGGTACATCTGGGTAGGGTAGGGATTACCGGGTGGGACTGGGGGACGACCTAGGGGGCGCAGGCGGCTACTTGAACGTCGCCTTGATGTACTTCAGCACCGCATCGATTTCATCAGCCTTCAGCTTCTCACCGAACGGCTTCATCTTGTCCTTGCCTTCCTTCACCGCCTTCAGCATCTCGGCATCAGCGTGCTTGGCGAAGAACGCCGCGCTGAACTCCTCGATCTTCGGATTCATCTTCTTGATGCCGGCCACGGGCTTGCCGTCGTCGTGATGGCACTTCTTGCAATTCGCGTCGTAGATCGCCTTCCCATCGGCGCCCTGCGCGGCGGCGCTGGTGGTCAGAGCGGCGGCCAGGACACCAAGCAGGAAGATCGAACGCATCGCGTTGCTCCTTGTGTTGTAGACGTCGGCGATTGCCGGGGTCAGTACTGAAGTTCGGTCGGGAAACGGGTCACTGCGTACGTAGACATACCAATTCGCATTCGGTATTTCCCCTACGCAGTTACCGTGGTTGGAGTATAGGAGTTGTACGGCTGTTGTAAGTGGGGCATTATCCGCGATGTGTATACGGAGTTTTCCCTACATTCAACGAGGGATTGTCCGATGTGCCAGACGGACGCTTGGCGTTGCCGTCAACGGGCGGACAAACAAATGAGGCGTGACGCCTCTGCGGCGCCACGCCCTTTGCTCCTCAGCGGTGTTGTCGCCGCTACTTCGGCAACGTCCGGATGTATTTGGCGATGGCCTCGATTTCGTCGGCCTTCAGCACTTCCCGCCATGCCTTCATGTTCTTCCCCTTACCGTTTGTAATGGTTGCGACGATATCCGTTTCGGTGCGCGCGGCGAAGAACGCCGCGTCCCACACCGGAATCTCGGGGAACAACTTCTTGATCGCCGGCACCGGCTGACCAGTGCCGTGGCACTTCTTGCAGTTGGACTCAAAGAGCGCCTTGCCGTCGGCGCCTTGGGCCTGCAGCGGCGCGTGATTGGCAAGGACAAACACGGCGGCAGCGACGACGTAGCGCATGACGGAGTCTCACGGGAGCGGGGGGCGATCCGGCGCGAGAAAGATGAACAGCGCGCCGTCCAGGCGCCACGCGCGGTTCGCAGCGTCTTCTCATGCCGCCACGCGCGGTTTGCCGCGGCTTCTATTGCCGCCGCACGTCGCCGCGGTTTATTTCACCGTCTATGGAAAGACCCATCCGAGTGCTCGTTGCCAAGCCCGGGCTCGACGGCCATGACCGGGGCGCCAAAGTTGTGGCCGCCGCCCTTCGCGACGCCGGCATGGAGGTCATCTACACCGGCCTGCATCAGACGCCGGAGATGATCGCGAGTGCCGCCGTACAGGAAGACGTCGACGTGGTCGGCCTCTCCATCCTCTCCGGCGCGCACATGACGCTCTTCCCCCGCGTGCGCGAACTGCTGGCCGAACAAGGGCGCGACGACATCCTGATCACGGGCGGCGGGATCATTCCCAAGGAAGACATGGACAAGCTGGCCGCGCTGGGCGTCGGCCGCCTGTTCGGTCCTGGCACGCCAACCACCGATCTCATCGCGTACATCCGCGACTGGTACGCTGAACGGCAGGCGCAGGACGCGTGAACACCCGACTGGCGGAGCTGAGCGCCGCGGCGCAGGAGCTCGAACATCGCCTGCGGTTCGGCGGCGGCCCCGACAAGATCGAACGACAGCACAAACAGGGAAAACTCACTGCGCGCGAACGCGTTGCCCGGCTCAAGGACGCCGACACGCCGTTTGTTGAACTCGGCCTCCTGGTCGCGCACGACAAGTACAATGGTGATGCTCCCGCCGCCGGCGTCGTCACCGGACTCATTCATATAGGATGCCGCCCCTGCGTGGTGGTCGCCAATGACGCGACCGTCAAGGCGGGATCGTGGTGGCCCGAGACCATCGGCAAGATCCTGCGCGCGCAGGAGTGCGCGATGCGCTGCCATCTGCCAATCATCTATCTGGTGGATTCGGCTGGCGTGAACCTGCCGTACCAGGGCGGCGTCTTTCCGGGGCAGTACGGCGCGGCGCGCATCTTCTATTACAACTCCATCATGCGCCGCTTCCTGCACATCCCGCAGATCGCAGCGGTGATGGGGCCGTGCATCGCGGGTGGCGCGTACCTGCCGGCGCTCAGCGATGTCATCCTGATGGTGAAGGGAACGTCGTTCATGGGACTCGGCGGCCCTAACCTGGTTCGCGGCGCCACCGGCGCCGTAATCGACAGCGAAACCCTCGGTGGCGCGACCACGCACACCGAGATCTCGGGCGTGGCCCACTACGCCGTCGATGATGACGAGGCATGCCTGCTCAAGATCCGCGAACTCGTCGAGCGGCTGGCACCGCCCGAGCGCATCGCGCCGTTCGATCCCAACGCGGCGCCGGGAGCCGACCCATCAACGCTGTACGACCTGCTGCCGAACGACCATCGCATGCCGTACGATATGCACGCGGTGCTGCGCACCATTCTCGACGACGGCGCCCTCGACGAGTTTCAGCCCAACCTCGCGCGCGAGATGATTTGCGGCGACGCGAGTATTGAAGGCACGCCGGTCGGTGTGATTGCAAACCTGCGCGCGCTCATCAAGGGCCCGCACGGCGAGGGCGCGCGCTTCGGGGGCATCATCTATACGGAAAGCGCCGAGAAAGTGGCGTACTTCATCCAGCGCTGCGACCGGCACGGCATTCCGCTGCTCTTTGTGCAGGATGTTTCCGGCTTCATGGTGGGCAAGGACGCCGAGCATTCGGGCATCATTCGCGCCGGCGCCCATTTCGTGGAAGCGATGGCCACCACCAGCGTTCCCAAGATCGTGCTCACGCTCAATCACGCGTCGGGCGCCGGATACTACGCCATGGCGGGACAGGGCTTCGACCCCGACTTCATTTTCTCATGGCCTACCGGACGGATGGCCGTGATGGAAGGCGAATCGGCAGTGCAAGCCGTGCACGGTCCGTCGCTCGGAGAGGCCAAGAAGGCGGGATTCGAGCCATCGGACGATTTGCTGGGGGCGGTCGAGGCCATGCGAGCCGACTACGAGCATCAACTGGACGCGCAGTACGCGGCGGCCCGCGGCTACATCGACACGATGGTCTATCCCGAGGACACGCGCACCGTGCTCGGCATCGCGTTGCGCGCCGCCTGGCAGAATCCCGGCCCGCACCTCGGTCCCTTCGTGTTGCCCAGCAGGATCGGAGGTGAGGCATGAGCCGCGTGGTGCGCGTGGCCGGCGGGCAGGGCTTCTGGGGCGACTGGCCCGAGGCGCCGCGTCGGCAAGTCGAAGGTGGGCCAGTGGACTATCTGATGCTCGACTACTTGGCCGAAGTCACGATGTCCATTCTGCAGAAGCAGAAGGAACGCGACGCGACCATGGGATACGCCCGCGACTTCGTGGGTGCCATGGAGAGCGTACTCAGCGCCGTTGCCGAGCGCGGCGTGAAGGTGATCGCCAATGCGGGCGGCGTGAACCCCGAGGCGTGCGCCGCCGCCGTGCGGGCCATGGCGGTCAAGGCAGGCCGCCCCGAGGCGCTGCGCATCGGCATCGTCACGGGCGACAACCTGCTGCCACGCATCGATGAATTGCTCGCGATGGGCCACGAGCTGCGCAACATGGACACCGGCGAGCCGCTGTCCGTCGTGCGCGACCGCGTCATCGCGGCCAATGCGTATATCGGCTCGACGCCGATCGTCGAGGCGCTCGCCCAAGGCGCCAACGTCGTCATCACCGGGCGCAGCACTGACACCGCGCTGACCATGGCGCCGTTGCGTCACGAGTTCGGCTGGGGCGCCGCCGAGTGGGACAAGCTCGCCGCGGGCATCATCGCCGGGCATATCATCGAGTGCGGCGCGCAAAGTTCGGGCGGCAACTGCCTGCACGACTGGCGCAATATTCCCGCGCTGGCCGACGTTGGCTACCCGATCGTCGAAGGTTCCGCCGACGGAACGTTTGTGGTGACCAAGCACGCAGGGACGGGCGGACGCGTGAGTGTGCCGACCGTGACGGAGCAGCTCGTGTACGAAATGGGCGATCCGCACGCCTACATCACGCCTGACGTCGTGGCCGATTTCACGTCCATTCAGCTCGAGGACGCGGGAGCGGATCGCGTGCGCGTGTTCGGCATCACGGGCGCGCCGGCCACCGACAAGCTGAAGGTGTCCATCGCCTACAAGTCGGGCTACAAGGCGGTCGGTTCGCTCGTTTACGCGTGGCCCGACGCGCTCGAGAAAGCTCAGGTGGCCGATCGCGTGCTGCGTGAACGCCTTGATCGGCTCGGGCTGAAGTTTGAGAAGGTGCTCAGCGAGTTCGTCGGTGCATCGGCCACGCATGGGCGCCTTGCGGGCGACGCGGGACGCGCTGCGCCAGAGGTGCAGTACCGCATTGGCGTGCGCGACGCAGACAAGAAGAAGGTGGAGCGCTTCACCCGCGAAATCGTCCCGCTTGTGCTCAATGGCCCGCCCAGCGTTACGGGCTTCGCCGGCGGGCGTCCAAAGGTGGAAGAGATCGTGGCTTATTGGCCGGCGCTGGTCGACAAGTCCGTCGTGCAGACCCAGGTGGAGGTGCGCTGATGCGCGTACGCCTCACGGACATCGCCCACGCCCGCTCCGGCGACAAAGGTGACACGGCCAATGTCGGCGTGATCGCGCTGCGCCCCGAGTGGTACCCGCTGCTTTCGCAGCATCTCACGCGCGATCGCGTGGCGCAGCACTTCGAGGGCATCATCGAAGGCGGCGTCGATCGCTTCGAGCTGCCAAACCTCAAGGCGCTTAACTTCCTGCTGCACGGCGCGCTCGACGGCGGCGGCACGCTCTCGCTCAAGACGGACGCTCAGGGCAAAGTCTTCTCCACCGCGCTGCTGCGCATGGAACTGGACGTGCCCGACGCCGAAGCACGCGCCCTCGGACTGCCGGCGGCCACATGAGCGAGGGACCGCGCCTGAAGATCGGCATTTTCGGTGGCATCGGACGCGCGACACTGGCGCGCCCCGACCTGCAGAATGCGCTTGATCAGCGAACGGTCATCGAGTTGCGTCACGCGCTCGAGGAGTTCAACGCCGACAACGACGTGCGTGCGGTGCTGATCGCGGCCGAGGGCGAGCATTTTTGCGCCGGCGCCGAGGTGTCGGACCTTACCGCGATGCTCGACGCCACCGAAGGCGGCGAAAGCGAAGATGCGATGACGCTCGGCCGTCTCTTCCTTGGCATTCGCCAGATGTCCAAGCCCGTGGTCGCCGCGGTGCAGGGACGCGCGCTCGCCGGCGGGGCGGGGCTGGCCACCGCGTGCGATGTGGTGCTCGCTCGCGACGACGCGGTCTTCGGCTATCCCGAGGTCCGCCTCGGATCGGTGCCGGCGATCGTGATGACCATGCTGCGCCGCAGCGTGGGCGAGAAGCACGCGTTTGATCTCGTGGCGAGCGGACGGATGGTCACGGCGGCCGAAGCGGAACGTATCGGGCTGGTGAGCCGCGTGCTGTCGACCGCCGCATTCACCGGCGAAGTTGAGCGCATTGTGCTTGGCCTCGCCTCGCATTCGTCGCTGGGCATGGCGTACACCAAGCGCCTCTTCTACGCGCTCGATGGGATGGGTTTCCGCGACAGCATTGACGAAGGCGTCAAGACCAACGCCGAGGTGCGCGCCACATCGGAGTCGCACGGGCTCTCTTGAGCGGCACGTCACGCAGCATCGTCCTCTACGGCGTCACCGGGTATACCGGCGAATTGGTGCTTGACGAGTGCCTGGCGGCGGGCGTGCGTCCGGTGCTGGCCGGCCGAAACGCGGACAGCGTGCGCGCCCTCGCGGCGCCCCGTGGCCTCGAGTGGCGTGCGGCGTCGCTCGACGATGCCCGCGCGCTCGATGCGGTGCTGGCGGGCGCCGCGGTGGTGATTCACTGCGCCGGGCCCTTCGCACGTACGTCGCGCGCCATGGCCGATGCGTGCCTGCGCAATCACGTGCATTACCTCGACATCACGGGCGAGATTGCCGTCTTCGAGGCACTCGCCGCGCGCGACGCGGAAGCGCGAGCCGCCGGCGTGATGTTGATGCCGGGAGCCGGCTTCGATGTGGTGCCGAGCGACTGCCTCGCCGCGCATCTCAAGCGTCGGCTGCCGACCGCGACGTCGCTCTCGCTCGCGTTTCACGGCGGCACCGGCCTGTCGCGCGGCACCGCGACAACGATGGCCGAGAACGCGGGCGGGCCGGGTGCGGTACGGCGTGGCGGACGCATTGTTACGGTGCCTCCCGCGTGGCGCACGCGGGTCATCGACTTCGGCGACAAGACGCGGCTGACGGCGACGATACCGTGGGGCGACGTGTCCACCGCCTTTTACAGCACGGGCATTCCCAACATCGAAGTGTTCACCGCGATGCCTCCCTCCACCGTGCGGTTTCTCCGAGTGTCGCGTTATCTCGCGCCCATTTTGCGCACATCCTGGATGCGGCGCCGGCTCGTCGCCGCGATCAAGAATCGTCCCGCTGGGCCGAGCGCCGATGCACGCGCGCGAGCCGTGGCCCGCTTGTGGGGCGAGGTTCGAGATGACACCGGCAATGTCGCGGTCTCACTGCTGCAAACCCCCGATGGCTATACGCTCACGGCGAAGACCGCGGTGCTCGCGGCGCAAACGATCGCCGGCGGCGGCGCCGTGCCCGGCTTTCAGACGCCGTCACGCGCGTTCGGCGCCGACTTCATCTTGAAGATTCCTGGCTGCGTGAGGACCGATCGGTGACGCCACTCACGTCCATCAAGATGTCGCTCGCCGTTGCCGGCATCGTCTTCTTCGGCGCCGGCATGCGCTTCAACTCGGAGTCGTTCCGCTGGGCGGGCGTCGCCTGCGTGGCAGTCGCGTGGTTCCTGCGCTTCTACAAACCGAAGACGCCGCCGACGGACGGTTAGCGCCGTTACTCGAAGGTCGCGGTCCAGGCGGACAACGCACTCGCGGCCGCCTGCAGCGACTCGAAGTCCGGGCGAAGGTCGGAACCGCCTGACGCGCCACTTTCGATCCGCTGGGCGAGCTCCGCGTAGTCGTCGGCGCCGATCGCGCGCGCGGCGCCCTTGATGCGATGCGCATAGGTGTGCACGTCGCGTGCGTTGCCGGCGCCCAGCGCCATCTCAAGCATGCGCCGGTCTTCGGCGTCGGACCTCAGAAAGTCGCCCATGATTTCGCGGACGAGCACGCGGTCGCCGCCGGTCATGTCGAGCAGGTAAGCGGGATCCATGCCGAGGCCTCAGTTCATGGCCAGGTGCGAGTCGTAGGTCTCCGCCGCACTGGCCGCCCGACCCACGGCTGGGCCCTGGGCGTAGCGGATGCCGGCATCGTGCAATTGGCCGAGGATGCCGGCGTCCGCCACTTGCGTCACTCCGATGGTCGCCTGATTGGCGCCGGCGAACTCGCGAAGCCGTTGCATCAGTCCGCCTTCAGTGCTCGTCCACGCCGCCGGGCACGTCACGATGGCGCACGATGTCACCATGGCCAGCGCTTCGATGTCCGCGGGCGATCGCAACTGCACGCAGACTGGGAAGCCATTCATCATGGCGCGTGCCAGCGCGAGCGCGGCGCGGGCCGGGTCCTTGATGAAGTCATCCGCGTCGAGCGCGATGGTGAGTCCGCCAGCCATGCCGCTCATCCTGACGCGTTCCTTCAGCCAGTCGAGCAGGGTCTCGTCGCGCAGCGAACCGGCGGTGAGCGGCACGATGATCGTGCCGCGCCACCCGAGCTGCCGCCACAGGCCGCCGCCGGAAAGGGCGCCCTGAATCACGGCGCGCGCCACAGCGGGCGCCGCGTCGAGCTCGTTGATGGGCGCCATCGCCGCGTCACCCATCAGCACACCGCGCTCGGGTGACTCCCAGCGCGGGATGACTTCCACGGCGACGGCGTGCAACGCACCGACGTCGAGAATGGGGCTGAACCACGCTTTGAATTGGCCCAGGGCCACGGCCCGATCCACGTCGCTCGCATCGAGGGAAGTCGCGCCGCCCGTGCCGCCGGGATTGGCATGCAAGTGCAGCAGACTGGCGAGCGCATCCTTCCGGAGCGGTTTCGAGACCGCGCCGAGCACCCGGAGCCCGGACGCCACTGCCACGGTTTCGACCGCTTTCAGCACGCCCGGTGCAAGGCCCGAGGCGATGATCAGCGAGTCGGTGAGCTTCTCCTGCGCGAGATGCCGAATGAAGGTCATCCCATCCATGCCCGGCATGTTCAAATCGCTGATCACGACGTCTGGTCGCTTGAAGCGCGCCCCGGCAAGCGCCTCGGCGCCGTCACGCGCCTCGCTGATATCGGTTTCGCCAAGGTCGTGCAGCAGGCGCAGCATGAGGCTGCGCTGAAAATCGTGGTCGTCAGCGACGAGAATATGCATGAGAAGGACTCAAGGTCAGGGATGGCGGTGCATCGCCTGAATAAGTTCAGCAACGCGCGACGTGTTTGTCCAGTCGCAGGGAAGACCGCGGATTGCGCGCGGATGCGGTTCGATCATGCGCCGCTCGCGGAACGCGGATAAAGAAAGCCCGGTGCGCGTGCACCGGGCTTTAGCGCCACTCGGCGCGGTGCCAGTCCGTGTCCGGCTGGCCCATCCTGTTGGCCCACGTCCAACCGCGAGCCCCCGGCCTACGGTTTCAACTCGTAGCGACCCTCGCGGATGTCGCGTGTCCCCGCCTTCACGCCCATGCCGACGCTCAGTCCGAGCGCGATCGCCGCGCCGCCGCCGAGATGCACGAGCGGGAGAATCGAGATCACGTTCAGGACAGGCAGCGCGAGCAGGAACGCGGCCACGCCGACGATGAGCGGAATGGATGGTTTGTGCGCGGCGTCCACATAGCGCAGGCGGTCGCGGACGAACCGACGTGCCGTGCCGTACCCCATGAGCGCGCCAACGCCCAGCAGCCCGAGCGAGAGAAAAAGTGATATCATGCCCATCGCAGCCTCCGGTTGCGCTCCCTACGCGACGCCAGCGAGCCGGGTTTCACCGGATCGTGCGTCAGCGTGCCAGTCACGAGGATGCCAATGCTGAGCGTGCGCCGCTGCTGCGTCAAGCAGCACGGCCGTCGCGTCGTATATTTCAGCGACAGCGCGCGGACTCCCGTTCACTCCCGACCGTACCGCCAGGCCCGATATGTCTTCGCCCTTTGCTTCGCTGCGCGTGCTCGTCATCGACGACCACGCCGTCATCCGCCGGACGCTCAAGGTTGTGCTCGGCGGACTCGGCATCACGGACATCGAAGAGGCCGACTCGGTGGACGCCGCCGAGCAACTGCTGCGCAACGCGCCGGCGTACGATGTGATCTTCTGCGACCTGAACCTGCCCGGCCGCGACGGCATTGAGCTGCTGCGCGGCATGCCGGGGCTGGCGGGGCGCACGGCGATCATTCTCCTGTCGGGCGAGGACGAGCGCATCTTGCGCAGCGTCGCCGCGATGGGGCGTGCGTCGGGGCTGCACGTGCTCGCGGCCATTTCGAAGCCAGCCACCGCGCAGAAGATCTCGACCGCCCTTGCGCGTCTCGACGAGACGGTGCCGATGCGTCGCACGGTCGAGGCAGAGCCGGTGGTCAGCGGTGAGCAGTTCGACGAGATGCTGGCGGCGGGTATGCTCTCGCTTCAGTACCAACCGAAGGTGCGCGTCGCCGACGGGGAACTGGTGGGCGTCGAGGCGCTGCTCCGAGGCAAGCACCCGACGTTGGGGCAGGTGCCGCCGTCCGCCATTGTCGCCGCCGCCGTGGGCGCCGACCGCGTGGGGGCGCTGACGCGCTTTGTCCTGCAGTCCGGCATCGCGGCCGCGGGCCGATTCCACAAGGAAGGGCTCAAGATCTCGGTCGCGCTCAACGTGGACGCCAAGTCGCTTGGCTCACCCCGGCTTCCCGATGTGATTGCCGACCTCGCCCAGGAGCACGACGTGCCGATGGCCGCGGTCAGCGTCGAGATTGACGAGTCCCAGATCTTCGATGACTACGTGCGCGCGCTCGATGTCACGACGAGATTGCGGCTCAAGCGCTGTCATTTGTGCATCGACAACTTCGGCACCGGGCCGTCCGGCCTGCGCGATCTCGTCGATCTGCCGTTCTCCGAGATGAAGATCTCGCGTCGCTACATCGCCGGCTGTGCGGGAGACCTGGCGCATCGCGCGATTACGCAAGCCGCGATCGGGCTCGCGCGTGCGTTCGACATGAAGACGGTCGCCGTTGGCGTCGAGACCGACGCCGAGTGGGAGGTCGTGAAGTCCCTCGGCGTGGACATGGTGCAGGGCTTCATGGTCTCAAAACCGCTCGCCGAGGTGCACGTCGCCGATTGGATGGGCGAGTGGGCGATGCGCGGCCGATAGAGGTTGCTATCGCCCGGATGGCGGTTTCGTGAGGGACGCCTTGATCGACTGCAACAGGCTCACGACCTTGTTCGAGCAGAGCCGAAACGGCGACTGCGTATCATCGAGCAGTGCGCGCACACGGGCCCCCTCGCCGGAGTCGGCTAGGCGCAGGAGCGAGCCGGCCTGACGGTGGAAATCGGCGTGGGCGCGCAGCAGTTCCAGGTACTCGTAGCGTCCCGCCATCACCTGCTTGCCGTCCCCGTGCAGCCACTGGCCAAGAGCGCACTGATCGTCACGAGCGGCATTCCCCGGGTCGATGCGCTCGTGCGACAGGCCATTGGAGTAGGCGACGAGTTTCGTCGCCCAGTTGGCGTGCGCCTGTATCGCTGCGTCGAAATCCATGTTCAATCCGTGTCGTGGGTGTTGCCCTGATCGAGCGCCGTCTTCTCGTCTAGCCCATTGTCATGGCTGCCACCGCCTCGCCGACGCGCGCGTGCTCTGCGATGGCACCGGCCACCGCTGTCGCCAGCTCCTCCCACGGACGCGCCTCGGCGTCGTCCTGGAGTGCGGAGCACACATCGCCCAGCACGAACGCGCCGATGGACTTGGCCGCGCCCTTGCCGCCGTGCGCAACTTCGCGGAGTGCGGTCCGGTTCTTTGCGTCGAGCGCCGATCGCAGCTGCGTGCCGAGGTCAGCGACCGACTCCCACAGCGCTTCCAGCAGCTCGATCGCATCTGGCCCCGGCTCGATGCCGAGTTGCTTCGCAAATGCGGCCATGTCAATTGCCGGTGGTGCCGTTGCGGCGCTCGCGGACGCGGGAGTCGATGTGTTTGCGGTCACCACCGACTGCTCCGGCGTCGTGACGCCGTCCTTGACTGGGCGCGGGGGCCGCGCCGTTGCCGCCGTACGCAGATCGAACGCCACGGGCAGCCAGTGCTCGAGTTCGGCCACCAGCGCGTCGCGTACAATTGGCTTGGTGAGATAGCCATCCATGCCGGCTTCCTTGCAGCGCTCCGCCATGCCGGCGAGCGCGTCGGCCGTCAGCGCCAGGATCGGCAGGCGACCCGTGGCCTTGCCGTGCCGCTCGCGGTCGCGCCAGTGCGCCGTGAGTTCGAAGCCGTCCATCTCGGGCATGTGGAAGTCGCTGAGCAGCAGTCCGAAACGCGTTCGATCCGCGTCGAGCCGATCCAGTGCGCGCTTGCCATTGTCGGCGATCTCGTACGCCAGTCCGAGCTGTTGCAGCAGACGGCCGATGACGATCTGGTTGGTGCGATTGTCCTCGGCCACGAGGATCACCGCGCCTTTCGCGGCAGCCAGTTCCATCGGCGGCGCCTCAAAGTGCTCGTCTCCCGTGGCGCGTCTGACCCGGCGCTCGGCTTCGGCGCGCCCCACGGCAACCGCCAGCATGCGCCAGAAACGATCGCGACGCACGGGCTCGCTCGTGGTGGCGATGAAGCCCGTTTGCGCCGCGGCGGACGCGCTGGAGATCAGCGTGGATGGCACCACCAGGCAGACGGGCGTTTGCTCGCGCCCCGGCATCTCACGTAAAGCCCGCGCAATCTGCAGGCCGCCGCCCGGGTGGTCTTCGGGATAGGTGGGGAGCACGACTACCGGCGTGAGCGAGGCGTCGCGCGTTAACCGCTCGAGTGCCTCGGAAGCCTTCGAGCAGACGATGGCCGGCGCGCAACCGGCGGCGCGTACGTAGGCGTCGAGGATTCGCGCATGCTCCTCCGGAAAACCGGCCAGCATGATCGCGAGGTCGTTGATGCGCACGTCCGGTGACGTCGGTGGCGCGCTGACGGGCAGCGGCACTTCGAACCAGAAGGTCGATCCCCGGCCGATCGTCGAGTCGACGCCGATCTTGCCGCCCATCATCTCGACCAGCTTGCGGCAGATCGAGAGGCCAAGTCCGGTGCCGCCAAACTTGCGCGCCGTGCTCGTGTCGGCCTGCATGAACGGCTGGAAGAGCCGGGCCCGCTGTTCTTCCGTGAGGCCGATGCCGGTATCGCTGATCTCGATGCGCAGATGCGACGCAGGCGTCAGGCCGGCGCGCACGCGGACGTAGCCGTCTTCCGTGAACTTGAGGGCATTGCCGGCCAGGTTCACGACCACTTGCCGCAGTCGCGTCGGGTCGCCGAGCAACGTGGCGGGGAGATTCGACTGGACCTCGGCGTAGAGACCGATCTCCTTGTCCTGCGCACGGCCGGCGAGCAGCTGCACGACGTCTTCGATGATGGCGGCCGGCGAGAGCTCCACCGACTCGATGGTCATCTTGCCGGCCTCGATCTTCGAGAAGTCGAGGATGTCGTTGATGATGGTCAGCAGGGAATCGGCCGACGAGCGCACGACGTGGAGCATGCCGCGTTGGTCCTCGTCCAGTTCCGTCTGATCGAGCATTTCGGCCATCGACATCACGCCGTTCATCGGCGTGCGGATTTCGTGGCTCATCGTCGCGAGGAAGGCCGACTTGGTGGCCTCGGCCTGTTCGGCGGCTTCCTTGGCGGCGATGATGGCGGCCTGCGCCTCCTTCTGCTCCGTCAGGTCGACGATCGTCGCGATGAAGCGCACGCGTCCCGGTTCCTGCAGGTCGACGAGTGTGATGGCGGCGGGGAAGGTCGATCCATCCGTCCGCTCGTGCGTCCACTCGGTGGAGAGCTGCCCAAGTTCCGGCAGACGTGAGACGAGCTCTTCAGCGAACTCCCTGCTGACCCGGCCATTGGGCTGCGACGCCGGCGAGAAATTCCACACGAACTTGCCAATGCAAGACGCCTCGTCGGGGTAGCCGAAGAGCATGAGCATTGCCGGATTGGCAAAAATGAGCCCCGTCTCGCCATCCCACATCGTCTGCGCGATGGGGGAGCGACGCAGCACGCGCTCCATTCGTTCGCGCTCGGCGTTCAGTGCCTTCTCGCTCTCGATGCGACGCACCGACTCCATGAGCAGGGCGATCTGGCCGGCGACCGTCGACGCGAATTCGGTTGTCTCAACCTCCCACGCGCGCGCCGGACCCACGTGTTCGAAGCAGAGGATGCCGACGTGGCGTCCCTCAAACCAGACAGGCGTGGCGAGCAGTGACTCGATGAGCAGCGGTACGAGGTAGCCGTCGCTCAGGTCGCGCGTGGCTTCGTGCGTCGTCGCGTGTGGCGCGACGATCTGCTGTCGACGCCGAACGGCGCGGAAGTACGCAGGAGACTGGTCGCGCGTCATCAGCATGCCGGCGCATTCAGGATCCTCACCGCTGCCGGCGATGAGTAATTCGCACGTCATGCGTTCCGCCGCGTCGTCGAGTCGCCAGAACGAGGCGCGTTCCACACCGATGGCGCGCTTGCTCTCCGTCAGCACGCGACGGATCGCCGGCGCCCACTCGTCCTTGACCTGCTCCGAGAAGTCCGCGACGACCGACCGATACCGTTCCACGCGCTCCGCCACGGCGGCGCGGATCTGCTCCTCCTGCTTGCGCGTGCTGATGTCGCGAAAGAACGCGACGAATGTCTGCCCGCCGTCGGCGCCCTTCGCCGGGCGCATCGTCAACTCGACCGGGAACTCATTGCCCTTCCGGTTCAGCGCGGTCAGCTCGCGCGGTTTGCCGAAGACCTCGCTGCGTCCAATCTGCGTTGCGCTGTCGAAGCCGGAGCGGTGCGCGGCGCGCCAGCGCGGCGGGACGATGCGCTCCGTGGGATCGGTGCCAACCATCTCCGAAGCCGCGTAACCAAACACCACCTCGGCGCGCACGTTCCAGTCCACCACCCGGTGCGCGGCATCGAGCGTGACGACGGCGTCGTACGACGTGTTGAGCAGGTCACTGACCCGCTGCTGCTCGGCGACGGCCCGGCGCTCGGCCTTCGCCACACTGGCAAGCTGTTGTTTGCCGCGCGCGTCGGCGAGCAGGGCCACGACGCCGGCGAGCCAGACAAGCAGGGCGATCAGGCGCGTGTCATTCAGCTGCGACCGCGCTTCGGGGAGCGGGCGCACGAAGTGCAGCGTCAACCCAAATTCGTCCATCGGCTGCGAGACCCATGCGCGGAGCAACTCCAGTCCGTGCCCCGTCTTCGCGTACAGAGGCCCAAGCAGCGAGGTGACGGTCTGCAGGTGCAGAACGGCGGTGTCCGCCACCGCTCCGTCCGCTTCGATCCGACGGAGGACCAGCCGCCGATCCGATGAGGCCAGCACGCGCCCGGCGCTGTCCGTGACGAGCACCTTCGTCTCGGGATTGCCGGCGAGCAGTTGCGTGAGCGAGTCCGTTTCGGACCGGGCGACCACCGCGCCGATGACACGGGCATTCCGCAGGATGGACGCGCCGAAGAGGAACCCGGGTCTGCTCGTGAGCAGGGAAGGCGCATAGAACTGTACCTCGTCCTCCCGGTTGAGCCGCTCACTGAACCGGGAGTGCGAAGACAAGCGACCGATACGGCTGCTCGCCTGTTCGCGATCGCTGCTCGCGAGAATGAGGCCATCACGGTCCTGCAACCAGAGTGCATCAAGGCCGTTCACCGCGCGGACATTCGCCGCGAAGATGGTGGAGAGCGCCGCGACGTCGGGGCGCGCGCTGAGTGCAGCGCGGCGCGCGCTCGAGTCGCTCATCGCCTTGATCGATCCAGCCGGGAGCGCGACCAGCAGCTCGGAGGCGCTCGGATGCGCCCGGAAGGTGAGTGCGACGCCGCGCACGGTTTGCAACGAGTAGTTCAATGTCCGCGCCACGAGGGCCGCCTGGCCCGCGGACTGTTCCGTGAGCGTCTGGGCAACTGTGGACGCTCGCTGGCGTGCGATCCACTCGCCGACGCCGGCGATAAGAAAGGTCCAGCCCAGCAGCAGCAGCAGCGTGACGCGACGGGTCAGCAGGGACTTCATTGGTATATGGCTCGCACGGAAGCGAGGACGATATCAGGGAGGAAGCGACGGTCAGGCATCGACACGGCGCCCCGTCGAAACCGCGGGCACTTCTCCGGCGCTGGCGGCAGCGGCGCGGAGTTCATCTTCGAGCATCTTGGTGTCGGTGATGTCCACCGTCACCCCGTACATGTCTGTCGGTGTGCCACTGGCATTCGAGACCACATGTCCGAGGGCATGGATCCAGACGATGCGGCCGTCGATGGGGCGTTTGTACGCGTAGATCGAGTCGTACTTGGGAATCCGCCCTTCGACCGCCGCGGTGAAATTCACCATCGTCCGCTCCGACGCGGCCTTGTCGCCCGCCTCAACGTTGGCGAACCAGTCTTCCATGATGCGATACCGGTAGCCGTCGCGGGGGATGTCGCCGAACACGCGGCAGGCGCGTTCGGAGGAGTTGTACCATCCGGAGCCGTCCAACGGCACATGCCAATAGCCGGCGTTCGTGAGATCGAGCGCCTGGTCGCTGAGGAAGCTGACGTGGCGGACCGCTTCCTCGGCGTTCTTGAGGTCCGTGATATCCCACACCACGCCATTGGCCACCGTCGCGGTTCCATCGGCGGCATACGAGAACTTTCCCACCGACATGATGTGCCGCACGCTTCCGTCGGGCTGGCAGACTCTGAAGGTCGCGCGATAGTCCGCCCGCTGCAGAGCCATCGTTTCCTGCATGACCTGGCCCAACGGAGCAAGATCGTCGGGGTGAATGAAGGTGAACCACTGAGCCATCGTCCCATCCAGCTCGACGTCTTGGAGTCCATACAGGCTCTTGGTGTTCTCATCAGCCTCGAGTCGACCCTCGGGAACGACGAACTTCCATGTCCCCATGTTGGCTGACCTGAGCGCCAGCCCGAGCTGCTCGCGGGCTTCCTGCAATGCCTGCGCCGACGCAGCGACCGCGGCTTCGGCTGCTTTCTGCGCGGACAAGTCGATGATGGTTGACAGCCGCTGCGAGCCCGATTCGGTCAGTCGCACGAGCGTCACGGATGCCGGAAAAGTGTCGCCGTCGGCGCGGCTGAAGATCCACTCAAACGAAGCGCTTCCCTCCGCCATGCATCGAGCGACGTACTCGGCCCCCTTCGCCCGACTAGACTCGCCGCCGGCCTGCTCGGGGGGCGAGAGATCCCACGGGAACTTGCCCTTCATGGCTCCTTCGCTTGGGTACCGGAAGAGAGTCACTGCCGCCGGGTTGGCGGACGCCAATCCCTCCTGCGTCTCCCACACCACCTGTGCGACGGGCGTGGAACTCAGCACCCGCTTGGCTTGCTCGCGTTCTTCGTCGAGGGCACGCTCGCTGGCGACACGTCGCACCGACTCCTGCAGCAAGCCGATCTGCGACGCGATCGTGGAAGCAAACTCCACCGTATCCGGCTCCCATGCACGTGGTTTGCCGCGATGTTCGAGCGAGAAGACGCCGATCTGCCGTCCTTCGAACCAGACCGGCGTATCCAGCACCGAGCCAACTCCATTCGGCACCAGGTAGCTCTCGGCGAAGTCGCGCGTGGCTTCGTGCGTCACCGCATTGGCCGCCGCGATCGGCTGTCCGAGTCTCAGGACGCGGAAGTAGCGAGGAGTCTCCGCCCGTGACAGCTGCAGGCCGGAGCTCGCCGTGTCCTCAGCGTCTGCGTCGAGCATGACTTCGCAGGTCATGGTTTCGATTTGCGCGTCGAGCCGCCAGAACGACGCACGGCCGACGCCTACCGCGCGCTTGGCCTCGCGCAGGAGGTGCCGCAGCGTCTGGTCCCACTCGATCTTCGTCCTCTGCGAAAACTCGAGCAGGACGGTCCGATAGCGCTCGGTGCGTTCCGACACCGCCGCGCGAGCCTCCTCCTCTTGCCTGCGCGTGCTGACGTCGCGGAAGAAGGCCACGAAGAGCAGTCCCCCGTCCGCGTCCCTCGCGGTACTCACCGTCAATTCGACGGGGAACTCCAAGCCCGAGCGATTCAGCGCCGTGAGGTCGCGCGGAGTCCCCAGATTGTCGGATCGGCTCACCCTGACCGCGTTCTCGAATCCGGCCGCATGCTTGCCGCGCCAGCGCTGCGGGACGATGCGCTCGATGGGATTGGTGCCCACCATCTCGGACGCCTTGTACCCGAAGATCGCTTCGGCGCGTACGTTCCAGTCGACCACATGCTGCTGGCTGTCCAGCGTAATCACCGCGTCGTACGACGTGTTGAGGATGTCGGCCACGCGGCGCTGCTCGGCTTCCGCCAACCGCTGAGCGTTCGCGACGTCTGCCAGCTGCTGCACGCCGCGCGCATTCGCGATGAGCAGCACGATGCCGGCCACCCACACGAGCAGCGCGATCAGGCGCGCGGCGTTCAGCTGCGACTGCGCCTCGGTCAAACGACGCACTACGTGCAGGGAAAGTCCGAACTCATCGAGGGGAACGGTGACCCAGGCCCGGCGCAAGTCCGAGTGGCCGACGGGGCCCGCGTACAGCGCGCCGAGGGATCCGGCGACGGTTGGGAGACGTGCCACCGACGTGTCGTCGACGGCGCCGGGGAGATCGATGCGCCGGAGCACCTGCCGCGGATCGGACGATGCGAGCACGCGCCCTGCGCTGTCCGTCACCAACACCAACGTCTGGTGCACGCCCGACAATGTCCGCGTGATCGTGTCCGCCTCGACGCGAGCCACCACCGAACCGATGACGCGCGTGTCCTTGAGGATTGACGCGCCGAACAAGAATCCGGGGCGCCCCGTCAGCAAGCTGGGCGCGTAGATCTGCACCACGTCTTCCTTCGCCAGACGCCGGAGGAACGCCTGGCCGACGAAGCGGCGGCCGATTCGGCTGCTCGCCATGTTATGATCGCCGCTGGCGACGATCAGCCCCTGCGCGTCCTGTAGGTACAGCGCGTCGAGCACGCTGATCGCGCGCACGTTCTCCGCCATGACCATCGAAAGTGCTGCGACGTCGGGGCGCACGCTGAGCAACACGCGCCGCGCCGTCGAATCGGTCATCCGCTCGATCTGAGCAGAGGGAATAGCGTCCAGCAGCGCCGCCACTGCGGGGGCGGAGCGGAACGTGAGTGCGATACCGCGGGCTGTCTCTAACGATTGGCTGAGCGTGCGCGCGATCAGCGCGGCCTGTCCGGCGCTCTCATCTCGAGCGCTTCGGGCCACCGTCTCCGCCCGCTGCCGGGCAACGACCTCTCCGAGCATCGCGACGACCGCACTCCATCCGACGAGGAAGATCAGGAAGCGTCGTGTCAGCAGCGAGCGAATCGACATGAGTCGGGCAAAGGCTTGAGGGCGGCTGTGGCGAACTCGCCGGAGCGAATCTCGCGCCGCTAAACGTCGCGTGCGGAAGGGGGCGCGGCAAGGAAACGCGCCACGCTCCTCCTTCAGCACCTCGGCGCGCTACCTTTCATCATGTCCCCGAAGGCCCCCGAACTCCTCGCCCCCGCCGGCAGCGTTGACGCCGTCCGCGCCGCCGTCGCCAACGGCGCGAACTCGGTGTACCTGGGAGCGTCCAAGTTCAATGCGCGCGACGAGGGCGCGCAGCTCACGCTCGATGACCTCGCCGCCGCCTGCGAGATTGCGCATGGCCACGCGGTGCGCGTTTACATGACGCTCAACACGCTCGTCAAGCCGGCCGAACTCGACGAATGCCTCGTATACCTCGGCGAGTGCATCGATCGCGGCATCGACGCCGCCATTGTGCAGGACGTCGGGCTCGTGCGCCTCATTCAGGCGGTGTATCCCGGGTTCGAGATCCACGGCTCCACGCAGATGACCGTCCACGACGCCAGCGGCGCGCGCGTGATGCAGCGACTCGGCGTCGAGCGTGTAGTGCTCTCGCGCGAGAACACGCTCGATGACATTCGCGCCATCCGCGCCGAAGTGCCCGACCTGGGCCTCGAGAGCTTCGTGCACGGCGCGCTGTGCATCTCGTACAGCGGACAGTGCTTCATGTCGGGCATGATCTCGGAGCGCAGCGCCAACCGCGGCTCATGCGCGCAGAGCTGCCGCAAGGATTACGTCCTCACCGACGCCGACTCGGGGCAGGAACTCGATCGCGGCTATCTGATCTCGGCCAAGGACCTCGGCGCGTACGATCACCTCGCCGAGATCGCCGAGGCGGGCATCGTCTGCCTCAAGGTGGAAGGGCGCAAGAAGAAGCCGGAATACGTGGCCACCGTCACCAAGGGTTATCGCGAGTGGCTCGATCGCGTGGAGCGCGGGAACTTCGCGCCGCCTGCATTTGAGGAGACCGCACCACTCGTGCAAATCTTCAGCCGCGGCTTCACGGGCGGCATGTACGGTGGCCGCGCGGGACGCGACTACATCACGCGCACGCAGCCGGATAATCGCGGCCTCGAACTCGGCGTGGTCGTGCACTGCGACGACGGCGAACTCGTGGTGGAGGTGCGCGCGCCCATCGCCGTGGGCGACGGGCTCGGCTTCGAGCCGCCCGACGGCGGCCATGCGGAATCCGTGGGCTTCTCGGTCGACGAGGTGCGTACGCTGCAGCAGCGCAACGGTCAGTGGCGGCAGGTCATCGCCACGAGAATGCGCGTGTCCGCCGGCTGGCGCGTGTTCCGCACCGGCGACGTCAATCTGCTCGCGACGGCGCGCGCCTCGTTCGCCCCGCTCGCGAACGAGGGACGGCCGCGGCGCGTGCGAATGGATGTGCGTGTCTTTGGCGCCGCCGGCGGTCCGCTCAAGGCGATCATGACCGCGGAGGGCGAGACGGTGACCCAGCTCTCCGACGCCACGCTGGCACCGGCGAACAAGCGCGCACTCGATGCGACGCAGCTGCGCGAGCAGTTCGGCCGGCTCGGTGACACGCCATTCGCGCTCGGTGATCTCGACGTATCGGGTCTTTCGTCGGGGCTCTTCCTGCCGGTCTCGGAGCTCAATCACCTGCGGCAGCGTGCCACCGAGGAACTGTCGCAGCGCCGCGACTGGGCGCACGCCGCCGTGCTCGCCGAACGATCGGAACGCATCGGACACGCCGTGCAGCTTGTTGCGCCGCACGCAGCGCCCTCGGCCGAGATTCGCCTCACCGCCGAGGTGTTCGATCTCGACGATGCGCGCGCAGCGGCGGGCGCGGGCGCCACTGAGGTGGTGCTCGATCCGTTCCTGCGACATCCGGCGCCGCCGCGCTCGCGCGTCGCCGCGCTGCGCGAAGAGCTCGCGGCACACGGCGTATCGTTGCGGCTGCGCACGCCAAGCGTCGTGCGCCCTGAGGAGCGCCGCTCGCTGCAGCCGTGGCTCGACCTCGGTCTGCCGCTGTTGAGCGGACATCTCGGTCTGGTCGCCGAACTCGGCGGGCAGGGACGCGACGTCGTGGCCGATTATGCCGTCAACTGCTTCAACGCGCACACCGCGCGCGAGATCTTCGCGATGGGCGCACAGCGCATCACCGCGTCGGTGGAACTCACCGCCGACGAGATCTCGCAGCTCGTCACGCCCTGGGAGGGGGCCGGGTTCGACGTCTTTCTGTTCGGGCGCCCCGAAGGAATGAATCTCGAGCACTGTGTGCTCTCGGCGGCGTTCGACCGCGAACCGACCACCTGCCGCGATCTCTGCGTGCAGAAGCACCCGAACGTGGAACTCACCGATCCCACCGGTTATCAGTTTCCCGTGGCCACCGACAGTGCCTGCCGCAACCGGCTGCTGCACTCGCGGCCGGTGGACGGCTCCGCCTATGTGCCGCGCCTCTGGCGAGCCGGCGTTCGCGGCTTCCGCGCCGTTTTCAACGTGCGCGGTGAGCGCGTGGCCGAGATTGTGAACGCCTACCGTCAGCTGCTGGACGCACTCGCCGCGGGACGAACGGCGAACGTGGACGCGGTGCGCACAATCCTCGGCGACCGCTACACCAGAGGGCACTTCGCGCGCGCCGTGTAGCACCGTCTGCGTGCGGCGCGCCTGACGCCGCGTCCTGCACGCGCGCCGGTGTTACGCAGACGGCAACAGGAGTGTGACGGTGGTTCCCTCGTCGCGCTTGCTCTGCAGCTCGAGAAAACCGTGCGCTTCGGTGATGATCGCGCGACAGGTAGCGAGTCCCAGTCCCGAGCCAACGGCCGACGGCTTCGTCGTGAAGAACGGATCGCCAGCCTTGGCGAGCGTCGCGTCATCCATGCCGGTGCCGTCATCGGCAACCTCGAGCGCCACGTAGTCGCCGGCCGGCACCGCGTGCGCAACGTCGTCGCCGTCGCTTCCGAGGTGTTGGCGCCGTACCGCAATGCGCAACGCGCCACCGCGCGGCATGGCGTCGCGGGCGTTCAACGCGAGGTTCAGCAGCACTTGCTCCAGACGGCCGTGGTCGATCATGGCGCACGCCGTGTCGCCAGCGGCGTCGACTGACAACACGACTTCCTCCCCAATGGCGTGCTGGAGGAACGCGCTGAAGTCACGCACGAGCGCGGCGACATCCACCCGCGACACCGCGGCCGGCCGTTCGCGCGCCACGCCGAGCAAGCGGCGGGTGAGCTGGTTCGCGCGATCGAGCGCTCCCGCGGTTTCCATCATGATGTCCATCGACTCGGCGTCGTGCTCGCCCGTCTCCGCCAGCAGCTGCAGGTTTGTCTGGACCACGGTGAGAATATTGTTGAAATCGTGGGCGAGCCCGCCCGCCATCCGCGCCATCGCCTCGATGCGCATCGCGCGCTCGGCCTCGAGTCGCAGCGCCTCGTCGTCCGTCACATCGCGCGCCACGACGAACGCGCCGGTGACGTCGTCCCCTTCGCGAATGGGGACGATGTTGCGGTCGAGCAGCATGCGCCGTCCCGTCGTGCTGAACAGTTCGGCGCGCTCGTGCACGGGTTCGCCGCGCAGCGCCCGCTGAATGGTGGAGATAAACCGCGCGCGCTCGGCGCCGGTGCGTCCCGGACGCGGATACGGCATCAGTGGCGTCACCGGTTGGCCCGTCACTTCTTCAATCGTCGCCGCCATGCGCGTGTTGCACAACACCAGCCGCTCGTCGCGGTCGACCACGCCAATGAGATCCACGGACGCGTCAAGCGCCAGCCGCAGCAGGCGATCGGCATGGGCGGCGCGCGCGGCCGCTTGCTCCCGGGTGCGCTGTTCCGCCTCGAGCAGCAGCCCTGTCCAGCCCAAGCCGAACAGCGCCTGGGTAAGGACCGACGCGGGATACCACGGCGCCGCCGTGGGCACCGTGGCAATGCCAAGGGACGACGCGAGTGAAACGAATGCGTGCACACCCAACAGCAGCGCATTCGCCCCGAGCGCCGAGAGCAGAAGCGCCGTCCCATGGTCCCCGGGGCGACGCCGTCGCCACAGCAGTGGCATCACCGCAACGTACGCGCCTGCGACCAGCAGCGACGGCAAGGCGCTGCGCAGCAGTTGTCGTAACGCGGCCCCCGCTGGCCCAGGCTGCGGCAGCCAGAGACTCAGCGCGCCGTAGCCGGTCGCGATCGCCGCGCTGATCCACACCGCGCGCGTCGTCGGCCTTGACCGCAACACGAGCGCGCGCACCGCCGCCACAAGGAAGACCGCGTGCATCACCGCGCTGGCTTCTGCGCTAAACGTCGCAACATTCCACGCCAGCGACGGCGTCTGCAGCATCGCAAACCGGAACGCGAGGCCCGACGCGCCGAGGAACGCGACGAGGAACCACCAGCTCGCCGTTGCCAGGCCCAGGTAGGGCGACGGGCGCACCCGCCACAGCGCCGAGAGCACCACGGCCACCAACAGTGCCACCCCGCACTGCAACACCACGCTCGTCAACACAAAGACAACTTCGGAACTCATGCGGCAGAGTATCGGCATTCCACACGCGCATCGCCAGCCCGGCGATCCAGGATACGCGCCGCGTGCGGAGATGGACTGCGGCGGCGCGGATCGCCGCGCTATCTTCCACAGCGCGCCGCGGCAGCGCCGGGCGGCAGGTGACACCGACTTTCCATTTGCCCGCGTGCGGGCCGGGTGCCCATGGACGACAGCCTTTACTTCAGCGAACAGCACCTCGCGCTGCGCGAGATGGTCCAGGCCTTTGCCCGCGCAGAGGTCGCGCCCATCGCGGCGCGGTTCGACGAATCCCAGGAGTTTCCGTGGGAGACCGTCAAGCGAATGGGCGAACTCGGCCTGCTCGGCATCCCGTGGGCCGAGGAACTGGGTGGGGCGGGCTTCGATCTGGTCGCGTACATGATCGCCATCCACGAAATGGCCAAGGTCTGCGCCTCGCACGCCATCACCATCTCGGCGCACACCACGCTCGGCACGTCGCCCATCGTGCATTTTGGCACGGACGCACAGAAAGAGCGCTACGTCCCTCGCCTCGCGTCCGGTGCGGTGCTGGGCGGGTTTGGACTGACGGAGCCCGGCGCGGGCAGCGATGCCGGCGGCACCCGCACGTCAGCGGTGCGCAAGAAGGATCATTACGTGCTGAACGGCACCAAGCGCTTCATCACGCACGCCGGAGTGGGCGAGATTTTTCTGGTCACGGCGGTTACCGAGCCGACGATGGGCACCAAGGGCATCACCTCATTCATTCTGACCAAGGAAACGTGCGACCTCGATGCCGCGCGCCGCGTGGGCATCGGGCACGACGCTTCGCTGCCGGTGATGAAGGGATTCCGCTCCGGCAAGAAGGAGGACAAGCTCGGCTGGCGCGCCTCGGACACCCGCGAGCTGATCTTCGAAGACGTCGAGGTGCCGGTGGAAAATCGGCTAGGCGAAGAGGGGCGGGGCTTCATCAACTTCATGCAGACGCTCGACGCCGGTCGTGTGGGCGTCGCCGCGCTGTCGCTCGGACTCGCCGAAGGGGCGTGCGAACAGGCGCTCAAGTACAGCACCGAACGCAAACAGTTCGGACAGGCCATCGCGCATTTTCAGGGTGTCTCGTTCCAACTCGCCGACATGGCGACGGAAATCGAGGCCGGCAAGCATCTGGTGTACCACGCGGCCTGGCTCGCGCAGCACGGCAAGCCGTTCAGAAAGGAAGCGGCAATGGCCAAGCTGTTTTGCTCCGAACTGGCGATGCGCGCCACCACCAAGGCCGTGCAAATCCACGGCGGCTACGGCTACACCAAGGACTACCCCGTCGAGCGCATGATGCGCGACGCCAAAGTGTGCGAGATCGGCGAAGGAACCAGCGAGATCCAGCGCGTCCTCATCTCGCGACAGATGCTGCGCGAAGTGGGAGCGTAACGTCCGTGGTGCAAGACGCTGCGCACGGTGTGGTGCGGGGAAAGGGTTGCCTGAGTGCCACCCGCGGATTACCAATCCAGTAGCGGGTCGTCCCCGCTGTAGTACCCTCTGTGGGCTGGCGACCGCACGCCCCGGAGATTCCACTCCCTCTCGCGTTTGGCGGAGCATGCTCGAGCCCGATCGCAGGCGAGGCCGTACTGTCCCGGACCGTGCCCTTCTGGCGCTGCAGCTGGCAGCGACCGTGAACGGACACGCGTTCCTGGCGGCCGTCGCATGGACGATCGCGCGCTTGGGGGAGACACAACCGACTGTTGTGAGTCGGGGAGACGGCATCCGTGGGATGCCCGTCGCCCTGGGCCACGCCACCCTTTTGCAACGCCGACGCTCGGCGCGAGTGCGGTCGCCCTTGCCTGGTCGCGGTGTGTTCATTCATGAAAAGAGAAATCCTCATCTCGGCGACGCAGCGGGAAGTGCGCGTTGCCATCCTCGAGGACGACCAGCTCGTTGAGCTGCAGGTCGACCGCCCGGAAGCTCGGCGCATGGTCGGCGACATCTATTGGGGCAAGGTTGAAGCGGTGCTGCCTGGTCTGCAGGCGGCATTCATCGACATTGGCACCGATAAGAGCGCGTTCCTCCACAACTCCGACCTCGTCTATGACGAGGGCGACGACGATGATGCCGACGACGCCGAGCCCGGCGACGAGCCGGCCGACGTCGAGCAGCCCGATAGCCCCGAGGCCGTCGCGGCCGAGGCGCCAGTTACGCCGTCCAAGCCGCGTGGTGGTCGCCGGCGCCGCAAGGAACCGCCGCAAATTCAGGATGTGCTGAAGAAAGGGCAGGAGATCATCGTCCAGGTCTCCAAGGAACCCATTTCTACCAAGGGCTCCCGCGTCACCGCGCAGGTCTCGATGGCGGGGCGGTTCCTGGTCTATATGCCGTTCGCGTCGCGCGTCGGCGTGTCGCGCAAGATTGGCGATCGCGCCGAGCGGCAACGGCTGCGCGGTCAGGTCGAGAGCGTCATGCCCAAGAACTCGGGTGGCGTTATCGTGCGCACCGTCGGCGAGGACGTGACGCTGGAGACGTTCAAGCGGGAACTGGACACGCTCATCAACCAGTGGAGCCGGATCAACAAGAAGACCAAGTTCGTCGGCAAGCCGCCCAAGCTGTTGCACCGCGAGACGTCGTTGACGCGCGGCATCATCCGCGACCTGTTCTCGACGAAGGTCGACAGTCTCACCGTCGACTCCAAACAGTTGCACAACGAGATCCTCGAGTACCTCGGCGGAATTGCCCCCGAACTCGTCGAGCGCGTGCATCTCTACGAGGACAAGAAAGGGCTGTTCGACCATGCCGGCGTCGAGCAGGAGATCCGCGATCTGTTCAAGCGGCGCTGCGACCTGCCGTCGGGTGGCTATCTCATTGTCGAGCCCACCGAGGCGCTCGTCAGCATCGACGTGAACTCTGGACGCTACACGGGCAAGAAGGACCCGGAGAAGACGATTCTCCGAACCAACATCGAGGCGGCGCGCGAAGTCGCGCGGCAAATGCGCCTGCGCGACGTCGGCGGCATCATCGTCGCCGACTTCATCGACATGGACACCAAGCAGAACCGCGACAAGGTGCTGCAGGAACTGCGCACGCACCTTGGCCGCGATCGTGCGCGAACCAAGGCCTTTTCGGTGAGCGATCTCGGGCTCATCGAGATGACGCGCCAGCGCGTTCGCCAAAGCCACCTGCAGTCGATGACGGAGCCGTGTCAGGTGTGCCACGGCACGGGGCGCGTGTTCACGGCGGAGACCATTGTGCGCCGCATGGAGCGCTCGGTGCGGCGCATGGCCGCCGAGGGGCGTCGCGACCACCTGTTGGTGCGCCTGCACCCCGATACCGCGACGTATGTGTTGGAGCAGGAGCAGGACCTGATGAAGAAACTCGAAAAGGGCGTCGGCTTCGGTGTGGAGATGCGCGATGATCCGCTGCTGCGGCCGGATGAGTTCAAGCTCGTGGTCAAGGGCGCGGGACGCGACGTGACGCAGCAGTACGCGGTGGCCTGAGGGCGACTCGCATGCCGTCCGCCGCCGTCTTCCGCCGGCCGGTGCTCGCTGCCACGCTCGTCCTCGTCGCGGCGTGCCGAGCTGAACGCGCGGACCCGCCTCGCCGCGTCTTTGGCGGAATGGTCACGCTTGTTGCGGCGACGCCCACGCCGCGGCCCGAGAGTGACACGGCGTTCTTCGTCGTGCCGGCCGATTCACTCATACCCAGCGATGCCATGGGCGCCGCCATTCGCCGTGGGCGCGCGATCGCGATTGCCACGCGCGACTCAATGCACTTGGAGGCGGGGGCGCTGCGGTGCGCGAGCTGCCACCTCGACGCGGGCACGAAACGCGGCGCCCTGCCGTGGGTGGGAACGTACGCGCGCTACCCGCGCGTCGATACGCACGGCGGCGTGATGACCGTGCACGAACGCGTGAATATCTGCCTGCGCCGCAACCTGCGCGCGCCCGCGCTCGCCCCGGACCACCCGCAGATGGAAGCGCTAGTGTCATACATCGCTTTCCTGTCGCGCGGCGTGCCGCTCGGCTCACACGTCGAGGGGCAGGGCGACGACACGCTGACGGTGAAGGCCGGCAACTCGACCGAAGGGGCGGCGGTGTGGCGCACGGAGTGCGCGTCGTGCCACGGCGCAAATGGCCAGGGGAGCACCAAGGGCGGGCCCGTCTGGGGGAGGCGCAGCTTTACGTCGGCGTCGGAACTTGCGAGCTGGTCGACGTTTGCGGGCTTTCTCCGGGGGCACATGTCTACGGGCGGTCGCCGCAGCGCGATGTCCGACCAGAAGGTAGCGAACGTGACCAGCTTCATATTGAGGCAGGGCAGGGCAAAATAGGGGCCTCCCCTTGACTCCCAAGCCCTAGCCGGATATCATTTTAGGCTCGTTCGCATCTCAAGTTTTTCCGAGCCTTTCCATGTCTTACGCCATCATCCGCACCGGCGGCAAGCAGTACCGCGCCGAGCCGGGCAAGTCGCTGCGCATTCCCTCGCTAACTGGCGATGTGGGCACGCAGGTCGAGTTCAACGAAGTACTTCTCGGGTCCGACGGCACGTCGGTTCGCGCGGGCGTGCCCACGCTGACCGGAGCCAAAGTGACCGCCGAGATCACCAAGCAGGGTCGCGGCGACAAGATCGTCGTCTTCAAGTTCCGCCGGCGCAAGAACTACGCGAAGAAGCAGGGACACCGGCAGGGCTTCACCGAAATCAAGGTTCGCGACATCACCCTCGGGTGAGCCGCTTCTCGAGAGGATATTATGGCTCATAAGAAAGGTGTAGGTTCCTCCCGCAACGGCCGCGATTCGAATCCGAAGATGCGCGGTATCAAGAAGTACGGTGGCGAGCACGTGGTGCCGGGGAACATCATCCTGCGCCAGTGCGGCACCAAGTGGCACCCGGGCAACAACGTCGGCCTCGGCACGGACTACACCATTTATGCCCTTATCGAAGGCGTGGTGAAGTTCGAGCACAAGAGCAAGACGCGCCAAAAGGTGTCGGTCTATCCGGCGCCCGCGGCGACTCCCGCGGCGTAACTCGCGGCGTAACTCGCGGCGTAACTCGCGGTGCACGAACTCGAAGGCCCGCCATAAATGGCGGGCCTTCTGCTATCCATCTACCATCTGCGATCTGCCACGTACCGTCAC
>JAHFCT010000011.1:0-8098 GCA_023249375.1 Gemmatimonadota bacterium | reverse complement strand
CGCGGCGTAACTCGCGGCGTAACTCGCGGCGTAACTCGCGGTGCACGAACTCGAAGGCCCGCCATAAATGGCGGGCCTTCTGCTATCCATCTACCATCTGCGATCTGCCACGTACCGTCACTCTCTATCCCGCCGCACTCTCCCCCTGAAACGGCTCCATATGCACCAGCACGCCGCGCACGCGAGGCTGCGCCGTGCGGATTGCAGACTTCACCATGCCGCCCAGGGCGTGTGCATCGGACAGCGGCATGTGCGGGTCAGCCTGCACGTGGATCTCGACGTGAAACGCGATGCCGGCGCGCCGCACATGCAGCTTCTCAATCGCCGAGACACCGGGCACGCGCTCGGCCACTCGCCGCACCGGCTCGGCGATGTCGGCGCCCGGCTGGCGGTCCATGAGATCCTGCAGCGAGGTGCGCAGCATCGACACGCCGTTGTACGCAATCACCACCGACGCCACGAGCGCCGCGTAATCGTCGGCCATCTCCCAGCCGGGCCCTTTGTACAGCGCAATGCTGATGCCCACGAACGCGGCCGCGCTGGTGATGGCATCGGAGAAGTGGTGCCAGGCGTCCGCCTTCACCGCCGTGCTCCCGACCTCGTTGGCGACGGCGCCGATGCGCCGGCCGAGCACCATCTTGACGATCATCACCGCGACGAGCACGACAAGCGTCCACGGCGCGGGCGCGTGGTGCGGCGTCTTGATTTCGCGCACGGCCTCGACCGCGATGCCAATGGCCGCGCCAAGCAGCATCAGTGAGACGGTGGCGGTCGCGACGGTCTCCGCCTTGCCGTAGCCAAACGGGTAGTCCTCGTCGGGGTCGCGGCTCGCAATGCGCAGGCCGCCCCAGACGATAAGCGACGAAAAAATGTCGGCGGACGATTCCACCGCGTCGGCGATCAGCGCGTACGAGTTGCCAACGACGCCGGCGACGAGCTTGATGAGCGCGAGCACGGCATTGGCGATCATGCTGAGCTGCGCAGACCGCACGCCGCGGTCGAAGTCAGATTGCATACTGTAACTTACTGACAGCCCTCGCTGCCGGCGACGCGCCGGAAACAGTCGGCGTGCGCGCGCCGTAGGGTGTGCAGACATCGCATCGGCCGGGAGGCCATATGGGGCTCTGGGACAAGCTGCAGGTCGAACTGAATCGGGCGGGGCAGGTTGCACAGGACGCCATCGACGAGGGACGGCTTCGCCTTGAGATCTTCCGGGTGCGGCAACTCGCCGACAAATCGGCGCAGGCGCTGGGCTACGCGGTCTATCGGGCCAAGGCCAAGGGCGAAGAGCTGGACGCGGCGGCGTGGGAGCGGTTGGCGGCGACGCTGCGCGAACACGAAGCTGAGGCGACGCGGCTCGACGCCGAACTGACAAAGGTTCGTCAGGGCGCTCCGGCGGCCGACGCGCCGGCGGCCAACGCGCCGGCGGCCGAGGCTGCCGCGGCGGAAGCGCCAACCGCCGATTCCGCGGCCGCGCCGAGCGCCGACGAGGGAGCAAAGGCACCGTAGCGCGATTGCCGTGGCACACGACGCGACGCGCGGCGAAGGACCGTGCGTCGCGTCGCGCGACATCGATTGTGCTGCCGCGTTTACGGCTTGTAGCGCTCCGTCAGTTCGTCCTGCCGCGTCTTGCCGGTCTGGCGGATGCCGCGAATGAAGACCTGCTCGGCCGCCGTGGCGAACTCAAACGGATCGCCGTCCCAGATGACCACGTTCGCTTCGCGACCCGCGCGCAGCGAACCAACCTTGTCGGCGACGCCGAACGCCTCGGCAGGCGCGAGCGTGACCGCGCGCAGCGCATCGTCCCACGACATGCCGTAGGCCACCGCGTTGCCTGCCTCCTGCCGAATGTTCAGCACCTTGAAGTCATCGCCCTCGCCGATAAGCACGACGGCGGCGCCGGCGGCGCGCAGCAGCGCGGCGTTCTCCTGCCGCGCGCCGAGTGCGTCAAAGCTGGTTGGGATATTGGTGGTCGCGCCCACAAGCACGGGCACCTTCGCTGCCGCAAGCTCCGCGGCAACCTCCCATCCTTCGGCCGCACCGACGATGATCAGCTTCAGCGGAAGTTTGTCGCGGCGCCGCAAATCGAGCACCGCACGAATGTCGGAGGCGCGATCCACCGCGATGGCCAGCGGAATGGTGGTGTCGATGACGCTCTGCAGTGCCTCAAGATCGCCGCGCGGCGCGGCGAAGACGCGCGTGGCATTGCGTTCGAAGGCGGCGCGATTCTGCGCGTAGGCGCGCGCGTCGAGCAGCAGATCGCGCAGGCGGGCAAGCAGTTCGCCGCGCGCGCCAGCTTCCGCGGCGCCGGGCGAGAACGAGGCGACCATGGCGAGGTTTGCGGCGGTCGCGCCGCGCCGTACGAGCATCGCGTCCACGCGGTCGCCCGCGAGATCGATCATGGCCGATTGTCCGGCGATGAGACCGCCGCCCGGGTTCACCATCACGCTGGTAATGCCGCCTTGCCGCGCCATCGGGATGTACATGGACGCGGGGTTGATGCCTTCCCACGCCTTGAACGCTGCTGCGACGCCGTGACTGCCCTTGGCGCGCGTGTCGTTGTAGCCGCCGCTGAACTCGGGGCTGCCAGCTTCACTGAGGCCGAGCGACGAGTTGGCGTTGATGAGCCCCGGCGTCACCCACTTGCCGGTGGCGTCGATGACCTGCGCACCAGGCGGTACGGCGACGCTGGCGCCCACGTCTACGATCTTACCGTCGCGGATGAGCACCGTGCCGTGCTCGATCTTTGGACCGCTCACGGGGAAGACGGTGCCGCCGGTGATGGCGATCGTCTGTGCGCGCGCGGCGCCGGCAATGAGGCTGACGGCCACGAACGCCGCACCTGCGCGTTGGATGATACGAGTGCGCATCACTTGTTCCTCCCGTCATTCTTCGGCACGTAGCCCAGCTCAAAATCCGTGCGCCAGCGCTGCGCGGGATCGGCGCGATCGAACATCACGGCGCCGTCGATCCACACCTTGTCGGGGCGCGCATACACCGAGAGCGGATTCGCCGACCAGAGCACGACGTCGGCGTTCTTGCCGTTCTCGAGCGTACCGATGCGGTCGTCGAGGCCAAGCGTCCACGCCGCATTGCGCGTGATCCACGTGATGGCGTCTTCCTCCTTGAGGGCGATGCCCGCCGCACGACCGGCTGCAAGCGCCTTGGCCGCTTCCTGATTCAGACGCTGCGAACCGGACGCGTCGTCGGAGTGCACGACGGCGCGCGCGCCAGCAGCGTGCACGATGGCGATGTTGGCGCGGATGCCGTCAAGCGCTTCCATCTTGAAGCCGCCCCAGTCGGCCCACATGGAGCCGGAGATGCCTTCCTTGGCGAGCGCACCCGCAATCTTGTACGCCTCGACGGCGTGGTGGAAGGACCGGATCTTGTAGCCGAACTCGTGCGCGACGTCGATCATCTGCATCATCTCGTCTGCCTGATAGCAGTGATTGTGCACGAGAATGTTGCCGCGCAGCACCTCGGCAAGCGTTTCGAGGCCGAGATCGCGAGACGGGGGCGGACCCTTTCGCTCGACGAGCCAGGCGTCCCAGTTGCGTCGGTATGCCTCGGCCTTGATCCACGCTTCGCGGTAGCCGGCAATGTTGCCCATGCGCGTGGACGGACCGCGGCTGGCGTAGACGCGCTTGGGATTCTCGCCGCACGCCATCTTGAGGCCGTACTTGGCGCCGGGGAACTTCATCCCCTGCGCCGATGTGGACGGCACAACCTTGAGCACCACGGAGCGGCCGCCGATCAGGTTGGCAGACCCGGGCAGCACCTGCAGCGTCGTCACGCCGCCCATCAGATCGCGCGGGAACTGCGGATCCTGCGGCCACACCGAATGTTCGGCCCACACGTTCGCCGTCACCGGCGACGTCGCCTCGTTGCCATCGCTGTGGGCGGCGGTCCCGGGCGCGGGATACACGCCGATGTGCGAATGCGTGTCGATGAGCCCCGGTGTGACGTAGCGGCCGCTGCCGTCGATGACGACCGCGTCACTGGGAGCGTCCACACTGGCGCCAACCGCGGCGACCTTGCCGTCGCGCAGCAGGATGGCGCCGTTGCGAATCACCGGGCCGACGGCAGTGAAGATGTTGACGTTGCGAATGACGGTCGGGCGCGACGTGCGCGCCTTGTACGTGCTCGGGAAGGGATCCGCGTTTGGCACGGAGACGCCGCCCGGACCGGGCGACACGTCCTTCTTGCCGGTGTCGGCGGCGGGGCGGGCGGCCGGCGTGGTCTGCGCACGAGCCGGCGCTCCGAGGCCGACGACGAGGGACGCGAGCGCGAACGAGAGCGCCGCGAGAGGGGATGGTCGCATGAAGGAAGGGGCTCCTCTGGGGAAGTTGGACAAAGCTAGTTCACGCGCGCGCGGCACGCGCCTTCGCTACCGGCCGAGGACTTGGCGCGCGAGCGCGATGTCGTCAGTACAGAGCGCATCCACCCGCCAGCGGGCGAGCTGTTCGATCACGTCAGGTGCGTTGGCTGTCCAGGCGATGACGCGCATGCCAGCGGCGTGAACGTCACGCACGAGCGCTTCATCGATGTACTCAACCAACTGCCAGAGGTCGCGCGCGTGCGCACTGCGCGGCGTGCTGGCGGGGTCGACGTGCCGGCTGACTTCGAGGACGCCGCGCGCAACGCCGGGTGACGCCGCGAACGCGTCCGCAACCTGGCGATGGTCGAAGGCGTGCACGGCGCAGGGGCCGCCGTATTGCGCCAGGATGGCGAGTGCGGCGCTGGCGGTGCCGCGCCCTTTCAGTTCGCAGTAGAGCGCGGCCCTGTTTCCAAGCAGCGTGGCGACCTCGGCGAGTGTCGGCGCCGTGCTTCCATCATCGAGGCGAACAGTGCGAACTTGAGCCGCGGTAAGCGCGGCAATGGGGAGGCCCAACAGCGCGTGGTCCTCGGGTGTTCCTCGTAAGACCGGGTCGTGATGGACGACGACGGCTCCGTCGACGGTGCAGTGGACGTCCAGTTCCACCGCGTCGGCGCCGAGGTCGAGCGCACGCTGGAAGGCCGGGAGCGTATTTTCGAGTCGCTCGCGGGAAGCACCACGGTGGGCAATGAGCTCAATCATGGAGCAGGGGACGGGGCACGGTGGGGTGCTGGGAAGGAGGCACGGCGGGTGCTGGGGAGGGGGGAGAGCCTTGGACGGGATGGTGGGCGCGAGGCGGGTTGGCGTCAAGACGGCTCCTATTAACAATGACTGCGGGCGGGCGTCCAAGATGGTGAGTGCATGAGCGATACAATCCGCGAAGCCGACGCCCGGGTGGACTTGGCGCTGATCGCCCGGTGGCAGCGGGGCGATGAGCGGGCAGCGACGGAACTGGTGGAGCGGCACGCGCCCGCGCTGGCGCGATTTGCGGTGACGCAGGGCGTCCGCGACGGGGCGGACGAGCTGGTGCAGGACACCTTTGTGCGGGCGTTCAGTTCCTTGCACAGTTTTCGGGCCGACAGTTCGCTGCGCACGTGGCTGTTCACGATCTTGAAGCGGTTGGTGCTCGACCGGCAGCGCGCGGAACGGCGCGGCCCCCAGCAGGTGGAGCTGGAGGAACGACACGCGGTGCAGGAGTTCAACGCCCTTGATGGACTGGTGGCGGATGAAGCGATGCTCCGGGTGCGAAACGCGGTGGCGCATCTGTCGCCGCTGCAGCGCGAGGTGTTCACGCTGCGCGTGATGGAAGGGTTGCCGTACACGGAGATTGCGCAGGTGGTCGGAAGCACGGAAGGCGCGTGCCGAGTGCACTACCACAACGCGATGCGCGCGATCAAGGAGTACCTGAGCGATGACTGATTGTCCCAATGGCGAAATGCGCGACCTGCTGCCCGAGTACGCCCACGGCGTGCTTGGCGCGGAGGATACGGCGCGCGTGGCGGCGCACGTGGCGGCCTGCGACGACTGCCGTGCGGAACTGGCGCTGATCGGTCGGGTGCGGGAAAGCGTGACGCTTGGTGTGCCGCGCACGAACGTCGCGGCTATCGTCGGCGCGCTGCCCGCGCCGCGTGCTGCATCTGGCAAGCCCGCGTTGTACGCGTCACCCCGCCGGGACGTCGCGTGGAAGACGTGGCAGTACGCGGCGGCGGCGGGATTGGTGCTTGCGGTGGGCAGCGGCGTGGTGTGGCAGCGCACGTCGGTGGGCACGGGGGCGCGGTTTGCGGATTCGTCGCAGGTGCGCACGTCGCCGGCGCCGGCCGAAACGACGCACGCGACCGCGCCCTTGACGCCGGAGGATGGCATAACGTTTGGCGGCGGCTTGTCGGACCTTTCGTTGAATGATTTGCAGGCTCTCTTGGGGCAGATGGATTCACTGAAGACGCTGCCCAGCACGGATCCCCAGTCGGTGACACCCGTCATCGCTTCAAATGAAGGAGGAAAGACGCTATGAAGAGCATGTATCGCGTTGGCCTCGCGCTTGGCCTCGTGGCCGGTGTCGCCGCGGCGCAGAACCCGACGGCGGCGCAGCCGAAGGCGGCACAGCCCAAGGTCGTGCAGCCCAAGGCTCAGGGGGACTCGAGCCAAGCGGGCCTGATGCGCAAGAAGATGGCGATGGCCCAGATGGGTCAGGGCGGCCAGATGGGACCGAACGGCCTGATGCGCGCCAAGATGAACCGCGATCAGCTCGAGGCGCAGCTCCGCAACCGCATCGGGAACCAGCTCAAGAAAGGACTGAGTCTCTCCGACGATCAGTTCAGCAAGTTGCAGGCGACGAACAAGAAGTTCGAGGAGCGGCGGCATCTGCTGGTCGAGCAGGAGCGGGATGCGCGCATGGCAATGCGCGACCTGATGATCTCGGGCGACACGACCAACGGCGCCAAGGTGTCGGCATCGTTGGACAAGGCGCTGCAGATCCAGCGTCAGCGCTTTGACATTCTCGAGCAGGAACAGAAGGAGATGGCCGGGTACCTCTCGCCCATGCAGCGCGCCAAGTTCCTCGGCATGCAGGAGCAGATGTTCCGTCGCGTCGAGGCGATGCGGGCGCAGGCGGCGGGGCGTCGTGGACCTGGCGGACCCGGCATGCGTCCGGGTATGGGTCAGGGCATGGGTCAGGGAATGGGCGGCGGCATGATGCGGCCAGGCATGCGGCAGGGCATGGGGCAGGGCATGGGGCAGGGCATGGGGCAGCCCGGAATGCGGCAGCCCGGAATCCGCCAGCCGGGCATGGGGCGCATGCGCGTGCAGCAGCCGCCGATGCGAGGCATGCAGATGGGACCGAACGGTCCGCCGAACGGTCCGCCGAATCCGCAGCAACCGCCGATGGTGAAGCCGCCGGTTGAAGAGATCGTTCCGTAGTTCGCGAGGCAGCGCGCGGAGCGCACTGGCCGCGTGTTGCAGCGAAGGACGAGGATACAAGAAGCGCGAAGGCCGCCAGTGATGGCGGCCTTCGTGTGTCCCGGCGCAACGTGAGCGGCGGTACCGTCGACGTTGACGCGTCGCGTTACTTTCGCGGTGCGGCCTGAAGAACGCCAACGCCGCCCTTCGTCGCATCCGCGAACGCGTGCGTCACGAACGGAAACTGTCCGGCCTCGGCGAGGCGCAGCTCGAAGATCGCCCCGCCGCCTACCGGCACGTTGTACGTCTGCAGTCCCTCGAGGGGACGCCCAAAGCCGTCAGCGAACACGTGGTCAAAGATCGCTCCTACCACATGGAATGAGCTGATGCGATTCGGCCCGGCGTTTACCACGTACAAGCGGATCGGTGCGCCGGCCCGTACCGGGATTGGATGTGTGGCGTAGCGCGACGCGACGCCGTTGAACGTGACGTAATCGGGAGAGGCGCCGAGTACCTTCTGCCAGTCGAGGGCGTGCACAGAGTCCTTGCCCTGCGCCGCACCCATGTAGAACTCGCTCTGGACGAGCACGAACTCCTGCGCCGCGGGCCGTGGCGTGGCCGGGTCAATGATCAGCGCACCGTACATGCCGTTGGCGATGTGTGCGGCCACGGGCGCGGTACCGCAGTGGTACATAAATGCGCCGGGCACACGCGGCACGAAGCTGAACTGAATGCTGTCGTGGGGCATGACGTTGCGATACGCGCGATTGGGCGCGATTTCCGCGGCGTGAAAATCCATCGAGTGCGGCATATCGGCGCCGTTGACGA
>JAHFCT010000055.1 GCA_023249375.1 Gemmatimonadota bacterium | reverse complement strand
GCGCAGCGCGCTGTCGATGGCCTGCAGCACGGCATCTTCCACTTCGCCAATCCGCATGCCGCGCACATCCACTTCGTGTTTGACATCAACCTCGGGGATGTCTCCAATGTACGCCACGGCCGTCTCGCGGTCGCGCAGTGCCCGCTGAGACAGCCGAGTCAGGGAGTTGGCGGGCACCGTCAGCTTGAGCGCGCCCACCACCACCAGCGCTTCGGCGCCGCGCAGTTCGAGCAGCTTGCCCGCTTTTCCGCCCAGCGTGGAGACGGCCACCGTGTCGCCCGCCGCAAGCGGGCGCGCCTCGCGATCACCCTTGGCGCGCACGGCGCGCTCCCGCTCGTCGGCCTCGCGCTTTGCATCCGCCTGCTCACGCACTTCGAGTGCCGTGAGCGCGTCGCGTTCCTGCCCCGCACGCTGCTCAAGCCCGCGTCGCGCCGCCGCGGCCGCCTCTTCCAGCCCCGAGGCACCCGCCGCCTTCAGCGACGCAATCATCTTCTCCAGGTCAGTGCGCGCATCAAGCAGATAGCGCCGCGCATCGTGACGCGCCGCCTTCTCCAGCTCGCGCTCCTTGCGACGCACGTCCGCCTCCCGCTCGGCCAGCCGCCGCCCACGCTCGTGCACGTCGGCCTCGTCACTCTTGAGCTGCGCCATCAGCGTGCTGCTCTCGCGATCACGCACCTCGAGCACTTCGAGCAGCCGGTGCACGTCACGCTCCACCTGCGGCACGCGCTCCTCGGCGCGCGCAATCACCGCCGCCGGCATCTCGAGCCGTCGCGCGATGCTCAGGCCATACGACCGCCCCGGAATCCCCTTGATGAGGCGATACGTCGGCGCCAGCGCCACCGCGTCAAACTGCAGCGACGCGTTGATCACGCCCGGCACTTCCTGCGCCAGCTCCTTGAGCGCGCCCAGGTGCGTCGTCGCAATCGTCATCGTGCCGCGCGACGTCAGCGTCTCGAGTATCGCGCCGCCAAGGGCCGCGCCCTCCAGCGGATCGGTCCCCGAGCCCAGCTCGTCCACCAGCACCAGCGATTCGCTCGTCGAGTCCTTCACGATCTCGATGAGGTTCTTCAGGTGCGCGCTGAACGTCGACAGCGACGCCTCGATGCTCTGCTCATCGCCGATATCGGCAAAGACGCCATCGAACGCGGCAAGCCGACTGTCGGGGCCCACGGGCGCGGGAATCCCGCTCTGCGCCATCAGCGAGAGCAGCGCGAGCGCCTTGAGCAGCACCGTCTTGCCGCCGGTGTTCGGGCCCGACACGAGGAGCGTGCGTTCACCGGGCAGCATCTCCAAGTCAAACGGCACCACCTCCGCGCCGCGCGCGAGCAGCAGCGGATGCCGCCCGTTGCAAATGGCAAAGCCGGCGGATGGCGCGCCCAGCGGCGCCGGTGTGCAACGCGCCGCCACCGCGTACTTGGCACGCGCCGCCAGCGCATCCAGCGCCACCAGCGCCTCGAGCGACAACTCGAGTGCCGCGTGATGCGGGCGCAGCGCATCAGTCAGCTCGCGCAGAATGCGCTCGATCTCGCGCTGCTCCTCGATGGCGAGCTCGCGGATGCGGTTCCCCGCCTCCACCGCCGCCGGCGGCTCAATGAATACCGTCGCGCCCGTCGCACTCGTATCGTGAACAATGCCGCCGGCGTGCTTGGCCCCTTCGCGGCGCACCGGAATCACGTACCGACCGTTGCGCACCGTGACCGACGCATCGCCCACCTGATGATGCGGTTCGAGCTTCGCCATGATCCGTTCGAGCAGCCGCACCAGCTCGCCTTCGGCCCCGGCCATTTCGCGCCGCAGCCGGCGTAGCGCGGGCGACGCGTCATCGCGCATCGTGCCGTCATCATCGAGCGCCTTCTCGAGACGCCGCTCGAGTTCGGCGTCGCGCGCCATCACGTCGGCATACTCTACCAGCAGCGCGCGCGTCATCGCGCTGACGCGGTCGGCGTAGATGGCGTCGCGTGTGCGTCGCGCCGACCCCAGCAGCCGTCCCGCGTCGCGCAACGAGAGCCCGTCGAGCACCGTGCCGCTGATGCGCAGCCGCGCCAGCGCGGCCGTCAGGTCGGGCACCGGCTCGCCCTGCCACCCGTCCTCCGACGTCACGAGCGCGCGCATCGCTTCCACCCGCGCGTGCTCGGCGCGCACCGCGTCGAGCGCGAGCGACGGCATCAGCGACATCACGCGCGCCGCGCCGAGTGCCGAGTGCGCGTACCCCGCGACCACCTCCAGCACGCGCGGAAACTCGAGCACGGTCAGCGCATGCGGACGAAAAAACCCGAGCGGGCGATCGAGATCGCCTGGTCGGGTTTGTTCGAGTACCACGATGGGGGGTGTCACTACGACTTGCCGAGCTCCTCGCGAACCACGCGGTTGATCAAGCTGCCTTCAGCGCGCCCCTTGAAGCGGGGCATCACCGCGCCCATCACAGGCCCCAGTCCGCTGGCGCCGGCCGCCATGGCCGCGCGCACCACGTCCCGCACTTCGTCCTCGCTGGCCGAGGCGGGGAGGTAGCGCTCCAGCGCCACCACTTCCGCCGCTTCCTGCGCCGCGAGTTGCACTCGGCCCGCCGTTTCATAGGCGGCCACGGACTCGCGGCGCTTCTTTACACCCTTGCGGAGCACCTCGACCACATCGTCATCGGTCAGTGCCTGCTTGAGTTCGATCTCGCGGTTCCGGATGTCAGCAAGGATCGTCCCCAGGACCAGCGTCAGTGCCTTGTCCTGGGCCTTGCGCGCGGCGGTCATCTCCGCGGCGAGGCGATCCTGCAGTGGTGGCATCAGGAGGGGCGGGTGCGACGGTTCTTGCGCGTCGCCGCATTCATCTTCCGCTTGCGGCGTTCGCTCGGCTTTTCATAGTGACGATGCTTGCGCAGGTCGGACAAAATCCCGGCCTTCTCACACTTCTTCTTGAAGCGCTTGAGCGCACGCTCGAAGTTTTCATCGTCATGAATGATGACTTCCGACAATCTGGACTCCCCCCTTCATGGCGATTGCACGCCGGCTGGAGCTATGGTGTTGGTAGCCTCGAAAGTTAGCGCGGCTACAGGGCGATAAGCAAGGGAAGCAGACCGATGGCGGAGCGCGCCGCCCACCCCGCTCCGATCCCGTAACTCCGCTACTCCCGCCCGCTTACCCCCCGCACCGCGCCCTGCGGACGAGTAGCTTATAGCCCAGCATGCTCGCCGATCTTCCGCACGTCTTCATCGATCCCTCCGGGCGCCGCTGGCGGCGCGTGAGACAACTGGCCATCGGCGTCGGAGTCCTCTCGACGCTGCTTGCGCTCGGCCTTGTCATCAGCATCATCATCCCGCCGCTGCTTCCGTCGCTGCGCGAGGCGCGACAGGCGGTGGGCGCGACCAAGCGGTCGGGACTCACCACGACGCGCTCCGAACGCGAACGACTGAGCGCGCGTCGCCGCCTCGCCGCGGCGCTCATGCTCCAGCCCTCGCCGCGCGCGCAGCGCCCCGAGCATCTGCGCATCGCCGCCGATCGCAAGAAGGAAGCCGTGCGCGCCGGCGCGCCGGCCAGCGCCGCCAACCCCGTGCGGCCGCGCCTCGTCGTCGGCTTCAACGTGAAGTGGGACGACAACTCGTTTGCCGCGTATCGTGAACACGCGCCCGAACTCGACTGGGTCGTCAGCGAATGGGTCTTCCTCGCCAGCGGAGGCGACTCACTGCGCCTCGACGTCGATCCGCGCGTGCTCTTCACGAATGCGACGTTCAAGGCGGCAGAGCGCCCGCGCATTCTCGCAATGGTCAGCAACTTCGACTCGCAGTCGGGCGTCTTTGCCGCCACCGACTTGCGCAAGCTGCTCTCCCGCCCTGAAGCGCGCCGCAAGGCCGTCGCGCAGCTCGTCTCGGCCGCCGAGCACTACGGCCTTGCCGGCGTCACCATCGACTTTGAAGAAGTCCCCAACGACCTCGTGCCGCAGTGGGTCGCGTTCCTCCGCGAACTGCGCACCGCGTTCGCGCCCGCCAAGCGCCTCGTCACCGCCACGCTCGCCGCGATGGCCGATATTCCCGTGGCGCGCGCCGTCGCCGGTGAGTGCGACTACGTCTTCCTGATGCTCTACGATGAGCACTTCGGGCGCGGCGATCCGGGGCCCGTGGCCAGCCAGCAATGGTATGACCGCCAGGCCGCCGAACTCACGACCGCGGTTGGCGCCAACAAGGCGATCCTTGCGCTCGGCGCGTTTGGCTACGACTGGAACGACGCGGGCGGCCACCTGAACGGCCGCGCCGTCACGTTCCAGGAAATGATGGGTCGCGTGCGCGCGCGCGGCGCGGTCATTCATTTCGACTCGACGTCGCTCAATCCGTACGCGTCCTGGAACGACCCCGACAGCACGAGTCACGTGGCCTGGTTCCTCGATGCCGCAACGAGCTACAACAGCCTCGGCACGATCGCGCGGCTCAACGCGGCGGGCGGCGCGCTCTGGCGATTGGGCGCCGAAGATCCATCGCTGTGGAAACTGCTCGACCGCGATCCAACGCCGCCGTCGCCGCGCGAAATCGAGTGGATTCCGCCCGGCTATCAGGTGGAGTTCGACGGCAGCGGTGAGTTGCTGCGCCTCGAAGTGCCGCCCACCGGCGGCACGCGGACCGTTCGCTCGGACCCGCGGCGCAACCTCATTGTCGCCGAATCGCTCACGACGTTGCCGTCGCCCTGGGTCATCCAGCGCTTCGGCGACGCCGAGGGCAAGGTCGCGCTCACGTTCGACGACGGCCCCGACGCGCGCTGGACGCCCGACATCCTCGACACGCTCAAGTCACGCGGCGTCGTGGGCACCTTCTTCATCGTCGGAAAGGACGCGGACGATCGCCCCGGTCTGCTGCGGCGCATCTATCGCGAAGGGCACGAAATAGGAAACCACACCTACACGCACCGGAACCTGTCGCTCACCGCGCCGTGGGTCGGCCGCATGGAACTCGTCGCCACCGAGCGCCTCATCGAGACCATCCTCGGCCGGCGCACGGTGCTGTTCCGTCCGCCGTACTTCGGCGACGCGGAGCCGACGACGGCTGACGAACTCGATCCGGTGGCGATGGCCACCAAGCTCGGCTACGTCACCGTCGGCGTGCACATCGACTCCGAAGACTGGCGACGCGGGATGACGCCGCCGATGATCATCGCCGAGACGATGCGCAAGCGTCGTGACGGCAACAACATTGTCCTGATGCACGACGGCGGCGGCGATCGATCCGCGACCGTCGCGTCGCTCGGGCCCATCATTGACTCGCTGAAGGCGCGCGGCGACACCATTGTCCTCGCGTCGGCACTCGCGGGGGTCACGCGCGACGAAGCCATGCCGCCGCTGCCCGGCCGCTCCCTCGCCGAGCGCTGGGTCGATCTGCTCGCATTCGGCACCATTGGCGCCGTGGATTGGGGATTGTACTGGCTGTTCTTCCTCGCGGTCATTCTCGGGATTGGGCGACTCGTCCTCATTCTCGCGCTCGCGCTGATTCAGCGCCTTCGCGGCCAGCCCAAGCCGCACGACGGGTTCACGCCGCCGGTCACCGTGATCGTCCCCGCATACAAGGAAGCCAAGGTGATCGTGCGCACGGTCACCTCGATGCTCGCGCAGGACTACGCGGGGCCGCTCGACGTGATTGTCGTGGACGACGGCTCACCCGACGAGACCTTCGCGGTCGCCAGTGAGGCGTTCGCCGGGGATCCGCGCGTCGCCGTGTTCACCAAGCCAAATGGCGGCAAGTCCACGGCCTTGAACTTTGGCATCGCGCGCGCCACGTCCGATGTGGTCATCTGCCTCGACGCCGATACGCTCTTCGAGAAGCACACGGTCGCCGAGCTCGTGGCGCCACTCGTTGATCCCAAGGTCGGCGCCGTCGCTGGCAACGCGAAGGTCGGCAACCGCCTCAATCTCGTCACGCGCTGGCAGGCGCTCGAGTACGTGACGAGCCAGAATCTCGACCGCCGCGCCTTCTCCCTGCTCGATTGCATCACCGTCGTGCCCGGCGCCGTCGGCGCGTGGCGGAAGCACATCATCGAAGCCGCGGGCGGCTTTCCCCGCGACACGCTCGCCGAGGACCAGGATCTCACTATCTCGGTACACAAGGCCGGCTACTCGGTGGCATACGCCGAACGCGCGGTGGCGTGGACGGAAGCGCCCGACACGCTGGGCGGGCTCGCGCGGCAGCGCTTCCGCTGGTCGTTCGGCACGCTGCAGTGCGCCTGGAAGCACCGCGACGTGCTGCTCAATCCCAAGTACGGCACGCTGGGCTTCGTGGCGCTCCCCAACACGTGGCTCTTTCAGCTCATCCTCACCGCGCTGTCGCCGCTCGCCGATCTGCTCTTCGCGTACGGATTGATCTCGGTCTGGCTGACGTGGCAGTCGTTTGGTGAATCGTACGCGTTGGTGGACCTGTTCCAGATCATGATCTTCTACGCCGTCTTCCTGCTCACCGACTGGCTCGGCTCGGTCGTCGCGTTCCTGATGGAGCCCGACGAGGAGCTCTCGCTGACGTGGCTCATCGTGCTGCAGCGGTTTGCGTACCGTCAGGTGATGTATTGGGTGGTGCTGCGCTCGTTCGTCGCGGCGGTGCGCGGCAGGGTGGTGGGCTGGGGTTCGCTGGAACGAAAGGCGACGGTGGCGGCTACTAGGTGAGAGACGGGACGTGGGGGACGGCTGATGGCGCGATGGACGACGATGACCGGAAACTGGCACCGATGTCTGGCGTACGATGACTGTAGGGCGTTCCGTCCACTGATCATCGTGATTCCGACTCCGTCATCGTGATCCTCGATCGAGATCCGTGCTCCATGTCCTCAATCGCGCTTCCATGCGTTTGAAACGCGTCGGCCTCGTGCTCGGCGTCCTCGCCGGCGCGCTCGTGTTCTGTTTGGCGCTCTGGTCGCTGCACCACGAGCTGGCCGCGCTGCATTATCGCGACATCCGGCTCGCGCTCGGCGCGGTCGCCAACTCGCAGATCGTGACGGCGGCGGTGCTCACGGCCTTCGGCTACGCCACGCTCATCAGCTACGACTGGCTCTCGCTGCGATACATCCGGCGGCCGCTGGCGACGCGGCGCGTCGCGTTTGTCGGGTTCATCGCGTACGCGCTGTCGCAGTCACTCGGATTCCCGCTGCTGCTCGGCGGCTCGCTGCGCTATCGCTTCTTCTCCGTGTGGGGACTCTCGAGCGCCGACATCGCGCTCTTCACCGGGTTCAGCCTCGTCACGTTTTGGCTGGGCGTTGTCGCCATCTGCGGCGGCGTATTCCTGCTCGAGCCGCGCGCCACGCCCGAACTGCTCGGACTTCCCGTCGGGTCGCTCGCCGCCATCGGCGCGCTGCTGATCGCCACCATCGTCGGCTATTTCGTGGCGAGCGTCGTGCGCAAGGCGCCCATTCGCATTCTCGGCTGGGAGTTCTCATTTCCCGGCCCGGGGCTCGCGGCGGCGCAGCTCGTCATCTCGACACTCGACTGGATGATCGCCGGTGCGGTGCTCTATGCGCTGCTGCCGCCGACGGCGCACACGGTGCCGTTCTTCGCCTTCCTCGGCGCGTTCCTGCTCGCGCAGGTCGCTGGGCTGCTCAGCCATGTGCCGGGCGGCGCGGGCATTTTCGAGTCGGTCATCGTCTTCCTGCTCAAGGAAGAGGTGCCCGCCGCCGGCCTTGTCGGCGCGCTGCTCGCGTATCGGCTCGTCTATTATCTGATTCCGCTCTGCATCGCGCTCGTGATGCTCGCCGTGCACGAGCTGTCGCGGGCGCGGCACGGCCTCGCGCGCGCCGCGCAGGTGGCCGGCCGCTGGGTGCCGGGCGTCGTGCCGTCGGTGCTCGCCGCCACGACGTTCATCTCCGGGCTCATTCTGCTGCTCTCGGGCGCCACGCCGGGCGTGCGCTCGCGGTTGCATCTGCTGTCGGACTTCCTGCCGCTCGCGGTCATCGAGTTCTCGCATTTCGTCGGCAGCATCGCCGGCGCCGCGCTGCTGCTGCTGGCGTGGGGACTGCGGCGCCGGCTTGATGCGTCGTGGTGGCTCACGGCCGCCGTACTCCTCGTCGGCATGGCCGCGTCGCTGCTGAAGGGTGGCGACTACGAGGAAGCCGCGTTCCTCGCGCTTGTCTTCACCGCGCTCGTGCCGGCACGCCGCCACTTCTACCGCCGTGCGTCGATGACGAGCGATGCCTTCTCGCCCGGGTGGGCGGCGGCGATCGTGCTGGCGGTTGGCTCCACCTTCTGGCTCGGCTTCTTCGCGTTCAAGCACATCGACTACTCGCACGACCTGTGGTGGCAGTTCGCCCTGCGCGGTGACGCGCCGCGCTTCCTGCGCGCGTCGGTCGGCGTCACCGGCTTGCTGCTCGTCGTCGCGCTGCAGCGCCTGCTGCGCCCTGCCCTGCCCGATGTCGAGACGCCGTCCGCCGAGGCGCTCGCGCGCGTGCAGGCCATCGTCGCCGACTCGCGCGACGTGCACGCCAACCTCGCGCTGCTCGGTGACAAGTCCATTCTGTTCAGCGACGCCGGCAGTGCCTTCGTGATGTACGGCGTCGCCGGCCGTTCCTTCATTGCGCTCGGCGATCCGGTGGGCGCGCCGCGCGAGCGGCAGGAACTCAGCTGGCAGTTCCGCGAACTGGCCGATCGCCACGGCGCGGCCACCGTGTTCTACGAAGTGCGGATGCACAACCTGCCGCTCTATCTCGACCTCGGGCTCTCGCTGCTCAAGCTTGGCGAAGAGGCGCGCGTGCCGCTCGACCAGTTCTCGCTGCAGGGCGGCGCACGCAAGGGGCTGCGGCGCACGGTGAACCAGGTGGAGAAGGACGGCGGTGAGTTCGGCATCGTGCCCGTCGAAAGCGTGAGTGCCATCATGCCCGAGCTGCGCGCCGTCTCCGACGAATGGCTCGAGAGCAAGAAGGTGCGCGAGAAAGGATTCTCGCTTGGCTACTTCGATGAACCGTACCTGCGGCGTTTCCCGATGGCGGTGGTGCGCCGCGAGGGACGCATCGTGGCGTTCGCCAACATCTGGCGCGGCCAGGCTGGAGACGAACTCACCGTCGACTTGATGCGCTACTCGCCGCAGGCGCCCGACAACGTGATGGAGTATCTCTTTATCCAGCTGATGCTCTACGGACGCACCGAGGGCTTCTCGCACTTCAATCTCGGCATGGCGCCGCTCGCCGGACTCGAGAATCGCGCACTCGCGCCGCTCTGGAATCGGCTCGGTGCGCTCGTGTACCGCTTCGGCGAGAACTTCTACAACTTCCAGGGACTGCGCGAGTACAAGGAGAAGTTTGATCCCATCTGGGAGCCGCGCTACCTCGCGTCGCCGGGCGGGCTGCAGTTGCCGCGCATCCTCACCAACGTCTCCGCGCTCATCTCCGGCGGTATCACGGGAATCGTCAGGAAGTGAGCGCATCGCGCGTGGGTTTGCCGGCGCGCCGCGCCGTGCGGGCTGTCACCGGTGGCGCGTCATGCGCCCTCACTCTCGCGCTCGCCCTCGGCGCAGGCGCCGCGGCGCAGTCGCCAGTCGCCGCGCAGTCGCCGGTCGCCGCACCGTTGTCAGTTGCCGCACCGGCCGCGCCAGCCGCGCTTCGCGCTCAGCAACCGATTGTCTCCGTCGCCGATCTCCCGCTCAATGAAGTCAACGCCGCCGGCAGCGGCACGCTGTTCGCCGTCTTCATGACCGGCGACGGAGGCTGGGTGGCGCTCGACGCAGGCGTGAGCGCTGCGCTGACGGCCAAGGGCATTCCCGTGGTCGGCTTCAACCAGCGCGCCTACCTGTGGTCCGCCAAGACGCCCGATCAGGCCGGTGCCGACCTCGCCCGCATCATTGCGGCGTATCGGGCCAAGTGGCACCGCGACAGCGTGATCGTCATCGGCTACTCACGCGGCGCTGGCACGGCGCCCTTCGCCGTCAATCGCCTGCCGCCGGCGCTGCGCGGCGCCGTCAAGATGATCGCGCTCATCGGCGCCGAGCATACGGCGAGTTTTCATTTTCGCATGCGCGATTTGCTCAGCAACGCCCCGGGCCCCGACGACGTTCCCGTGATGCCCGAGATCAGGCGGCTGGGCGCCACGGCGCTCATCTGCTTCTACGGCGCCGACGAAACAGACACGCTCTGCCCCGACCTCGCCCCGCCCGCCATCTCGGTGAAGATGAGCGGCGGGCATCACCTCGATGGCGCCTACGACGAGATCGGGCGGAAGATCGTGACGGCCTTGGCGATCGGCGGACGACGGTAGCAGGCGACCGGAGGGCAGGCGCAATCGCGGGCTGTCATCGGCCGTCAGTCAAACACGCAGAGCACATCCTGCTGTCCGTCGAGATTCGGCACCACCACTTCCACGCGTCCGTCGCGCCAGTTCGCGACCATGACGCTCGAGTAGTAGTCGTGCGGATCATAGTAGTTCAGCCACAGCGTGCGACCGTCGTTCTCATACGTGCCGGCGAACGCCTTCGTCGTCTCGAAGAACTGACCGCCCGTGGTCCACTCGCGCACCTGCACCAGCAGTTGGTACGAGTGGTCGCGCCGCAGCGTCAGCGTGCCGCTCGTGACTTCGAGATGGGCGCTCCCCTGGCTCGTACCGCCACTCACCGTCGTCGGCACGTGGCGGTTGTTGGCCGTCGACAGGTAGTACGTGCCGCGGTCCCAGTACGGCGAGAACGGATCATCATCGCACGCCGTGAGCGTCGCGACAGCCAGGGCGAGCGGCACGGCGCGCATCAGCGTGCGGTTCAGCGTGCGGTTCAGCGTGCGGTTCAGCGTGCGGCTCAGCGCGCGGTTCAGCCCGTGGTTCGGCGCGCGGTTCAGACGTGGCAGTTGCATCTATGCCTCCGGGAAGTGAGGACGGCCTCGCGGCCTCACCTCAGAGGAAGAGCAACGATGGTGCCACGCCGCTGCCCCTGAAACGGCACGCGCGCTGTCCCCCGAAGGTGACAGCGCGTGTCTGTTCCACGACGTCGCCGGCGACAGCGTCCTACGCGGGTGACATCGGCGTGTCGATCATGCACAGCGCCGACAGAGTGCCGCCTCGCACCGCGCGAACCGCAAGCGCCGCGCCAACCGCGCGTACCGCGCGCGCCGCAAGCCGATCGCCGCCCTCAACCCGGCGGCCACCCCTGCGCGCGGCCACCCAGCACGTGCGCGTGCAGATGAAATACCGTCTGCCCCGCCTCGGCGTTCGTGTTGAGCACGACGCGATATCCGCGCTCGGCGAGCCCCTCCGCCGCCGCCACGTCGCGCGCAAACGCCAGCACGCGCCCGCCCAGCGCCGGATCCGTCATCTGGTTCAGCGACGCCACGTGCTCCTTGGGAATCACCAGCACGTGCGTCGGCGCCTGCGGATTGATGTCGCGAAACGCGAGGCAGTGCTCGTCCTCGGCGATGATGTTCGCCGGAATCTCACGCGCGATGATCTTGCAGAAGAGGCAGGACATGTGAGTAGAGGGATTAGGCCTTTCTCGCGCACACAAAGAAGCTCATCATCGCATCCGGCCCGTCGTCGCTGGCCACCACGAGGCAACCGCGTTCGACGAGCGCCTGCTTGATCACCGCCGGCTCCGGCTGCCATTTGTGCTCGCTTCCCACCATCGGCGAGCCCGGCCGCCAGAGGCCGCACTCGGGGTGCGGCAGATAGAGAAAGACGATGCCCCCGGGACGCACCAGCGACACCCAGCGCGTCAGTTCACGCGGCCAGTCATCAACGTGCTCGAGGCAGTGCGAGCTGAACACGTAGTCCGCCGAGCCGCGCGCGACGTCGTCAATCGAGCGTCCGGCACCCGGCCCGCGCCAGATATCCACCGGCGTCGCGCCGGGCAGCGGCCAGAGGCCAGCGCCGATGTCATAGCCGTTGCCGACGCAATGTCTCTTCGCCTCGCGCGTGATCATCAGGCTCGCGCCGCCAACCGTGATCAAATCGGGGTATGTCTTCCCCTCGTACTGCCAGCCGCCCGCGCGGCGCTCGAGTTCGGGCTGCGCGGCGTAGTATCGGTAGATGTGAAACAGGTCGGGCACGTTCGGCAGCGTTTCGAGCGGCGGATAGAATTCGCCGCCCCCGAATCGCGAGAAGATCGCACCCAGTCGGCGCGCGATGCGCCGAAGCAGCGCGATCATGTGCGCGCACCCTCAGAAGCCGCATGCTCCATCGCCGCGCGTTCAGTCGCCGCAACGTCGGTTGCCGCCTCGTCGGTTGCCGCAACGTCGGTTGCCGCGCTCCGTTGCATCGCGCCGTGCGACACGGCGCGTGCCACCGCCACCGCCGCCACGCCCGCGGTTTCGAAACGCAGCAGCGACGTCCCCAGCGACGCCGACCGGAACCCCGCCTTGCCGAAGGCCTCCAGTTCACTCGCCTCCAGTCCACCCTCGGGGCCGAGCACGATGGTCACCGGCACGTGCGATTCACCCGCGAGCAGTGACGTCATCGGCGCTCCGCCTCGCTCCAGCACGATGCGAATCCCCTCGGGTGCCGCCGCAATCGAACCCTCCACCGTCGAGTCAGGATACGGCAGCGGAAGCCACGCGCCGCCCGACTGCTCGAGCGCCGACGCCATGCGCGCGCGCAGCCGCTGCTGAAACGTCGTCCCTTCGCCGCGCGGCGACACGCTGCGCGATCGCTTGAACATCACGGGCCGCCAACTCGTCGCCCCCAGCTCCGTCGCCTTCTCGGCGAGCCACAGCATCCGTTCGCGGTCCGCGATCGGCACGATGAGATGCACCGCCGGCAACGGCTCGATGAACTCGCAGTGCTCCACATGCACGGCGGCGTTGCGCTTGGCCACGCGCAGCACCGTGCCGACACCGCGCGATCCCTGTCCGTCCGCCAGGCGCACGCGCGCACCGGCTTCGAGTCGCAGCACGCGCATGTGATGCGCCGCATCCTCGCCAAGCGTCAGCGATGAGTCGGCAACGAGCGGATCAGTGGAGATGAAAGTCGGTAGGGACACGGGGGAGATTCAGGACAGGGATCACGGATCTCGATTTCGGATCTCGACGTCGGATCACGATTCCGATGGTGCCGAGCGAAGGAAGGTCTAAACTTGCGGCGAATGCGCGCGTATCGCAAAGCATCACGGCTGACGCTCGCCGATGGCGCGTGGCGCTAGCGTCCCGTCCGCTCCACCACCACCGCCCACCATTCGCCCTCGCTCGTCTCGCGCGTCACGCGCCACGCATCCGACGCCGTCAGCGCGGCAAGCATCGCATCCCGCTCGGCAACGAGAATCCCGCTGAAGATCGCGAACCCGCCCGCGGGCAGCGCCGCGCCAATCACCGGCAGCATCACGGTGATGACCGACGATAGGATGTTCGCCAGCACCACGCGCACCGGCGCGACCAGTGGCAGCAGCACGGTTGCATCTCCCTCCAGCACCGTCACGCGATCGGCCACGCCGTTGGCCGCAACGTTCTGCTCGGCGTTCGCAATCGCATCGTGATCCATCTCGATCGCCGCCACGCGCGTGGCGCCAAGCTTCGCCGCGGCAATTGCCAGCACGGCAGAGCCCGCGCCCAGATCCGCCACGACGTCGCCGGCGCGTATCACCTCCGGCATCAGCCGCACGACGCAGCGCGTCGTCTCGTGCTCGCCCGTGCCAAACGCCATCTCCGGTTCGATCACCACGGTGCGCGCCGGGTCGCGCCCCTCCGCGAGCCACGGCGGCACGATCGTGAGCGCCCCAAGCTCGTGCGCGCCAATGCGTGCGCGCCACGCCGACGACCAATCCACGTCGGGCAGCTCGCTCACGTCGATGAGCGCCGCCGAGTCCACGCTGCGCACCGCGCCCACGAGATCGTCGAGCAACGCCGCCGCGCCCGAGTCATCCAGCACGGTCACCAGCGCGTCGCCGTCCTCCTGAAGCCCCTGCGCCCCCGCCGCAAACAGCGCCCCCGACACCGCATCACGCAGTGCCGCAACCGAAGGAGTGATGGAAATGCGGGTAAGGGCCATAGGTGTGGGACGAGAGGCGGCACGAATCGCGGCAGCGAATCGTGAAACAGCGACGGGCGAACGGGCGAACGATCGCCATCCAATTCCTAAATCGAAATCCTCAATCGCAATCCGTGATCCCTGTCCGAAATCATGCTCCCAGCACTTCCCGCATCTTCGCCCAGAATCCCTTTTCGCGTCCTCGGGGCGGCTGCTCCTGCACCTCCTGCAACCGCAGCAGCAGCTTTTCTTCCTCCGGCCCAATCGACTTCGGCGTCCACGCCTGCACCTTCACCTGCAGGTCGCCCGTGCCGCTCGCGTTCACGCGCGGCAGTCCGCGCCCTCGCAGCTGAAACACCTGGCCGCTCTGCGTCCCCGGCGGCACGCGCAGGCTCAGTGGCCCCAGCACGCCGGGAATCTCGATGTCGGCTCCAAGCACGAGCTGCGAATACGTGACGAGCACCTCGGTAAAGAGATCCTCGCCGTCGCGCTCAAACCGCTCGTCATCCTCCACCTCGAACAGCACGATCACGTCGCCGCGCGGTCCGCCCCGCACGCCGCTGTTGCCCACGCCGCGCAAGTGCATGTACTGCCCGCTCGACACGCCGGGCGGAATCTTCAGCGGAAGCTCGTGCTCGCCGCGCTGGCGCCCTTCGCCGCGGCAGCTCTTGCACGGCCGCTCGATCATCGTCCCTTCGCCGCCGCACGTCGGGCACGGCGCCACGCTCACGAAGTTCCCAAAGAACGAACGCTGCGCGCGCCGCACTTCACCCTGCCCGCCACACGTCACGCACCGCGTGGGCCTCGTCCCCGACTCCGCGCCGGCACCGCCGCACTTCTCGCACGGGTCCAGCAGCTTGAGCTTTACCACCTTGTCCACGCCCGTCGCCACTTCGGCCAGCGTCAGCTTCAGGTCGATTTTCACGTCGGCGCCGGCGCTCGGCCCGGTCTGCGGCCGCTGCGCGCCCCCAAACAGGTCGCCAAAGCCGAAATCACGCATGAAGATGTTGAGCGCTTCGCTCAAGTCCACGTGATGGAAGCCGCCCGCGCCGCCGCCCGCCCCACGCAGCCCCGCCTCGCCGTAGCGATCGTAGGCCGCGCGCTTCTGCGGGTCCTTGAGCACGTCGTACGCTTCCGACAGGACCTTGAACTGCTCCTCCGCTTCCTTGGAGCCGCCGTTCCGGTCCGGATGGTACTTCATCGCCAGCTTGCGATACGCCTGCTTGATGTCGTCGTCGCTCGCGGTCCGCTCGACGCCCAGCGCCTGGTAGAAATCAGCCATCGGTCTGCAATTCTGGAAGGGAGAGAACCTCGTCCACCGTCGCCATCGCCCGCGCCACGTTCACGCGTTCCAGACACGGCCGCGGTTCGCCCGCACGATGCGGCAGCGTACAATAACCATTGCACTTGAAACACGGCATCTCTTCCATCATCGATACCGCGTGCACCCGCTCGGCCACCTCGCCCAGCGACGCCGGATACGGCACAAAGCGGTCCCAGTGCCAGCCGCCCGCAATGCACACCGCGTGCACGCCCGTCGCCGCCGCCAGATGCACCGCCGACGTGTCGTTGGTCAGCACCAGCTTCGCATGCTGGATCACCGAGGCAAACACCGGCACCGACGTCACGCCGGCCAGGTTCAGCGCATTGGGCAGCATCGCCGCCACCGATGCCGTCAGCGCCTGGTCGGCGACGTCGCCCAGAAGCACCGGCTGCCACTGCGTGCGCTGCTGGATGGCGCGCGCCACCTCGCCAAATCGTGCCGCGGGCCACCGATGCTCCGGCAGGCTCGCCCCCACGAACACCACGAAGTACTTGTTCGCCAGCAATCCGTCGCTGTCGAACGGCAGCCGCGGCACCCGCAGGTACGGACGCGGCGGGTTCGTCACGGGCACGCCCATCGCCTGCAGGAAATCCACGTGACGCTCGGCTTCGTGCATGAACTTGTGCGCCGTGGGATACAGCGTCGTGTACCACCCGTCCGCCCATTGGCGCTCGCGCGGCGGCAGCAGCACGCTCTCGCCCTGCATGCCAATGCGTTCCTTGGCGCGCGACCAGCGAATCATGCTGTCGCCAAAGAGCATCTCGCGCGTGAATCGCGGGTTGATGGCGATGCTGAAGCGCCCCCCCGACACACGCGCCCGCATCGAGGCGCGATATCGGCCGTCCGTCTCCAGCGCCCCGCGCCTCACCGGCCACACTTCATCGGCCACGTCGGCATCCCGCGCCAAGTCAGCCCACGCCGCATTCGCCGCCAGCGTCACGTGCGTATCCGGGCCCAGCCACTCGCGCAATGCCCGCGCCGCACCGCTCCACAGCACAAAGTCCCCAATGGCATCCAGGCGTATCACCAGCACACGCCGCATGCCCGGAGCCGGGCGCGCCGTCCCCGGACGGAACTCACTCAGCACGCGCCCCCACCGCACGCCGCGCCGGTGATAGTAGCGCAGCGTCTCTTCGAGGCGGCTGAATACGCCGCGCTCAAACGGAGCGGGCACCGCCTGACGCATCAGCGCTCGACCACGGCGTACATCACCGGATGCAGGATCTCCGGACTCAGGTTGGCCTCGGCCAGCCGCCGGAACCGCACCCAGCGGTAATACACCGCGCGAATGGCGCGATGCAATGCGGCGCGCTGCCCGCGCCACGGCAGAAACTCGAAGCCCGCGAATCGCCACGACGAAAAGCCCGCCGCGCGAAACACCTCGCTGAGGCTCGCTTCGGTAAAGCCCGCCGTGTGCGTGAAGTCCCCGTAGCGGTACAGCATCGCATCGGGGTTCTGCATGTTCGGCACCTGCACCAGCAGCCGGCCGCCCGGCGCCAGCGCGCCGCGCAACGCGCGCAGCATCGGCACGGTCTCGTCACGCGGCACATGCTCCAGCACGTCGAGCAGCGAGATGAATCCAAAGGAGTTCTCGTGCGCGCCGAGCCACGAGAAGGTGTCGGCCACCAGGTCCACGCGATGACCGCGCTCCACGCACACCTCCACCACCTGCGGCGACAGGTCAATCGCCGACGAGTCGGTGAAGCCCCACGCCTTCAGGCAATCAAGCCACTCGCCCAGCCCCGGCCCGACATCCAGCATCGGCGTCGCCCGGTGCTCCGGCAGCAGCGCGCGATAGTTGAACAGGAACCAATGCGGCTTGAGCGCGTGCGGCTCGCGCGTGCCGAAATTGTGCTCGAGATAGCGGTCGTAGATCTCCTTCATCGGCCTCGCACCCAGGTCATGGCCCGCGTCATGAGTCGCTTCACCCGTCGCCCGCGCAGCACCCACCGCCGCCGGAACGCCGCACCTCTCGCGATCTCGCGTCGTATCCACGCCGCGTCGAGCCGCGTGTCCGGCGCCAACCCCGCCGGATGCACCAGCGGAAACCGCATCGCCTCGACGGGCGGCCCCGGGAACGCCGGCGCATGCGTGTTCGTCGAGTCCGCGCCAAAGCCGATGTTCGTCACCAGGCTCGTCCGCGGAATCAAAGTCACCCGCCCCGCCATCCACGCGTGCAACGCCAACTGCGCATCCCACGTGTCCACCGTCCCTGCCTTCACCGCGTCGAGGAAATTCAGCCAGAGCGCCCGCTCGTTCGCCGTGCGCGTCGTCCACGCCGGCATCTCCTTCGCCGCCGGCCACGCCGCCATCGTCACGTCGTAGCCCTGCCACGCCCGCCGCCACGACGCCCAGCCCCAAATTCGTGCGTGCGCCGAACACCAGTACGACGCGCCGCCGCGCGGCCCACGCCCCAGCATGTTGTAGCCGCCAATCAGCTGCACGCGATCGTCGTCGCGATACCGCTCCAGCAACTCGTCGCAGAAGGGAAAGAACGACGCGTCAACGAGCGTGTCGTCCTCCAGGAAAATCGCTTCCTCCGTGCGCGTAAACACCCAGTCGATGCCGCTCGAGATCCGGCGTCGGCACCCGAGGTTGGCCTCGGCGTAATTGCGCTCCACCTCGCACGGCCAGTCCACCCGCTCCAGTAACCCTCGCACCGTCTGCACACGCTCGGCTTCGCCCGCGTGATCAGCCCGCGCCCCGTCACAGACGAGGAACAATCGCGAAGGCCGCGCCGCGCGCACCACATCGAACACGCGCTCCGTGGTCGATGGCCGGCTGAACGCGAACATCGCCACCGGGGCGCGCACGCCAGCTGAGTCAGCCAACGGTGGACCCTCCGGTGCTCCCCGCGCGCCGCGTCACGCGAGCACGTCCGCCACGAGCTGCGACGCATGACGCACGACGGCAATCACCTTCTCATAAGGCATGCGCGTTGGGCCAATGACGCCAATCACGCCGCTCAGCGCCCCCGCCCGATACTCGGCCGTCACCACCGTCAGCCCGCCAAGCAGCGCGTTGTCGTGCTCGGCGCCAATGGTGATCGACATGCCGCCCGCGGATGAACGCTGCCGCAGCAGCGTCGCGAGCTGCGTCCCCTTGTCGGTCAGCGCAATCAGCTTGCGCATCGCGTCGCCGCTCGCGAACTCGGGCTTCTCGGCCAGCACCGACGCCTGCCCCAGCACCACGCTCTCCTCCACCGTCGTCGGCAGGTCGAACAGCGCGTTCCCCTCCTGCACGAAGATGTTGAGCAGCTCGCCGCCGTCCACCGACGTGCGCACATCGCGCAGCCGCATCCCCAGCGAGTACCGAATGTCCGACAGCGACATCCCCGCCAGCCGCTCGTTCAGCACGAGCTGCACCTCGGCGAGCACGGTGTCGGCCATCTCGCCCCGCACTTCAATGAAGACGGTGCGCACCGTGCCACCCTGCAGCGTCAGCACGAGCAGCAGCTTTTCGCTCGTCACGCGCACCAGCTCGAGCCGCTGCAGCATGATTTGGTCGAGCCGCGGACCGAGCGCCACTCCCAGTTCCTGCGTCAACACGCCGAGCGATTGCGCCGTGCGACGCAAAATCGCCTCGATGGCCGACCCGCCACCCCCCACGATGCTCCCCATCAGCCGGTCGCGATCGACCATCGCAAGCTCGGGCACATGCATCAGCGAATCGACGTATACGCGATACGCCTTGTCCGTCGGTACGCGCCCCGCCGACGTGTGCGGATGCGAGAGGAACCCCTTCTCCTCAAGATCCGCCATCGTGTTGCGAATCGTCGCCGGCGACACGCCAAGCCGGAATCGGCGCGTGAGCGCACGCGACCCTGCGGGCTCCGCGGTCTCGACGTATGATCGAATTACCGCCTCAAGCACTCGTTGTTCGCGTTCCGACAGCTCGGCCGGTGTCATAAGTCTAATATTACTAAGGACTTCTGCGATTCGTCAAATTGGTGGCTAACGATCAAGGGCATTCAGATCGCTTGCCGCCAGTGCATCAAGGCAGGTTCAGTAGATCCGCCGCCAGCCCATCAAGACAAATTCAGTAGATCCGCCGCCAACGCATCTAGGCGCATCCAACCCGTCGCGGTGAGTACCAATCGGCTGCCTTTGCGCTCTGCCCACCCGGCTTCCAGCCATCGCCCAGCCCGATCAAACTCGGCGTCGGTGGCCTCAAGGCCCTCGGTGGTGCGCAGGCCCAGGTAGATCCGTTCAGCACTCTGCTCCGCCGGCCCAATGAGTTCGCCTCCCTCCAGCGGATCAACTCCGCCCTCGACCAGCGCCAGCCATCGGGCGTAGTCCCGCGCATTCCATCGTCGGCGGCTGCCGTCGAACCCATGCGCCGAAGGGCCCAGTCCCAGGTACGGAACACCGCGCCAGTACGCCGAGTTGTGCACCGCCTCCTCACCCGGCCGCGCGTAGTTGGAGACTTCATAATGAACGAATCCCGCCTCGCGCAGCCGCCGGTCGGCCTCGAGAAACTCCGTCTCGTAGCGCTCTTCCGGCGTGCTCAGCACGCTGCCGCGTGCCGTCCAGCGGCCCAACGGAGTGTGCGATTCCACGGTCAGGCCGTACAGAGAGACGTGCCCCACCCCCAGTTCCGCCGCCATCTCGAGGTCTCGGGACCAGTCGCGCTTGATCGATTCAGGCAACGCAAAGATGAGATCCACCGAGATTCGGCCGATGCCCTCGCCGACCAGTATTTCGACAGCGGTCGAAGCCTGCTCAGCGCTGTGGGTCCGGTGCATCCACTCCAGCACCTCGCCATCGAACGATTGCACGCCAAGTGAGACGCGGTTCACGCCGGCCGTGCGCCAGGCTCTGACGACGTCCTCGGAGATGTCTTCCGGGTTTGCCTCGACGGTGACTTCGCCAAGCGCATCGACCTCGATTCCCGACGTTGTGGAAATCAGTTTTGTGATGTCACCGATTCCGAGCCCTACCTTCGAGGGAGTTCCACCGCCGAGGTAGAGCGACCGAATCGGTCCACGAGCGGCCGCAAGTCCGCGTGTTACGAGTTCTGCCTGAATGGCGTCTATGTAACGCGCGACCGGAACCACCCGCCGAACCGCGATGGAGAAGTCGCAGTAGGAGCAGCGGCGGGAGCAGAACGGCACGTGGATATAGACGTGCTCCGGGATCGGGTACTGGCCGGCTTGGTCGAGAGCCACGAGCGGTGGACTGGTGAGGGAAGGCAAGGCAGTGAAGGTAGTGACTCGTCGCGTTCGGCACCTACCGAAACACCGAGAACCACTGGACCAACAGGTTGAGAACCACTTAAAGTGGATTCTCAACCTTCTTATTTATATACACTTATACTAGCTATCAAGAAATTACTTCACTTGTGCTGTGGATCGCCTAGATCTCTCAACCGGCAGCGATTTCCTCTCGTCTTGCTGGCCAAGTCGCGCTCAAAATCGTTGCCAGCCTGTCTCAAAAGGCCCTCCAGGCAATCCCCTCCTCGCCATCGGCCGCGAACGTCTGGGGTTCCAACCCCCAGGCTGCGTTTCCTAGATCCGCCG
>JAHFCT010000010.1 GCA_023249375.1 Gemmatimonadota bacterium | reverse complement strand
TCGGCGAGCACCAGACCGATGCCGTTCCACGCCACGGGATGCTCGCTCTCGGTGACGAGCACCTGGCGGTACGCCTCGAGCGCGAGCTGCGCGCGCTTCGCCTTGGCGAGCAGCAACGCGAGGTTCAGCCGCGCCTTGGCAAAGCCCGGATTCGTCGACAACGCGGCACGAAAGGCCTCGATGGCACCGTCGCGATCGCCGGCGTGGTAGAGCGACACGCCGAGGTTGTTCGAGGCAATCGAATAGCGCGCATCGAGCGCGAGCGCGCTGCGGTAATCGGCCGCCGCCTCTTCGTACTTGCCCTGCTGATGCTGGGCGACGCCATGCTCGTTCCACAGCTTGGGGCTGTCGCGACGGTCGGCGAGCAGGCGGTCATAGAGCTCAAGCGCCGCCGCCGGGTCCTTGCGCAGCAGGTGCACCTCGGCCATCGCTTGCAGTACGAGCGAGCGGTCTTCGCCGCGGTCGAGCGCCATGCGATACTCGCGCAGCGCCTCGGTGAAGTACCCCTTCTGCCGAAACGCGAGCCCGAGGTTGTAGTGCGCCAAGCCGTCGCCTTCGGCGACCGCCATGCGCCGCATCGACGCGCGCCCGCCGCGCGCCGCCAACTGCGACTCGAACTTGCTCGGGTCGTACTGGTCGATCGCGAGGTTCGTCTGTGCGCGCGACAGCGTCGGGTTCAGCTGGATCGCGCGTTTGCTGGCGGCGCGCGCATCATCGTGCCGCCCCATGTCGCCGTAGATGAAGCCGAGCAGGTAATGCGCGTCCGGATTCTCCGGGTTCAGCTGGATGGCGCGTTGCAGCGACACGAGTGCTTCGTCGCCAAGCCCCTGGTTGTAGAGCGTCTCGCCCAGATAGAAGGCGACGACGGAACTCGATGGATCCAGCTCGAGCGCGCGCACGAACCAGCGGCGCGCGTCGTCAAGACGGCCAATCGTCTTGGCGGCGATCCCAAGCTGCACGATGGCGCCAAGGTCATGCTCGTTGTAGCGCAACAGCTCGGAGAACTCGCGGATGGCGTCCTCGCTCTGGCCGAGCAGCGCGTAGGCGCGCCCCAATTCCCAGCGGGCATCGCGGTCGTCGGCGCGCACGCGCAGGCGTTCCTTCAGCTCGGCGACCCGTCGGTCGTAGTAGCCCGTGTTGTAGTACGCGACCTCAAGGTTGCGCTGTGCCACCTGCATGTTGGGGTCGAGTTCCAGCGCCTTGGTGAACGCATGCACCGCCTCTTCGTGCAGCCCCTTGTTGTAGAAGAGCACGCCAAGGTTGTTGTGCGCACCGGCATCGGAGGGATCGATGCGGCGCGCCAACGCACGCAGGACCTCGCGGTCCCGGGTCGACGTCATGGCCGGTGCGTTCACCCCAGTCGGACCGCCTTGAGGATCTGCTCGAGCGACGCCTTGTCGGGCAGCAGGAAGAAGAACCCGCGCAGCGGTTCGTTCCGCTCCTTCAGGAAGAACTCGCTCTCGATCACGAACACCGTGTCCGTGCCGCGGCTCGACTCGAGATAGGTCGACGTCAGAATCGCGTCCGACATGTCGATCTCGAGCTGCGGCGGCGAGGGCAGCAGAATCATCCCCATGAACTCGGCCAGCGCATTCAGGTACGCCGAGCTCAGGATGTTGCCCGCTTCCTTGATCGCCGACTGCTCGTACTCGCCCACCGTCGTGAAGCTGCCGTTGGGCTTGCGGGACATCATCTCCGCCAGTCGCAGCGCGTTCTGGCGCGGAAAGACCAGAAGGGTGAGCCCCGTGAGGTCGCCGAGCATGCGCAGCAGCACGGCCGCCACGGGCTCTTCGCTCTCCGCCACGTGATTCGGAATCTCGTTTACCGCCGACACGACCAGCCGCGGCACGCTGATCATGATCGTCTGCCCGGTCATCTGCGACAGCGCCGTGGCGGCGTGGCCGGCACCGATGTTCGCGACCTCGCGCAAGGCGTCGAGCTGGCGGCTGGAGAAATGTCGGAGTTCGTCCATTGGGGGTCCGTTCTCAGAGGAGACTGGCCACGTCAACGATCAGGGCGGCACGTCCGTCGGCGAGGATTGTTGCCCCGCTGAACAGCGCCAGCCCGTCACGCACGGCGTCGAATTGCTTTACCACGATGTCCTGCTGGTCCGTCAGCTCATCCACCACCAAACCGGCGCGGCGGTCGCCGCGCTCCAGCACCACGATGTCCGCCGTTGCGTCGTGCGCCTCGCCAGGCGCGCGCACCACCTCGCGCAGCCGCACGAGCGGCAGGACTTCGTCGCGCAGCACCAGCACCTCGCGTCCCTGCACCGTCTGCACCGCCTCGGCGGACCACGCCAGCGTCTCGCGCACGTGGTGCAGCGGCAGTGCGTAGCGTTCCGCCCCCACGCGGGCGAGCACGGCCCGCACAATCGCCAAGGTCTGAGGCAATCGCAGCGTGATCGTGGTGCCGCGTCCGGGCACGGTCTCCAGCTCCACTGCGCCGCCGAGCTGGCGCACGCGCGCCTGCACCGCGTCGATCCCGACGCCGCGCCCCGAGAGATTGCTCACCGCCGCCGCCGTGGAGAAGCCCGGGCTCGCGATCACGCGAAACAGCTGCTCGGCGTCGAGCCGCGCCACGTCGGGCCCCACCATGCCCAACTCCTTGGCGCGCGCCAGCACACGCTCGCGGTCGATGCCGCGCCCGTCGTCCTGCACGCGCACCAGCACCGCCGACCGCTCGCGCGATGCGCTCAGCACGAGCCGGCCAGCACGCGGCTTGCCGTGCGACACGCGCACGCCGGGCGCTTCAATGCCGTGATCCACCGCGTTGCGCAGCAGGTGCACCACCGGCTCGCCGATCTCGTCGAGCAGCGACCGGTCGAGTTCGATGTCCTTGCCCTCGACCGAAAACTCGATCTCCTTCTGCAGCTGCCGAGCCGCGTCGCGCACGAGCCGCGGAAAGCGGTCGAACACCTGCCACACCGGCACCATGCGGCTGGCCATCACCTCCGCCTGGAGATCGCCGATGAGACGCGAGGTCTGCGTCATCGCCTCGTCGAGCGCGGCGTCGCCGCGTCCCGCCGTGAGCTGCATCAGCCGGCCGCGGGTGATCACGAGTTCGCCAATCAGGTTCATCAGCGTGTCGAGCCGCGCCAGCTCGATGCGCACGTGGCGCGTCCCCTTCGGCGCGCTCGCCGCCGGCGCCATCGTCGCCATCTGCACGCTGCCACGGTGGCGCCCGGGGCCCGCCGACACTTCCACGTGCTCGATGTCGCCCGTCGCGAGGATCGCCGACTCGATTTCGCTCGCACTCTTGGGCGTCACCAGGCGGAACGCGAACGCCTGCGGCGTCTCCGCCGCCTGCAGCTCGGGGAGCAGCGGCGACATCGCCACCACGTCGCCGAGCGTTCGCGCCTTCTGGATCACCATGAAGGCCCGCACGCCAGGGAGCAGCGTCTCGGCGCGCTGGCGCACGCGCACCAGCACACCCGGCCCGTCGTCGAGACTCGGCGCGCGCAGGTCGGCGTCGGCCACCGCCGACGCGTCACTCTCAAACTCGCCGATGTTCGCGCTGTATTCGCCAGTGACCGCGCGGAACTCCGCCGTCGCGCCGCCGCCCGCCACGTGGCGCATCTGGGTCAGCACGCTGGACAGCGCCGGCGGATCGCCCTCCCCGTTCACCGCGCGCTCAACGCCCGCTTCCAGCACGTCCGCCGCCGCAAAGAGCACATCCATCAACTCGGCGGTGATGCCTTGCGTGCCGGTGCGCACGCGGTCGAGCAGGCTCTCCATCTCGTGCGCGAACGCTGCCACGCCGGCGTAGCCCATCGTCGCGCTCATCCCCTTCAGCGTGTGCACCGCGCGGAAGAGCACGTGCACCGACGCAAGCTCGCCCGGCGTCCCCTCGAGGTCGAGCAGCGCGCGATTGATCTCCGAGAGCTGCTCGCGGCTCTCGGATCGGAACAACTCGGCGTATCGCTGCGGGTCCACGCCGCGGCTCAGGCTGGCGCTCGGACCGTCAGCCGAGCACGCGCTGCACGGCCTCCAGCACTCGGCTCGGCTGGAACGGCTTCACGACAAAATCCTTCGCGCCCGCCTGAATGGCCTCGACCACCAGCGCCTGCTGCCCCATCGCGGAACACATCAGCACCTTCGCGCCGGGATCGAACTTCGTGATCTCGCGCACGGCATCGATGCCGCCCATGTCCGGCATGACGATGTCCATCGTCACGAGATCGGGCTTCAGCAGCTTGTACTTCTCCACCGCCTGGGCGCCGGTCTCGGCCTCGCCCACCACCTCGAACCCGGCCTGCTGGAGGATGTCACCCACCATCGTCCGCATGAAGATCGCGTCGTCGCAAATGAGCACCGTCGGCACCGAAAACCCCCGCTGCGTCGTTTAGTAGACCAGCACCTGCTGCGCGAGCGCCTGCACGTCGCACACCAGCACCTGGTCGTCCCCGGCATACGCGACGTGGGACACCACGCCGCCCACCGAGTGTTCGCCTTCCACCGCTTCCAGCCTCCCCGCATCAAGCACGATGACGTCCTTTACGCCGTCCACCAGAATGCCCAGCGTCTTGCCACTCGCATCGGCCACCAGCACATCGCCCGTGGACTCCGCGCGCGGTACGCCAAACCGGGCCGACAAGTCGGCCACGGTGATGAGCGCGCCACGAAGATTCACCAGCCCTCGCACCCACTCCGGCGCCCCCGGAAGTCGAGTGGCCGCGCGCATCGGCACGATCTCGCGCACCGCCTCCAGCGGACAGGCGCATCGGCGCCCGCCTGCCACGAAGACCAGATATCTCTGGGCCGTGATGTCAGCGATCGGCTCTATAGAAGTCAAAGTACTCCAGCGGGTTCGGCGAGGCAATCAAATCGGGCAGTTCGGCGACCGTCTCAAGCGAGTGGCGCAGCTCCGCCGGCAGCGGAGAGCGAAACTCGAGCCGTTCGCCCGACGCCGGATGAGTAAAGACGAGCAAGGCGGCGTGGAGGAAATGCCGCTGCGGCGGGAGCCCCACCACCTTGCGCGCGCCTCCTCCCCCATAAATGTCGTCACCAACCACCGGATGCCCAATCGACGCCAAGTGCACCCTGATCTGGTGCGTGCGGCCGCTGTGCAGATGGCAGCGCAGCAGTTCCGTGGCGCCAAACCGCGCCAGCCGCACGAAATCCGTGCGCGACGGACGCCCCGTGGCGAGCACCGCCATGCGGATCCGGTCGTTCGGGTCGCGCCCGATGGGCTGCTCCACCGTAACCCGCTCGTCCGCGAGATGCCCCCAGCAGAGCGCCGCGTAGCGGCGGGTCACGAGCCGCTCGGCTATGGCCTTGCTCAGCACGCGCAGCGCCTGATCGGTCTTGGCGACGACCATCAGGCCTGACGTGTCCTTGTCGAGCCGGTGCACCAACCCCTGACGCTCCTCCGCGCTTCCTTCGGCCAGCCCCTGCCCGCGCCCCTTGAGCGCGTTCACCAGCGTGCCCGTCCAGTTGCCCGGTGCGGGATGCACCACCATGCCCGCCGCCTTGTCCACGACGATGAGGTGTTCGTCCTCAAACACCACGCTCACGGGAATCTGCTCGGCGATCACGTCGCGTCCGGGCGGCGGCGGCACGTCCACGCTCACCTGCGCGCCGCGCGGCGCGCGAAACGACGCGCGCTCCTTTCGTCCGCCGACGTGCACGCGCCCCTCGGCGATCAGCGTGGCCGCTTGCGAGCGCGACAAACCAAGCCGCTGCGCCACGAGCAGGTCAAGGCGCGGCGCGCCATCGTTGTCGACAGTGAACTCGTGATGCGCGTCGCCCGCGGCCGCCGGCGGCATGGCGCGCTAGCCGACGACGCCGCCGGACACTTCGTCAGTCACGGCGCTTGGCGCCGCGGCTGCCGGCGCCGGCACATCATCCGCCTGCCACAGTACCCAAGCCAGCAGGAACGCGCCGCTGGTCACGGCCATGTCGGCCACGTTGAACGTCGGCCATCGCCACGCGCCGACGCCGACGTCGATGAAATCGACGACGCCGCGCCCGGACTTCAGCCGATCCAGCAGGTTGCCGACCGCGCCGCCCGTGACGAGCGCCAGCGCGATGACGCGCAGGCGCGCCATCAGCGGCGTGTCAATGTACAGGCGCCCGAGCACGCCGAGCGCGACGATCGTGAGTGCGACAAAGATCCAGCGCGATTGCGCGCCGAAGTGCAGCCCGAACGCCGCGCCCGGATTGTAGACGAGCGTCAGCCGGACGCCGTCGCCCCAGACGGGGCGCGGCAGGTAGGCCGGCACCAGCCGGTCGACGGCGAGCACCTTGGTGAACGCATCGAGGAGCAGCACGCTCCCCGCCACGCCCCAGAAGACGCCGGGCTTATTTCTTGGCATCTTCCTCGCGCTGCTTGCAGTCAAAGCAGTAGCGCGCATGCGGCAGCGCCTCGAGCCGCACCAGTGCAATCTCGCCGCCGCAATGCTGGCACTGCCCAAACGTGTCCGGGCTCTTGTACAGACGGCGCAGCGCCTGGTTCACGTGCCAGAGGTACCGGCCTTCCTTCGACGCAAACAGGAACGCCTTCTCCCGCTCCATCGCATCGGTCCCCTGATCCGCCATATGGAATGAATAGCTCGACAGGTCGCCGTCGGCGCCCTGTTGCGTGTTGCTCAGCGTCTCATCCCACTGGCCAAGTTCCTTGAGCACCCGTTTCCGCTCGTCGATCAGGAGCTTGAGGAAGAACTGAAGCTGCTTCTTGGTGAGCGGCTTGAACTTCTTTTCGCCGCCATTTTGAGGCGCCATCGTCAGGATACCTTCTGGAGAGCGAGGGAAACGGGCACGCCGTCGAGGTCGGCTGTCGTGCCCTGGGGGACGTCGGGTCCAGCGTGGTCGGTCACGTGCAGGTGCAGCGTCAGCGTTTCGTCACAGATCCAGCCGCGGTACGCATCCACCGCGTCGTGCAGGACGGCCGGTCCGGCCACCCAGAGCGTGATGCGGTCGCTCACGTTCAGCCCCGATTCCTTGCGGAACCGCTGCACCCGGCTCACCAGTTCGCGCGCGAGTCCCTCGCGTTTGAGCGCGTCGGTGAGCGTCGGGTCAATGGCCGCGAACCGCGTGCCATCCTGTGACACCACCAGCGCGCCGCTCGCTTTCCGGACGACCGTCACGTCGTCGGAATCTAGCGGGTGCGAATGGCCGCCCACGGTCAGATGCACGGCCTCGCCGCGTTCGAAGGCCAGCAGCGTCGCGCTGTGCAGCGCATTCACGGCCTTGGCCGCCTGCGGGGTTTCCTTGCCCCACTTCTTGCCCAGCGAGCGAAAGTTGGCCTTCGCCTCGAGCGCCACGAGCGAATCGGCCGAGCCGAGGAACTCGACACCCTTCACGTTGAGCTCGCTGGCCAACAGCGGCACCAACTGATCGAGCAGCGCCTGCGGCGCCTCGCCCGCCACGCAGACCAGCCGCGAGAGCGGCTGGCGCACCTTGATGCCCGCCTCTTCACGCGCCGCGCGCCCAAGCGTCGCGAGGGCGCGCACCTCAGTCATCGCCGCCTCAAGCGCACTGTCGCGCGCCGGCGCGCCGGCACGGCTGAAGTCCGCCAGATGCACCGACGTGCCGGTTAGCGAGCGATGAATCCAGTCGCTCACGAAGGGTGCAAACGGCGCCAGCAGGCGCGACACCACCGTGAGCACTTCATGCAACGTCGCAAACGCGGCGCGGTTGTCGGCCCCGTCCACCTCGTAGAAGCGCCCGCGCGAGAGCCGCACGTACCAGTTGGCCACGTCTTCGGTGACGAATTCCATCAGCGCACGCGACGCGGCCGTCGCGTCAAAGCGCTGCAACTCGGCGTCCACCGTTGCTTCAACGGCCGACAGCCGCGACAGCACCCAGCGGTCGAGCAGCGGCCGATCGGCGACCTGCGGATCGGCCGCCGACGGCGCCCAGCCAAAGTTCGCGTACTGCGCAAAGATCCCGCTGTACACGTTCTTCAGCGTCACGAGAAAGCGCCCCGCCGTCTCGCGGATCACCTGCTCGTCAAAGCGCCGCGGCACCCACACCTGGCTCGACGCCACGAGGAACAAACGCACCGCATCGGCGCCGTACTTCTCGATCACCGACCACGGATCCACCGTATTGCCCTTCGTCTTCGACATCTTCTGGCCGGACGCGTCGAGCACGAGATCGTTGACGACGACCGCGCGATACGGCTCCGCCACGCCATGCGCCAGGCGATGACCGCCGGTTGCGTGCTCGCCCCCAACGTGCTCGCCCGTGCCCGGCGCGCCCGTGCCCGGCGCGCCCGTGCCCGGCGCGCCCGCGCCCTGCGAACGCGCGCTGCTCGCCTTCGGATGCACCGATTCCGGATGCAGCGCATCGCCCAGCCCCGTCGCGATCGCCAGCAGCGAATAAAACCAGCCGCGCGTCTGATCCACTCCTTCGGCGATGAAGTCGCCCGGATACTGTTGCGCAAACGCCTCGCGGTTTTCGAACGGATAGTGCCACTGCGCAAACGGCATCGAGCCCGAGTCGAACCACGTGTCAATCACTTCCGTGACGCGCCGCATCGTGCCGTCGCACTCGGTGCATGGCCAGGTGTAGCCGTCGATGTGCGGCTTGTGCGGGTCGAAGTCGGCGCCGAGCGCGTGCCCCGTCTTCACCGCGAGATGCGCAAAACTGCCGATGACGTCGCGGTGCGACGCATCGGCGTCGCACACCCACACCGGCAGCGGCGTCCCCCAGAACCGGTCACGCGAGATCGCCCAGTCGATGTTGTTCTCGAGCCAGCCGCCAAACCGCCCCGACCCCACCTCGGCCGGATTCCAGTTCACCTGCGCGTTGCGCTCGATCATCGCGTCCTTGAACGCGGTGGTGCGCACAAACCACGACGAGCGCGCGTAGTAGAGCAGCGGCGTCTTGCACCGCCAGCAGTGCGGATAACTGTGCGTGAGGCGTCCGTCCTTCCACAGCACGCCGCGCTCCTTGAGCACGCCGATGATCACGGGGTCGGCCGCCTTCACGAACAGTCCGCCCACCACCGGCATGTCGTCGGGAAACTCGCCGCGCGCGTTCACCGGCTGCACGAACGCCAGCTCGTACTGCTGGCCGGCCTGATAGTCATCGGCGCCAAACGCCGGCGCGATGTGCACCACGCCCGTGCCGTCGTCGGCCGACACGAAATCGGTGGTCACCACGATTTCGCGCGCGCCGTCCTCGAACGTCACCCAGTCGAGCGGACGCTGATACCGCGCGCCGGCCAGCGCCGTGCCCGGGAACGTCTCCACCACATCCCACCGATCCTTCCAGTCTGCCCCGAGCACCGCCGGCACGCGTGCCTCGGCGAGAATCACCGTGAACGTGCCGCCCTTCTTCTTGCGCAGCTCGGCGTATGTGAGCTTCGGGCTCACCGCGAGCGCCGCGTTCGACACGAGCGTCCACGGCGTGGTCGTCCACACCAGGATGCGCCGCTCTTCCGTCCGGCCCGGCTCACGCAGCGGCAGCTGCAGATACACCGACGGATCCTCGACGTCCTCGTACCCCTGCGCGACCTCGTGGCTCGACAGCGCCGTGCCGCAGCGCGGGCAGTACGGAAGAATCTTGTGGCCCTGGTACAGCAGCTCCTTGGCGTGCAGCATCGACAGCGCCCACCAGACGCTCTCGACGTACGAGTTGTGGTACGTGACGTACGCACGCTCGTAGTCCAGCCAGAACGCGATGCGGTTGGAGAGCTTCTCCCAGTCGTCCTTGTACTTGAACACGCTCTCGCGGCAGCGCCGGTTGAACTCGGCCACACCCACGCGCTCGATGTCCTGCTTGCCGCTGATGCCGAGTTCCTTCTCGACCTCGATCTCCACGGGCAAGCCGTGCGTGTCCCAGCCCGCTTTGCGGTCCACGCGGAAGCCCTTCATCGCGCGGTGACGGCAGAACAGGTCCTTGATGGTGCGCGCAAAGACGTGATGGATGCCAGGCTTGCCGTTGGCCGTCGGTGGCCCTTCAAAGAACACCCAGCGCGGTGCATCGGCTCGGGCCGCGAGCGAGGCTTCAAACAGCTTCTCGTCGCGCCAGCGGGCAAGCAGTTCGCGCTCGACGTCGTCCGCCGGGCGCTCCGCCGGCAACGGCGCGAAGCGTGCGGTGGTTACATCAGCGGCGGTCACATGCGCTCCAGCACGCCGTGCACGACCGCTTCGAGATGCGGCTCGGCGCGGCTGGCGGTGGCGATGATCCTGTCGAGACTTGCCGGCTCCAGCGCGTCGGGGAGGCACTGGTCCGTGATGATCGAAAGTCCGAGCACGCGCATTCCCGACTGCACCGCGACGATGACTTCGGGCACGGTGCTCATCCCCACCACGTCGGCGCCGAGCGCGCGCAGCGCGCGGTACTCGGAACGCGTCTCGAGGTTTGGCCCCGACACCGCGAGGTAGACGCCTTCGCGCAGCGTAATGCCCTGTTCGGCCGCAATTTGCCGCGCGATGGCGCGAAGCGCGGCGTCGTACGGTGCACTCATATCGGGAAAGCGATCGCCAAAGGCCGTGTCGTGCGTGCCGATGAGCGGATTGTCGCCGAGCAGGTTGATGTGATCGGAGATCAGCATCAGGTCGCCGGGCGCCCACAGCGGATGCATGCCGCCGCACGCGTTACTGACCACGAGCACCGGTGCGCCGAGGGCGCGCAGCACGCGCACCGGGAATGTCACCTGCTGCAACGCGTAGCCTTCGTAGCGGTGAAAGCGGCCCTGCATCGCCATCACGCGGCGGCCGGCGAGCAGGCCCACCAGCAGTCGGCCCGCGTGCGATTCCACGGTCGAGAGCGGGAAGCCCGGGATGTCGCCGTATGGAATGGTGCACTCGACGGCGATGGCGCGCCCCAGGCCGCCAAGCCCCGTACCCAGAATGAGCGCCACATCAGGAACGAGCGGCGTGTGCGCGCGCACCGCCGCCACCGCCGCGTCAACCGCCGCGATGGTGTGTGCATGCTCGGAGCCCGCAAAGTGGACTGACATGCGCGTGCCTACTTCGCCTCGTCCTCGTCGTGACCGCCTTCATCGAGCCAGCTCGGCGACTTCTCCTTCGCTGCGTCCGCGGCGCTATCGCTCGGCGCCGGCCGATCGGGGGCCGGCGTCTCCTCGGCGGCGCGCAGTTCGTTGGCCTGCCGCTCGGTGAACGCGCGCCACTGCGCCAGGTAGGCTTTGCGTGCGCGCTCCAGCGCCTCCACCTGCCCTTCGAGACGCCGCACCGTTCGGCGCGCTTCCTCGACGAGCTTCTCGCCCTCGGCGCGCGCTTCGCGCAGGATCAGCTGCGCCTCGCGCTCCGCCTGCTCGCGCGTCTCGGCGCGCAGCTGCTGCGCCGTGATGAGCGCATCGTTGAGCGCCTTGTCACGCTCGCGGAAGGCGCGCAGCTGCTCGTGGAAGCCCTTGGCCTTGGCCTCGAGCTCCGAGTTGGCGCGCGTCAGCCGATCCAGTTCCTCCGCCACCTGATCGCGGAACTGGTCCACGCGCGTCTTGTCGTAGCCGCGCAGCGCCGACCCAAAGTCGAAGCGCCGCACGTCCACCGGCGTGAGATGAAAGACATCGTCACTCATCAGTGCCTCTCCCCGAACAGGACCGTACCCAGCCGAACGATCGTCGCGCCCTCTTCCACCGCCACTTCGAAATCACCGGACATGCCCATCGACAGCTCCGTCGCCTCAAGCCCCGCCGCGCGCAGCATCTCGCGAGCCTGCCGAGCCCCCGCAAAGACCGCGCGCAGCGTCGCTTCACTGGCGTCAAGCGGCGCCATCGTCATCACACCCAGCACGCGTACCCCCGAACATCCCGCCAGTCGCTCGGCTTCGCGCGCTACGTCCGACAGAGCGAAGCCGCCTTTCGATTCCTCTCCGACCACGTTCACCTGCACCAGGACATCCACCGCCCGCCCACGCACCGTCCCAAACGCATGCACCGCATCGGCCAAACGGCTGCTGTCGACCGCGTGCAGCATCGCAAAGTGGTCGAGCGCCTTCACCTTGTTGCGCTGCAGATGCCCAATCAGGTGCCAGCGCACCGGCGCCGTCACCATCGCCTGCTTGTCCAACGCTTCCTGCACCCGGTTCTCGCCGACGTCTTCCACGCCACACGCGTGAATCGCCTCGACCGCATCCGGGCCATGATTCTTCGTCACCGCAACGAGCCGCACCGCCTGGCCATGCCCGCCGCGCTGCACGGCAGCCGCGATCCGTTCGCGCACCGCATTCACTTGATCGAGCAAGTCCTGCATAGCCGTCAAAAATAGCGAGTTGGTGCCGTAAATCGATAGGAGGACGGCGATTTCGGACAGGGATCACGGATCACGATTCGAGATTCCGAATTCGGATCTCGAATAGCGATGGCCCGGCGCGCCAAGCACCAGGCCATCGCAATCCAACTCCGTACTCGAGATCCGTGATCAAGATCCGTGATCCCTGTCCTCAATCGCCGCTACGCGGGCGAGACCTCGGGACCGGCAAGCAGCGGCGGCGCCACTTTCGCATCGGATGGCGCGGCACTCGTGAGCAGCGGCGCCGCCGCCGTCGGTGTCGTGCCCGGCACCACGCGCGGCGGCAGCTCATCGCCGTCCACCAGCATCTTGATGTCCTCGCGCGACAGCGTCTCGCGGTCGAGCAGCGCCATCGCCAGCGTGTCGAGCAGCGCGCGATGCTCCGTCAGCACGGTGCGTGCGCGTTCGTACGATTCGTGGATGATGCGCCCCACTTCCTCGTCCACCAGCTGCGCCGTGCGCTCGCTCACCTCGCGACGGTTCATGATCTGCGCGCCGAGGAAGAGCTCCTGCTCGTTGTCACCCACGAGGATCGGACCGATCTTGTCGCTCAATCCCCACTGCGACACGTACCGCCGCGCCAGGCCCGTCGCCATCTGAATGTCGCTCGCAGCGCCAATCGTCACGCGCTCGCGACCGAAGACGATCTCTTCCGCCACGCGTCCGCCGTATGCCATCACCAGCCGCGCGTCCAGCTGTTGGCGGCTGATCGACACGCGGTCGTCCTCGGGCAGCGTGTACGCCACGCCGAGGGTGCGGCCGCGCGGCACGATCGTCACCTTGTGCAACGGATCGGTGCCCTTGACCTTGATGGCGCATACCGCGTGCCCCGCCTCGTGGTACGCCGTCTGCTTGCGCTCTTCGTCCTTCATCACGAGCGACTTGCGCTCGGCGCCCAGCATCACGCGGTCCTTCGCTTCCTCCAGGTCCACCATATAGACCTTGTCGTGACTGCGGCGCGCGGCCAGCAACGCGCCTTCATTGACAAGGTTCGAGAGGTCGGCGCCCGACATGCCCGGCGTGCTGCGCGCCAGCGCCGTCACGTCCACGTCATCGGCCATCGGCTTGTTGCGCATGTGCACGCGCAGAATGCCCTCGCGCCCGCGCAGGTCCGGCGCATCGACGACGATCTGCCGGTCGAAGCGGCCAGGGCGCAGCAGCGCCGGGTCGAGCACGTCGGGACGGTTGGTCGCTGCCACGAGAATCACGCCTTCATTGCTCTCGAATCCGTCCATCTCCACCAACAGCTGGTTGAGCGTCTGTTCGCGCTCATCGTGACCGCCGCCAAGACCGGCGCCGCGGTGACGCCCCACGGCGTCGATTTCATCGATGAAGATGATGCACGGCGCGTTCGCCTTGCCCTGCTCGAACAGATCGCGCACGCGGCTCGCGCCAACACCCACGAACATCTCCACGAAATCAGAACCCGACATCGAGAAGAACGGGCGCGCCGCTTCGCCCGCCACCGCGCGCGCCAGCAGCGTCTTGCCCGTGCCCGGCGGACCCACCAGCAGCGCGCCCTTGGGCAGACGGCCGCCGAGCTTGGTGAACTTCTGCGGGTCCTTGAGGAACTCGATGATCTCCTGCAGCTCCACCTTCGCTTCATCGCAACCCGCGACGTCGGCAAACGTCACTTTCGGCGTGTCGCCGGTGAGCAGCTTCGCCTTCGACTTGCCAAATGAGAACGCCTTGTTGCCGCCCGCCTGCATCTGTCGCAGGAAGAAGATCCAGAAGCCGAAGATCACCACCCACGGCAGCAGGTTCACGAGCAGCGCCGCAATGGACGGGCTGGGCGCTTCGGCCTTCACCTCGACGCCCTGCGCGCGCAGGCGCTCGTCGAGCTTGTCGCCGTAGTCGCCGGGAAGCATCGTCTCGAACTTCTTCGCGGCATGCCCCTGTACCATTACCGGCGACTTGTACTCACCGGTGACGTTCTTGCCGGCGACAACCGTCACCGACTTCACGTTGCCGGCGGCAAGCTGCCGCTCAAACTCGCTGGAGTTGATCGCCTGTGCGCCGTCCTTGCTGCCGCCGGCGTACTGGATGATGAACACCGGCACCAAGATGACCAGGAGCCAGAACGCGATGCTCTTGGAGACCTTGCCGAAGTTCGTGGGAGGCGTGGGGGGTGTTGGGGTCGGTGGCATATCAGAGGGGAAAGACGGCGGGCGTGCCGTGCGGCGCGCCCGGCGCGGCCGGTTCTCAGGCGAGACTGGCGATATAGGGAACGTGACGGAAGTTCTCGGCGTGATCGAGCCCGTAGCCAACCAGGAACTCGTTCGGCGCGTCAAACCCCACGAATTTGACAGGATGCTCCAGATGTTCTGCGATGTTCTTGTGCAGCAACGCGCAGATCTGAATGGATCGCGGACGGCGCGTCATGAGCAATTCCACGAGCTTCTGCATCGTGCGCCCCGAGTCGACGATGTCCTCAACCAGGAGGACGTCCTTCCCCTCCAGATTGGTCTCGGGATCGTAGAGCAGGCGCACGTTGCCCGACGAGACGGTCCCGTTGCCGTACGACCCGGCGACGATGAAATCCACCTGCAGCGGACGCGGGATGTGGCGCACCAGATCGGCCGTAAACATGAAGCTGCCTTTCAGCAGGCCGAGCGCGAGGAGATCTCCGTCGGGATAAGTCTCAGCGATCGAGCGGCCCAGTTCGGCCACACGATCGGCGATTTGCCGCTCGGAATACACAATGCGCTTGACCTCGCGCCCCATCAGGCGCGGATCGGCAGGAACCGTCGTCATGGGACGTAATATAGTAGGGGGTCGAAGCAGACGTTCCATCAAGGGTGCGGACGCACGGCGGCGGCGAGCGCGCGCGCCTCAGGCGGTGAACGCGATGGCGGGCTATTTCAGATGCGTTCGCGTCCGTTGGGCAATCACGAACGTCCGTGCCGTGCGCTCCACCAGCGCCCCCCCGGAGAGCGGCATTCGTTGACCCGCTGTGGCGCGCGACGTCCATTCGACCAGTCGCTCGATACCCCGGCGATCCATCACGACGCCGGCGCGCGAGGCGATCTCCGGCCACACGATGCGGAGCGAGTCGGGCGCGAACGCCTCGAGCGCGCCGGCCTCGATGACTACGGCCGCCCCGACCCGGCACGGTTGCATTCCATCGACCACCTTGGCCAGCTCCGCCCGCCACGCGGCGGCTCGTCGCCCGATGCCGATGAGCTGAGCATCAAATCCCGGATGCAACTCACGCAGCGTACGCATTAGATCGGCGCGCAGCCGGTTGCGGAGAAACCCGGCGTCGCTGTTCGATGGATCTTCAAACCAGCGCACCCCTTCGCGGTCGGCGTACGCGGCGAGCTGCGCACGGCTTACGGCGAGGAACGGCCGCACGACGCCCACCGAGGGCGCTTCCATCGCCGCCAGACCGCGCGCGGACGACCCACGTAGAATGCGAATGGCCACCGTTTCAGCCTGGTCGTCCAGCGTGTGCGCCGTGACGATCGTCGCGCGGCGCTCCTCGGCGACGGCGCGCAGGAACGTCCAACGAGCGCTGCGCCAGGCCGACTCGGTGCGGCGGCTTGCCGCGGGACCTGGCGCGCGCCCCGCGACCACCGAGATGCTCCGGCCGAGGCATTCGCGGACCACCAGCTCGACGGCCTCGGCAGCGGCGGCGCCGGAGCCGTGGTCGAAGGTCGCAACCGCCGAAAGGTCGGACCGGCGAGTCGCGTCGAACGCGTGCAGCAATGCCATGGAGTCCCGGCCGCCAGAAACGGCGAGCAGGTAGCGGTCGGCGGGAAGCGACCCGAGCGCTTTCGCGATTGCGTGCACGTTGCTAAGATATGCTCGCGGCTCTTGCACGCATGCTCGCGCGTACCCTTTCGGAACGGACCAGACCGTGGAAACGAACTTCGGCGGACCCCTCGGGACCCTGATCGCCGGTGTCGGCATGTGCGCCTTCTACTTGGCGCTGATCTGGATCAACATGCTGCTCGGCATGTTCCTGACGCCGCTGTTCTTGATTCCGCTGACGTGGATTCAGGATGCGTGGAACGAACGCCGGAAACCGGTGCGCGCCTGACCAACAGACGTATCGCAGACTTCGCGGGCCGGCAGATGCCGGCCCGTTTTGTTTGCGGACGATTTGAGGAAGCGCCGCCCGAATGACAGACGGGGACAAACGTCACATTGAAGATTTGTGATATCGTTGGTGCCGGCCCCGCCGTGACGAAGTCGACCACTCACTCGTTTATCCATCGCGGGCGGCGGACGAATCAGAGTGAGCGGAGTTGAATATCGGCGATTGGGTATTGAGTGGAGAGCTCAGATTTGTGATGTTCGAGGGACCAGCAGTCGATATGCAATGAAAGGCATACGCGGGACGCATAGAAACCCGACAAAATGCATGTAGAAGCGACGCGAACTTGGCATCTCAAGTTCGCATTTTTATTGGTGTTATACATCATGAACTGCGATGTTAGATGATGCTCAGCTACTAAGTAGACGCTCGATTGCCAATCGAGGCCGAGCAACCGGAGATTGTACGCGGCCGCCGAGAATTCAATGCTCAGGACGGGTGCCTGCGGCCGTGCGCTCCAGCGCGCGCGAAGCCGAAACCGAATGAACCAGGACGTGAATGCTCGATTGGCTTGTCACGTCTGGCTGCTGGCGCCGAGCATCGCCCCGACCTCCCTGCCCCATCGTCCGTCATACGAACTCAGCCAAAATGGCCGAGGAACGACCTGATGCTCGGGCTCGTCTTTGCAGCGTCGGTCGTCGTGCAGGAAGAGACCTCACTGAGCGCTCACATCCATGAGCATTCCGCTCAGTCGTCGCGCGTCGGTTTGGGAGGGGGGTTCACCTGACGATGATTGAACCGTTCCCTGACTCACATCTATAGGTGACTTCTGGTTATTTTTGAGGGTCGTTTTCACCCCCTCTCAACTTCCGAATGCGAATCGCCATACCTAGAGAGCGCACAGCACTCGAACTCAGAGTCGCGCTCGTGCCGGAGAGCGTGTCGAAACTGGTCAAGGCCGGCGTCGAAGTCGTCGTCGAGCATGATGCCGGTGCGTCCGCCTCCTTCCCCGACGCGCAGTACACGGCGGCGGGTGCCACTGTCGCCGCCGACTATGCCTCGTGCGTGGCCGGCGCGCACCTGATTTGCAAGGTGCAACCGCCGACCGCCGACGAGACGGCCGCCATCCCCGAGGGTGCGGCCGTCATTTGTTATCTCCAGCCCGCCGTCTACCCCGAGGCGGTCCAGCGGCTCAACGGCCGCAATGCGAGCGCGCTGGCCCTTGAGCTGGTGCCGCGCATCACGCGCGCCCAGTCCATGGACGTGCTCTCCTCGCAGGCCACCATCAGCGGCTACCGCGCGGTGCTGCTCGGCGCGTCGGCCCTTGGCCGGCTAATGCCCATGCTCTCCACCGCGGCGGGTACGCTGGCTCCGGCCAAGGTCTTCGTGCTCGGTGCCGGTGTTGCCGGGCTGCAGGCCATCGCGACGGCGCGCCGGTTGGGCGCCATCGTCAGCGGCTTTGACGTGCGCCCGGCGGCGCGCGAGCAGATTCTCTCGCTCGGCGCGAACGTGCTCAAGGTGGAAGGCGTCGACGCCGAGGGCGCTGGCGGCTACGCGAAGGAACAGAGTGCGGAGGATGCGCAGCGCACGCAGGACGCCATCAAGGCGCACCTGGCGCAGATGGACCTGGTGATCACGACGGCGGCTATTCCCGGCCGGAAGGCGCCGGTGCTAGTCACCGCAGAGGCGCTGAACGGGATGAAGCCCGGCGCCGTGATCGTCGACCTCGCCGCCGAGACGGGCGGCAACGCCGTCGGCACGAAGGCCGGCGAAACGGTGCACATCAATGGCGTGACCATCCTCGGCCCGGTCAACGTGCCGAGTCAGGCGGCGTTCCACGCGTCGCAGATGCTCAGCCGCAACATTCACACGCTGCTCCAGCACGTCATGACGAAGGAAGTCACGCTGAACCTCGACGCCAACGACGAGATCACCGGCGCCATGCTGGTCTGCCAGAACGGAACGGTGCGCTCATGACGCTCATGATGCAGGTCTATGTCTTCATTCTTGCCGGTTTCGTCGGCTTCCTCGTCATTGGCAAGGTGCCGCCGCTGCTGCACACGCCGCTGATGTCGGCGACCAACGCCATCTCGGGTATCTCGCTCGTCGGCGCGATCGTCGCGGCCGGCGGCCAGCACGGGAAGGTGTCGACGATTCTCGGCTTCATCGCGGTGGTTGCCGCGGCGACCAACGTCGTGGCGGGCTTCCTGATCACGGACCGCATGCTCGGCATGTTCAAGCATCCGCCGAAGAAGACTGAAGGAGGGGCCAAGTAATGTTCCTCCTCAGAGAATCACTCGGATTCGGGTCCGAGGCCGTGGCGACGACGATCATGCAGGCGACGTACCTCGCCGCGTCCGTGATGTTCATCCTCGGCTTGAAGTCGCTAACGCGCGCGGATTCGGCGCGCCGCGGCATGCAGCAGGCCGCGCTCGGCATGTTCTTCGCCGTGATCGGGACGATGCTGAACCAGCACATCCTGACGTATCAGTGGATCATGATTGGGCTGGTGGTTGGTGCGGCGGTCGGCTACCCGATGGCCATGAAGGTGGCGATGACGTCGATGCCACAGTTCATCGCGTTCTCGCACGCGTTCGGCGCGATTGCCGCGACTTTGGTGGGCGTGGTGGAGTATCGCGAACTGACGCGCGAAGGCGCGTTGACGAGCGGACTGGCCGGCGCGCTTGGCTTTGAAGTACTGTTTGGCGCGCTGACCGTGACGGGCTCGTTCATGGCGTTCGGCAAACTGCAGGAGCTCATCACGGGCCGCCCGATCACGTTCAAGGGGCAGAACGCGGTGAACCTGCTGCTGATGGCGGTGGCGTTTGGCTCGTTTGGCTATCTGATCTACAACCCGATGGCGGCGTGGGCGTTCTACGGCGTGGTCGGGCTGGCGCTGTTCCTCGGTATCTCGATGGTGCTGCCGATTGGCGGCGGCGACATGCCGGTGGTGATTTCGCTGCTCAACTCGTACGCTGGCCTCGCGGCCGCGGCGACGGGTTTCGCGATCGGCAACAACGTGCTGATCATCGCCGGCGCGCTGGAAGGCGCGGGCGGTTTCATCCTGTCGGTGATGATGTCGAAGGCGATGAACCGGTCGTTCGGCAACGTGATTTTCGGCGCGTTTGGCTCGGCGCCCTCGGCCGCCAAGAAGATTGGCGAGGCGAAGGAGCCGAAGACGATCACGGCCGAGGACGCCGCGACGCAGCTCGCGTACGCGGGCTCCGTGGTGATCATCCCGGGTTATGGCATGGCCGTGGCGCAGGCGCAGCATGTCTGCCGCGAGTTGCACGAACTCATCGAAGCGCAGGGCGGCTCGGTGAAGTACGCCATTCATCCGGTGGCGGGCCGCATGCCTGGCCACTTGAACGTGATCATGGCCGAAGCGGGCATCGATTACGGCGCCCTGCTGACCGATGTGGATGACGCCAACCGCGTGCTCGGCAGCGCCGACATTGCGATCGTGATCGGCGGCAACGACATCGTGAATCCCGATGCGGACGAGGACAAGTCGAGCCCGCTATATGGGATGCCGATCTTCCGCCCGTGGACGTCGAAGGTGACGTACGTGATCAAGCGCGGAAAGGGCGTGGGCTTCAGCGGCGTCGAGAACCCGCTGTTCACGCTCGATACGACGCGCATGCTGTACGGCGATGCGAAGAATGCCCTTGGGACGCTGGTGAAGGAGATCAAGGCACTGAACGAAGGGCATTAACGGCGATTGAGGACAGGGATCACGGATTGAGATTCCGGATTTCGATTGAGGAATTTGATGGCGATTGAGGGGGAGCCCGGGGCTGGTGCCTCGGGCTCTCTTGTTTGGTGCTGGTGTTTCAAAGAGACATCGTGGTTGGGATCGTTTGACGGACTACGACTGTCCGATCCGTGTGCTCCGTGCTGTTTCCGCGTCATCCGTGGAGGGCAGTCGCGGCTTCTCGCGGCGACCGGGGATGACGCGCGGCGACCCAGGAGATGTCGCGCGGCGACCCCGGAGGCTAGGCGCCCACGCGAACTCGGTCTAAGCTTCAGCGTTCCTTCACCGGAGGATGGCATGCGCTCGTCGCTCTCTCGTCGTGAGTTTGTTGCGCTGTCGGCGGCCGGTGCGGCGGCGGCGGCTGGCGCTCCCAGCGATGCGATGGCTGCGGCAACGGGTGCGACGACGGCGCGTGGGGCGACAGCGCGCGGGGACACTGCGCATGGGTCGACGATGCCAGCTCCCGACGGGGCGTTGCCGCGTGAGGATGCGCTGTTCGAGAAGAGCGTCTCGGAACTTGGCGCGATGATGGCGCGCGGAGAACTCACGGCGCGCGCGCTCACCGAGCGCTACCTGCAGCGCATGCGGGCGATGGACAAGCAGGGGCCGTCGCTCAACGCCGTGATCGAACTCAATCCAGACGCGGCGGCGATTGCCGACGCGCTGGATGCCGAGCGCAAGGCGGGCCACGTGCGCGGCCCGCTGCATGGCATTCCGGTGCTGATCAAGGACAACATCGACAGCGCGGACCAACTGCACACCACGGCCGGATCATTGGCGCTGGCCAGCAGCCGGCCGCTGCAGGACGCATTCATCGTGCAGCGGCTTCGCGCCGCGGGTGCGGTGCTGCTGGGCAAAACGAATTTGAGTGAGTGGGCCAATTACCGGTCCACCCGTTCGACGAGCGGATGGAGCGGGCGCGGCGGACTGACGCGTAATCCGTACGTGCTCGACCGCAACTGCAGCGGATCGAGTTCCGGAACGGGCGCCGCCATCGCCGCCGATTTCGCGACGGTGGGCATCGGCACGGAGACGGACGGTTCGATCATCTCGCCGTCGTCGATCTGCGGACTGGTGGGGATCAAGCCGACGGTCGGGCTGTGGAGCCGTGCGGGGATCATTCCCATCTCGGCGTCGCAGGACACGGCCGGGCCCATGGCTCGCTCCGTGGCCGACGCCGCCGCGATGCTTGGCGCGCTGACGGGCGTGGACGCCCGCGACGCGGCGACACAGGGCAGCGCCGCGCACGCCACCGCCGATTACACCGCGTTTCTCAAGGCATCGGGGCTGCGCGGCGCGCGCGTCGGCGTGGCGCGCGCACAGGCTGGATTCAATCCCGACGTCGACCGCGCCCTCGACGAGGCAATTGCCGCGATGAAGGATGCCGGCGCGGTGATCATCGATCCGGCGAGTCTGCCCACGCCCGCGAGTCTTGGCGCCGCGGAAACGACGGTCCTCGACTTCGAGTTCAAGTCAGGGCTCAACGCGTACCTCGCGTCGCGTGGTGCGAGCGTAGCCGTGAAGTCGCTCGCCGAGTTGATCGCCTGGAACGAGGGCGCGAAGGAACGCGAGATGCCGTGGTTCGGCCAGGAGATCTTCATTCGCTCGCAGAAATCCGGGCCGCTCACGGCCAAGAAATACCTGGAGGCGCGCGCGGCCTGTTTGCGCCTCACGCGCACGCAGGGCATCGACGCCGTGATGACGAAGCATCGGCTCGATGCCATCATTCTGCCGTCCAATCAGCCGGCGTGGACCACCGATCTGCTCAACGGCGACCACTTCACCGGCGGTGACACGACGTACGCGTCGGTGGCGGGCTACCCCAGCATCACCGTGCCGATGGGGACGGTGCACCGGCTGCCCGTGGGGCTCAGCTTCATTGGCCGCGCGTGGAGCGAAGGGACGCTGATTGCGCTTGCGTTTGCGTTTGAACAGGCGACGCAGGCGCGGCGGTCGCCGGAGTACGTGGCAACACTGGGCTAGGCGCCGAAGCCAACCTGCCGCCTGCAGCGGCTACAGCACTGCGCTTGTGCGCGCGCCGGTCAGCGCCTCAGCCACGCGCCGCTCAAGTTCGGCGGGCTTGAATGGCTTGGCGAGGAAGTCGCGCTCGACGGAAAAGTTGGGCACGTCGGCGAGCGCGTCCTCGGGATAGCCGCTCATGAAGAGCGCGACCTGATGCGGCCATCGCCGGCGCAAACGCGCGACGAGCTGGGGCCCGGTGGCGGACGGCATGATGACGTCCGTGAGCACGAGATCAAAGGGCGCGTCGCGTTTCTCGGCGAGATGCGCGGCCTCGAGACCATCGCATGCCACCACGACCTCGTATCCGGCGCGGGTGAGAATGCGACTGACCGCCGACCGGATGGCGGCATCGTCCTCGGCGACGAGCACCGAACCCTCGGTGCGCGGCCGACTGCCGCCTTCGTCGGGCGGCATCACGACGTCGAGGGGCGCGTCGACCGCGGGAAACTCAAGCGTCACCGTCGTGCCAAGACCAGGCACCGACTCAATGACGGAGCGCCCGCCATTGGCCGCGACGATGCCGTGCACGGAGGCAAGTCCCAGCCCGGTGCCCTTGCCGCGCGGCTTGGTGGTGAAGAAGGGTTCGAACGCATGCCGTCTGGTCGTCTCGTCCATGCCAACGCCAGTGTCGCTCACGGAGAGCGCCACCCAGCACGAGCCGTCGGCGCGGCTCTCGCGCTTGACGCTGATGCGGCACGCGCCGCCCTCGGGCATGGCGTCTCGCGCGTTGCTCACGAGATTGACGAGCGCCTGCTCGACCTGGCCGACGTCGGCGCGCACGCGGCAGTTCGCGTCAAACGCGAACGAGAAGCGCACGCGCTCACCGGCGACGCGCACCACCAGCCGCTCCATCTCGCGCACCTGGGCCGCGAGGTCGAAGACGCGCGGCTGGGCGAGGTCGCGGCGTGCGAACGACAGCAGCTGCCGCGTGAGCGTGCGTCCGCGCTCCTGCGCGGCGATGATCTCATCGATCAGCGTGCGATCGGCGTCCTTGGCCGTCTCGTCGCGCAGCATCTCGGCCGAGGCCCCGATGGCGGTGAGCAGGTTGTTGAAGTCGTGCGCGATGCCGCCGGCCAGCTGCCCGACGGCCTCCATGCGCTGCACGTGCGCGAGGTGCAGCTCCATCGAGCGGCGCGTGCCCTCTTCGCGCACGCGCTCGCTGACATCGCGCAGCATCCACTGCTCGCCGCCGCTCTGCATCACCTGCGACGTCAGTTCCACATGAATCGCGCCGCGGCCAGCCTGCTTGAGCGCAACGGCGAGCGGGAGAACGGAGGCGCGGCCCGGGCGAAGCACACGCAGCGCATCCTCATCCGCACCGGCCGCCTCGAGCAGCGCGCCGACCGAGCGATGCAGCCACTGCTCGGCGCTGACGCCAAGGATGCGTTCCGCCGCGGGGTTGATGCCATCCACCTGGCCATTGGCGTCGACGACGACGATGCCGTCCGGTGCCATGCGCACCGTGTCCGCGGCGCGGCGCTCGCTGGCCTGCGACGTGGCGAAGGCCCGCGTGAATGCGCGCAGGCCGGCGGTCACCAGCACCCACGTGCCGAAGAGCGCGACCGCGTGGATGATGTAGTAGCGCTCCGCGCCCTGCGCCAGAATCCCCGGCACGGCGTGCTTGGCGAGACCGAACGAGATGAGTGCCGGCGCGAGCGCGGACGCGGCGAACGCCACGAAAAAGGCGGCGACCTCTCCCAGCATGATGCCAGCGGCAACGACGAGGAGCGGCGTGACGAGCATCCCGTTCGCGTAGACGCGATCCGCCATGTAGAAACCGAACATCAATTCGGCGCATACCGCCACTAACACCGCGGCAGCCGCGCGCGCCGGCTGCCGGAGTGAGAAGGCGTATGCAAGGCCGATGACAGTCGCGGCGAGGACCTCCGACAAGATGTCGGGGAACGCTGCCCTGCCCTCCTGCACAATCGTTGCCGTCGAGGAGATGGCGTACCCGATCAGCCCGACGGCGGCGCCGGCGCGCACCCAGCGCGGGTACGCTTCACCGGCGATGCGACGAATGGTCAGTCGCGCTGCGCCCGTGTCGGTTTCGCCATCGCGACGCCTCACTACGGCTTCTGCCCCGATTTCCACTGCTCGTACTTCTCCACCTCGGCGTTGAGTTCCTTGAACGCCTGGCTCGCGCGGAAGCGCGCGTACATCTGCTCCTGGGCCTGGATCTGCTTGAGCAGCCGCTCGGAGGCGGCGCCGATCGGCAGCTCCATCAGCACCCACGCGCGATAGACGCCGTCGTCTATCTGGAACTTGGTGTCCTTGGGCTTGGTGCCGACGAGCACCTGGCTGACGACGGCCTTGTACGTCTGCTCGTACTCCTGCAGCAGCTGGGCGCCGGCGCCTTCGCCGGTCTCTTCGGCGAAGCGGCGCGTCAGTGCGCTGTACTTCACCTCGAGCTGCTGTCCGAGCTGCAGGCGTCCTTCGGCCTCGGCCTTGTTCAGCGCGATTTGCACGTCCTTGGACGTCGCGGTCGCCGGGGCGTACAGGTATTTGTCGTCCTTGGGCGGCTTGCTGAACCATTTGGGCATGGCCTTGAGCGTCGCCTTGGACGCGCCGGCTTCTGCGGGTGCGCCGTGGTGACAGGCCGTCGCCAGCAGTGCGGCGAGCATGATCGCGGCGCGTGTGATTCTCGTGTTCATGATCAGCATCCTCGAATGTAGCCGTGGTGACATCACCAAACTCCGCCGTTCACCAGTGCGGTGTGCGGCGGATCGCCAACGTTATCTGCGGCCTGGCGTCCGCATGCTTCCGCCAGCCATCTGACCCTGAGTGTCGACCGCCTCGCGCTCCAGCATCACCGTCCGCTGGGCCACGGCGCGGCGCGCCGCGGGAATGGCGACCAGCCAGCGGTTGAACTCGGCGAGCGAAATCGGTGCGCCATCGCTGCGCGCCCACGTCACCGCGTCAAGCGTCGCGATGGCGGCCACCACCTCGGTGCGTGCCTGCACGCCGGTCGGCAGCGAGACGCGGAAATGCAGTCCGCGCTCGCGCCACTCGGCCGACGGCCACTCGGTCTCCGCTCCCGCCGAAAGGTGCGCTTCGCGCAGCACCTGATTAGGGAGCAGGCGGCTGACCGAATCGCCCGACATCGCGACGACGGTGAGGTGTGCGTCGCGCGTCGAACTGAGGGCGAGCACGACTTCGTCATTGGCGGCCAGCGCCGAGCCCTTCACGAGCAGCCGACCGGCGCCGCCATCGCGGATGGCGAGGCGGAATCCCTCATCGGGGCGTCCCGCGTCGCGCGCGACGAGGACGCGAACCGTGGCGTCGTACACGAGGTCACTCTCCCGTCGGCTCCGCTTCTCCGTTATCCAGCGGCCGCGTTCGATCGACCAGCCCACGACGTGGCCTTCGGCGTCGAGACGCACGCTCGCGAAATAGCGCGACCCGATGACTCCCGCCGAGTCGCTGGAAACAAGCAGCTCCGAACCCGACACGCGCACGCCGGCAACACGACGCACCGCTTCGGCCATCGCGTTCTCCACCGCGGCACGCTCGGCCTGCTGGCGTGTCATCGACCCCTCGAGCCGGACACGCTGCGCGATGACCACCGACTGGACGTCGGCCGCCTGCGCCGAAAGCGCCGCGGAGGCGGCGGCGAGGGCCAGCAGCGGAAACGCGCGGCGGACGAAGTGCGTGATGCGCAAGGCTCAGGTTTGGTGAACGGAGCTTCTGGTAATGAGTATCGGCAGGAGGACCGACGAACTTGAGTGGCGCCCTACGGCGTGACCAGCACGCGGTCAGTCTTGACCGAGGTGAGCTGCGGGCGCTGCTCGCGATCGAGGCGGCCCGCCTGCACCGGCACTTCGCGGCGCAGATAGGCGTCGAGTTCGCCGATGCTGACGCCCGGCGCGCCATCACTCTCCGCGGCGCCACGCAGGCCCTTCAGCAGGAAATACGTGAAGAGTCCGTGGCGCATCGCCGGCCACGCACTCGACACCTGATTGCCGGCCGAGGCGGCGAAGACGGCCATGCGGTCGTTGGTGAGCACCGGGTTCTCCACGCTGACCGCGACGTCGCGCGCCCCGGCCAGCAGCTGCCCGGCGTCGCGCGTCCAGCCGCTGAAGCAGGCGTCGAGAAAGACGGTGACACTGCGCGCGTTCAGGGCGGCGAGGCGCTCGTAGAGTTCGCGCAGGGCGTAGCCCGTCTGCACCGGATAGTTGGCATCCGCATCCGCCGGAAGCAGGAACGGCGCGCGCGTCTTGAGATCCGGTGCGCCGTGGCCCGCCCAGTAGACGATGACATCGGTTTCCGGCGACACGCGCCGCGCGAGCCAGCCGTCGGCGGCGAAGAGCTTGCGCAGCGCCGTACCCGAGACATCGCCGTCGAGGCCGTAGTAGAGATGCTCGGGGTCATCGCGCACGCCGAACGTTCGCACGGCGTATTCGCGAAACGTCGATGCATCACGCGCCGCGAAGCTCACCTCGGGAAGGCGGTCATAGCGCTCCACGCCGAGGACGATGGCCACCGCGTTGGCGCCGCGTGCCTTGGCCCTCGGGATGCCGGTATCGACATCGACCACGAGCGGCGGCGGCGGCGGAGTGCCCGCTGGGCGCGTGCGCTCGACGATCACCTGCGTTGATGCGATGGGACGATCGAGCGCCAGCGGCAGGGCGATAGTCGTATCGAAGCGGGCGCGCGCCTCGTGCAGTTCGATGCCGATCGGCATGTCGTGCGCGCGGCTGTTGGTGAAGGCGCTGAAGACGAGATCGCGCACGTCGCCGGGACGCATCACGCCGAAGGCGGCGTTCTTGGGCGAGTCGGGCGTGAGGAAGACCTCGGGCCCGAGACGCAGCGAGGCGCGCACGTCGCGCGCCTCTCCCGCCCCGCGGTTCGCCACGCGCACCCGCAGCTCGACAATCTCGCGCGGCGCGATGCGTCCATCGCCGCTCTGGTCGCTCACGACGACGCCGTCGAGCACGAAGCGCGGCGGCCGGAAGGCACGCGTCGAGACCTCGAGGCGCGGCGACGGGTCCAGGTCAAAGCCATTGCCCTCACGCAGCCGCACGTCGATCAGCAGCTTGCCGTCGCGCAGCGACGAGGGCGCTGCGAGCCGCACACGCAGCGTGGCGGATTCACCCGGTGCCAAGGAATCGACGCGCGCCCCGCTGCCGAACTCGACGCCGCGCGCATCGGGCGTCGAAAGCACGAGCGAGAGCGCGTGCGCCGTGCCGCGCCCGCGGTTGCGCACGGTCACGCGCACTTCCGCTCGCTCGTCGCCATCGAGCACACCGTCGGCCCCTTCGTCCTCGAAACGCACCGCGGCCTCGAGCTGCGGCGGGGCACCGGGACGGGACGGCGAGGCTGACGCGTTGCCCGGCGCCGACGCGACCGATCCGCTGCGGCCGCTCGCCGCATCGACCGGAGCGCACGCGTAATCCTCGAACGACGCGCAGCGGACCCGCAGGATGCGCCCGGGGTCATCCCACGAGACGACGCGCCCGTCGGTCAGCGCGACGCGCACGGTGGAGTTTCCGTAGCGCCAGAGCGCGATGCCACTCTCGGGATAGGGCATGATGCCGCGCGGCGTCCCCTGCAGGCGCACGAGATCGTCACCGCTGGATCCGACCGTGAAAGACGCGGCACGCGAAATGTCCGGGCCAGCGCGCATCTCGGTCTTGAGCCCCCCGTCGGCGTTCCACCAGCCGATCACGCGATCGGACTCGTAGCTGATGCGCACCCAGTTCTCGCCGAAGTGCCACACCTCGTAGCCTTGCGATCGCAGCCGCTCGACCATCGGCGGCCGTCCCTGCACCTCGGCGACGGTCTGCGACGGCGCGCCGAGCGTGAAGCGATCCTGGGCAGCCGCGGCCGCGCCGCACACGGCGAGTGCGGCGCCGAGCACGATGGCGTGCGATGCGAGGCGGTGGAGAGTCATCGAATGGAGCATCGGCAGGTGCAGGCGCAAGCTGAAGCCCCGCGAGCGACCCGATTTGGCGCGGCGCGCTCGGGCGGCGCGTGAACCGCCGGAGGCCGGCGCCCCCCTACTGGTCGATGATGAACGCGTACCTGAACGCCGTTTCACGGAGCCGTTCGTACCGCCCGCTCGCGCCGCCGTGCCCCGCCCCCATGTTCATCTTGAGGAGCAGCACGCGCGTGTCGGTCTTAGTGGCGCGCAGCTTGGCCACCCACTTGGCTGGCTCCCAGAACGCGACGCGCGAGTCGTTGACGCCGCTGGTGACGAGCATGCGCGGATATCCTCGCGGTGCGACGTTATCGTACGGGGAGTACGCGCGGATGCAGGCGTAGGCATCCGGCTCGTGCGGATTGCCCCACTGGAGCCACTCCTGGGCGGTCAGCGGTATGGACGCGTCGAGCATGGTGTTGATGACGTCGACGAACGGCACATCGGCGACGATGGTGTGGAACAGGTCGGGGCGGAGGTTGGCAATCACGCCCATCAACAGCCCGCCGGCGCTGCCACCGTTCGCGGCCAACTGATCGGCCGACGTGTAGCGTTCGCGCACGAGATGCTCGGCGACATCGATGAAGTCGGTAAACGTGTTCATCTTCTGCTGCATCTTGCCGTCATCGTACCATTGGCGCCCCATCTCCTGCCCGCCGCGGACGTGCGCGATGCCAAAGGCAAAGCCGCGATCGAGCAGCGACACGCGCATCGAACTGAACGTCGGCTCGAGGGTGTATCCGTACGAGCCGTACGCGTACAGCAGCAGCGGCCGCGACGCGTCGCGCTCGAACGGCGTGCGGTAGACGAGGGACACCGGCACGCGGGTGCCATCGCGCGCCACGGCCTCGACACGCTCGATGGCGTATGCCGATTCATCGTAGCCGCCGAGCACCTGCTCCTTCTTCTTCACGACGCGCGCCTGCGTGCGCAGGTCGTAGTCGAAGACGGTGTCCGGCGTGACCATCGAGGAATACGTGAAGCGCAGGTCGGACGCATCGAATTCGGGGTTCGCGCCCACATGAATACCGTACGCCGCCTGCGGAAAATCGACGTAGTGGGTGGCGCCACGTTCGAGGTCGGTGACGCGCAGCGTGCGGAGGCCTCGCTGGCGCTCCTGGACCACGACAAACCGCTGGAAGACGTGGGCGGCCTCGACGAATGCCTCCGGACGATGCGGCAGCCACTCTTCCCACGCACCGGGATCGGCGAGCGGCGCGCGCATCACCTTGAAGTTCGGCGCCCCCTCATTGGTGCACACGTACAGCCAGCCGGCGCCGGGTTCGACATCGTACTCCACGTGATCGCGCAGAGCGCGCACGACCACGGCTGGCTCGGTGGGACGCGCCGCCGGCACTAGCCGCACCTCGGAGTCCGTGAACGACGATGACGAGATGACAATGAACTCGCCCGAGCGCGCGCGCTGCACGCCGACGTTGTTCAGTTCGCTGGCCTCGTGGAACACCTCGGCATCCGCGGCGCCGTCAGCGCCAAGCGCATGCCGCCAGACGCGATTGGCGCGCTTGGCGTCATCGGTGGTCAGGTAGAAGATCGTCGCGCTGTCCGATGCCCACGCCAGACCGAACCCAAGTTTCTCCACGCGGTCGGGCAGCCACGCGCCACTGGCAAGCTCGCGGACGCGAAGCGTGAAGTCCTCATAGCCCGAGACATCCTCGAGAATCGCCAGCAGCCGATGATCGGGGCTGACTTCCAGCGCGCCCAGTTGATAGAACTCGTGCCCCGCCGCCTCGGCGTTCTGATCGAAGTAGATCTGCTCGCTGCCGTGTTCGCCGTGTGTGCGGCAGAAGATCGGATACGCCTTGCCCGTCTCGGTACGCGAGTAGTAGTACCACTCGCCGCGGCGCGCCGGCACGCTGGCGTCGTCTTCCTTGATGCGCGCGAGCATTTCGTCGTACAGCGCGTCCTGCAGCGGCTTCGTGTGCGCCGTCATCGCGGCGGTGTAGGCGTTCTCCGCCTCGAGGTACGCGGTCACCTCGGGATCATCGCGGTGACGCATCCACTGGTAGGGATCGGCGCGACGCTCCCCGTGGAGCATCTCGACATGTTCACCGCGCGGCGCGACGGGGGGCTGTGGGCGTTCGCTCAGCGGCAGGTCAGACATGGGGCACGAGAATCACGGATGGCGGAATGGATCGAGGAAAGAGGACTTCGCTTGGGATTGGAATCTAGGTTGCGGCGGGGCGTACGTGGTCTCTGGCAGCCGTGCGCAGCGGTGAGGAACGGCAACTCACGGCCATCGCTGACGCGGAGTCGACTGATCAACGCCTATTGGCGCACCGATGATTTGCCGTCTCCAACCGCACTCGCGTAGCTTCACCGCATGCCACCCAACGAATCACCAGGCACCGCCATCCTCGCGCACTGGCGCCGCCTCTCGGCGCTGCCCGGCGGCGGGTGGCTTTTCAGCAAGGTGCTCGGATGGCAGGTGCCGTATTCCGGGTCCGTCTCACCGCGTGTGCTCGTGCTCGAGCCGGGTCACGCGCGCGTGCGGATCACCGAGCGCCGCGCGCTGCGGCAGCACCTCGGCTCGGTGCACGCCATCGCCCTGATGAACGTCGCCGAACTCGCCAGCGGCCTTGCCATGCTCGGCGCGCTCCCCGCCAATATGCGCGGCATCGTCACCAAGATCGGCATCGAGTACTTCAAGAAAGCGCGTGGAGTGCTCGTGGCCGAATGCCGCTGCTCCGTGGCGCGCGACCTCCCCGAAGGCGAGTACGATTTCATCTCGGACGTCATTGACGCCGCCGGCGACGTCGTGGCCCGCGCGACGGTCACATGGAAGCTCGGCCCCATCCCCGAATGAACACCGCCATCCAGCAGCGCTTCCTGCTGCAGACCGGAACGACGGTGCCGCTCATCTGCGGCCCCATGTATCCGTGCAGCAATCCCGAACTCGTCGCCGCCGTCTCCGCGGCCGGCGGCATTGGTATCGTGCAGCCCATTTCGCTGACGTATGTGCACGGCCACGACTACCGCGAAGGGTTGCGGCTCATCAAGGCGCTCTCTGGCGGCCGCCCGTTCGGATTCAATGCGCTCGTCGAGAAATCGTCACGCGTCTACGAAGAGCGCATGATCCGATGGGTGGACATCGCGCTCGAGGAAGGCGTGCGGTTCTTCATCACGTCGCTGGGCAATCCGCGCTGGGTCGTAGAGAAAGCACACGCCGTCGGCGGCGTCGTGTATCACGACGTGGTGAACCGCCGTTGGGGCGAGAAGGGACGCGACGCCGGCGTCGACGGACTCATCGCCGTGAACAACCGCGCCGGCGGGCATCTCGGCGACCGCGATCCGCGCGCCTTGCTCGACGAACTCGCGCCGCTCGGCCTGCCGCTCGTCGCGGCGGGCGGCGTCGGCGATGCCGGCGAGTTCGCGCAGATGCTGGGCCTGGGATATGCCGCCGTGCAGTGCGGCACGCGGTTCATCGCCACGACGGAGTGCAAGTCGGGCGCATCGTACAAGCAGGCGATTGTAGCGGCCAAGGAACGCGACATCGTGAGCACCGAACGCCTCTCCGGCGTGCCGGTGGCCGTTATCAACACGCCGTACATCCAGCGACTCGGCACGAACATCGGTTGGTTCTGGCGCTGGATGTTCCGGGGGCGCAAGACCAAGCACTGGGCACGCACCTACTTTGGCCTGATCGGCCTGTGGCGCCTCAAGCGCGACCAGCAGCGCAGCGGCTCGGGAAAGAACGAGTTGTGGCAGGCCGGACGCAGCGTCGAGACGATTGATGCGGTCGTTCCCGCCGGAGAGATCGTGGACGGCTTCGCGGCCGCATTACGATCCGCGGACAGCTAGGGCGTCAGGCCGCCGCGCCGCGTGCGCGGCGAGCACCGCGAACGTGGCGCGCAACTACCTCGGGTCGCCGAACGCCCGATACGGCAGCACCGACACCGTTCCTGCACGCACCAGCACGCGACCAACCGTCACTTGCTGTCCATTGACCATGGCGTGCACATCCTGCTCGCCGGCCGGCAGGCGAAGCCGCACCACGCGCACGTCGTGCGGCAGCAGATTCCAGCTGCGCAGGTCGGGGACATCGTTGGCATCCGATGCCGCAGCCATCGCGAACAGGCCGATGCCCAGCACGGCGCGCCCCACGGCGGCAAACACGCGCGGCGACCCGGCGGACGTGTCGTCGCTCGCGTTGCCGCCGGTGCCGTCGTGGACGGCGTTGGCGCTGTTGCCGCTCTTGCGCGCCTCACCCTTGCCGCGCTCCGTGTCCTTGTCCCGAGCGTCACTGCCGACCTTGGACAGTTGATCATCGGCCGCCTTGTACAGCGTTGCCCGAACGGCGGCGCGCACGAGCGCCCGCGAGAACCGCGCCGGCTGCCCACGTTCAAAATCCGCGCGCACCGCGCGGGTGACGTTACCGCCGCTCGCCAGCTCCTGCGAGGCTCCCATCGCCGACACGCTGACGAGCGGCGCGCTCTGCCGCCCACTGCGAAACTCCGACCAGTTGAGCGACAACCCCACGTCCATCACGGCGCCACGCGTGTAGCCCCACCCCAGGGCCCGCGTTCCCTCGCGCACGCCAACGCGACGTGACACGCCGTCGCGCTCGCTCGGCTGCCGCCGAAGATCGGTATACTCGCCGCGCGAAACCCACACGGTCTCGTCGCGCGGCACCGGATGCCCCACGAAGCCCTGCTCCACGACCACGACGACGTCACCCAGCAGTGAATCCGGGACGGTGGTATCGCACGCCACGGGTACCGCGACCAGCCGTTCCGCATTGCGGTACGATACCTCGGCGGCCGATCGGTCTCCGGCGGCTTCGAAGACGGCTCCCGACACGTAGTGCATCACGCCACGCAGTTCATCGTCCCCTGCGCCGCCCGCATCGGCGGCGGCTTCGCCGAGCAGCGACGACAGGCGGCGCGCCTCCACCGCCGCGTCATCGCGGCTGCCGCGAGCGAGCCACGTCAACGCGCCGTAGAACGGAATGAAGAGGCGCTCCGTGCGCCCGGGCGTGTACGGCAGCACGTAGTCGTTCACCACCGCGGCCGCCGCGCCCGCCGACACGCGCTTGGTCCACCGGTCTTCGGTGATGGCCCACGCGCGATCAAGCGCCCACACGCTCGAATCGGTGCGGCTCGCGTACAGGCCAAGCGCCCCGACCGTGAGATTGCGCAGCAGGCGGTCCCGTACGCGCGCCTCGCCGCCCAGCGACGCTTCGTACGCCGAGCCGAACTGCCCCGTCGCGAGGTTGGCGCGCACCACGTGGTCCATCGGCGCGAGCCCGTCACGCCCGTACTGCAGCGCGGCGTGCGCACAGCCGGCGAGCGCGAGGCTCACGAACGGAAGGAATGGTCGGACGCGTCTCATGGCGCGTGCCCCAGGCAGTGACTCGTGACGCGCGCTACGGTTTTCCCGCCTGCTTCTCCAGCACGACAATGCGCTGCTGCGCGAGCGCAATCGACTCGGCCATCTTGGCGTTCGCGTCGCCCTGCGCGCGAATCTTGTCGATCTCCAGTCCGTTGAGGAAACGCTGATAGCGCATCAGCGCCTCCTTGGGGCGCAGCTGCAGATCGAGCAGGCGCGCGATGCGGAACTGCAGCTCCTTGTCATCGGGACGCAGCACCGACGCGCGGTCAAAGCGGTTGAGCGCGCCATCGAGATCGTTGGCGGCGAGCAGATCGGTTCCCTCCGTGAATAGCTGGTCCGCGAGACGGCGGCCCTGTGCGTCGGCAGATCCCGTCGCCGCAGCCGTAGCGACGGCTCCCGGACCGCCCGCCGGAGGCGGCGGCAGTTTGGCGCCATTCTCGAGCACAGGCTGTTCACGGATGCGAAGGGGATATGGGGCGCACGCGGCCGTGGCCAGCGCGGCGGCGATGGCCGGCCCGACGTATCGGGTTGGAAGCAAACTCTTGATCAGCATGCGTTGGTCCTCGGTCACGGCGTGAGACGGCGACGCTGCACGTACTTCTTGATCTTGTGCTGGCCCACCCAGACCTTCGCGTTGCTCTCGAGATCCACGAGCGTCGCGTCAATCTGATAGAAGCGCACCTGCTCGCGTCCGGCGCCGTCGATGATTTCCTGCACGTCGCCCTGCAGCATGAACTGCGCGCCCTGCTCGCGCGCCTGGCGCACACGCGTTTCGGGCGCCGCGTTCGATTGCTGGTCGGCGCGCTCCTCGCGAACGCCGGCACGCTCTTCCTTGCTCGCGACAACGCGCACGATGCCGGAGTTCACGTACGCGCGCTCGAGGTCGCGGACGAACGTGCCGACCGCGATGTGCTCGTAGGTGCGATTGCGCACGTCGCCGATGACGAGCGTGGGCGCCTGGCCGTTGTGCGCATCGGCGTATTGCCGCGCCCACGGCGCCGCAAGCGACTGCGTAATGAGTTCCGACGCGACAATGCGCGAGTCGACATCGTTCCAGTTGCCGGAGAGGTCGGTGACCGCGGCCGGATCAATGCGGCTGACTCGCTTGATGGAACACGCCGCGCTGGACACCGCGGCCAAGCCGAGCGCCAAGAACCGCAAGCCGAAGAGGAATCGCATAGGATGATGGGATTCGGGTGGACTCGCACGCGCGGTGGAGTGCCGCCGTGTGCCCACTTGAGGGTGCATCATTTGCGCCACGGCTCGGCAGGACGTAAACTCATGCGATTCAACGATGTAGGCTCGCACGCCACACGCGCTGTCCCCTGCAAGGGACGGCCGCGTGTCCCAAATGCACCACCAGTCGCCACACGTTCACGGGATCAACTCATGTCTGCCGACGTCATCGATTACAAGCTCATTGGCGACGACCTTCAGGGAGTCGTCATCACACTCGACCCCGGCGAAGGAGTGATTGCCGAAGCGGGCGCCATGCTCTACATGGAGGAGGGGATCGAGATGGCGACGACGCTCGATCCCAACAGCCAAGGCGGCGGGCTCTTTGGCAAACTCCTCGGCGCGGGCAAGCGCATGCTAGCCGGTGAGTCGTTCTTCATCACGATGTTCGCCAACGGCGCCTCGCGCCGGCGCGACGTCGCGTTCGCCGCACCCGTGCCCGGCAAGATCCTCGCGATTGATCTGCGTCAGTGGGGCGGCGAGATCATCGCGCAGAAGGACTCGTTCCTCTGCGCGGCGCGCGGCGTCTCGCTCGACATCGCCTTCACGCGGCGCATCGGCGCCGGCTTCTTTGGCGGCGAGGGATTCATCCTCGAACGCCTCAATGGCGACGGACTGGCGTTCGTCCATGCCTGCGGCGCGCTCGTGGAGAAGACGCTGGCGCCGGGCGAACAGCTGCGTGTCGACACCGGCTGCCTGGTGGCGATGCAAAACACGGTGGACTACGACATTCGTTCCGTCCCCGGCATCAAGAACGCGCTCTTTGGCGGCGAAGGAATTTTCTTCGTGAACCTCACGGGACCGGGCAAGGTGATCCTGCAGACGCTGCCCTTCTCGCGCATGGCCGACAAGATCATCGCCGCCTCCCGCATCGGTCATGGCCAGCGCCGCGATGAAGGCAGCGTGCTTGGTCCGCTCGGCGACCTGCTCTCTGGAGACCGTAGATGACCGATCGCGCACCCATGCTGGCCGTCGTTACGCGCGCCAGCCAGGTGGCAACAGCAATGGTGGCCAGTGCGCTGCTGGCCGCCGCCATCTTCGTGGGCGCTGTCCCCATTGGACGCGTGCCGCCGCTCGGAGCGTTCCTCGATCCAGCGCACGGCGTGTGGGCGGTCGCGCGAAACGCAGAACTGCCGCGCACGGCGTCGCTGCGCATCGCGGGGCTCAAGGACAGCGTGACCGTGATGTACGACGACCGCGCCGTGCCGCACATCTTTGCACAGAACGAAGACGACCTGATGCGCGCCTTCGGTTACGTCGTGGCGCGCGACCGGCTCTTTCAGCTGGAGCTGCAGACGCGCGCGGTAGCAGGCACGCTGAGCGAGTTGGTGGGTGCGTCTGCACTGGAACTCGATCGCGAAGCGCGCGCGCAGGGGCTGGCGTGGGGAGCCGAGCGCAAGTGGAACGCGATTCCCGAGGGATCGGAGAACCGGCGGCTGGTGAAGGCGTACGGCGATGGCATCAGCGCGTACATCGCGCAGATGGGTCCCGACGACGTGCCGCTCGAGTTCCGATTGCTGAACGCACGGCCGCAAGAGTGGAAGCCGCAGTACACGTATTACCTGCTCGCCCGCATGTCGCTGACGCTCGCCTGGAACGACGAGGAACTCCGACGCGCGGGCGTCGTGGCGCTGGTTGGTGAGCGCGCGGCCGAGGCGCTGTTTCCGGTGAACGCCCCCATCCAGGAGCCCATCCAGCCAGTGGCCGGCCGGCATGCGCCGCGCATCGACCCCGCCCCGCTACCGCCGCCGGCGCCGCGGGACAGCGCGCACGCGGCGGTCGCCGCAGCGCTGTTCGGTGCCGCGGAGTCGCCCGCGCTGTTGGCGCTGCGCGGCGATGCGTCGGGGGAGATTGCCGTGGGCAGCAATAACTGGGCGGTGTCGCCCAAGCGCACCGCGGCCGGACACGCCCTGCTCAGCGGCGATCCGCATTTGCAGCTCACGCTGCCGTCCGTCTGGTACGAAGTGCACCTCGTGGTGCCCGGCGTGATCGACACGTACGGCGTGACGATTCCCGGTGGCCCCATTGTGCCGATTGGTTTCAACCGGTCGATGGCGTGGACGGCGACGAACACCGGCGCGGACGTCCTCGACTATTACGAGGAGAAGGTGGACGACGCGAGCCATCCGACGAAGTACGAACTCGACGGCGCGTGGAAGCCGCTCGCGCTGCGCATCGAAGCGATCAAGGGACGGTTTGGGCGCGTGCTGCGCACCGACACCATCTACCACACGCATCGCGGGCCGATGATCCGCGTGCGCGGGCGCTGGCTCTCGCGCCGCTGGACGGCGCTCGAGCCAACCGACGATGGAGAGGCACTGCGCCTCGCCGACAAGGCGAAGTCGGTGAGCGAGTGGATGACGGTGATGGGCAGTTACGGCGTGCCCGCGCAGAATTTCCTGACGGCCGACACGCTCGGACACATCGCCATTCGTTCCACCGGGCACTATCCGCTGCGGCCGGGCAACGGACGCGGCGATCTCATCGCCGATGGCACGAAGAGCGCGAGTGACTGGACGGGATTCTGGCCGGTGGATCGCTATCCGCAGTCTGAAGATCCGGCCCAAGGATATCTCGCGTCGAACAACCAGCAGCCGAAGGACCCGCAGGTGGACGCGGCCTACTTTGGCTCGAACTGGCCCAATCCGTTCCGCGCGCTGCGCATCAACGCACTGCTGCGCGCCGATTCGGCGGTAACGCCGGACGCGATGCGTCGATACCAGACCGATCCCTCGAGTGAACTGACCACGCTGTTCGTGCAACCGATGTTCGATGCGGTGGCGAAGGCCGCCGTGGCAGGGGCCGCGGACACCGCGGCGGTGCGCGGCGCGGCGCTGCTTCGCGAGTGGGACGGGCGGTTTACGCTCGACAACGAGCGCGCCGTGCTGTACGACGCGATGATGGACGAGCTGATGCAGCGCACGTGGGATGAACTGCGCGGCACGCCGCTGGTGCGGCGCGGGCCCACGCCGTCTACCACGATACTCGCGCAGCTCATGCGCGATCCCAACTCGCTCTGGTGGGATGATCGCTCCACGGCGGCACGCGAGAATCGCGACAGCATTCTCGTGGCCAGCATAGGCGCCGCGTACCTGCGCGTGACGAAGCAGTATGGACCGCCGGGTGCGCGCTGGCGCTGGTCGGGCATTCGCACGGCGACCATCGATCATCTGGCGCGGCTGCCCGGACTGGGCCGCACGAAGATCCCGATGACGTCCGGGCGTGGCACGCTGAGTCCGTCGGATGGCGACGGCACGCACGGCGCGAGTTGGAGATTCGTGGTGGAACTCGGTCACGACGTGCGCGCGTGGGGGACGTATCCGGGCGGTCAGTCGGGCAATCCGGTGAGCGCGCGCTATGACGACCGCCTGCCGTGGTGGTCCGCGGGCAAGCTCGACACGCTGCGCTTTCCGCATCGTGCGGCCGACCTTGCGACGCCGCGCGCGACGCTCACTCTGCACCCGGAGCGCTGAGCGATGAAATGGCTCATGCAACTCGTCGCGTTGACGCTCGTGATCATTGCGGGCACGTGGTTCGCCGGATGGTGGGTCGTGCCGCTGGCGGGCGCGGCGTTCGGTGCGTGGACCTCGGCGACGCGCACCACCGTGCTGACCGCGACGCTGGCCGGCGCACTTGGCTGGGGGGCGCTGCTGGCGTTCGATGCCTACGCCGGGCCGGTCGGTCGTCTGCTGGACGTCTTTGGTTCGCTTTTTCGTCTGCCGAGCGGGGCGCTGGTGGTGCTTACCGTGGCGTACGCGGCGCTCTTGTGCGCGTCCGCGGCCGCGGTGTCTCGCGGCATTCGTCGACTCCTCGCACCGGCGTAGCGACTAACCGACGGTGGCGTGCACGCCGTCGGCCGGATACCAGCAGGCGTGAGCGCGCTCGATGACGGATGGCGGGGCGATTTCGATTTCGACGCGCATCTTGGTGACGAAGCGCAACTGCTGCTCGAGCGAGGGATCGAGCGGATCGGCGGTCGCGACGTGCAGCATGCCGCCCTCCATCGAGACGGGCACCGCGCCCAGCCGCCGCGCGATCTTGCCCGGAATCTGGGCCACCGACTTGGAGTCGATGGCTTCGCACACGGCGACGCGGAGCTTGCAGTCGGACGCGACGATGGCGGCGAGTTCGTCTTCGCCCAGGTCATTCGCCGCGCAGACCGCGCGCCAGAGCTCGGAAACCGTGGGCGATGCGCTGAGCAGGCGGCCGACCGGCGGCGCAAGGCCGCGTCGCGCGGCGAGCTGGCCCATCCAATGCCGGCCGGCGCGCATCACGCCGAGTTCCTGCTCGTGGGTGAGCGGTACGAGTTCCGCCTCGAGGCTGCGCGGCGCGAGTGCGGAACGATTCATCTCCTCGTTGGCGCGGCGGTCCGGGATGCGGCCGGGGGTGAGCAGCGTCATCGCGGCCGCGTCGGTGCGAATCGATTGCCGCGTCACCGGAACGTCGTTGATCATGAACATGCTGTAGGGCGTGTCGGCCTGCTCAACGGGATGCGTTTCGCTGTGCGCGGGCACGGCAATGTCCCGCACGAGCTTGATGGCGGCACAGTTGAGGGCGACGTCGCCGAGTTCGACGCCGTCGTGCACGCGGGTGGTGTGGGTGATGGGAAGGAACTTGCCGACAGCGTGCAAGTAATCGCTCAGCCGTTGGCGTTCGGCGAGGAAGAGGCACCCCTGCAGGCGCTCGCCGTGCTCCAGTCCCAGCTGCACCCACCGTTGCGCCGCGATGGCGGAGCCGACGACCGCGGGGATGTCGTGGTCCGTTGAGGCGGCCAGCGCGAGGTGATCGACCTGGAGCACCAGATGAGGCGCCGTGTCGCCATCGGCCGCCCAGACGACATCGACGATGTTCACCCAACCGCCTTTGCGGCTGCCAAGGTAGAGGGCCAGCGTCTGCCCTTCGCTGAGGTAGATGCGGCCGTCGAGCGCCGCACCGTCCCGAAGGACCAGGTGGACGCGGCGCGGGCGTGCGGTCGGGGGGCGAACGGGAACGAATGGAGTCGTCATCGGCTTCCGGTGTCGGTGCTCACAGTATCGGCACGGGGCACGGTGCCCCGCGGGTCCCCCGGGGCTGGTCAAGAATGAACGCGCGCGTTCCGACACTATAGGAGACGCAACCGGCGAGAGTCCGTGTCCCTTCCGTTTCGCACCGCGATCGTGAGCACTCCGGCGCCCGCCCTTGCGGCGGGCGCGGTGCCGGAGCGCGTGGAAGACACGATGCACGACGCCGGGAGCGCGACGGATGCCGACTCGCGGCTGCGCGGATGGATCAACCATCATGACGAGCGCGTGCCGCTGGCGCTGATTGACGGCGCGCTCGCGGAGTGGATTGCGCGGCAGGAAGGCTGGACGCTGCATCTCTACGCCCGCGCCATGCGCGATGCGGAACGCGACGGCGTCTGTTGGACGCCGCTGCTCGACCGCATGGCGGTCGCCGGCGTTTGGCCAACGCAGAAGGGCCGCGTGGTCTTTGGCGGCAAAGTGTCGGTCGTACATCCTCTGCCGGTGGCACAGGTGCTCGAGCCGCTGCGCCTGTGGCTGCGTGAGCAGACCGACGGCGCCGCGCTGGCGCCGATGGCGGTCTTCAAAGCCGCGACGGTGCGCGCGCTGCTCCAGTCGCGCCTGGCGGTGCTGCCGGCGGTGGCGGCGTTTACCGGAGAGTATCCGCTGCCTCGTGGCGATGCGTTGGCGACCGAGCAGCGCCCGCCGGCAGCGGACGCTGCCGTCTCAGCCGATGTCACGGCGCGCGCGGAAAGCAGTGCGCGGGCAACAGGGCCGATGGCGGACGTGCGCGCTGACGAGGCGAGGGATGCGCGAAGTCCCGCTCCCGCGAGCACGCTGGCGGCGCCGGCGACCGCGAGCACACCGACCGCGAGCACAGCGACGGCGAGCACAGCGACCGTAGCCGCGCAGGCTGCTATCGCGCCGGCCGTTGCACCGTCGTCGCTCACGCCACAAGGCGCGGCGCCCAGCATGACCGCGGCTGCGGCGGTGATGTCCTCGCCGGCCCCGGCCGCCGTCTCTTCTCCCCCGCCCACCGCCGGCTTCGGCCCGCACGGTGTCGCCACCGCCGCGGCAGTGCCGCCGCGCGATCACGCGGCGCCAGCACCGAAACCGACACCCTCGCACGCCGTCCCGGTCGTCGAGCCGCAGTACACATCAGAGCAGGTCACCGGCTTGATGTCGATCGCCTCACAGGCCACGGGCCGCACCGAAGAGGCGCAGGTGCGTCCAGAGATCCGGCGCGCGATCAACACGCTCATCGAGTATCGCGCGCTCCCCTCCGAGAAGCTCTACAACCTCTACTCGGCGTGCCGGCTCGTGAAGACGTGGGTGGTGCGCATCGTCGGGCACGTCTCGGCGACCATCGAGCTGTGGCGGGCCGCGCTGCGCGACAACAACTGGATCGAGGTGCGCGAAGCGATCATGAAGTCAGCGACCGCGCGGCGCGATTCCGTGATCCGGCTGATTCTCTCGCGCAGCGGCTCGAGTGACGTGCTCTGCAGCCTCTGCCTGGACGGCGACATGCCCGACGTGCCGCAAATCGCACGCCGCGTGCGCGCGGTGAATCCGCGCGGGCTGCTCGATGCGCTTCTGGTGGCAGCGCGCACCACGGGCCTGCGGCTGACGGCGATGGATCTCAGTCCGCTGGTGCATCACGACGATCCGGACGTGCGAAAGCAGGCGATGTCGCTGCTGCACCTGCTCGTGCGCCCGGCATGAGCGCACTGACCGACGGCTCGCGCCCGCGGCGCGACAGCCTCTCCACGCGCCGGCTCTCCGGCGCCATCTTCGCCACCGATGCGCTGGCGCTGGCGCTGACGGCATCGGCCGACGCGGCACTGCTGCTCGAAGCCGAGGCGGATGATACGGTCATCACGTGGAGCAACGACGCCGCGCGCACGTTCTTCACTGACGGGCTCGCCGTGCGTCCCTCGCTGCCGACGCTGCTGCTGGGCGCCGGAGACGAGGTGGCGCGGCGCCGCCTGATGGTGGCGCTCGAATCGGGGATGTCGGCGCTGCTCGACTGCCCGGTGGCGCGCAGCGACGGCGTGCGCTGGGGCGAGTGGTCGGTGTCGCCGCTGGCCGAGGGCGATGACGGCCCGCGCCGCTGGCTCGTCACCGTGCGCGACGTCACCGACCGCAAGCGCCGCGACCAGGCGCTCGAGATCTACCTGCGAGAGACCGAACAGGCCCGCGCCGACGCGCAGGCGCAGGCGCACCAGGCCGAGGCGCTGGTGAATGAGCTCACGTTCGCCCGCGGGCAGGCTCAGGCCATCATTCAGCAGCGCAGCGCCTTCCTCGCGTCCGTGAGCCACGAGATCCGCACGCCGCTCAACGGCGTCATCGGCCTCGCCGGCGTGCTGCAGGGCACGCCGCTCACCGGGGAACAGCGCGCGATTGCCACTTCGCTGCGCCGCTCGGCGGAGCGTCTGCTCGCGCTGCTCAACGACGTGCTGGACTTCGCGAAGATGGACAGTCGGCGCTTGCAGCTCGAGTCCGTGGAGTTCGATGTGCACGAGACCATCGAGCAGATCGTCGAACTGCTCGCCGTGCGCCCCGATGCCGCGCCGCTGCGCGTGCACACACTCATCGCCCCCGGCGTGCCCAACCTGATGTGCGGCGACCCGGGCCGCTTTGGCCAGGTGCTGTCGAACCTCGTCGGCAATGCGGTGAAGTTCACGCACGAGGGCAATGTCACGGTGCGGGCAAGCGTCGATGCCATGGACGACCAGCACGTGATGCTGCGCTGCGAGGTCTCCGACACGGGCATTGGCATCGACGCCGATGCGCTCGAGCGTCTTTTCGAACCGTTCGTGCAGGCCGACGCGGGGACCACGCGCCGATACGGCGGCACGGGGCTCGGACTCGCCATCTGCAAGGAACTCGTGCACCTGATGGGCGGCACCATTGGCGTGCGCTCCACGCCGGGCGAAGGCAGCGTGTTCTGGTTCACCGTGCGCCTCGCGGTGAGCGCCAGCGCGCCCATCCGCGTCTCGCGCGGGCTCGACGAGATTGTGAACCGTCACGCGCTTCTCATCGACCGCGACGCGGAGAACCGCGCCATCTTCGCGTTGCAGCTCAGCGGCTTGGGCCTGACCTGCGACGGCGTCTCCTCGCTGGCCGAAGCGCGCAGGCGGCTCGACGAGTATCCGGGCGCCTACGCGTTCGCCTTCGTGCATCACGACTGTCCGGATGCCGAGCCGCTGCACGCCGCCCGCGTGATGCGCGACATCGATCCGGCCAACGCCCCCGTGGTGCTGGTGCTAGCCCCGCTCGGCGCGAGCCCGCCGCAGGCGGCACTCGACGCCGCGGGCGCGAGCGGGATCATCCACACGCCGGTGCGCCAGTCCACGCTGGCAGCGTGCGTGGCCGACGCGTGGCGCCGGGCGCATGGCCGTCGCTCGACGGAGGCGGAGCGTCTCGCGGACGTCGTCGAGGACGCCGCGCCGCGCTGGCGCGAAATGCCGCGATTGTTGGTGGCCGAGGACAACATCATCAATCAGCAGGTGGCGCAGCACATGCTGCAGCTGCTCGGCTGCGGCGTTGACGTGGTCGCCAACGGTCTCGAGGCGATCGAGGCCGTCGCGGCGGTGCCGTACGATCTCGTGTTCATGGACTGTCAGATGCCCGAGTGCGACGGCTACGAGGCCACGCGCCGGCTGCGACGCGCCGGCAGCGCCGTCCCGGTGGTGGCGATGACCGCCAACGTGATGCCGGGCGACCGTCAGCGATGCCTCGACGCCGGGATGAACGACTACGTCTCCAAGCCCGTGCACGCCGACGAAATCGACGCGATCCTGCGGCGCCTGCTCGCGAGTCAGCTGCTGGATGAGTACACCGGTGCGATGCCTTCAACCGGACTCACGCCGCCGAACGGCACGCCACTGGCACGCCTCCTTCCGCGCACGTCGGGCGATGTGCCGTTCCCCCCGACATCGCACGGCGAGCCCGCGGAGCCTGCCATTCCAACCGGCGCCGGCGAAGAGCAGCTCGTCGATTTCAAGATCATCAACTCCCTGCGGGCCATGCAGGCGCGCGGCGCACGGAAGACGCTGATCGCCGACCTGCTCGCCGTCTTCCGTGAACAGGCCATGGAGATCGGCGATCTGCTGCAGGCCGCGCTCGACGCCGACGACCCGCAGCGCCTTCGGGAAGCGGCGCACAAGTTCAAGGGGGCGTGCGGGTCGATTGGCGCCGCGCAGCTGGCGGCGTGCGCCAAAACTGTCGAGATGGCAGCCCGCGAGAACCGCATGACCGATGCTGGCGACGCGCAAGCAGCGCTGGTGGCGCAGATCCCCGGCGCGCTGGCCGCGCTCGTCCGCGCCTACCGCGACGCGATCAACTAGTCAGCGGCGCGGCCCACGACGCCGCGCGTTCGGCGCCTCGCGCCGGAGGGCATCGAGCAGCTCGATTGCGGATTCCTGCTCGGCCACCGAAAGCTTGGCACCCAATGATTCGATGGCGGCGTGCACGCGCGGGTCGAGCCGATCGAGCGCCGCACGCCCAGCCGGCGTGATGCGGCAGATCACCTGTCGCCGGTCGCTCGTCGTGCGCTCGCGACTCATCAGCCCGGCACGGGTCAGCTTTTCCACCAGCCGTGTGACCCCGGGGGCCGCGTCGATCATGCGGGTACGCACCTCGAGCGTCGGCAGGCCGTCGGCGCCCGCGCCGCGCAGGATGCGCAAGACGTTGTACTGCGCGCTGGAGAGCCCGGACCCCTCGAGGCCGCTGTCGAGTTCGCGCCGGACGACCGCGGCCGTCCGCAGGAGTCCCACGGTCAGTTCGTGGGCGCTCGAGACGAACGGGCGGTGCTGCTGCAGCTCCTGCTGGAGTTGGCTCTTTTTGCGTGGCATGCGGGTACTGAATGATTGATGCCCCGTGCCCCCTGCCCTTCTGGGGCGGCATCAGTGCAATTTACCATCTGCACGGCGCCGTCGTGCCGTGAGCCACTATTTCGCCCGAACCATCATGCGCGCTGTTCGCCACGCCCTGCTCGCTTCCGTCGTCGCCCTGCTGTCCGGCTGCAACGGTGCGAACACGGGTACCACCGCCATCATCGACACGGCCGTCTACACGGCCGATCCGGCCACGTCGTCGTTTGCCGCCGCGCTGAACGTCAGCATCGCGACGATGACGAAAACGCCGAGCGGCCTGTACTTCAAGGATCTCGCGACCGGCTCGGGCGCCACGGCGTCGGCCGGCTACACGGTGCGCGTCGAGTACAGCGGCTGGCTCGTGAACGGGGTGCAGTTCGATACGTCGGTGGGCAAGACGCCGGCGTACTTCGAGTTCCTGCTCAACGCCGGCAAGGTCATCAAAGGCTGGGACGAGGGCGTGCAGGGGATGAAAGTGGGCGGCAAGCGCCAGCTCGTGATTCCGCCGGACCTCGGTTACGGCGCCAGCGGCTCCGGCACGATCCCCGGCAATGCCGTGCTGGTCTTCGAGGTCACGCTGACGCAGGTGCGCTAGTCGCGCCCTGACGCGCGGGGGTACTCGCCGCCTGCCGTGACCGATCGACTCATTCGGCGCTGCGGCGCACCCAGTTGGTCAGCGCCGCCGTGAGCCGCGCATCGTCGATGGGTTTCGCGATGTAGTCATCCATGCCGGCCGCGAGGCAGCGTTCGCGATCGCCCGGCATGGCGTTGGCGGTCATGGCAATCACCGGCGTGCGCTGCGCATCGCCCTCGCGCCGCCGAATGGCCGCGGTCGCCGCATAGCCGTCGAGCACCGGCATCTGGCAATCCATGAAGATGATGTCGAATCCGCCCTCGGCCGACATCGACACCGCCTCTTCGCCATTGGCGGCGAGCTGGACGATGCAGCCGGCGCGTTCGAGCAGGGCGCGCGCGACCATCTGATTGACCGGGTTGTCCTCGGCGAGCAACACGCGTGGAGCGATCACCGCGCCATCCGTGCCCGCGCCATTGGACGGGCGCGTCGCCGAGGCGGCCGTCGCCGCGGCGCGCGCGCCCTTGGCCGGCTTTGGGTCAGTGATGGGCTCGCCGAGCGCGCGCTTGCGCTTGGCCCGCGCTTTGCGCAACGCGCCCAGCAGTGCGGCACCGTGCGCCGGCTTGGTGACGACATCCACGTAGCCTTTGGGTGCCGTCGATTCGGCCGAGATGCCGACACTGGCGCTGACGAGCAGTACGAGGGGTGTCGCCTCGATGGCGCGCTCGGCGCGCACGGCATCCGCGAACTCGATCCCTTCGCTGGTGCGCGTACCGTACTCCACGAAGACGAGATCGTACGGCTTTCCGCCGACGGCCGCCTGTCGCAGCTGCTGCAGCCCGTGATCGCCCAGTGCGCGCGTATCGACGGTCGCGCCGATGCCCTCGAGGCGCTGGGCCAGAGCGCGGCGCGTTACCTCGTGCGCATCGACGACGAGGAGCCGTCGGCCCGCGAGATCGGGGATGGGCGAGGCTTCGCGCGCATCGGGCGGAATGCTCAGGCGCAGCGTGACCCAGAAGGTCGAACCGCGCCCTTCCACCGAGCGGAATCCGGCCGCGCCGCCCATCATCTCGGCGAGCCGCCGCGTGATGGCGAGGCCAAGTCCCGTGCCGCCAAAGCGGCGCGACATCGACGCGTCGCCCTGGCTGAAGTCCTCGAAGATGCGCGACTGCTGCGACTCGGGAATGCCCATGCCCGTGTCGTGCACCGAGATGCGCACGGTGGCGTCCACGCCGCGCCGGTCGATGACGTCCACGTCGAGCACGACATGGCCGAACGTCGTGAACTTCACGGCATTCGACAGCAGATTGAGCGTCATCTGCCGCACGCGCCCGGCATCGCCAACCAGCTGCGTCGGCATGCCGCGCCCCACGTGCAGGGCGAGCGCGATGTTCTTCTCGTCGGCCTGCGGCGCCAGCAGGTCGCAGGCTTCCTCGAGCGTGCCGACCAGATCGAAGGGGAGCGGCTCGATGGCCAGCTTGCCCGCCTCGACCTTGGAGAAGTCGAGAATGTCGTTGATGATCGAGAGCAGCGAATCGGCCGATGTCTTCACGGCCTGCGTGTACTGCCGCTGCTTTTCATCAAGCCCGCTCTCGAGCAGCAGCCCCGTCATGCCGATGATGCCGTTCATCGGCGTGCGGATCTCGTGCGACACGGTGGCCAGGAACTGGCTCTTGGCGCGGGCGGCCGCCTCGGCGGTGTCCTTGGCAAAGACGAGCGCCAACTCGGCCTGACGTCGTTCCGAGACGTCGCGCACCTCGAGCAGCGTGACCGCCTCGCCCTCGAGTTCCACCGGGGTGAACGTCGTCTCGGCCGGGAACACTTCGCCGTTCAGGCGGCGGCAGTGCAGCTCCACGCGCTGCGCGCCTTTGACGCGGTCGCGATCGAGGAGCGCGCCGACGACTTCGTCGGAGGTCGCGCCATCGGGCTGGTGCTCCGGCATCAGCGCGCCGAACTCGGCACCCACCAGCGGCATCTTGTCATTGGCCGCAAAGAGCTGCACCGCCGATCCGTTGCAGTCCACGATGCTCGCGCCGCGCAGCAGGAAGTGCGCCGACGTGGCGTGATCGAAGATCACCCGAAAGCGCTGCTCGGCGGCCACGCGATCGCCGATGTCGCGCATGACGGCCATGAACGCCGTGCCATCGGGCGAGCGGACGGCGCTGAGCGACATGTCGAGCACGAGTTCGCGGCCATCGCGCCGGCGGCCGGTGACGATTTCACTGACGCCGTGCACGTTGTCACGCGCTCGGGCGAAGTACGCACCGAGCGCCTCCTGCGACATCGAGCGGTACGGCTCGCCCATCATCTCGCGCGCCTGCAGGTTCATCATCTCGGCTTCGGTCCAGCCGAACAGCCGTTCCGCCGCGGGATTGCACCCGAGGACCTTGCCGTGCTCATCCGAGGTGAGGATGGCATCGATGGTCGAGTTCAGCAGGGCGCGCGCCCGCGCCTCGCGCGCCAGCGCGTCGCGCGTGCTCGTCTCCACTTGCGTCTCGAGCGTCTCGAAATCCTCGTGTTGCGCGCGCCGCTGACGCACCACCATCACCACCGCGAGCACGAAGAGCATCGCGACCACCGCATCCACCCCGGCCTGCAGCAGGTCGAGCACGCGCGTCGCGCTCGTCAGCGACGCGTCGAGACTCTCGCCGATGGCTCGGCCTTCAATGGTCGCGCTCAGGAACGTGTCTTCGAACTTCCGCGCCAGCGAGTCTCCGGTCGTCCGCACGCGGCGACGGTCGGCGAGCTGCTGCCTGGCCAGGTCGCGCAGCGTCGTGACGTGCGCGCGTACGGTGGAAATGCGGTCGGAGAGAAGCGGGTCGCCGATTGGTCCCCGGTCGCCGGAGACGACGAGGTCGGTGAGCTGGTCGAGCAGGCGCAGGGCATGCTCGTAGCGGTCGTCCACGTCGCGCTTTGAATCAAAGTCCGACTCGCCGCGCGTCAGGTCCTCAACCGCGAGATGCGCTTCGGACAGATCGATGCGCAAGTCGCGCTGGATCGAGAGCACTGCGGACTGCCGCTCGAAGGCCTGGCCGCGCGTCCGCTGCTCCGACCAGATGAGCACGAACGCCAGTGCCCCAATCGCCAGCAGCGATAGGGCAACTCCGTCCAGCAACGGACGCGGCCGATTGGCGACGGGGCTCAGTGGCAGGACCTCATGCCGGGAAAGATACGCCCGCCGCCGCCGGCTGGAGAACTCCCCGGCCGAGGATGCCTAGACCGGGCGATTCACACCGAGCCGCCGACTCGAGCCTAGAATGTGCGTCTCACATCGAACATCACGTGACGGGTGGCGAAGGGGAAAACGTAGTTGGTGCCGTCGCTCGCGTAGCCGCCGCCGTACGCCAGCCGGTCGAAGAGGTTGTTCATGCGCACGGTGACCATCGACGCCCCGCGCGACCACGACAACCCGGCGTCGGCAAGGACGTATCCGGGGAGCTGCGCCGACCGGTCGCCGGTGTTCGTGAGCGGCGATGCCGACAGTTCGCGCGCCTCCGCCTGCACCGAGAAACCGTGCCCGAGGCGCCATGCCGCCGCCTGCGTCGCCACGCAGCCCGGCGTGAGCCGCGAGCGGACATTGCGATACGTCACGCCACTCGCCGCGTCGGTGTACCGGTGAATGCGCGCGTCGGTGAGCGCCAGCGTGGCGTCGATCGACAGGTCGCGCGACGCGTTCCAGCGCAGCTCGCCCTCGAAGCCGCGACGATGCGAGGCGCCCACATTCACGCGCAGCGGCGACCCCGTGAGACTCAGCGCGCCAACGGGAGCGATCTCCTGCGTGAACTCCATCGCAAACACGTTGGCCGAGGCGCGCACCGCACCGCGCGTCCAGGTGGCCCCCGCCTCGTAGTCGATCACATGCTCCGGACGCACGTGGTCGAGCGGCAGGATGGATGCCGCATTCGACGCATCAAGGTTGTCGGCGCCGACGAACATGTCGTCGCGCGTCGGCTCTCGGCGCACCGACCCCACCGAGGCAAAGAGCGACAGGGCGGCCGTCTGCCGCCACGTGACGCCAGCGCGCGGATTCAGGAAACCCCAGTCGATGTTGGGTCCGGCCACGCCCGCATTCTTGTCGGGCACGTAGCGGAACGCCGAGCGACGCCACTGCACGTCGCCAAACCAGGTGGCACGCCCGCGCTCGACTTGCAGCTTGGCAAAGGCGGCCTGTTCACCCTTGTGCCCCGTATTGTCGTACGACCGCTCGTCCAGACGCGGCCAGATTTCGAGGTAGTGGTCGCGGTGGTACTGCATCACGTGGGCGCCGGCGTCAAAGGCCAGCGCGCCGCGCCGGTACGAGAACGTCGACAGCGCACCGTACCAGTTGTACGAGAGGTTGAATCGCCACAGCTCGGGATCGACACGCACGTCGAACCAACCGCCGGCCCCTTGGCGGTACACCGTGGTGGTCCACACCGCATGCGCCCCGACGGCTCGCACGTGCTGGAGATTCCAGAAGACCTGCGAAAAGCGGTCGCGCTCGTCCGTGGCCATGGGATTGTCGCGCGGGTCGCGGCGCACGGTCGCTTCGTCGGCCGCGTAGTAAGACGACCGCAGCTTCGAGAGCCCGGCGAAGGCGGTGAACTTGAGCACGTCGTGATTGCCGTACCACGCGGCGGAGAAGAAGCCGGACGACGCGTTGTTTCCCGAGTGGCGGCGAAAACCGTCGGTCTGCTGCGAGGTGGCGCGCGCCGCCACCGCCCAGCGTCCGCCCACCAGCCCCGAGCGCCATTGCAGTGCCGCGCGGCGCGTGTCGAACGCACCGCCGGAGAGCTGCAGCTCGCCGCCGCGCGTTGCCGCCGCCAAATCGAGCGACTGGAAGTTCACTGACCCCGCGTACGATGCGGTGCCGAACGAACTCGTCCCCGTGCCGCGCTGCACCTGCACCGATTGCACGCTGTTGGCGAAATCGGGGACGTTGGAGAAGTAGAACGCCTGGTCTTCGGGATCGTTCAGCGGGATCCCGTCAAACGTGAGGTTCACGCGATTCTGGTCGAGCCCGCGCAGCCTCAGATAGCTGTAGCCGGTGAACGACCCGCTTTCGGAGTACGCGGTGATGCCGGGCACGCGGGTGAGCAGCAGCGGCGCCTCCTGGCCGGAATAGCCGCGCTGCAGTTCATCCCGGGCAATCGTGCGTTCACTGAGCGGGGCGGCGCCGCCGGCGCGCACGGCACGCACGGTGACGCGTTCGAGCGTGTCGGTGCGCGCCGCGCGTGAGGAATCAGCGGTTTGGGGCGCCTGCAGGGCAGCCAGCGCCGCGACGAACAATGAAAGTGATGTCATGGCCGGTTCGCGCTAAACGGTTGCGATCCGGAAGTGGGCCCGGCCGAGCGGCGCCAAAAACAAAGCGCCACCCGGCCGAGTGGGTGGCGCAACGGAGACCGCCGCGACACGCCGCACTCCCTACGCCGGTATGATCCGGATCAGGTTCCACGGGTATCTCTCAATTTCGGCTCTCGCCGAAATACCCCTGGCGGCTATGCGTGTATACTAGCAGAAGGCACCGCCGGCGCAATCGCTGACCGCTTGCCCCGCCAAACATTAGAAGCGAGCTTCCACCGCGTCGATGAAAAACACCATCCAGCGGTTCTTCGATTCGCCCGCCGCCGCCCGCACGGTCGTGTGGACCACGCTCGCACTCACCGTCGTGGTGGGGGCGGTGTCGCTCGTGCTCTTCGAGGGGCGCATCCGCGACGCCGACGAGGCGCTGTTGCAGTCGAGGCGCGACGAACGGCGCGCCGAGATCCAGCGGTGGCACCGGGACATCGTGCGCGCCAGCGGCGCCATCGCCGCGGCGCCGAACGTGCTTCCCGTGCTGCGCCGCATGCTCAACGGCACGTCCGCGGCCGCCGATGCCCAGGTGGCGGAGAACGCGATGGCCACGGCCCTCCAAGCCGAAGGCTGGCTGAGCTGGTCGCTCGTCGACCCGAGCGGTCGCGTGGTGATGACCAACGGCACGACGCGCAGTGAAGCGGCGATGCGCTGGCATGACAGTGCGCGCCTTCGCCGTGCGCTGGCCGGCGTCACCGTCGTCAGCGCCCCCGCCCCTCTCCCCCGCACCACCATCGCGTCGGGCGATACGCTGGCCGCGGGCGAGCCGTTTGTCACCGTCGCCACGCCGGTGCTCGACGCCGGCGGCCGTCATCTTGGCGCCGTGATGTTTGACGCGCCCATGTCGGTGCGGCTCGACGTCAGCCGCACGTGGAAGACGGGCGACGTCTACCTGATCAGCCGCGACGGCATCTTTGCGAGTCCGCCGCGCTTCGGGCAGACGCTGCTGCACGCGGGCCTCGTCCCGCGCGACGCGGGCACCGTCGCCTTCCGCCTCACGGTACGCGATCCGGGGCGCACGCTCGAGACGGGCAAGGTCGCCGCGCGCGACGCCGAGCGCTGGCCGCTCACCCGCGCCGCCTCGCACGTCACGCAGGGCTCCACCGAAGTGGACATGGGCGGCTACCGCAATTATCGCGGCGCCCAAGTCGTCGGCGCGTGGACCTTCATTCCCGAGATCGACGCCGGCCTCGTCTTCGAGCTCGACGCGTCGGAGGCCTTTGCGCAGGCGCGCATCCTCCGCTGGCTGTACGTCACGCTCGTCCTCGTGCTCCTCGTCAACGCCGGCGTCGCCGTGCTCAACCGCCGGCGCGCGCAGCGCCAGCGCGAGCTGCGCAAGGCGGCGGAGGCGTCGTTGCGCTCGGCCAAGGAACTAGCCGAAGCCGCATCGCAGGCGAAGAGCGAGTTCCTCGCGACGATGAGTCACGAGATTCGCACGCCAATGAACGGCGTCATCGGCATGACGTCGCTGCTCGCCGAGACCACGCTTAACGCCGAGCAGCGCTCGTACCTCGAGACCGCACAGCGCTCGGCGGACCATCTGCTCAGCGTCATCAACGACATCCTCGACTTCTCCAAGATCGAAGCCGGCAAGCTCGGCCTCGATCCCATTCCGTTCGACCTGCACGTCGCGGTGGCCGAAGTCGCCGACCTCATCGCACCGCGGGCGCGGGACAAGGGCACGGAGATCGTCGTGCGCATCGCGCCGGGGACGCCGCGCCGGTTCATCGGCGACAGCGGCCGCGTGCGGCAGGTGCTGCTCAATCTCGCCGGCAACGCCGTCAAGTTCACCGAGCACGGCCACCTGCTCATCGACGTCGAGTCGCGCGAGGTCGATGCCGGCCACGCCAACCTGCTGCTCAGCGTGCACGACACCGGCATCGGCATCGCACCCGACCGCATCGTGCGGCTCTTCACGCCGTTCGAGCAGGGCGATTCGTCGACGACGCGCCGCTTCGGCGGCACCGGGCTGGGACTGTCCATCAGCAAGCGGCTGGTGGACCTGATGGGCGGCACGATGACGGTCGAGAGCACGCTGGGCGTGGGCTCGATCTTCCGCGTGAGCGTCACGCTGCCGCTCGATCCCAGCGTGGTGCCGGTGGCGCCGCCCGCGCCGGAGTTGCGCGGCGTGCGCGCGCTCGTCGTCGACGACAACGACGTCGGCTTGCGCGTGCTGCGCGAGCGTTTGTCGGCGTGGGGCATGCGCGTGGGCGTCGCGATGAGCGGCGACGGCGCGCTGGCCGAGATTCGCCGCGCGCAGTCCGAGGGTGATCCCTACCGCATCGCGGTGGTGGATTATCTGATGCCCGGCGCCGACGGCGAAGGCGTGGGCCGCGCCGTGCGTGCCGATGACGCGCTGCATCCGCTCGGCCTCGTGCTCGCGACGTCGGCCTCGCTGCGCGGCGACGCGGCGCGGTTCCAGGCCGTGGGTTACGACGGCTACCTGCCCAAGCCGCTCCGCGCCGACACGCTGCAGGCGATGATCGAAGCGGTGCTCGTGCGCCGCAATGCGGCCCGCGCCTCGAGCCAGCACGGACCACTGCTCACGCAGCACCTGCTCGCCGAGCAGGCGTCGACGGCGCGCGACGCGGCGCGGCAGAGTTCGTTGCCCATGCCGCGCGCCGCCTCGCGGGCGCGGCTGCGCGTGCTGCTCGTGGAAGACGACATGGTCAACCAGATCATCTCGCGCAAGATGCTCGAATCGCTGCACTGCGACGTCGAACTCGCCACCGACGGCCTGCAGGCCGTCGACAAGGCGCTGATGCGGGAGTACGACGCGGTGATGATGGACTGCCACCTGCCGCACCTCGACGGCTACGAGGCGACGCGCCGCATTCGCGCCGCCGAAAAGGCCGGCCAGCACGTGCAGATCATCGCGCTCACGGCGAGCGCGCTGGAAGAGGAGCGCGAACGCTGCGCGGCCGCGGGGATGGACGACTTCGTCAGCAAACCGACCAAGCTCGACGACGTCCGTGCGGCGCTGGACCGCGTGCTCGACCGCGAAATCGCCGAGAGCGTGCCGGCCGCGCCCGAGGCGCAGCACGCGTCGCACGCGCCCTAACGAATCCTCGTCTCACACGTAGAATTCCCGTCCGGCGCGCGGGCACTCCGCGCGCCTAGCCCCGCCCACTGATCTCCGGAGAAGCCACTTAATGAAGCGGTCCCGTCTCATCCTGCTCACCGGCAGCGTCGCCGCCACCGCGCTCGTCGCCGCCATCGCCGCCCCGACGGCCACGGCCCGCGTTCGGACGCAGGAGGAAAAGCCGTTCGTGAGCGCCTCGAGCCCGATCGCGGCCGGCGAGTACCTGATGATCCTCGGCAGCTGCCACGACTGCCACACCGCCGGCTGGACCGAGAAGAAGGGGAACGTGCCGAAAGCGGACCAGCTGGCCGGCAATCCCGTCGGGTACTACGGCCCATGGGGGACAGTGTACGGCAAGAACCTGCGACAGATCGCCGACCGGCAGTCCGAGGACCACTGGGTCGAAGTCATGCGCACCGCCGACGGCGGGGACGGCAAGCTGCCGATGCCCTGGCACAACGCCGCGAAGTTCAGCGAGAAAGACATGCGCGCGATGTACCAGTACACGAAGTCGCTCGGCCCCAACCCGGTGCGGCTGCCGCGCGGCACCAAGCCCGGCGTGAAGCCGACGGTGGGACAGTACTTCGACCTGACGGTCAAGGACTCGACGAACAAGTAGCGCGCGTCAGGTTCCCGCAGCGCCTTCGGCACGTGCGCGCTGCGGGCCCCACCGCGCTTCAAACTCCGCCAGCTCGGCGCGCCGCTTGAGCGCGTCAATCATGCCGGGAAAGATGAAGCGATGGAACGGCAGCACCGACCACCAGTAGAGGTAGCCGCTGATTCCCCACGGTTCGAAGAACGCCGTCTGCTCCACGCGGCAGCCCATCTCGTCGGGGAGCACCTCAAACTGCAGCCACGCGCGCCCCGGCAGCTTCATCTCGGCGCGCAGCCGCAGCAAGTGCGGCTCTTCGAGTGCCTCGACGCGCCACCAGTCGAGCGGCTCGCCCACGCGTAGGTCGCGCGGATGACGGCGCCCGCGGCGCATGCCCGTGCCGCCGACCATGCGATCCATGATGCCGCGCAGCTTCCACAGCAAATTGCCGGCGAGCCATCCTTCCTCGCCGCCCAGCCGGCAGATGGCCTCGAACATCCGCTCGGGTGATGCTTTCACACGCCGCCGCTTGCGGTCGAGGAGCATGCCCTCGTGCAAGCCAAGGAAATCCTCATCGCCTTGGCCCTGCGGCAGACTCGACAGCGACGAGGCCCATGTGGTCATCACGCTGTCCTGCTCGATGCGCGACAGCGCGCGGCGCACCATTTCGTCGTAGCCCGTGGGCTGCACCTTGAACGTCAGCCGCGCCGCGTCGTTGCGCACGATCACTTGCGTCGCGAGGCTCTCCACCAGCGGCCGCGCGATGTTGTACGGAATCGGCGTGAAGATGTCCACCCAGCGCCAGGTTAGTTCCGGACGCGGCACGGGGAGCGGGATGATGTAGCGGCGCAGGCCGCGTTGCTGCGCGTAGCGCAGCATCATCTCGCGATACGTGAGGATGTCCTCGCCGCCAATTTCGTAGACGCCGCGCGCCGTCGGATGATCGAGCGCCTCCACGAGGTAGTCGAGCACCGAGCGAATGCCAATTGGCTGACAGCGGGTGTTCACCCATGTGGGGGCAATCATGATCGGCAGCCGCTCGACGAGATGGCGGATCATCTCGAAGCTCGCGCTCCCCGACCCGACGATGACGGCCGCGCGAAACTCGATGACGGGCACGCCGGTAGACGCCAGACAGCGCCCGACCTCCTGCCGCGACACGAGGTGCTTGCTGTGCACCTTTTGGGGATCGCCGAGTCCTCCGAGATAGATGATGCGCTTGACCCCAGCGCGCGCCGCGCCTTCGGCAAAGGTCTGCGCCATCAGGCGATCGCGTTCGCGGTACGCGTCGCCGGCGGCCATCGAGTGCACCAGGTAGTACGCGACGTCGATGCCGTCGAACATGTTCCAGAAGAGATCCGGCTCTTCCAGATCGGCGGGGAGAATCTCGACGCCGGGCCAGTTGTAGCTCTCGAGCCGGCTCGGGTTGCGTGCCACGCAGCGGACGCGATGGCCGTCCTCGAGCAAGCGCGGCACGAGTCGGCCGCCGATGTAGCCCGTGGCGCCGGTCACGAGCACGTGCAGTGGTGCGGCAGCGTTGAGCGGAGGAGTGGGAGGCACAGGCGCGAAACATGCGACCCCGCTGGCGCGGAACGCCAGCGGGGTCGAATATCCAGAATAGCTGGGGAGGGGATCGAACCCTCGACCTCACGATTATGAGTCGTGCGCTCTCACCAGCTGAGCTACCCAGCCGTGCAGCCTTGTAATATACGGGGGGGCTGTGCGCACTCAAAGCCCCGCCCATTCAGCGCGCCACTGTGCATGGACGGCCCGCCGAACCTTGATTTCCGCAACCGAGACCCTGGGCTAATCGTCTTTATCAGATGAGTCCCGACGATCCGTTCAAGCGCCAGTTTCCGGACGAGAACTACGTGCCGCCGGACGAAGGGGACCTGCGCAAGCAGGCCCTCCAGAAGGCGTACGAGATCGCGGCCTCCATCACCACGGAACAGGCCAAGGCGGCTCAGTCGTCGCAGGCGGCGCCGCCCGTCGACCGCGGCCCATTGCTGCGCGCCGTCAACGCGGCGCTGGCGATAGCCATCGTTCTCTGGCTCTTCCTCGCCCCGCCCGATTGGCTGCCGCGCTCGGTCCACGATGACCGCACCGTCGAGCAGCGCGAACTGGGCCTGCGGCTCGTGCTGGCCGCCGAAGCCGAACGCGTGACGTCGTATCGCGAAGCAGAGGGCAAGCTCCCCGCGTCGCTCGCCGACGCCGGTGGTGATATGCGCAGCGTGCGATTCGTGGCGCTCGACGCGACCCGCTTTACGCTGTCAGCCAGTGACGGCCCGGCGACGGTGACCTACGAGAGCACGCAGCCGCTGGGCGCACTGTTGGGCGGCGCGGGATCCCGGCCGTGAGCGGACCGCGCCCTTCATCGTCGCGGTCTACGCCTCAGGGGCGGCCCGGAGACAACCGGCCCTCGCAGCGGGTTGACGTGCGCAGCGGGATGACCGGCGCGCCTCCCGCTGAGCCCGCGCGTGCGACGCGCTCGGTGAAGGTGCCGTGGCTCGAACTGCATGCCGTGCGCATCCGCTGGACGACCTGGATTGCCGTTGCACTCATCGCCATCCGGCTCATCGCCCCCCGACCCGACGGTTGGCGGCGATGGAACGACGCATCAGCGGCGCTGGCCGACGCCGAGGCGGCGCGCACAGCGGCGTTGCTCCAGTACCAGGCGGCGTCACTGCAATGGCCGCCAGCCGGACGTCCCGGCGTGGCGCCGCAAGGGATGCTGCCATTTCTCCCCGGCGGTGTCGCGTTCACGAGAGCGCGCTACAAGCTCGCGTTCGAGTACACGGCCGACACCACGAGCGGCGCACGCATGATCGGCATCAGCGTCATCGGAGATGACCCGCTGCTTGCGCTGACCATGGCGAGGCGGGCACCGGAGGGGATGCCGTTTATCGTGAGCGGCCGCCGGTTCATTGCGCTCATCGCGTCGTCGTCGGGCCGCTAACCCCGACGCTCGGCCCGGTCGCCAACCGAGGCGATAGTCGGGCCGCAAATTCGCGCGAAAAACAGAACGGCCGGTCCCGAGGGACCGGCCGTCTGCATTGATGGCGGGGGCGGGATTTGAACCCGCGACCTTCGGGTTATGAGCCCGACGAGCTACCAGGCTGCTCCACCCCGCGTCGATGACCGAATAGTAAGGGTGTCGGAGCGCAACTTCAAGCGGAAGGGCGCAAAATTAGCGCCGGTCTTCCGCAAATCGGTAGAGAACTTCCTTCTCGCCCTTCACCATACCGAATTCCTCGCGGGCGAGGCGCTCCTGCACCAGCGGATCCGTTTCGATGGCGCGCTTCCAGCGCTGCAAGCTGTCGACCTGCGCCTGCAGCGAATCGACCTCATGCTGGACGACCGCCAGCCGGCCGCGTTGCCGCAGCAAGTCCGTGGTGCCGTATTCCCCGCCCTGCACGGCGAAGTACGTCACGGCGAGTGCGATCGCAGTGATCACGGCGAGAGCCATGGGCGACTTCTTGTCTCCGGCGGTCTTGCGCGCAGCGCGCGTCGTCTTGGGCGGCATAGGCACGTGTATGACGACCGACCGCGCCGCGATGAAACGCCGGTGGGTGTGCAAACGGCGTCGGGGTCTCCTTCCGCGAATACTGGAGGGCCGCAGGCCCGAGAATTTCGCGGAAGGAGACCCCGGCGCCGTTTGCGCGGAGCGGGACTCCGGCGCCGTTTGCGCGGAGCGAGAGCCCGCGCCGTGTGCGCCGTGCGCTGCCGTTACTTCTTCAGCCCGTAGATCGCCCCGCCCGGATACACCGCGCTCTCGCCCAGCTCCTCCTCGATGCGCAACAACTGGTTGTACTTGGCCACGCGGTCGGTGCGGCTCGCCGAGCCGGTCTTGATCTGGCCGGCGTTGGTGGCGACCGCAAGATCGGCAAGGTACGTGTCTTCGGTCTCACCCGAGCGATGCGAGATGATGCTCTGGTAGCCGTTGCGGCGCGCCATCTCGATGGTCTCGAGCGTTTCGGTGACCGTGCCAATCTGGTTGAGCTTGATGAGAATGGAATTGGCCACGTCTTCGTCGATGCCGCGCGCGAGATACGTCGGATTCGTGACGAAAATGTCGTCGCCGACGAGCTGCACGCGATCGCCGAGCGCATCGGTCAGCGTGGACCAGCCGTCCCAGTCGTCTTCCGCGAGACCGTCCTCAATGGACACGATGGGATACTTGGCCAGCCACTTGGCGTACATCTCCACCATTTCATCGGCGCTCTTGGTGCCGGCGCCGCTCTTCTTGAACGTGTACTTGCCATTGGTGTAGAGCTCGCTGGCCGCACCGTCGAGCGCGAGGCAGACCTGCTTGCCGGGCTCATAGCCGGCGGTCTCAATGGCCTCGATGATCACCTTGATGGCTTCTTCGTCGTTCTTCAAATCGGGCGCGAAGCCGCCCTCGTCGCCCACGCCGGTGCTCAGCTTGCGCTTCACCAGCACCTTCTTGAGCGCGTGGAACACCTCGGCGCCCATGCGCAGCGCTTCCGTGAAGTTCGGCGCGCCCACCGGGACGATCATGAACTCCTGGAGATCGACTGTATTGGTGGAGTGCGCACCGCCGTTGAGGATGTTCATCATCGGGACGGGAATGGTGCGCGCAATCGGCCCGCCGAGGTAGCGATAGAGCGGCACGCCGAGGGTGTCGGCGGCGGCGCGCGAGACGGCCATCGAGACGCCGAGAATGGCGTTGGCGCCGAGCTTGCTCTTGGTGGGCGTGCCGTCGAGGGCGATCATCGCGCGGTCGATGGCCATCTGCTCGGTGCAGATCATCCCCTGCAGCTCGGGCGCAATGAGCTTCTCGACGTTCTGCACGGCTTTCTTGACGCCCTTGCCGAGGTAGCGCTTGGCGTCGCCGTCGCGCAGTTCGAGAGCTTCGTTTTCGCCGGTGGAAGCGCCGCTGGGCACGGCGGCACGGCCCATGGTGCCGTCTTCGAGCGTGACGTCGACTTCGATGGTGGGATTGCCGCGCGAATCGAGGATCTCGCGGGCGTGGATGGCAAGTATTGGATACATGTCGATTCTCGGACAGGGATAACGGATTGCGATTCAGGATCGCGAACCAGGACTTTGATGGCGATTGATCAGCCTTCGAAAGTTACCTGAATTGCACGACGTCTGCTCTGGCGCGGTCTACGCGCCGCGCGCCACGCCGTGCTCGCGCTCGAGACACTCGGCGATGCGCGCCTTGGCCTGCTGGGCTAGGGCGTCGCGATCATCGTAGGCGAGATGGTCGGTGGCGATGGGCGGCAGGAAGTGCACATGGATGTCGCCAGGGTGAATCACGAATGATCCCTTGGGCTGCACGTGCATCGTGCCGAAGATCGCCACCGGCACGATGGGTGCGTGCGTTTCGATGGCGAGCACGAACGCGCCCTTCTTGAAGTTGCGAAGCGCGTAGCTGCGGCCGCGCGTCCCTTCCGGAAACATGATGACGCTGGCGCCGTCGTTGATGGCCAAGGCGGCGCGATCGATCGATGTGCGCGCCGACGAACGGTTCTCGCGCTCAATCGCAATCATGCCCGCATAGCGCATGGCCGGCCCGAAGATGGGGATCTTGAAGAGCTCGGCCTTGGCCACGAACTTGCCCCAGCGCAGGTGCGCGGCCACGGTGAACACATCGAACCAGCTCACGTGGTTGCCGACAAAGATGTGGCGCGCGCCGTGCCGGTTCTCGCCGCCGTGCACGACCACGCGCGCGCCGGCGGCGCGCAGCACGATGCGCGACCACGCGCGCGGCGCCCAATCGTAGATGGACCCCTGGCGGTCGCCGACGCCGAACACTCCGGCGACGATGACCGAGCCGGCAATCACGATCGTCGCGACGACCATCGCAATGGCCGTGATGATGGTGCGGACGATGGCGATGATCATGGCCGCGGAAAGTGATCGTGACCGCGCGGCAGCTCGACGCGTTCTCCCTGCACGCGCGCTTCAACGGGCGACGCGCCCGGCGCCGCAGGCTCGATGCTCCCGATGCGCGTGAGCGGCAGCCGGAACGCCGACTCGAACGCCGACGCGTCGAGCGACGCCGGCGCCGCGACGAGCAACTCGTATTCTTCGCCGCTGCGCGCGGCGTCATCGGCGCTGGCGTTGGCGAGCAGCGGCAGGCGATCGAGATCCAGCACGACGCGCACGCCGCCGGCGGCCGCAATGTGCGACGCCTCGGACGCGACGCCGTCGCTGATGTCGAGTCCCGCGGTCGCGCCGTGCGCCACGAGCCAGCGCGCTTCCTCGATCCTCGCCTCAGGACGCGCAAAGCGCGCGCGCAGTTCAGCGGCGGGCGTGCCGCCGCGTTCCCACGCGCGCACCGCGAGCAGCGGTCCGCCGAGCTTGCCCGTCACCCAGAGCGCATCACCGGCCCGCGCGCCCCGCCGCGAGAGCGGCGCGGCCACGTGACCGATGGCCGAAATGCCAAGCGACAGTTCGCTGCCGCGCGACAGGTCGCCGCCGACAATGCGCGCCCCCGTGCTGCGCGCCGCATCGCCCACGCCGTCACAGAGTCGCAGGAAATCGGCGCGCCAGCTCTCCGGCAAAGTCAGCGCGATGGTGATGCCGAGCGGCAGCGCCGCCATCGCGGCCAGGTCGCTGATCGCCGCCATCGCCGAGCGATATCCAATCTCTTCGGGCGTGACCCACGCTCGGCGGAAGTGGACGTTCTCCACTGCATTGTCGACACTGAGCACCAGCCGCTCGCCAGGTGGCACGTCGAAAATCGCGCAGTCGTCTCCCACGCCCGTGGCGAGCGGTCCCCATCGATGCAGCGCGGCGGAGATGGCGTCGAACTCGCCACCGTAGCCGAGAGGGATGTGGAATGGGCCGGTCATCGCGCGAACGCTCGCAGGTCAGGGAACGAGGCCATCGGACGAACGACGCACGCGCACCACACCGCCGAGCGTCGCGATCCAGGCCCACGGGCCGTCGAGGACGATGCCCGTTACCGCATCGGGAAGATCGCTCCCCGTGCGCAGGATGCGCGACCCCCCCGTGGCGCGATCAATGGCGAGCACGCCAAGCGGACCGCCCGCCCAGAGCGTGCGGGCGTCGGCGGCGAGTGCGTCGATGTCACCCACCGTGCGCCACGGCACCGCGGCGAACGGTTCGCGCCAGCCGCCGCTGCGCACCGAAAACGCAAGCACGCCGTCGGCGAGCGCGACGAAGACGGCGGAGTCGGCGCCGGCGATGGCGCGCACACTCTGGCGAAGACGCGGCTGCGTGGACGCGGCGGCGGGCGGAACGAGGCGGTCCGTATCTCCCGGCGCGGCGAGAAAGAGCCCAGCATCCGTTCCAATCCACGTGGTGTCGCCGGTCGCGAACAGGGCGCGCACGGGGACACGAGGCGCCGGCACGAGTGCTACCGATTGGCGCCCTCCGTCAGCGGAGTCGATGTGGAACTGCGCCAGACCGGAGGCGGTGCCAATCCAGAGTCGTTCGCGACGGTACAGAAGCGAGAGCACGATCTCGCTGGGCAGTCCATTGATCGTGGTGAATGCGCGCGCGCCGCCGGCATCCAAGGGCACACGAAAGAGCCCGCGCGTCGTCCCCATCCAGAGCACACCCTCACCGGTGACGAGTGCGGTGGCTCGCGCGCCGCCGAACTCGCGGCGTGACGCGTCGTCGATCCACCGCCAGCGTTGGAGATCGCTGGTGGTAAACGTGATGGCGAGCCGAGGCTCCGCGACGCGCGAGGCCGGGGCAATCCACACGCCGTCGGCAGCGCGCGCGATCGCGCCCGCGCCGGACACGGCGAGGCCGTACACGATGGGTTCGGCGCGGTTGAAGAGCGGATCGACCTGCAACAGTCCGCCGCCCGCGGTGCCCAGCCACACTTCCGTGCGATCAGGGGCGCGCGCGCCGGAGATAACGGGATACGACTGCAGCGACCGATCGTCCCGCGAAAGCAGGCGGCCGAACGCTTCGAGCGATGGAAACTCGCGGTAGACCGATTCGAGCGTGCTCGCGCGCAGCCGCGCCGGCAACGGGCCCGCCGGAGCGCGTGTGACAAACGCAGTGAGCGGCTGCAGTGTCCACGCGCCCATGGCCGTGATCAGCCACGCACTGTCGTCATCGGGATCGACGGCGACCGCGCGAATGAGCGACGGGTCGAATCCACCATCGCGCGTGAACGGCGGAAGCCAAGCGCGCCGGTCGCGATCGTACACGAGCACGGCATCGCTGGTCACCGCGTACACGAAGCGGCGCGCGACACCCACGGCGCGAATCACCGAGCCGCGGCCAATGATCACGCGATCGTCGCGCAAAATCGAGCCGGCGAGCGCGCGCCGCGGCGCGATCCCACCCGCGACGCCCGGCGGCGGCGGGCCGCACGAGACGCTGGGCACAACGCACGCGGCGCCGAGCACAACGCACGCGGCGTTCAGCCCAGCGCGCCCGGCACGCACCACGCGGGCCGCGCGCGCGCTGAGACCGCTCACCACCGTTCGCCGACGGCGGCGAGTTCGGCGAGCACGTGCGGCGCGCAGCTGGGCAGCTCGAGCTTCCACGCGTCGCGCAGCGCCGTGAGCACATCGTCGAGCGTGACGCCGCGAACCTCGCCGTCGGGGGCCGCAAGTTCCGCGGCGCGTCCGTGGACCCACGCCGCCGCCGCGCCGGCTTCGAGCGGCGTGCGAATCTGGGCGAGCAGCGTCACCGCGATGCCCGCCAGAATGTCGCCGCTGCCGCCCTGCCCCAGCACTGGCGAACCGCTGGCACTCACCATCATCCGGCCGTCGCGGTCGGCAATGACGGTCGGGACGCCCTTCAGCAGCACCGCAGCGCCCGTGGCCCTCGCCAGCGGAGCCGCAACCTCAAAGCGCTGCGCATTCACCTCCGACGAGTCGGCGCCGGCGAGCCGCGCGAACTCGAGCGGATGCGGCGTGATGAGCGCGATACGCGTGCCAATCAGCGCGGCAAACGCCGCCGGCTCGCCCTCAAAGGCATTCAGCGCATCCGCGTCAATCACGACGGGCCCCAGCGACGCACGCACGCATCGGGCAACGAGCGCTTGCACTTCGTCGCCGCGCCCAAGCCCCGGACCGACGAGCATCGCATCGCCCCACGCGGCGAGCGCCAACGCCTCGGCGTCGGTCTGCGGCCACGGCGCGGCGAGCGCTTCGGGGAGCGCGCGCTGCACGAGATCGATGTTCTCGGGGTGCACGGCGAGCTTCACCAGCCCGACGCCACTGCGCAGCGCCGCGCGCCCCGCAAGCAGCACGGCGCCGGCCATGCCGCGCGCGCCACCGACGATGGTCACTTTGCGCCGCACGCCCTTGTGCGCATCGGCGCCGATGGGCGGCACGACTGATCGCACGTACGCGGCATCGACGAGCCCCGGCGCGCCGTCGTCGAGATTGACGTGTTCGCCAAGTCCGATGTCCACGACCACGATGGTCCCGCACCAATCGCGCGCCAGCAGATGGCCGCGCTTGACCGTGCCAAACGTCACGGTGAGATCGGCGCGCGGTGCGCCCTCGTGCGCGCCCGTGGCGGCGTCCACACCGCTCGGGATGTCGAGCGCCACCACGTACGCGCCCGCGGCGCGGGCGGCGCTGATCTCCTCGCACGCACGCGCAATCGCGCCGCGCGGCGCACCGCGCGCACCGGTGCCCAGCAGGCCATCCACCACAACGCCGGCGCGCCCGCGGGGCGGGCTGACGCGCTGCAGCACCATGGCCGCCTCGGCGCGTTCGCCGCGCGCATCATCGGTGCGCGGCTCCTCGATCTCGAGCACGCGCACTGGAATGCCGTTCGCCGCCAGAATGCCGGCGACCACCCACGCGTCGCCGCCGTTGTTGCCGCTGCCGGCGTAGACGTCGACGCCAGACGCGGCGCGCGCGCCGGCGTGGCGCATCAGTTCGGTCGTCGCGGCGCGTCCTGCCGCTTTCATCAGGTCGCGCGACGGCGTGCCGGCGGTGATGGCGCGGGCGTCGCGTTCGGCGGCCTGCGCCGCGGTCACCACCCGCACCGGGGTCATGTGATGGCCACGGTCAGCTGACCGCGGAGGCGTTCCACGGGTAGTTGCGGTCGAAGACCGCCGCGAAATCGAAGATGCCCACGAAGTCGTCGCGGCTGTCGGTGGGCTGGGCCAGCAGCAAACCAAGGTCCACGAGAGCAAAGACGATGTCGCCGAAGTGCGCGGAGCACGTCACGCCCCAGTGATCCAGCACGAGGCGCGCCACCACGCCGTAGCGCTCGAGTGCGAGGTCACGGCAGGCCTCGGCCAGTTCGCGCCCCGAGAGGTGGCGACGCTCGGTCTGGCGCGCCTGGGCGAATTCGAGCGCGGAGAGGACGAACAGAAAGGCGTGCTCGTCGAACCGCGGTTCGCGAACGCGAATGCGGTCCATCACTCCGTCGCGAAATGCCAGCTCCGTCACCGCCGCGTCTCCCCTGTCATCGCTTCATACAAGATGCATCGGGCAACGGGGCTCGGACAACTGACGGGCTGGCATTCGCCCCCTGCTACACCGCCGCTTTCGCCCCCGGATACAGCGGGAACTCAGCCGCCAGCGCGCGCACCTTCTCGAGCACCTGCGCGTGCGTCGCGGCATCTTCCGGCGCCTGCAGCACCTCGTCGATGAGCGCAGCCACGCGCACCATCTCGGCCGTCCCCATCCCGCGCGTCGTGAGCGCCGGCGTGCCGAGGCGAATGCCGCTCGTCACGAACGGCGACTGCGTCTCGCGCGGCACCGTGTTCTTGTTCACCGTGATGCCGGCCTTGTCGAGCGCCTGCTCCGCCAGCTTGCCCGTGAGATTCTTGTTGCGCAGGTCCACCAGCATCAGGTGGTTGTCGGTGCCGCCGCTCACGATGTGATAGCCGCGATCCGCGAGCGCGGCGGCCAGCGCCTTGGCGTTCTCGACGATGCGCTTCGCGTATTCCGTAAACGCCGGTTCGAGCGCTTCGCCAAACGCCACGGCCTTGGCGGCGATGCAGTGCTCAAGCGGTCCGCCCTGCAGTCCCGGGAAGACGGCCTTGTCGATCGTTTTGGCGTGCTCCGCCTTGCACAGGATCAGCCCGCCGCGCGGCCCGCGCAGCGTCTTGTGCGTCGTCGTCGTGACGACGTCGGCGTGCGGAATGGGCGACGGGTACACGCCCGCGGCGACGAGTCCGGCGAAGTGCGCCATGTCGACCATCAGCACCGCGCCGACCTTCTTGGCGATCTCGGCGAAGCGCGCGAAATCGAGGAAGCGCGAGTACGCCGAGTAGCCGGCGATGATCATCTTGGGCTTGTGCTCGAGCGCCAGCGCCTCGACTTCATCCATGTCGATGAGGCCCTGCTCGTTCACGCCGTACGCCACCACGTGATAGAGCAGCCCGGAGAAGTTCACGGGTGAGCCGTGCGTCAGGTGACCGCCCATCGAGAGATTCAGGCCGAGCACGGTGTCGCCCGGCTTGAGGAACGCGAGGTAGACGGCGCCGTTGGCCTGCGCGCCGGCGTGCGGCTGCACGTTGGCGTGGTCGGCGTTGAACAGCTTCTTGGCGCGGTCGATCGCGAGCTGCTCCACCTTGTCCACCACTTCGCATCCGCCGTAATAGCGCTTGTGCGGCAGTCCCTCGGCGTACTTGTTGGTCAGCGGCGAGCCCAGCGCCTCGAGCACGGCCGGCGACACGAAGTTCTCGCTGGCGATGAGTTCAAGGCCGTCGCTCTGCCGCGCGATTTCTTCCTCGATGTAGCCCGCGAGTTCGGGGTCCTGCGTACGCAGCGCGTCACCCGGCGGGCAACGGTCCCACGACATCCACGACTGGCTCACTGCTCCTCCTCGCGCTCGATCTTTTCGATGCGGCGCTCATGCCGGCCGCCCTCGAAGGGCGTGTCCAGCCAGGTCTTGAGAATGTCCACGCTTTCCTCCTCGCTCACGAACCGCGCGGGGAGAACGAGAACGTTGGCATCATTGTGCAGCCGCGACAGTGCGGCGATCTCCGTGTTCCACACCACCGCGGCGCGAACGTGCGGGTGGCGGTTGGCAGCGTACGCCATGCCGAGACCGGTGCCGCAGATCAGCACCGCGCGCTTGGCCTCGCCCGTCTCTACTTCCTGCGCGACGGGATGCGCATAATCGGCGTAATCGGTGGAGGCGGGCGAATGCGTGCCCACATCCTCCACATCATAGCCGAGACTTTCCAGCGTGGCCTTGAGCTTCTCCTTCAGCGCAAAGCCCGCGTGGTCAGCCCCGATGGGGATTCGCTCGGCGCTCACGACTTGCGCGGCCACTGCGGCCACGTTTTCACGAGGCCGCGGATCGCCGCAATCCGCTGCTCCGCCAGTGTGTCGGCGGCGAGATACGTGAGCATGCCCTGCTCCTTGGCGATCTGGTGCACGCGCAGCGTCGTTTCAAAGATCTCATCCGCCTTGCGCAGCGCGCGCTGCTGCGTCCAGCCCGCCACCTCGCCATAGACGTTGATGACGCCGCCGGCGTTGGCCACGAAATCTGGGGCGTAGAGGATGCCGCGCTTCTCCACCGCCTCGCCGTGCGTCACGGGTACGTGCAGCTGATTGTTGGCCGCGCCGCACACGATCTCGACCTGCAGCTGAGGAATCGTGTCGTCGTTGAGAATCGCGCCGAGGGCGCACGGGGCAAAGATGTCGCCCTTCTGGGCGTAGATCGACGCGCCGTCCACTGCCTTCGCGCCGAAATCCTTGACGACTTTGTCCACCTTTTCCGCGCGAATGTCCGTGACGATCAGCTTGGCGCCGACCGCGTGCAGTTCGCGGCACAGGTAATAGCCGACGTTGCCGAGCCCCTGCACGATGACGGTGCGGTCGTTCAGGTCGGACGACCCCCAGCGGAATTGCGCCGACGCCTCGATGGCGCGAAAGACGCCGTGCGCCGTCACCGGCGACGGATCGCCCGACTTGGTGGCCAGTCCGGCGACGTACTCCGTCTCCATGTGCACGAAGTCCATGTCGGACGTGCCGGTGCCCACATCCTCCGCCGTCACGTAGCGGCCGCCGAGCGATTCCACAAAGCGGCCGTGCGCGCGGAAGATCAGTTCGCGGTTTGCCGTGCGATTATCGCCGATGATCACTGCCTTGCCGCCGCCAAGGTTCAATCCGGCGACCGCATTCTTGTACGTCATCCCGCGCGCGAGGCGCAGCGCGTCGGTGATGGCCTCGTCGTCGGAGGCGTAATTCCAGAAGCGCGTCCCGCCAAGGGCCGGCCCGAGCGTGGTGTCGTGAATGGCGATGATGCCGCGATAACCAGCCGACTTGTCATGGCAGATGGCAATCTGCTCATGACCCATCTCGGACATCGTGTCGAAGATCTGCATGGGGGCGAGAGGTTGACGGTAGACGATGGATCAGTGACGCGCGACGCACGCGTCCGGCGCGAACGACGACTCTGAACACAATACGCACGACAGTGAAAATACACTGAGGACGAACGCCCGATGAGCCGTGCCGAATCAACGCGACAACCGCTGATAGGGGAAAGCGGTGGACAACTGTCCGGTATTCCCGCAGGGCCGCGGCGTTGCGCCAACCGCGCGCAGAGACGGCGCGCCGCTGGCCTCCGCCGTTGCCCTGCTAGCCTCTCCCTTTCAACGCCGCCCGCCCAATCACGATTCGCTGGATCTCCGACGTCCCCTCGTAAATCTCCGTCACCTTCGCGTCGCGGAAGAGCTTCTCCACCGGATAATCGGTCGTGTAGCCGTAGCCGCCGAACACCTGGATGGCCTGCGTCGTGACCCACATCGCCGTCTCGGTGGCGAAGAGCTTGCACATGGAGGCGTACTCACCCACCGGCAGGCCGCGGTCCTTCGCGGCCGCGGTCGCGTGAATGAGCGACCGCGCGGCGTTGATGCGCGTCGCCATGTCGGCCAGCTTGAACTGGATCCCCTGGAACTCGCCAATCGGCCGGCCAAACTGCTGCCGTTCGGCCGCGTACGCGGCCGCATGCTCGAAGGCCGCGCGCGCGATGCCGAGTGCCTGTGCCGCGATGCCCAACCGCCCGTGCTCGAGTGTCTGGAGCGCGTACGCAAAGCCCTGCGCCGGATCGCCCAGCAGTCGGCAGCCGGGGACGCGCATGTTGTCGAAAACGAGTTGCACCGTCTCCGACGCGCGCAGCCCCATCTTGTTTTCCTTCTTGCCGACCTTGAAGCCCGGCAAGTCGGGCGTCAGGATGAACGCGCCGATGCCCTTGCTGCCCCGGCGCGCGTCCGGCGTGTCGGTGCGCGCCATCGCGAGAATGACACCCGCGTGGCCGCCGGCCGAGATCCACGCCTTGGTGCCATTGAGAATCCAGCCGTCGCCGTCACGCACGGCCTGGGCCCGCATCGACGCAGCGTCTGAGCCCGCGTCTGGCTCGGAGAGCGCAAAGGCACCGAGGATCTCCCCGCGTGCGAGCGGCCCGAGGAACTCGGCCTTCTGCGCGTCGGTGCCGAACTTGAGAATGAGCTGCGACGGCAGCGAGTTGTGCACGCTCATCAGCACGCCCACCGACGCATCGGCCGCCGAGATCTCCTCGAGGGCGAGCAGGTAGGTGACCGCGTCGAGCCCGAGGCCGTCGTACGCCTCGGGGAGCATCATGCCGAGAAAGCCGAGTTCGCCAAGCTTGCCAACGAGCGTCGGATCGAAGTGCGCATCGCGGTCCCACTGCGCCGCAAACGGCGCAATCTCCGCCGCGCAGAACGCGCGCGCCGTGTCGAGGATGGCGCCCTGAGTTTCCGTGAGATGGAGCAGCGGGTTCATGAACGGTGGTCAGTAAGCGTAGAAACCGCGGCCCGTCTTCTTCCCCAACCAGCCCTGCGCCACGTATTTCCGCAGCAGCGGACACGGCCGGTACTTGGGATCGCCGAGTCCCCGGTGCATCACCTCGAGAATGGCGAGGCAGGTGTCGAGTCCGATGAAATCGGCGAGGGCGAGCGGGCCCATGGGGTGGTTCATGCCGAGCTTCATTACCTGATCGATGGCCTCGGGCGTGCCCACGCCTTCCATCACGCAGAAGACGGCCTCGTTGATCATCGGCATCAGGATGCGGTTGGCCACGAAGCCGGGGTAATCGTTCACTTCCACGGGCGTCTTGCCGAGTCCCTTGGCCAGTGCGACCGTGCGCGCGTTCGTCTCGTCGCTCGTCGCGAGTCCGCGAATGACTTCGACGAGCTGCATCACGGGCACGGGATTCATGAAGTGCACCCCGATCACCGCGTCCGGACGCTTCACTCGTCCCGCGATCTCGGTGATGGAGATGGAACTCGTGTTCGTGCCAAGCACCGCCCCCGCCGGCGCGAGCCGGTCGATGTCGGCGAAGATCTTGTGCTTGAGGTCGACGTTTTCCGTGGCGGCTTCAATCACGAACGTCGCATTGGCGATGGCGTCCATCGACGTCGAGGTGGCGATGCGCGCCATCGCCGCGGCTTTCGCCGCTTCGTCAAGCGAGCCCTTCTTCACCTGACGGTCGAGATTCTTGTCGATCGTCGCCTTGGCTTTGTCGAGCGCCGCCTGGCTGATGTCGATCATCGTCACGTCGTGCCCGGCCACCGCGCTCACGTGCACGATGCCGTTCCCCATCTGCCCCGCGCCGATTACCGCAATGCGGTCGGACATGCTATTGCTCCCTGCGGCCGTGGGGCCGCACGTCGATGTCAAATCGCCATCCGCGGCGGCGCACGCGAACCCACCCGGCACGAATGGCCAGCAGAAAACTAACGCCCAGCATCCCGAGCGCGGCCGCCGCGCCCGCTTCGGGTCCCCACGCGCCGCCCGTCAGCCAGACGGGGCCGGCGGACACGGTTCGATAATACGGCTGCGGCACCGCGAGCCCGCTCACCGGCGTGTGAAAGACCGCCACCTGCACGAAGTTGAACGCGAAGTGCGCGAGCCACGCCGCCCAGAGCGAGTTGAACGCCAGGCGCACCAGCGCGAGAAACACCCCCGCGAGCGTGACGCAGAGAATCGCCTGCACCGTAACGCCGGGATTGAACAGGTGCAGCAGTCCAAAGGCGAGGCTCGTCCCCGCCACGGCCGCGCGCACGCCCCACGCGCGCTGCAGCAGAGTGAACGCGTAACCGCGCAGCACGAGTTCCTCGGAGAGCGCCGCCGGCACGAGAATGGACGCCGCGAGCCCTGCCCCCACCCACCAACTGCCCTGCTCCGCGGGCACCAGGCGCAGTGCGCCCATCCAGATGAGCAGCCCTGTGGGCGCGGCGATGGCGAACCAGCCCGATGCAATGCCCCCGAGCAGCGGCCACGCGCCGAGTGCGTCGGCGCCAAGTCGAGTGCTGAGGCGCCACGACTCGCCGAAAATCCGCACCGTGATGGCCGTTGCGACAATCGTCGCGATACACGTCATCGCGTCGGCGCCCAGGAACGCCCCGCCCACGACCGCGTGCGCGGCGCGCACCGCCGGATACAGTACCGCAGGGACCACGATGCCCGCGACCACCGTAATGCCGGCGAACGCGAGGAGACGTCCCATCAATCGCGTGCGAGACACGGCCTCACCGGCTGCGACAACGCGCCCCGTCGCGCGATCTTCTGCCGGGACGGGGCGCGTGAAGATCACGGCGCGCTCAGACCCGCTCGACGGAGAGCGCCACGGCGTTGCCGCCGCCGAGGCAGAGCGTCGCGAGTCCGGTGTGAAGGCCGCGGTCGTGCAGCGCGTACAGCAGCGTCGTCAGGATGCGCGCGCCGCTGCCGCCAATCGGATGCCCGAGTGCGATCGCCCCGCCGTTCACGTTCACGCGGTTCCAGTCCCAGCCCAGCCCGTCGCCGTCGGCGAGCGCCTGCGCGGCGAAGGCCTCGTTGGCTTCGATGAGATCGAAGTCGGAGATCTTCATCCGGGTGCGCTTCATCAGGTTCTGCACGGCAACGATCGGCGCGAAAAACAGGTCCTGCGGGTCTCCGCCACCCGAGGCGTACCCGGTGATGCGCGCCAGAATCGGCAGGCCGTGCTCCTTGGCGTACTCTTCGTCCGCGATGACGAGTGCCGCCGCGCCGTCGTTGAGTCCGGGCGCGTTGCCGGCGGTGACGGTGAGTTCCTCGGGCTTCATGTCCTTGGGCGCGTCACCCGGGAACGCCGGGCGCAGCTTGGCGAGCGCCTCGAGCGTCGTGTCCTTGCGCGGACTCTCGTCGGTGTCGACGATGGTCGGCCCCTTCTTGCCGGCGATCTCCACCTTCGCGATCTCCGCGGCGAACTTCCCGGCTTCGATGGCGGCCACCGCCTTCATGTGCGACTGGTACGCGAACTCATCCTGCCGCTGGCGCGTGATGCCGGCCTTCTTGGCCGTGTATTCCGCGTGGCCACCCATGTGTCGGTTGTAGAACGCGCACCAGAGTCCGTCCCTGATGAGCGCGTCCTGCATCGTCTGCGGCCCAAACTTGATGCCGTTGCGCATCCCGTACACGAGATGCGGCGCGTTGGACATCGATTCGAATCCGCCCGCCACCAGCAACTGCTCGTCGCCGGCGCGAATGGCCTGGGCGGCGAGCATCACCGCCTGCAAACCCGAACCGCACACCTTGTTGACCGTGTACGCGGGCACCGCCGCGGGAATACCGGCCTTGATGAGCGCCTGCCGCGCCGGCGCCTGCCCCACACCCGCCTGCAGCACGTTGCCCATGATCACTTCGCCAATATCGGCGGGATCCGCCTTGGCGCGTTCGAGCGCGGCCTTGATGGCGATGGCTCCCAGTTCGGGCCCTTGCAGCGGCGCGAGTGAACCGAGGAAGCGGCCAATCGGCGTGCGCGCGGCGGAGACGATGACGGGCGTGGGCATATGAAAGACAGATGGTAGATGGTAGATGGTAGACGGCAGACGGCGGACGGCAGACGGGAGGCGGGAGACGGGAGGCGGGAGGCGGCAGACCGTAGACCGCAGACCGCGGACGCTTCACGGGTAACCTATCGACTTCCCCGCGCTATCGCCGCTCGCGCGTCGCACTCGCCGCGATGGTCGCGGTGAGCGCCGACATCCAGACGGGCGCCATGCGACGCCAGCGACTCATCGGGCGCTTGCGCGACTCACTGGTCATCGGCCAGCCGGCGCATCGAAACGCCAGCGCGGTGACCACGGTGGTCGCCCCCACGTCCCACCCCCAGCTGCTGTTCTGGCCGTTGATGCGCGAGGCAAGCCAGGCGCTGGTGCCGGCGCCGAGCGCGCCGCCCGCGACCATAATTGGCGTCAGCGCCCGCACGAGCTTGGGAGACGTCACTTCGCCGCCGTGGCCGGTCACGAGATGCGCGACACCCGCCGCGACCACCAGCCCGCCCTCGGCGCCGAGCGTGAAGCCGACCGCGCTCGCGCCAAGTTCTCCGGCCACGCGCATCGGCTGCAGCGCCGGAGTGGAGGCAGTGGGAGGCAGCAGACAGCCGCTGCACAGCGTGAGCGACGGCAGTTGCCGCGATTGGGCGGCAAGCGGCGCGCCGAACCAGACGACGAGTGCGACGGCGAGCAGCGCAGCGCGAGCGACAGATCCCGCGAACGCGCGACGCAAACGTGTAGCGAGCAAGCGCATGATTTTCCCCTGAAGCACTGGCGCGGGGGGCGCGATTGCAGGTCCAGCTATAAACGCGTACCGACCGAGGGCCGGTCGATTGTCATCGTTGCCACTTCCTCGACGCGTTGAACGCCAGTGTGCCGCCAATGGCCGGGAGCGAGCATTCCAGCGTCGCGACCCACCATTTGCGCTTGGCCGATCCCTGATCAGCCGGCACGCGGCCATGAAACACAACCTTCGACAGCACGAGACTGGCGGCGGCGCCTGCGGTAACGCCGATCATCGTCCGCGGAAAGCTCCCCGTCTCGGACCCCATGTCGCCGAGCGCGTACACCGTGCCGCCAATCGCGAACGCCGCGCCCGCCCAGCCGACACCGTCCACCACGCGGTCGCGCAGGCGCTCGTTGTCGGACTTCATCATCATCGTCGCGAGCGTGCCAAGGCCGCGACCGGCGAAGTAGCCAGCCACGCCAGCGTACGTGCCCACCACCACCTCGGCGCCGACACGCTCCGGGCGCAACGTGGGCTTGCCTTCGAGCCGGCCGCTCTCTGGGTTGGCCACCAGCGCGGGGCCAACTTGCGCGTGCGCCGCGCCACTCGCAATCGCGAGCAGCACCGCGGCGCACAACACGCCGGCGCGCGTCACGCGCTCTGCCCCTCGCTCGACGGCGTCAGCGCGCGCGCGGCAATCTCGCCGCGCACGCGCTCAATGAACGCGTCGACGCTCACGACCTCCTGTTTCTTCCCTTCCCCGCGCACGCGCACCGCAATGGTCCCGGCCTCGGCTTCGCGCTTCCCGATGACGGCCATGTACGGCACCTTCATCACTTCGGCCTGGCGAATGCGGTAGTTGAGCGACTCGTCGGTGGCGAGATGCGCGCGAATGCCGGCCGCCTTCATGCGCTTCGTCACCTCAACGGCGACGTCGGCGAGTTCGTCGGAGATCGGGAGCACGCGCACCTGCTCGGGCGCCAGCCAGACCGGGAACGCGCCGGCGAAGTGCTCGACGAGAATGGCGATGAACCGCTCGAACGACCCGCTCACCGCGCGATGGATCACCACCGGACGGTGCGAGGCATTGTCCTCTCCCACGTACTCGAGGTCGAAGCGCTCGGGCGCGTTGTAGTCGAGCTGAATGGTGCCAAGCTGCCAGTGGCGCCCAATGGAATCGGTGACGTCGAAGTCGATCTTGGGGCCGTAGAAGGCGCCGTCGCCCGGCTTCATTTCGTACGGGCGCCCCGTGGAATCGAGCGCGGCGCGCAGCGCGGCCTCGGCACGATCCCAGAGGTCGTCGCTGCCAATGCGCACCTCGGGACGCGTCGCGAACTTGAGGTTCGCGGTGAGCCCGAACGTGTCGTAGTAGCTGAGGATGAAGTCCATCAGGAACTTCACTTCGCTCGCGATCTGGTCTTCGCGCAGGTAGACGTGGCAGTCGTCCTGCGCAAACTGCCGCACGCGGGTGAGCCCGGAGAGCGCGCCCGACACTTCATTGCGGTGCAGCACGTCGAACGTCACGTAGCGAATGGGCAGCTCGCGATACGAGTGCTTGTGCGCCGCGTAGAACAGGTGGTGCGACGGACAGTTCATGGGCTTGAGCGACATGTCGTGATCGTCGGTCTCGTTGTTCAGCACAAGGAACATGTTCTCCTTGTACTTCCCCCAGTGCCCGGACTGTTCCCACAGCTTCTTGGTGTAGAGCAGCGGCGTCTTGACCTCGAGGAACGATTCCTGCTGCCGCTCGCGCACAAACTGCTCGATGGTGTTGTACAGCGTGGTGCCGCGCGGGGTCCAGAAGGCGGCGCCGGGTGAGACCGGGAAGAACTGGAACAGATCGAGCGCCTTGCCCACCATCCGGTGGTCGCGGCGCTTCGCCTCCTCCATCTGGTGCAGGTGCGCGTCGAGCTCGTCCTTCTTGAAGAAGGCGGTGGCGTAGATGCGCTGCAGCATTTGCCGCTTCTCATCGCCGCGCCAATACGCGCCGGCGGTGTGCAGCAGCTTGAAGTGCTTCAAGTGCGACGTGTCGGGGACGTGCGGGCCGCGGCACAGGTCGGTAAAGCCGCCGTCGGTGTACGTGGAGATGACCTCGTCGGTTCCCTCGAAGTCGGCCAGACGTTCCAGCTTCAGCGGATCATCGGCGAACACCTTCGTCGCATCGGCCTGCGACACCTCGGCGCGTTCGAACGGCAGCTTCTCGGCCGCCACCTTCTTCATCTCTGCCTCGAACGCGTCGAGGTCCTCCGGGGTAAACGGCTTGCTCACTTCGAAGTCGTAGTAGAAGCCGTCGTCAATGGCGGGGCCGAAGCCGATCTTCGCCTCCGGGCGCAGCCGGCGCACGGCCGTTGCCAGGATGTGCGCTCCCGAGTGACGCAGCACCGCCAGCGCGCGCGGGTCCTTGTCGGTGATGACGGTAAACGCCCCGCCCTTCCGGAGCGGCGTCATCAGGTCCTGTACCTCGCCGTCCACCGACACGGCAACGGCGGCCAGCAGCAAGCGCGGGCCGATAGACGCGACCACGTCGCGCGGAAGAGTACCAAGCGCCACTTCGCGGGTGGCGCCATCGGGAAGCGTGAGGATCAGCAACGACGACATGTGGGAGCAGGGAGAAAGGGCACGGATCGGCGATCAGCGCTCGGCGAGCGCCTGCAGCAGGCTCGAAATGCGATCCGCGTACTTGAAGAAGCTCACGATCGCGACAACCAGCAGTACACCGAAGATCGTCCACGGAACGAGCTGCCGGGGCGTCGCGGGCGGGGTCGGATTGGTGATCGGTTCAGGCATGCGGCCAGTGCGAATGAGACCCCGCCGCCGATGCGCGGCGAAGGGGATGTGAATGAAGTTCAACATAGCAGAACGCAGGGGCCCGAGGCGAGGGCTCAGCCGGCCACCGTCTACCGTTAGAGGCGCAAGCGTCCGTATCTTTAGAGCGTCATGACCAACCCGACTGCTTCCGATATTCCCGCGCAGTATGACGCGGGCGGCACCGAGCGCGCCCTGTATGAGGCGTGGGATGCTGCCGGCCTCTTTCACGCGGACGCCGCGCATAGCAACCGCAACGGCGGGTCGCGCGACCCGTTCACCATCGTCATTCCGCCGCCGAACGTCACGGCGGTGCTCCACGTCGGCCACGGCCTGAATAACGCCGTGCAGGACGTCATCGTCCGCTGGCGCCGCATGGCCGGCGACGAAGCGCTGTGGGTGCCGGGCACCGACCACGCCGGCATCGCGACGCAGAACGTCGTGGAGAAACTCATCGCGCAGGAAGGCAAGACGCGCTTTGACCTCGGGCGCGAAGCGTTCGTGGCCCGCACTGCCGACTTCGTGCACGAGACGGGCGGCGTCATCCTGCAGCAGTTGCGCGCCATCGGCGCCTCCGCCGACTGGCGCCGCACCGCGTACACGCTGTCACCCGAACTCTCGCGCGCCGTGCGCGAAGCGTTCGTGCGTCTCTACGAAAAGGGACTCATCTACCGCGGCTACCGCGTCATTCACTGGTGCCCACGCTGCCTCACGTCGCTCTCCGACGAGGAAGCCGAGTTCAAGGACATGCACGGCAAGCTGTACCACGTGCGCTATCCGTTCGCCGATGATGCCTCGCGCTCCATCACGGTCGCCACGACGCGCCCCGAGACGATGCTCGGCGACGTCGCCGTGGCCGTGCATCCCGATGACGAACGCTACAAGGCACTCGTCGGCACGGAGCTGCTCCTGCCGATCAGCAACGTGCGCATCCCGATTGTCGCCGACTCGTTCGTCGACAAGGAGTTCGGCACCGGCATGGTGAAGCTGACGCCGGCGCACGACCCCAACGATTTCGAAGCCGGCAAGCGCCTTGGACTCGCCATGCCCGTGGTGATTTCACCCGACGGCCACATGGACGAAGTGCACGACGCCGAGGGCCGCGTGCCGGCGTCCCTGCGCGGTCTCGAGCGGTTCGAGGCGCGCAAGAAGATCGTGAAGATGCTCGAGCAGCAGGGCTACCTCGACAAGATCGACCAGCACCACCACGCCGTGCGGCACTGCTATCGCTGCCACACCGTGGTGGAGCCGCGCCTCAGCGACCAGTGGTTCGTGAAGATGGCGCCGCTCGCCAAGCCGGCGCTCGACGTGGTGAAGAACGGCACCGTGCGCATTGTGCCCGAACGCTGGGAAGCGGTGTACGTCAACTGGATGGAAGGCATTCGCGACTGGAACATCTCGCGCCAGCTCTGGTGGGGGCATCGCATCCCCGTCTGGCGCTGCGCGTGCGGCCACGAAGGCGCGTTCCGCGAGGATCCGTCGCCGACGTGTCCGAAGTGCGGCGGCGCGTGGACGCAGGACGAAGACGTGCTCGACACGTGGTTCTCGTCGTGGCTCTGGCCCATCTCCACGCTCGGCTGGCCCGACAAGGCCGACGGCGCCGACCTCAAGGCGTTCTATCCCACCGACGTGCTCGTCACCGCCCCGGAGATCCTGTTCTTCTGGGTGGCGCGCATGATCATGGCCGGGCTCGAGTTCACCGGACGCGTGCCGTTCCACTCGGTGTATCTGCACGGCACCGTGCGCGACATGCAGCATCGCAAGATGTCCAAGTCGCTGGGCAACGGCATCGATCCACTGGAAGTCGTCGAAAAGTTCGGCGCCGACGCGCTGCGCTGGACGATGATCGCCGGCATGGGGCTTGGCGTCGACGTGCTGCTCGACCCCGATGATCTCGAGAAGTCGTTCGCGCCCGGACGCAACTTCGCGACGAAGCTGTGGAACATCGGACGCTTTCTGCTGATGCAAGTGGGGCAGGAGCCCGTGCGTCCACTCGCGTCGCTTGATCGCTCGAAGTTTCGCAGTGCGGACCACTGGATCGTGAATCGCCTGGCCGATGCGGTGGCGGACTGCGACACGTCGCTCGGCCCGGTGCGGCCGGCGAATGGCGCGTGGCCCGAGAACCAGCGCCAGGCCGGGCTGCGTCTCGACGCGTACGCCGAGTCGGCGCGGCGTTTCCTGTGGAACGACCTCGCCGACTGGTATGTAGAGTCGTCAAAGAACCGACTTGCTGAACCGGGCGACGATCGCGAGATCGCGCGCGCGCTGCTCGTGCACTGCTTCGACCAAGGGCTGCGCCTGTTGCACCCGATCATGCCGTTCATCACCGAGACCATGTGGCAGCGACTCCCGGGTCACACCGCGGGGACGTGGCTCGTCACGGCGTCGTGGCCAACGGCGCCCGCGCGCAGCGATCTCGCGCACGAGTTCGAGGTGGTGAAGGACGTCATCACGGCGGTGCGGCAAATCCGCAACGACTACGTGCTGCCGCCCACGCAGCCGCTGACCGCGCACCTGGCGGGCAACGACGCGGCGGCGGCGCTCGCACTGGCCGAAAAAGCGTTCGTGCATCGCATGTGCCGTGCGGACCTCACCAGCAGCGCCGCGGCATCGGGTGCCGCCGCGCACTCGCTGCTCGACGGCGGGCTCGAGGTCGTGATTCCGCTCGAAGGCATCGTCGACATCGCCAAGGAGCGCGGCAAACTGGAGACCGAGCTGGCGCAGCTCGACAAGCAGCTGACGGGACTGCGCGGCCGGCTCTCGAACGCCGGCTTCACCGCCAAGGCGCCGGCCGCCGTCGTCGAGGCGGAGCGCGCCAAGGAAGCCGAATGGACGGCGCGGTCGGCGCTGTTGCGCGCCAAGATCACGGCGATGGGCGGGGCATGAACGCTTGCGCCCGCCTGGCGGCCGCCGCTGCGCTCGCCGCGGCGTGCACGACGGGATGCGCCTCTCCCGGCGCACCGCCGGGCGGCCCGCCGGACCGAACAGCGCCGGCGATCACCACGGTGGATCCGGATTCTGGGGCCATCAACGTGAAGGCCAAGGGCGTGACGGTGCACTTTGACGAAGTCGTCAGCGAACATCCGCGCACCGGCAATGACCTGAGCGCGGTGATCGTGCTGTCGCCCTCGGACGGCCAGGCCCGCGTCGACTGGCACCGCGACGCCATCACCGTGCGGCCGAAGAAGGGATTCCATCCCAACACGGCGTACGCGCTCACAGTCATGCCGGGGCTGGCCGACCTCAGCGGCAATCCGATGAAGCGCGAGCGCACCTTTGTGTTCAGCACGGGGAGCACGATTCCGCGCGGCGTGATTCGCGGCGCCGTCTTCGACTGGACGACGCTGAAGCCCGCCGGCGGCGCGCTCATCGATGCGCGTGTCGGCGGCGACACGACCTTTCGCTGGATTGCGCGCGCCGATTCGAGCGGACGCTACGCCCTCCCCTTCCTGCCGGCCGGATCGTATCTGGTCCGCTCGCATATCGACGGCAACGCGAACGGGCGCATCGAGCCGCGCGAGTTCTGGGACACGCTCACCGTGGGCGTCACTGATTCGCTCCGCGTCGATATGTACGCGTTCACGCACGACACCCTCGGCCCGCGCATCGTCGGTGTGGATGTCAAAGACTCGCTGACCTTGCGGCTCACGTTCGATCGTCCGCTGGCCCTCCTGCCCCTGCTGACGGCCGCGCAGGTGGAGCTGCGACGCGCCGACTCGAGCGTCGTGCGCGTGGTGAGTCTTAACCGGGCATCGGCGTTCGATTCGCTCGCTCGCGTGCGAGAGGCGGCGGTCAAGGACTCCATCTCGAAAGCCGATACGAGCGCGGCCGGCAAGGCGGCGCGGGCCCGCGCCGATTCGTCGCGGGTGCTCGTGCAGCGCGACTCCATCGAGCGGGCGCGCGTCGAGGCGCGTCGTGCGGCGCGCGACACCGTGCCGAAGGTCCCGCCGCCGGTGCCCAATCGCCAGGCCATCACGCCCGAGTTCATCGCGGTGCTCGCGGAGCCGATCGTCCCCGGCGCATATCGCATCCTCGTGCACGATGCCGTGAATGCGTCGCAGGTAAAGCGCACCAGCGAACGCACCTTCACGCGCGCCAAGCCGGTCGAGAAGAAGAGTGAGCCGGAGAAGAAGCCCGGCGACGCGGGCAAGCCCGCGGCGAAGACCGCGGCGGATAGCACGAAGGCCGCCGCGCCGCCTCCGATCAAGCCGCCGATCACGCCGCCGATCAAGCCGCTGCCGACGCCATGACCGACCCCCGGCGCGCCCTCCCGTCAGTGCACGTCCTGCTCGAGCAGGACGGTGTGCGTGCGTTGGCCGAGCGCGCGCCGCGCGGTGTCGTGGCCGACGCCGTGCGCGAAGCCGTGGCGGCCGCGCGCACCGAACCCGCGCTCGCGCCGACAAACGAAGCGGCATGGGCCGCGGACATCGCCGCGCGATTGGCCGCGCGCGAGCGTCCCACGCTGCAGCCGGTGCTGAATGCGACCGGCGTGGTGTTGCACACCAACCTCGGGCGCGCGCCGCTCGCCGCGGCCGCTATCGACGCCATCGCCGAGGTGGCGCGCGGCTTCTCGTCGCTCGAGTACGACCTGGCCGCGGGCACACGCGGCTCCCGGCACGTGCACTGCGCCTCCCTGCTCTGCGAACTGACCGGCGCCGAAGACGCGGTGGTGGTGAACAACTGCGCCGCCGCACTGGTGCTCGCGCTCAACACGCTGGCCGACGGCCGCGACGTGATCGTCTCGCGCGGCGAGCTCGTGGAAATCGGCGGTTCGTTCCGCGTCCCCGACATCATGGCGAAGAGCGGCGCGCGGCTCGTTGAAGTCGGCACGACCAACCGCACGCACGCCGACGACTACCGCCGCGCCTGCACGCCGCAGACGGCCGCCATCGTGAAGGTGCATCGCAGCAACTTCACGCTCGACGGCTTTGTCGCCGACGTGCCGCCCCGCGAGGCGGCAGCGCTGGCCGATGCCGCCGGCGTGCCGCTGCTCCATGACTTCGGCAGCGGGCTGATGATCGATCTCTCGCCGTGGGGCCTACGCGGCGAACCCACCGCGCGTGACGCCGTCGCCGACGGCGCGTCACTCGTGGTGATGAGCGGCGACAAACTGCTGGGCGGGCCGCAGGCCGGCATCATCCTGGGGCGCACGGCCCTCGTGGAGGCCGTGCGACGCAATCCGCTGGCCCGTGCGCTGCGCGTCGACAAGCTCACGCTCGCCGCCCTGCACGCCACGCTGCGGCTCTACCGCGAGCCCGAGCGCGCCGTGCGCGACGTGCCCGTGCTCGCGATGCTCACCACGCCGGCCGACGCGCTGGGTGCGCGCGCCGCGCACATCGCCATGCAACTGGCGGCGCGCGGCGTCGCCGCGCGCACCGTGGCCACCGAGGCGACCGTCGGCGGTGGCGCGTTTCCCTCAGCGCGCATTGCGTCGCACGCCGTCGCGCTCGAGGGCGATGCCACGCGGCTCGATCAGCGGCTGCGTGACGGCGCGCTCCCCGTGGTGGGGCGCATCGCCGACGGCGCGCTGATGCTCGACTTGCGCGCCGTGGCCCCCCGCCAAGACGTGCATCTGGTGGACGCCGTCTGCGAGGCGTGCGCATGAGCCCCGACAAGATGGGACGCCCGACGCCGCCGGAGACCCCGGCGCTGCGGCGCACGAGCAAGGCGCTGCGCCGGCGCGCGGTGTTCATCGACCGCGACGGCACCATCATCGTCGACAAGCACTACCTCAAGGACCCGGCGCAGGTGGAAGTGGTGGCGCACGCCCCGAATGCGCTGCGGCGCTTCAACTACGCGCTGCTGCCGGTGATTGTCGTCTCCAACCAGTCGGGAATCGCGCGCGGATTGCTGAGCGAAGCCGATTACCGCGCCGTGCGCGCGCGCGTCGACGACGTGCTCGGCGAGCGCGGCGCATTCATCGACGATCACTACCACTGCCCGCATCATCCGAGCGTGACGGGTCCGTGCGAGTGCCGCAAGCCGGGCATTGCGCTATACGAACAGGCCATCGTCGAGCATCAGATCGACGCGCGGTCGTCGATCTTCATTGGCGACAAGCTGCGCGACCTCCTCCCCGCCAAGGCGTACGGCGCGCGCGGCATCCTCGTGCCGTCACCCGAAACGACGCCGGAAGACGTCGAGCAAGCGCTCGCCGAGGGCTTCGACCTCGCGTCGTCGCTCTCCGTCGCGGCGGCGATCGCGCTCGATCTCCCCTTCGCGCCGGAGCACTGACGTGCGGCGCATCGCGGTGTTGGCGTCGGGCAACGGCAGCAATCTTCAGGCGATACTCGATCACCTCGACCGGCAGGGCTCCTCCGCGCCGGCGCAGGTGATGTTGGTGATCAGTGATCGCGCCGACGCGTACGCGCTGGCCCGCGCCCGCCGGCGCGACCTCGCCGCGACGCATCTGTCTCGCTCCGCGCCCGAAGGCGCGCTCGAATCGCTGCTCGACGAATACCAGACCGATCTCGTCGTGCTCGCCGGCTACCTGCGCCTCGTCCCGGCGCCGGTGGTTCGCCGCTGGACCGGACGCATGCTCAACATGCACCCCGCGCTGCTGCCAGCGTTCGGCGGACACGGCATGTACGGCCACCGCGTGCACGAGGCAGTGCTCGCCGCCGGCGCGCGTCTCTCGGGCGCCACGGTGCATTTTGTCAGCGAGCAGTTCGACCGCGGCCCCATCATCGCGCAGTGGCCCGTGCCCGTGCACCTCGATGACACGGCCGATACGCTCGCCGAGCGCGTGCTGCGCGTGGAGCACCGCCTGTTCCCGTGGTGCGTCGATGCCGTCGCGCGCGGCACGGTCACCCTCGGCGCCGACGGCCGCGTGCACGGCACGCTGCCCTATGACTTCGCGCGTTTCGGCGTGGAAGGCCCGCGGCATCCGTTTGTCCCCGACGAGTAACGATCATCGCAATCGTAATCGTCGGTCCAAGTCCTGAATCGCAATCCGTGATCCCTGTCCTGAATCGCCCTAATGCCTCTCGCTCTCCTCAGCGTCTCCGATAAATCGGGCCTCGTCGACTTCGCCCGCGGCCTCACCGCACTCGGTTTTGATCTCGTCTCCACCGGCGGCACCGCCAAGGCGCTGCGTGACGCCGGCCTCGCCGTGCGCGACCTCAGCGACCTCACCGGCTTTCCCGAGATGCTCGACGGCCGCGTGAAGACGCTGCATCCCGTGGTGCACGGCGGGCTGCTCGCGCGACGCGACCTTCCGGAGCACATGGCGGTCATCAAGGAGCACGGCATCGCGCCCATCGATGTCGTCGTCGTGAACCTGTATCCGTTCCGCGAGACGGCCGCCAAGCCGAACGTGAAACCCGAGGACGTGATCGAACAGATCGACATCGGCGGCCCGTCGATGCTGCGCTCGGCGGCCAAGAACTTCGCCTCCGTCACCATCGTGGTGGATCCCGACGACTATGGGCGCGTGCTCGACGCGCTGGGCGCCGGCGGCGACCAGCTGCCGCTGCGCCGCGAACTCGCGGGCAAGGTGTACGCACACACCGCAGCGTACGACAGCGCCATCGCCGCCTGGTTTGCGCAGCAGGCCGGCGACCGCTTCCCGCCGCGCATGACGCTCGCCTTCGAACGCAAACAGTCGCTGCGCTACGGCGAGAACCCGCATCAGCAGGCGGCGTTCTACGTGGATGCGCCCGGCGCCGGACTCGCCGCGCTGGTGCAGAAGGGCGGCAAGGAACTGAGCTTCAACAATTTTCTCGATCTCGAAGGCTCGCTGCTCGCCGTCGATCCGTTCGCCGGCGAATGCGCCTGCGCCATCGTCAAGCACACGACGCCCTGCGGGCTCGCCACCGGCGCCACCGCGCTCGAGGCGTATCAGAAGGCGCTGGCCTGCGATCCCGTCTCCGCCTTTGGTTCGATCATCGCGTTCACCGTCCCCGTTGATGCCGCGGCCGCCCAAGCCATTGCGTCGCTTTTTGTGGAGTGCATCGTCGCGCCGGCGTTCTCCCCGGAGGCGGTGGAGATTCTCGGCGCCAAGAAGAACCTGCGCGTACTCGAAGGACGCGCCAGCGAACGTCCGCACGCCCTCGACGTCAAGCGCGTGCGCGGTGGCGTCCTCGTGCAGGAAAAGGCACCCAGCGCCATCGATGACACCGCGTGGCGGGTCGTGACCAAGCGCGCGCCCACGGCCGCCGAGCGTCGCGACCTGCTGTTTGCCTGGCGTGCGGTGGCGAGCGTGAAGTCCAACGCCATCGTCCTCGCGCGCGACGGTGCGACCATCGGCATCGGCGCCGGGCAGATGTCGCGCGTCGACGCCGCCTTCCTCGCGGCGCACAAGGCCAAGGGTTGCGGCCACGCCACCGCCGGCGCCGCACTCGGCTCCGACGCGTTCTTCCCGTTTCGTGACAGCATCGACCAGGCCGCGTCGGCCGGCATCACCGCCATCGCGCAGCCCGGCGGTTCAGTGCGCGACGCCGAGGTCATCGCCGCGGCTGATGAACATGGCATCACCATGGTGTTCACGGGGCAGCGGATGTTCCGGCACTAAACGCGTAGTCCAGAGTACGAAGCACAGCGTGGTGCCGGGTAGAGGCACGGTGAGGTCCCCACCCTGCCCCTTCCCCTGCACCCCACCGTGCCCCTTGCCCTGCACCATATATTGAACGGTTATCTCGCAAACACCCTTAGAACCGATCCCGATGGCGACGCAGACCGCGGCTCCTGATCTCGATACCCGCCCATCCTACCTGGCCGCCGGCATTGCCGGCGTGCTCGTCTTCTTGCTCTACCTCGCCACGCTCTCTCCCGAGACGGCGATGTGGGACACCAGCGAGTACATCGCGGCCGCCTACACCCTGGGCATTCCGCATCCGCCGGGCAATCCGTTCTTCGTCCTGATCGGGCGCGTCTTCTCGATCTTGCCGGTTGCCCCGACCGTGGCGATGCGCATCAACCTGCTGGCCGCCATCTCGAGTTCGGTGGCCGCGGCGATGTGGTTCCTCATCACCGAGCGCGTGCTGGTGGGTTGGTTCGAGAAGCGCTGGCAGCGCATCGCCGGTGGCGCGTTGGCCGTGCTCATCGGCTCGACGGCGTTCACGGTCTGGGCGCAGTCCGTGGTGAACGAGAAGGTCTACACGATTTCGCTGGCTGGCATGGCGATCACCGCCTGGCTCACCGTGCGCTGGTGCGACGACCCGGACGGCCCCTCTGCCGATCGCGGTCTCGTGCTCATCGCCTACGTGTGCGGCCTCGGCTACGCCAATCACATGGCGGGACTGCTCGCCGGCCCCGCGGTTGGGCTCGCGGTGCTCATTCGCCGCCCGCGCACGATCACGCGCTGGAAACTGCTGCTCGCCTGCGCCGGCGCGATGGTGCTGGGTGGCACCCCGTTCCTGATGCAACCCATTCGCGCCGCCCACTTCCCAGCGGTCAATGAAGGGGAGCCCACGGCGTGCCGTGACGGATTGATGCTGTCGTGCACCTTCTCGAAGGGCACCGAAGAAGCCTTCATGTACAACTTCAATCGCGGGCAGTACGGCAAGCCGTCGCTCTCGGAACGGCAGGCTCCGTTCGGCGCGCAGATCGGCATGTGGTGGCTGTACTTCAAATGGCAGTGGCTGCGCGACGTCGACGGACTGCGCCCGGGGCTGCAAGGGTCGCTCGCCGCGATCTTCTTCGTACTCGGTATTCTCGGCGGATGGGTGCACTACAAGCGCGACCCTCGAAGTTTTGCCTTCTTCGGGCCGCTGATGTTCACGCTGACGCTGATGCTCATCTATTACATGAACTTCAAGTACGGGTACTCGCAGGACACGGACCTTGGGGACAGCGTGCCGCGCGAAGTGCGCGATCGCGACTACTTCTATTTGTGGAGCTTCTCGGCGTGGAGCGTGTGGGCCGCGCTGGGCCTGACGTTTGTCTGGGAGTCGTTTGCCGCGCTCGTCGGGAC
>JAHFCT010000119.1 GCA_023249375.1 Gemmatimonadota bacterium | reverse complement strand
GGAGCTGCAGGCGCGCGGGCTCGTCACGCCAGCGCAGCTCGCGAACATGACCGAGCTGGAACGCCAGCTCTTGTTCAGCACGATGGCCGGCACCATCGCGCGCGAAGCTGAGGGTGAGGATGCGCCCCGCGCTTCGATCGGGCGCCCCGTCATCCGCCCGGAAGAACTGCCCACGCTATTCTGCCCGATCTGCAGCTATCGCATTGAGCAATTCAGCAGCACGCCGCCGATCACCGGTCAGTGCGAAACCTGCGGCGCCAAGGTGGTCGTGCGCCGCGACGCGACGCGCATTCTGCTCACGGTGCTGCCCAAAGAAGACACGCCCCCCAAACGACCCGACCTTCGACTCGAACGATGACTCTCGCCCCCTCTCGTGCTGCGGCTGCCTGCATCGCAGCCGCGCTTTTCGTGCATCCCGTGGCCGCGCAAGGTGCGACCAAGGAACCCATTGCCGACAACTCCTTCCTGATGGAGGAGGCGTACAACCAGGAGCCGGGCGTGGTGCAGCACATCTCTGGCTTCACGCGCACGACGGGCCAGCAGGGCTGGGCCTACTCGTTCACGCAGGAGTGGCCGGCCCCCGGCCAGCGGCATCAGCTGAGTTACACGGTGCCGGTTCTGCGCGCGGGTGATCCCGGCAGCACGGGCATCGGAGACGTGATACTCAACTATCGCCTGCAAGTCATCAGCGATGACGCGCGCGGCGTGGCGTTCGCGCCGCGGCTCTCCGTCAGCCTGCCGACCGGCGATTACAAGAAGGGCCTCGGACTCGGCGGCACGGGGTGGCAGCTGAACTTGCCGGTGAGCAAAACGATCGGCGCGTCGGTCGTGTCGCACACGAATGCCGGTGCGACGTGGTTCGCCAAGGTGCCGGGTGCGGGTCAAGACGCAAGCCTCCGGGCCGTGAACCTCGGACAGAGTTTCATTTGGCTCGTGACGCCGCGCTTCAACGTGATGCTCGAGAACGTGTGGACGCGCACCACGACGCGCACGTCCAGCGGCGATCGCTCCGACGAAACCGCGTTCATCTCACCCGGCGTGCGCTGGGGATATGATTTCGCGAGCGGCATGCAGGTCGTGCCGGGATTCGCCTTCCCCATCGGCGTTGGTCAGAGCAGCGGGACGCGTCAGGTCTTCGTCTATCTGAGTTTCGAGCATCCGTTCACGGAAGCCGCGCGGCCGCACCCGAAGTAGCTGGCGCGCTACACGAGCCGGTCGGCCACCACCTCGGCGATGTCGTACACCTTCACCGACTCGTCGCGCGCCGAGATCGAGTCGTGCATCATCGTCATGCAGAACGGGCACGCCACCGCAACGGCCTGCGCGCCCGTGGCGAGCGCCTCGTCGGCGCGCTCCGCGTTGATGCGCTTGCCCTCGTTCTCCTCCATCCACATGCGCCCGCCACCCGCACCGCAGCAGAGCCCGCGGTCGCCCGATCGCGGCATCTCGACGAGGTTCACGACCGGGAGCGCGCGCTTCAGCGCCTGACGCGGCGCGTCATAGATCTGGTTGTAGCGTCCGAGGTAGCACGAGTCGTGGTACGTGAACGTGCTCACCGCCTCGTGGACCTCCGCGCGCAGCGGCACGCGCCCCTGAGCCAGCAGGTGCGCGATGAACGTCGAATGATGAATGACGTCGTAGTTGCCGCCGAACTGGGGATACTCGTTACCCAGTTGATGCATGCAGTGCGGGCAGGCGGTGACGATCGTGCGCACCCGATATTTCGCGAGCGTTTCGACGTTTTCTTTCGCCAGCATCTGGTACAGATATTCGTTGCCCATGCGCCGCGCCGGGTCGCCGTTGCACTTCTCCTCGCGGCCGAGGATGGCAAAGTTGACGCCGGCCGCCTGCATGATCTTGGCGAATGCGACCGCGGTCTTCTTCGCGCGGTCGTCGAACGAGCCCATGCAGCCGACAAAGTACAGGATGTCAGCCGTCTCGCCGCGCTCGGCGAGCTCGGCCATCGTGGGAATGTTCATCCCGTCGGCCCACTTGCCGCGGTCACCCGGGTCGAACGCCCA
>JAHFCT010000009.1 GCA_023249375.1 Gemmatimonadota bacterium | reverse complement strand
GAAGAGATGCGTCGCGTCGTTGGCGCCGGCGCGCCAGACCGAGTCGAACGGCACCAGCACGCCGCCCCACACGCTGCGCTCTCGCACCTGCGGGCGGCCGTAGTCCACCACCACCATGCCGCCGGGGCCGAACGCGGCGCGCGCATCTTCGCGCACCGAGAGTAAGCCGGTTGGCTTCATGCCGCGCGCAATACCGGCGATGTCCATGCCACCAGCGCCACGGGCGGCCATCACCTTGTTGGTCGTTCCGCTGCCATCAACGCTCTGCAGCCGGCTGCTCGCGTCGAAGCGAAGCACCATGGCATAGGCGCCGCCGCGAAGGCGCGCGCTATCGCCGCTCAGCGTAGTCAGGCCCGTGAAGCTCACGCCGCCACCAGTGCCGACGGCCGCCAGCGAATCAACCGCGCCGCTCTTGCGAAGGCCCGCCAGCAGTTCCGTCGGGCCGTACACGAAGGTCGGGAAGTTGATCAACGCGCGCGACGCGGCAAACGCGCGGCGCGACGTGCTGTCGGTGAAGACCGTTTCGCGAATCACGGAATCAGCGCCGATCGTGAAACGCACCTCGGTGGGACCGTTCGGTGCACTCGATCCGTCGGGCTGCATCCGCTTGATCATCGCCGACACCGGGCGTCCATCCTTGCCTAGCGTGAGACTGTATTGATAGCGGACAACCGCGGTGCCGTTGCGCTGTACCATCTCGCCGGCGAGGGCTGTGGCAGAGTGCGTGTACTGCTCGATCGCCACCGTGTCCTTGCCGAGCTTGTAGACCAGCGAGGCGGCCTGCGCGTGAAGGGATGACGCGCTGATGGCGGCGGCGCCGATGAGGGCGAAGAACGAGCGCATGAAGAACTCCCAAAAAGGGTGCGAGAATATACTGCCGGAACCGCGACATCCTGTACAAGCCGCGACACCGCGGCAGGCGTCCGTCACTTGATGATTTCCCACGCCAGCGAGGCGATCTCGCCGAGTGCCTGGCCAGCCAGCGTCGTGGGGTCAGGCTCGTTGGTCGCGAAGTTGTTCACGTAAATGGCGAACGCAATGCGACGGCCGCTCTTCGATGTGAAGTAACCGGCCAACCCCTTGCCATGAACGATCGGCCGCTTGTTGAGCGGGTCGTACGACGAGAACGTTCCGGTCTTCGCGTGCACCTTGCCCGCCGCGGGCGCGTTCGTTTGAATCGTCGCGAGCGTGCCATCCGTTCCGAGGATCGGGAGCGCGTCGTGAAACGCCTCCGCCCACGGCTGCGTCGACACGAGCTCGAGATAGCGCGTCATGAACGCCGGCGAGAAGTACGCGTCACCGCCGGCACCGTCGCCCTGCACGGCGCCGTCGAGGTTCAGTCCGGCGCCCTGCAGCCACTCGCGCGCGACATCAAAACCACTCTTGCCCGCGGCGCGCGCTGCGGGCTGCGCGCCGAGCACCATCGGCATCGAGCTGGCGTGCAGGTTCTGGCTCACCTTGAGGATCACGCGCGCGGCGGCGGAGAAGGGTAGTGACACGTGCTCCGCCACGAGCATTGAGTCCGCCAGCGCCCGCGTTGGCTCCGCGGCCATCCTGCGTGCACCAAGCCGCGGAATGGCACGAACGCCGGCCGCCGTCAGCGCCTCGGCGAGCGCGATTTCGCCAAATCGACTCGGCACGGGCACCGTCCAGCGCGCATTGAGCGCCGCGCCGCGCGGCACGGTGCCGGTAATCACGAGCATTCGATGATCGAGGTCGGTGCTGTCCTCCACGCTGCGCAGTCCAGCGGTGGCGCCCGAATCAACCGTGAAGACATTTGCCTGCACCGTCAGATACGACGTGCGCGGGCTCATTGCCACCACCGCCGCATCGCCGCTACGAGCTCCCGGTGTCACCACGATGTCGATGACGTTGTCGTTGATGTTCAGCGGCGAGATGACCACGCGCGTGCCCAGTTCGCGTGTCCCTTCGCGGAAGAGCGAGGCGTCGACAATCACTTGGCCGGTCAGCGCATGAATGCCACGGCTGGCGACCTGCTGCGCCAACTCTCGCAATGCTTCGAGCGGTTCCGCCGGCAGCGGCGCCCCACCGTACGAGTGATCCTGGTCGACGAAGGCGTAGGCAGAGCCGGCGGGGTGTTCCCACCGGGTGAGATCCGGGTCGCCGCTGGCGACGAGGACCAGATCGCCTTGGACGACGCCATCGCGCACCGGACCCGTGCGATACACGCGCGTGTGAAACCGGTAGTCAGCGCCCAGTGCCGCGAATGCGGTGCCGATCGTCACCAGTTTGGTTGTGGACCCCGGGACGAACAACCGCTCGCGGTTGACCGCCCACACGGTCTTCTTCGATTCAAGATCGTAAAACTCCATGCCCCACGTCGCGTGTACAAACTCGGGGCGATCCAGCACCTGCTGGATGCGCTTCGGCGGCGCAGGCTGCGCCGGGAGCAGCGCGGCGGCGGCAAATGCGGGCGCAAGAATGAGCAGGCGCGGCGTCATGGAGGCGTAGGGTAGGAGGAGGACTCGACGAGCGGCTCCGATGAAGATGGACCTAACCGGGTCCCGCGGCGAGGGTGCCGCGTGGCAACCGCGGCAAGCGTGGCAACGTTGGCATGCGTGGCATCCGCCCCGCCGGCCCGATAGGTTTCGAGGGTCGCCCCCGTAGCTCAGGTGGATAGAGCAAGCGTTTCCTAAACGCTAGGTCGCCTGTTCGAATCAGGCCGGGGGCATGAACGACGATTGCGATGGGCGGCGTCCTCCGATGGGCGCCGCCCATCGGCGTTTACTCCGCCGTCTTGTGGAACTGCTTCGTCGCAAACCACAGCACGCTGACACCAATCCCCGCCAGCCACAGCAGTTGCGGCCAAACAATCGTCCATCCCGCGCCGCGCAAGAAGATGCCGCGCACGACGATCAGGAAGTGCCGAATCGGGTCGAGGTACGATAACGCCTGCACCCACTGCGGCATGTTGTCCACGGGGAAGAGCAGTCCGCCCAGCATGATCGCCGGCAGGAAGAACATGAACATCGACATGAACGCTTCCTGCTGCGTATTGCTGATCGTCGAAATGAGCAGGCCGACGCCGAGTCCGGTGAGCACAAAGAGCAGGCTGGCCACGGCCAGCAGCGCAAAGCTCCCTTCAAACGGAATGCGGAACCAGAGCAGTGAGACGGCGGTGACGAGCACCACGTCGAACATCGCGACCATCGCCGATGGAATGGTCTTGCCCAGCATCAACTCCACGGGTCGCAACGGGCTCACCATCAGCTGTTCGAGCGTGCCGAGTTCCCGCTCGCGCACGACGGCCAGGCAGGTAAGCAGCAATGCCATCAGCATCACGATGTTGCCCATCACGGCGGGCACGTTGTAGGCGCGGCTCTCGAGGTTGGGGTTGTACCACACGCGCACCGCGAAGTTCACGCCCGACCCTCGCACCGGCACACCGGCCCGCGCCGCAATCTCCGCTCCCCGCGTCAGTCCGTAGCGGCCCACGATCTGTGTCGCATACCCGAGCGCGACGTTGGCGGTGTTGGCGCTTGATCCATCGACGAGCAGTTGCACCGTCGTTGGTCGGCCGCGGGCCACATCGGCCGCAAAGCCGCGCGGAATATGCACGCCAATCAGCACATCGCCGGCATCCAGGGCGCGCGTCAACGCCGCCGGCCGGTCGTCCCGCATCGTGATATCAAAGTATCCGCTCGCGCTGAGCGCGCTGGCCAGCGCCCTCGACTCGGCGGTCGCGTCGGCATCGAGCAGAAAGGTGCGCGCGTGGCGCACGTCCGTGTTGACGGCGTAACCGAAGACGAGCAGTTGCAGGATCGGCGCCACGAGCAACAGGCGCCTCGACCGCGGATCGCGCAGTAACTGCAGCAGCTCCTTGCGCACGAGCTGCATCAGGAGGCCGCGACTCGGCAAGGTCATTCGATCTCCTTGCGAAAGGCGCGCACCGCGAGGCTCAGGCCAGTCACGGCATACAGCACCATCGCCAGTCCCTGGCCCCAGAGCACGGACAGGCCAACATCCTTCAGGAAGATGCCGCGCATCACCGTGATGAAATAGCGCGCCGGAACAACGACCGAGATGGCGCGCAGCACCGGCGGCATCATGTTCAGATCGAACAGCAAACCCGAGAGCAGCAGCGACGGCAGGAATGTGCCAATCATCGCCAACTGCGTGGCCAGCAGCTGCGACTTCATGCTCGCGCTGATGAAGATGCCAAGCCCCAGCGACCCGATCAGGAACAGCGTCGCCATGATGGCGAGCAGAAACGGATTCCCGCGGAACGGGACGTCAAAGACGTACATGCCGATCAACACCGCCGCCGTCACGTCCACCAACCCGATGCCGAGGTAGGGCACGAGCTTCCCGAGGATCACCTCGGCGCGGTGCACCGGCGTCGCCGCCAGTTGCTCCATGGTGCCGCGTTCCCACTCTCGCGCCACGGTCAGCGCCGTAAGCATCGCCGCAATGATCATCATGATCACCGCAATCAAGCCCGGCACGATCATCGCCGGACTCGCCAGCGTCTCGTTGTACCACACCCGCGTCTCCGGCGAGACCGGCGGCACCAGACGCGTCGTGCGCAGCGCGACGGCCGCCGAGTACGATGTGACGATGGCGGTCGCGTAGTTGAGCGAGATCGCGGCCGTGTTTGCATCCGCGCCATCGATGATGGCCTGCACGGATGCCTGCTGCCCCGACGAGAGCCGTCGCGCGAAGCCGGGCGGGATCACCAACGCCATTCGCACCGCGCCGCGGTCGAGCAGGGGAGTCACCTCGGCGGCGCTCGACAACCGATCCGTGATGTGAAAGCGCCCAGCCGAGACAAAACTCTCCACCAGTTCGCGGCTCTGTTGCGAGTTGTCCTGGTCGAGCACCGCGAGCTTGATGTCCTTGACGTCGAAGCTGATGATGTAGCCGAAAAACACGATGAGCGCCGCCGGCATCAGGAACGCCATCGCCAGACTGCGCGAGTCACGCCGCAGTTGCAGCACTTCCTTGCGTGCGATGGCGAGCAGACGCGCGGGACGAATGGCCATGGCTCAGCCCAGTACCGCGCCGCCCTCGCGGCGCACCAGCGAGACAAACACGTCTTCGAGCGACGGGCGCACCACCTGCATGCCACCGGTCGTCAAGCCGTGTTGCGCGAGGAGGCCCGGCAGGAATGCCTTTGCCTCGTCGACGTCTTCCACCACCACATGCACCGCGCGCCCAAACATCGCCGCTTCAAGGACCCCGCGCTGATGCTGCAGCGCCTGCGCCGCGGCCGAGGCGTCGTTCGTCTCCACTTCGAGGATGTGCTCCGTCATCTGCGTGCGCAGGGCCGACGGCCGGTCGAGCGCGATGATGCGCCCGCGGTTCATGAGCGCCAGTCGGTCGCAGTACTCGGCTTCCTCCATATAGTGCGTGCTCACGAAGACCGTGGTCCCGCGCGCCGTGAGCTGATAGATGAGCTCCCAGAACGCGCGTCGCGACACCGGATCCACTCCCGACGTCGGTTCGTCGAGGAAGAGAATGGGCGGCTCGTGCAGCACCGCACAGCCAAGGGCGAGTCGTTGCTTCCAGCCGAGCGGGAGCTGCGCCGTCATCTGGTGGCGATGCTCGGTGAGCCCCGCCATCTCCAGCACCCAGTCGCGGCGCTGCGTGTATCGCGCACCGGTCACACCGTACAAACCAGCGAAGAACGCGATGTTCTCCTCGGCGGTTAGGTCGCCGTAGAGCGAAAAGAGCTGCGACATGTAACCGATGTTCCGCTTGATCTCCTCGGATTCCGTGCGCACATCGTGCCCGGCGACGCGCCCATCACCCGACGTCGGCGCCAGCAGTCCGGTGAGCAACCGGATGGTCGTGGTCTTGCCGGCCCCGTTCGGGCCAAGGAAGCCGAAGATCTCGCCCTCCGCCACGCTGAACGTCACGTGGTCCACGGCGACAAAGTCTCCAAACGTGCGCGTCAGGTTGCGCACGTCCACGGCGATTCGGGCTGACCCACCCACGTCGGGTCGCGACGCGCTGGTGCCAGCAGGAGAGCTGCCCGTCATCTGCCGCTCGCCATCGAAGCCTGCCCAGACAGCACCCGCTCGATAAACACATCCTCAAGCGACGCTTCAATCTCGTGCAGCTCGATGACGGCGATACCCGCCAGAGCGAGCGCGGCCTCGATACTTGCGCGCGAACGTCCGTCCTCCGCCACGATCACGTGGATCGTGTCGCCAAACTGCGTGGCACGTTGCACGGTGGCCGCTGTGCGCAGCTTCTCGAGGGCGCGCCGCGGCTCGGGTGTGCGCACGGCGATGACCTGTCCGGCCATCGAAGCCTGCAGCGTCGACGGCGTGTCGAGGGCCACGACGCGCCCGTGATCGAGCAGCGCCACGTGATCGCACCGCTCGGCCTCATCCATATATGCGGTCGAGACGAGCACCGTGACGCCCTGCGAGACCATCTCCTCGAGAATCAGCCACAAGTCGCGCCGCGAAATCGGATCCACCCCAAACGTCGGCTCATCGAGCAGCAGGATGCGCGGCTGATGAATGAGCGCACAGCATAACCCAAGCTTCTGCTTCATGCCGCCCGAGAGCTTGCCGGCGAGCCGGTGCTCGAACGGCCCCAAATTGGAGAAGTGATAGAGGCGCTCCAACCGAGCGGCGCGTTCAGCCGCCGGTACCTCGTACAAGTCCGCGTAGAAATCGATGTTCTCGCGCACCGTGAGATCGGTGTACAATCCGAAGCGCTGCGACATGTACGCGATGTGCAGCTTCACGCCCTCGGGATCTCGCGCGATGCTGATGCCGTCCATCAACGCATCGCCGCCGCTTGGGCGCAGCACCCCGGCCAGCATGCGGAGCGTCGTCGTCTTGCCCGCGCCGTCCGGCCCCACAAGGCCAAACAGCTCGCCGCGCGCAACGTCAAAGGTCAGACCATCCACCGCGGTCAGCGCGCCAAACGAACGCGTGAGTGCGCGCACCGCAATCGCGGCGGAGGAGTCGGCGGTACGGGACAGGCGCATGGACGGTGAACGGAGTGCGGCGCGCGTTAGTGCTGCGGCTTCAGCGTGACATCGGCGGGCATCCCTGGCTTGAGCGCCAGCGCCGTGTCGCCGGTGATGCGCACCTTCACCGCGAACACCAACTTCACGCGCTCCTCCGTGGTTTGCACGTTGCGCGGCGTGAACTCCGCCTCGCTCGCAATGAACGAGACGGCTCCCTCGTACGTCCGATCCCGGTACGTGTCGGTTCTAATCGTCGCGGCCTCGCCGAGCTTCACCGTGCCGAGCCGTGTCTCGGCGATGTAGATGCGCACCCAGCGATCGCCGAAGTTCGACAACGTCACCACTGGCGCGCCGGGCGCAACGATCTCGCCGGGCTGGCGCTGCCGCACCGTGACGACGCCATCAAACGGCGCGATAACGACCGCGTTGTTCAGCTGCGCGTTCACTTGGCTCAGCAAGGCGCGCGTGGACGCCACCGCCGCTCGCTGCGCGGCAATGCGCTCGACGCGCGGCCCGGTCTGCACCAGGCGCAGTTGCAGCGCGGCCTGCTCACGAACGCTGCGCGCCACGTCCGCGGCCAGTCGCGATTTGTCGTACGCCTCCTGCGATGCCGCGCCGCCGCTCAACAGCAGCTGTGCGCGCTTCAGGTCGCGCTGTGCATCAGTCAATCGTACCGCCGCCGCGCTGTCCGCCTCGCGCGCCTGCGCCAACTCCTCGCTTCGCGCGCCGCGTTCCAGTTCGCTCAACCCGGCTTCGGCGGCGTTCACTTGCGCTCGCGCCTGCGCCTGTCGTGCGTCGAGCTCGGTGCGATCGAGCACGGCGATAGTATCACCGGCCTTCACACGCTCGCCCTCGTTTACGCGAATCGCCTGAATACGGCCCGCCGCCTGGAATCCCAGTGCGGCCTCGGTCGCTTCGACAGTGCCCGACGCGGCGAGCGCCGAGTCATCGGTGCGTGGGCGAAACATGAAGTAGGCGCCGACGGCAACGGCGGCGAGAACGACGACGACAATCGGTGCACGCTTCATGGCTGAGTCTCCAGCGAGTTGGCAATCCAGGCACGGGATAATTCGCCGAGCACGCGGGCCAATTCCACCCGTGCGCCTACCACGGCGTGGCGCGCTTGCACCAGGCTGCTGCGCGCACGAAAGAGGCTGGCTTCGGCGATGAGGTAATCGGTTTGCGTTCCTTCGCCCACGTCGCGCGCCAACGCGGTGATTCGCGCCACTTCGGTGGCCTGCTGCGCAGCGGCCTCGAGCGCCGCCACTCGTGCACGCGATGCGTCATAGGCTGCGCGTGATTCGTCCACCTGTTGCTCCGCCGCGAGGCGCGTCAATCGCAGCTGCTCCTGCGCGGCACGCGACGACGCCTCGGCTCTGCTGATCGCGCTTTCGCGCGCGCCTCCGGTGTAGATCGGCCACGACAGTCCAACACCCACTTGCCACTCGGAGAGCCAGCGACCGGTGATGTTGCTGCGGTCGATGATCGCCGTCGTCGCCTGAAGCACGGGCAGTCGTCCGGCTCTGGCGGCGACGATCGACGCCATCGCCGCATCAGCGCGACGCACCGCGGTCTGCACGTCGGCATTGGCCGTTCCCGCAACCGACACCTCGGCATCGCGTGCCGCCGGCAACGCCGTGTCACGCGCCGTCAGCCGAACGCTGTTGAGTGCCACGCCGTGGACGCTCGAGAAGGGAGTGCTCATCAACCGGGAAAGTTCGCGTTCGGCCATCTCGACATTCATCGCACTATTCACACGATCGGCCGCGGCGTTTGCCAGTTCGGACGCCGCGCGCAGGGTGTCCACGCGCGCCGCCTTGCCGGCAGCCAGCCGATCGCGGGCGCGTTTCGCCTCGGCGGCGAGCGCCGCCACGCGCTGGTCCTCGGCGGCGAGCACGCCGCGCGCCGTCAGCACGCGCAGATACGACGCCAGCGTCCGTGCCACGAGCTGCTGTTCCGCCGCGCCGAGCGACGCGCTGGCAGCATCGCGCTGCGACTCCGCGGCCTTCACTCGCGCGCTGCGAGCGCCAAAGTCAAAGAGCGTGTACGCCGCTCCGATTGACGCTTGCGACAGCTCGGTGTCAAATGTTGGCGGGTTACGCAGGTCGAGTGCGTGCAGCGGCCAGACGACCATCGGTTTCTGGAATCGGTTCAGGGCGCCGTCCACCGAGACAGACGGCCGCCACGCCGCGCGGGCCTGGCCGACATCGGCGGCGGCGACATCAACACCCGCGCGCGCCGCCCCGATGGCGGGATGCGTCGACAGCGCGCGGTCGATGGCCGTGGCGACGGTGAGCCGCACCGAGTCCTGCGGGGGCGCGGCGAGAGCGGCGGCGAGAAGAAGGATCGGAATCATGACCCAACCCGTGGCTAGGAGGCGAGACTGCGAATGATGGTCGTGACGACGTGCTTGACGAGGCGACGCTGTGTTTCCATATCGGTGCGATCCACGCCGGCGATGTCGCGTGGAATGCGGCTGGCAATGCGCATGAGGAACGGCTGCGCCATCACGCTCAGGGCAAGCAGGCTGGGATCGCCCGCTCGAATCGAACCATCCGCCTGACCTTCCCGGACCAGGCCGGCCACCGCCGCGAGGTTGCGCTGCATCAGTTGCATCAGGGGCGGCGGCAGCGGCCGATCGGTGGCGAGTTCGCGCAGGATCATCGCCGGGGCAGGGAGGTTGCGCTCCGTCAGCACCATCGTAACGATGCGCGTGATGCGATCCAGCGGCGTGCCGCGCTCGGCGGCGATCGCGACAAATCGGTCGGCGAATGGCGTGCCCATGCGGTCGATCACCGCGTGGAACAGCGCTTCCTTCGAGCCAAAGTGATACGTGACGGCGCCAAGGTTCGCCTTGGCGCGGCTCGTGATCTGTCGCACCGAGACCGCGTCATAACCCTCGCGGGCAAAGAGATCACCAGCGACGGCCAGCAGGCGTTCCGGTACCGGGAGCTTAGTATTCATACGTATGTATGAATACGGATTATGCGGAAGAAAGTCAAGACCAGCTCAAGTCGCTGCACGCCGCAACGACTGCGTGGTAAGTCGACGGGCCCTTCGTGGCATCGTCTCGTCGGCGACTTTCCGCCAGTTCCGCGAACCCGCGGGGGTGCCTGAATCACCCGCAATCCATTAGTATTTCGAGGTTGTGCGCCACCAGGGCGCGCGCCATTTCACCCAAGACGCGACTCAGTACGATGACGAAGACCGGTGGGGCGGCCCGTCCGCCCATCGCAGCCGATCCCGATTCGCTGCTCGACACCTTCCAGCTGTACCGCAAGCAGATCTCCGCGACCGCTATCGTGGTTGCCGTGGTGGTCGGCGGCGTCTTCCTGTGGCAGGCCAACACCGCCCGCAAGAACTCGCAGGCGGAGAAGGCTTTCTACGATGCCATGACGCTCGCCAGCCAGAATGATCCCAAGGCGGCGGACGAGCTGGCCAAGGTCACGAAGCGCTACAGCGGGACGCCCGGTGGCATCCAGGCCGCCATGCTCCTTGCCCAGTCGAAGTTTGATACGGGCAAGTACGACGAAGGACAGGCCGCACTCGATGGCCTTTCGTCGCTTGGTGCGTTCGCCTCGGGGGTCGAGGCGCTCAAGGCCGCCGGCTACGAGGGCCAGCAGAAGTACGACAAGGCCGCCGAGCACTATCTCGCCGCCGTCGCCAAGGCATCGCTTCAGGGGGAGAAGGACTTCCTCAAGGGTGAGGCCGCCCGCGCGCTCTCCGAGGCCGGCAAGAAAGCCGAGGCGATCAAGCTGTGGGGCGAACTCGCTGACAAGTCCGACTCACCGATGGCCAGCGAAGCCAAGGTGCGGATGGGAGAACTGACCGCGGCCGCCGCCAAGCCGTAGCAGGACCTCAGAAATCACTTGAACGGACGTGGGGCATTGGCCTCACGTCCGTTTTCGCGTCCATTTCTGCCCCAAAAAGTACTTATAATAGGTATTATGTAAACTTTCCACGGTGGATAACCACGAAGCCGGTGGACAAAACCATCTTCCGGCGCCGCTGGAACTTAGGTAGTTGGTGCTGCGTTGATGGCGCTACCCTGCGCATATACGAATGAGCCGGCCCCGTGCTGACGGGCCGGCTTTGGTTCGTTCACGCGATCAGCGCCAGCTTCTCGCAGCTTATAGCTCCGCGGTGCGCCCCTCGTAGACCACTCGAGCCTCGCCACAAAGCGATGGCCAGAGGTGGCCGTCGTCCTTTCGCCGCAACGTCACGGTCAGCGTCCGCTCGGATTTGGTGCGAAGCCGCACAACCTTCCCCGTCAGACCCCAGGCTTCGAGAAGCGCGGCACTGGCCACGGCACCCGTGCCGCAGGCCAACGTTTCGGCCTCGACGCCGCGCTCGTACGTCCGGATGCTGTACTCGTCGGGGCCAATGGGCGAGACGAAGTTGACGTTCGCGCCAGACTTGAGCCGGCGGTCGAGCCGCAATGGACGGCCTCTGCCCACGACGTCGACAGACGCCGTATCGTCAACCAGGACAACAAGATGAGGCACACCTGTATTGGCGAAGCCGATCCGGTGCTCCCCAGGCTCGCAGTCAAACTCGGTCGCCGCGTTCAGTTCGTGGACCATCTGCAGGTCGATTTCGGGCTTTCCGTCGCGAAAATGACCCGTCATTGCCCCAGCGTCGGTTTCAAAATGACAGGTACCGTCGCCGATAATGCCGAGCTCGCGGGCTAACCGAACGCTGCAAAGCGACGCATTGCCACAGAGCTCGCCGAGGCTGCCATCTCGGTTGAAGTAGCGAATCCTAAACGCTTGATATGTATCGCTTTGCAGGAACACAACACCGTCTGCTCCAATCCCAGTTCCGGTCGCGCAGAGCTTGCGAACCGTCTCGGGATTGTCCAGTTCATGGGCGACGCCGGTATCGGACCTGGCATCGAAGAAGACGAAATCGTTGCCCGACCCCGACATCTTATAGAACGCATGGCCGACCGGGATGCTCATAGTTGCCCCGTGACGTGCCACCACCGGAGGCGCCAAACCATGAAGATGGCTTCGCGCACGATGTGGCCGCTCATCTTGCTGTCCCCGACCGTGCGGTCGGTGAAGACGATCGGAATCTCCTTCCCGCGAAATCCCTTATGAAAGGCGCGGAACGACATCTCGATCTGGAAGGCGTAGCCGTTTGAACGAACCTTGTCGAGATCGATGGCGGCCAGCACCCGCCGATGAAAGCACTTGAAGCCGCCCGTGCCGTCCCAGAGCTTCAGGCCGGTCACGATGCGCGCGTAGATGTTGGCGAAGTAGCTGAGCATCAGCCGCTTCATTGGCCAATTGACGACGGTCACCCGCCCGTCGAGGTAGCGCGAACCGAGGACGAAGTCGGCTTCCTGGGCCGCGGCCAGGAACTCCGGAAGATGGCGCGGGTCGTGGGAGAAGTCCGCGTCCATCTCAAAGATGTACTCGTAATCGCGTGCAAGCGCCCAGCGAAAGCCGTCGCGATACGCGGTGCCCAGTCCCATCTTGCCGGGGCGGCGCAGCAGATGCACCCGAGGCTCGCCCGCTCCGATGGACTCCACGAGGTCGCCCGTCTTGTCGGGCGAGTTGTCGTCCACCACCAGCATCTCGATGCGCGGATCCTTCTCGAGCACCTGCGCAATGAGCGACGGGATGTTCTCGCGCTCGTTGTAGGTGGGAACGATGATGAGTGCCTTGTCAGCCATTGGATCCCTGCGTCGCACGACGTCCAGCTGCCCAGCCGGCGGCGGCAAGCAGCACACTGAGAATGAGGGCCGCGTACGTCACCGCCCGCCCTTTCGGATACGTGGCGTTCTCGAACGAGAACTCCACGGACGTGGCGCCCGCCGGCAGCGGCACGCCCATCAACACATAGTCTGCACGATACACGCTCGCCGTCTTGCCGTCGACCTTCGCGGTCCAACCGGGATAATAGTTCTCGGAAACAACGAGCGCGGAGCCAGCCGGCGCCGGAGCACTCAGCTTCAGCGCGAAATGCCCAGCACGATAGTCGCTGGTGGCAACAGTGATGGGCAGCCGTTCCGGAACGGATGTCAGCGTCGCGCCCTGCACCGCTGCCGCCGTGTCGAACAGCGCCACCTGATACGTCGCGAAGTTGGGCTGACGCTCGGCCGGCAACACCACCGAATCAGGATACTTCGCCATCACGGGCGCCACCCAGGCGAACGGATGCTCGTCCGGCAGCTTGTACAGCGAGACCTTGGTGCCCGCCGCGTCGCTCACCGGGCCCACGACGCGCTGGGCGCCGTCGAGCGGCAGCGTGTCGAGATTCACCAGGATGTAGTTCACGTTCATCAACTGCCAGAACGAGGGATTCAGCACGGCGCTGTACCCTTCGTCCTTGGCGCCGAGCTGCTGATAGCGGCCGAGCTCGTTGCCGTGATAGCCGGTGACGGAGCGAATGCCGTGCACCATGAGGCCGTCACCCTGCAGCGACGGGTCGTGCCGCGCCACCGGATTGCCCTGCGGGAATCCGAGCGCGACGACGCGCGTGGGCTCCTTCACTTTCTTCAGGTAGTCAATCGTTGCGTCGCTGGCATACAGCTTTGCCGCGGGCGCCGAGAACATCCAGTACTGCTTCTCGATGCTCCACAAATCGATGGCGATGATGAGTGGCAGCGCGATGGCCGCCTGCCTAGCCGCGATGACGCCGCGAGCGAGCGCGATGATGACACCGGCAGCGAGCGCGACGAATACGAAGGATCGCCACGCACCCAGCGTGAGGCTCGCCGCATTGGCGTCGACGACATCAATCAGGTTCGGGTCCACTACTAGCCCGTGAGCGAAGCCGGTGAAGCCGCCCGCGGTCGCGAGCAACGCGACGAACGCGCCGCCGACGAGCCAGCCGATCGCGTAGCGCGTCGTCGCCTTGCCGACGAGCAGTCGTTCGGTTCCCAGCGCCGCAAGAATCGCCACGGCGAATGCGAACACGAACATCATCGTGCTCGGCGCACGGAAGAACTTGGTGCCGGGGACAATGGCGTAGACGATCTGGAAGAACGGCGTCGAGCCGCCGAGTGCCCAGAGCAGTGCGACGATTCCGGACCACGTCCAGAAGCGGCGGAAGGTGCGACGTGCTTCCCCGCCCGCTCCGAACGCCAGCGGCGCAAGCATCAACACCGCGGCGCCGATGTACTCGCTGTGCAAGTGAATGCCGTTGCGGCCCCAGTACTTGTCGAGAATGCCGGAGAACTGCGGCAGGTACGTGTTGATGAGTTCTTCGAACGGCCACGAGTACGAGGTGGCGTAGGCGTAGTCGCGGCCGCCGGCGCGCGGCGACCACGCGGTGTACTCGCTCAGCGGCAAATACTGGATGGTGCCGATGGCGAGGCCGAGCAGCACGGCGCCGAGCGCGAAGCCCAACCGCTTGATGGCGGTGGCGCGGTCGATTCCCGGCGAGCCGAACGCCAGCATAAGCGCCCACGCACCAGCGACCAGCAGATGGTATTGCAACAGCTGTGGATGCGGCGACAACACCGCGAGTCCCACGACGATGGCCAGCAGGCCCCATGCCCAGTGGCGCGCGTCGCGGATGCCCTTGGTGAGCAGTATGAGCGTGAACGGAAGCAGCGCGCTGACAAACAGCTTGCCGTCGTGCCCGGGCGATGCGTACCCGGCGATGGGTCCGCCCAGCTGAAACGCGAGCGCACCGACCAGCGAGGGCGCGAAGCCGAGTCCGTATGTTCGCAGGAAGAGATAGGTGCCGAAGCCCGCTAGCCACAGATGACTGATGAAGCCCCACGTCATTCCCGTATCGGTGCCGAGCAGCAGCCGCAGCCAGAACGTCGGGTAGAAGATGTCGCCATGCATGGCGGCGACAAACGGCAGTCCGCCAAAGAGGTACGGATTCCACTGCGGCACACTGCCGAAGCTGCGCCAGTACTGCACCGCGAAATCGCGGAAGGCAAACCCGGCGATGTACTGATCGCTCATCGGGTTCACGAGGAACTGGCCGCTCAGCGCGGGATAGCCAAGCGCGAGCGCCGCGACGGCGCAGGCGACGGCGGCCCACAGCGCGCTCACGCGCGGGGACGGATTGGTGGATCCAGTATTCGCAGAAATCATCTATTGGTCGGCTGAAGAGGCAACGCGATTCAGCGGGCGGATGAGCAGGAACAGCACACCTGGAACGAGTTCAAGGACGGTGAGCCAGATACGTGATCCAGCGACGAGCAGCGCCGTCATGGCCCCGGCGGCGAGCCCGGTGCGCCGCAGCGCCTCGGCCATGGCGACCTCGCGCGTGCCGAGGCCGCCGGGAGAGAATACGGTGATGAAACCTATCAGGTATGGACCGACGAAGATGGCGGTCCAGTCGGCGAATGATCCGCTGGCGGAACCGGCCGTGATCCCGGCGGCGAAGTATTCGAAGGCGACCCCGTAGAAGAGCCAGGCCAGCGTCGTACCCGCGGCCGCCCACCAAATGGCGGCGTGTGGAAGGGCGGGTACAACCACCGCGCGTCCCGTCAGCCGATTGACGGCGCGAACCGCCACTGGCACGAGCCACGGAGAGCCGAAGAGCGCGATGCCAAGCATCACGATGGCTGCCGCGCGGGCAAACGGGACATCCATGGCGCGAGCGCCCGCGATGAAGAAGACGCCGAACCCGGTGACGAGGTTCACGAGCTGCACGACGATGGACGAGCCCATCGCGGCCACGGGCGAGATGCCCTGTTCCTGCGACAGCGTGCCCATGGCGGCAATCGACCAAATCCTGCCGGGCACATACTTGCCGAGGTTGCTCACGAACCAGATGCGCATCGCGCTGGTGAAATCCAGGCGCTCGCCCCACGCGACAACGACTTGTCGCCACGTCTGTATGAGAATCGCGTAGGCGATGAGGACGAAGAACGACGAGAGCGCGAGGCTGCCCCAGTCAAACGCCGCCGCATCGAAGACGTGCGCGTAGTCCTTCCGGTTGACGTACACATACCACGCGACGAAGGCGAGCAGCGCGACCTGCAGGAGGGCTCGAGCGATGCGGCGGACGGTCATCGCATCTCCCACAGGGCGCGAACGGTGCGGCGGACAGTCATCGAAGCTCCAGCACCGCGTCGTACGCGGCACGATACCGAGCGCCGACCGCCTCGGGAGAAAACGTGGCCAGTGCGCGCACGCGCGCCGCGGCTCCGTAGGCCCGCGCCTTCGTGGGACGATCCACGACGCCATCGATGGCATGCGCGAGCGCGGCAATGTCTCCCGCCGGCACGAGCCACCCCGTGGCGCCGTCCTTGACGACGTCGGTCAGACCGCCGCTCGCGTACGCTACCGACGGTGTCTCGCAGAGTGCAGCCTCGACGCCGACGAGTCCGAGTCCTTCGTCGCTCGACGGAATGATGAGCGCCGCGCTGCGCGCATAGAACGGGCGCAGCTCCTGATGCGGCAGTTGGCCGTGCCACTGGACACGAGCATCCACACCGAGGGTGCGCGCCTGCCGCTGAAGCGTCTCACGGTCGGCGCCGTCACCGACAACGTCGAGCGTCCACGGCTTGCGCGCGCGCGCCATGGCCTGCAGCAGATCGCCGAGTCCTTTTTGCGCATTGAGGCGGCCAACGAAGAGCATGCGGTTGGCGGTACGATCCACCGCGCCGTCGGGGTGGAAAAGCGCGGTAGCCGCCGGCATCGGCGCGACGCCGACCCGGCGATCGCCGAGTGCTTCGCCCGCCAGGCGGGCAAGCCAGCCCGAGACGGCGAGCAGCGACGACGCGTTTGCCGCGACACGCCGAAAGAGCGCCTGGGCACGGGCGCCGCTGGCCAGTCGCACGTCCGATCCGTGCGACGTGATCATGAGTGGCACACCGTGTCCGCCAGCCATCAGCCCCGATGGAAACCACCAGTGGGCGTGGATCACATCGGGGCGCACGTCGTTGACCGCGGCGCGAACGGCGCGCCGGCCGCGCCAGAGCATCAACGCGAGGGCGATCTTGCCGCGCAGCGACGCACTGACCTGCTCCGCCATCGTGCCGGTATACGCGAGTGTTTCCCACGACGCCGGCGCATAGCGATAGCGGCGCACGTCGATGTCGTCGAGCCGCTCAGCGGACGCAAGGCCGGGAGCGGATGGCGCGAGGACGGTCACCGACACGCCCTGCGCCGCAACGGCGTGTGCAAGCGCCAGGATAAACGCACCCGCCGCGTCGCCCGCGTGCCGCGGAAAGGCGTGCGTCACAAAGAGGACCCGCAGCGGACGCGGCGTCACTCCGCGGGCGGCTGCGCGCCTTCATCAAGGCGCCGGCGCAGTTCCCGCAGCTCGGCGCGCTGCACGGCAATCTGCTCGCCGAGCAGGCCCGTGGAGAAGAAGATCGAACCGACGATGAGGCAGGTCTGAATGACCGTCCACACGGATCGCACCCCGACGTGGGCGGTGAAGAGCATGTAGAGCGCCACCACACCGGCGATGAATCCCGCCGCAAATAGTGCCGCGCCGAGCATACCGAAGGCGAGCAGCGGCTTCTGCCCGAAGCGCAGCTCGAACCACACCGAGAGCATGTCGAGCACGCCAATTGGAATGCGGCTGATGCCGAACTTGGACTTGCCCGCGTGCCGCGGATACAACGGCACCGGGATTTCGCTCACGGTGAATCCCTGCTGGGCCGCAAGGACGATCATGTACCGATGCCAGTCGGGACGCGACGGCTGCTGTTCCATGATCTCGCGCCGGTACGCCTTGACGTTGTTGAGATCCCTGACGCGTACGTCGAACAGCGCGCGGCTGAGCCAATTGTAGATGCGCGAGACGAACGCCTTCTCGTACTTGCCCTGCTTGTAGCCCGTGACCATGTCGCTTTCGCCGGCGAGGATTGGTGCGACGAGCCGCGGGATGTCCTCGGGCTTGAACTGCAAATCAGCGGGATAGAAGACGAGAATGTCGCTGTGCGCGTTCAAGAATCCCGTGCGGAGCGCATCGGCGATGCCGCGGCGCGCGCGGTGGCGCACGGCGCGCAGGAACGGGTGCTTGGCCTTCAGGGACTCGAGCAGCGCCCACGAGCCGTCGACCGAGCCGTCATCGACGACGATGACCTCGTACCGTTCCGGCCGCCCACGGAACGCCGCGGCGCACAGCTCAAGAAAGAGCGGCAGGTTCTCGGCTTCGTCCTTCGCGGGGACGAGCACCGACACATCAACTGAGTGCAGAGGAAGGGGCACGGTGTGGGAAGCGGATGGGATACGGAACGCGCAAGGGCCGGTGAGGTGCTGCGAAGGGCGTGGACACGGTCTACGACTACACTCGCTTCCGCATGCGAGCGGAGAGCACGTGCAGTTGGTCGCGATACTTCGCGACCGTGCGGCGGGCGATGCGGATGCCTTCCTTCTCGAGGATCTCCACGATGGCCTGATCCGTGAGCGGATCCTTGGGATCCTCATCCTTCACGAGCTTCTCGATCTTGTCCTTGATGCCGCGGGCCGAGACGTCTTCGCCGCCGTCGGTGGAAATGCCGGAGGAAAAGAAGTACTTGAGTGGGAGCACGCCGCGCGGCGTCTGCACGTACTTGTCGTTGGTGACGCGGCTGACGGTCGACTCGTGCATGCCGATGACGTCGGCCACCTCGCGCAGCGTGAGCGGCTTGAGATACTGCACGCCCTTCTCGAAGAAATCGCGCTGCCGGTCGACGATGAAGTGCATCACCTTGAGCATCGTGTGGCGGCGCTGTTCGATGGCCTGAATGAGCCACTGCGCCGCATTGAGCTTGCTGGTGATGAACTCCTTGTGCTCGGGCGTGAACTTCTTGCGGTCGCGCGCCATCTCCTGATACACGCGGCTCAGGCGCAGGCGCGGGATGTTGGTGTCGTTGAGGAAGACGAGGTAGAAGCCGTCGATCTTGTCGACCACGAGATCCGGGATTACATAACTGTCGAGCGACGCGGACTTGGAGAACCCGGGCTTCGGGTTGAGTTTCGCAATCTGGTCGGCGGCGCGCTGCACGTCGGCGGCGGTCGTGCCCGTGCGCTTGGCGATCTCCACCCAGCGGTGCGCCACCAGTTCGTCGAAGTGTTCGGCCAGCATGCGCCGCGCGAGCGTGGCGTCGTCGCGCGCATCGCGGAGCTGCAGGACGAGGCACTCGCGCAAGTTGCGCGCGCCAACGCCGGGCGGCTCCAGCCCCTGAATGATGGCAAGCATCTCCTCCGCCTCGGCCATCGTGAAGTACGGCAGCGAGTCGGTGTCGCGGTCGGCCGCCTCGGCGGTGCGGCGGATCTCCTCGTTGATACAGCGGAGGATCTCGTCCAGATCGCAGGCGAGATACCCGTCGTCGTTGATGTCGCCGACGAACTCCTCGGCCAACACGGCCTGTCGCGGGGAGAGCTTGAGGAGCGCCAGTTGATCGCGCAGGTCCACATCGAGTCCGCCGCGCGCGATACTGACCGGCTCCGTGTACTCGCGCTCCTCGCGGTCTTCGCGCGGGCCGGAGACGTCGAACCCGTCGAGGAGAATCTCCTCCCAGTCTGTCTCTTGCTGGCGCGGGTCGTTGTCTGGTATTGGGGCGACGGAATCCAGCGGCACTTCGAAGGCGTCGGTGCCCGATTGCGCTTCTTCGGAGGTCTCGGCCTCGCCGGCCTCGTCGTCGTCATCCTCCTCGACCAAGTCGAGGAACGGATTGATCAGCAGCTCCTGTTTGAGGTGCTGCTGCAAGTCGAGCAAGGGCATGGTGAGCATATCCATCGCCTGATACAGGCGAGGATTGATCTTCATCTCCTGGCCCATCCGGACGGACTGGCTCAGCCCGGCTTTCATGGCGACGACGCCCCATCGGCGCCGGGGTCGAGGCCGCTCATCGTGGCCTCGGTGGCCTCGGGGTCGGTCACCGCCGCGGCCGACGCGCTCTCGTCCGCCGCCGACGCCCCGTCCACCGCCGCGGCATGCGCGATCGACTCCTCGCCGGGCCCGTGCTCGCGGCTGAACCGCTCCCGCAGACGCGCGGTGAGCGTCGGGCCGAGGTAAACGCGCGACACAGTGTCATCAAAGACCAGTTCGCGCACGGTGCCAGACACCTTCACCTGGCCGTCGAACATGATGTACGCGCGATCGACGATGTCGAGCGTCTGTTCAACATTATGATCCGAGATCAGCACGCCGATGCCGCGGTGCCGCAGTGAGGCCACGATCACCTGAATGTCGTGGACCGCGATGGGATCAACGCCGGCAAACGGCTCATCGAGCATCATGAACTTCGGCTGCGTGACGAGCGCCCGCGTGATCTCGAGGCGGCGGCGTTCTCCGCCTGACAACTGGTACGCCTTGCTCAGCCGCAGGTGCTTGAGCCCGAGTTCATCCAGCAGCGCCTCGAGGCGCTTGCCACGCTCGGCCTTGCTGAGGTCGAGCTCCTCGAGGATGGCGAGGATGTTCTCTTCCACCGTGAGCTTGCGGAAAATCGACGGCTCCTGCGACAGGTAGCCGATGCCCAGGCGCGCCCGCTTGTACATCGGCATCTTGGTGATGTCGGTGCCATCAAGCAGAATGCGGCCGGCCGCCGGCGGAATGAGCCCCGTGATCATGTAGAAGCTCGTCGTCTTCCCCGCCCCATTCGGGCCGAGCAAGCCGACGATCTCGCCCTGGCGCAGCTCGATGTCGACGTTGTTGACGACGTTGCGGCGCCGGTACGTCTTGGTGAGTCCCTCGGCGCGCAGCACACTGCGCCCTTCCACGCGCGGCAGCGTCGCGGTGGAAACGCGGGCCGCCGCGTGTTCTCCCGTCTCGCGCAGGGCATCGGCGAATTCCGCGCGGCCCATCTGCACCGACGTCCACAGCGCTGACGACAAGGTGATGCGGCAGTCCGGGTCGTCGAGATCGCCGACCGTGACCGACGCGTTATCGACGAGACGCGGCAGCGCCACCGTGGCGAGGTGCGTGCGCACTTCGTCGAGGCTCAGCCGCCCGGACTCACGTTCGACGTCGCGACCTTCGGCGCGCAGCGCGGCGAGATAGTCGTCGCGATAGTGCACGGCCACGCTGTTGAACGACGCGCCACCGTCCGCATCGGCCGCGCCGATCAGCGCAATGAGCGCGAGCGCCACGGACCGATCACCGCCCGCCAGCCGTTCGGCGACGTCGTGCGCGGCCTGGCGAATGTCGGCGGCCGCGTCGTGCAGGTCGTTGGCTGGCGTCGTCACGGCTTCTTGGCTGGAGTGGTGGCCGGCGGATTGGCCGTCCCCTTCGCGGGCGGCGTGGCCGTCTTGCCGGATGCAGCTTTGCCCTTGGCATCCTTCGCGGCGTTCTTTCCCTTCTTCGCCGCGGTGGAGTCCGTCTTCGCGGTGTCCGGCGGAGAGAGTTCGAGATAGATCCCCGACGCCTTCTCGCGCACGGCGACGTTACTGACGGCGCGATCAGCGCCAAAGCTCACCGTGATCGCCTTTCCTTTCACGTAGTTCAGGTTCGGCGCCGCCTTCGGACCCTGCGACGAGGCGACCTGATAGAACGAGGACGCGGAGCCCGAGGCGAGGATCTTGCGGACCTGCGCCTTGGCCACGGTGTCGCCGCCGGCGCGCACGCTGTCAAACGACGCGACAATCGTGTCGCCCTTCAGCCAGTCCGTTTCCTTCGAGACGAACTTGGTGCTGTCGGTGCGACTGCTCGCGTTGGCCGAGCGGAGCGCGCGCAGTTCCTTGAGCAGCTGCCCGGGCATCTCGACGTCGATGGAATCGGCGAGAATGTCGCGGTCCGTCGCATGCGCCTTCGCGCGCGAGACGCCCCACGCGTAGGCGCGAGACAACTTCTGCTCGGTCAGCCGCAGGTCGATGGTGTCGGAGGCCAGCGTAATATCGTCGCTCGTGGCAATCGCGCTGTCGGCCGAGAGCACGCGCTGCAGCTTCTTCTGCTTGGACCACATGTCGACCTGGCGGCCGACGAGCGTGAACTTGGACTCGCCGCGCCCTTCGATGCGCGGCCGGCCGGTGAGGCGCGCCCACTCCTTGCCGCCGTCCATCGTGGCACTGTCCGACGTGGACTTGAGGTCGGGGCGCGTGATCACCACCGAGCCGCCAGCGTAGATGAGCGAGTCCGCGATATCGGTCACCTGGTCCGCGACGATTTCAACCGTGTCCTTGGAACCGCCGCCGGCATCGTCGGGGCTCAGCTTGGTCACTGGACGTCCGGTCGCGACGAGCTTCGTTTCGCGGCGCATCCCCGGCGTCGCGCGATAGTACTCGGCGCGCGGTCCACGCATGGTGGTGCCCTTATCGGTGACGGCCACGACGTTGCCTTCTGCCAGCACGCGTTCATCGAGCTGATAGTAATTGATGCGGTCGGCGTCGAGCGTGACGCGCTTCTCTTCATAGTGCGCATGCCCGATGATCGTGTACGACTTGGAGTCGCCGATCGATTCCAGCGAGTCGCCGGAGAGCCGCTGATCCGTGTTCGTGCACTTGCCCCGCACGCCGCGGCCGTAAAAACCGTTGTACTGTCCGCTCGGCATCTTCGTGAGCAGCGTGGTCGTCGTGTCGAAGTTGAACAGTTCCAGATTGCACGTGCGCTGCTGCACCGGCTTCTGGGCGGCCAGCAAAAGCGGAGCGCATACCCCGCACGCAAGCAGCCAGCCGCGCATCAGGTGCCAGGCACCTTAACGTCGCGGGCCTTCGCGCGCGACGCCTTGATGATGCGGAGGTTGTTCATATCCGGATCGGAGACGAAGCCGATACCGGTGACCTCGCGCCCTTCTTCCGTCAGGACGAACGCGCTATCCGAGGAAATCTGGTTGTTGATAGCTTCGAACTTGATCTGCTCGGTCGTGAGCCGGCGCCCGTCCACCGTGTTGATCACGACGCTGCCGCGCGCCTCGAGCACGTTGTCACGCGTGAGGTAGCGTCCCGTGCGCGACGTCAGCACCGCGTCCTTGGCGCCCGACGAGTTGAAGAAGACCGCCTGCACCACCCGCATGTCCATCCGCGTATTGTCCTCGTAGAACAACGCGGTGTCGCTCAACACCTCGGCGCGCCTCAGCCCGCCGTCGGTCACGAGCGTACGCGATCCGAACACCACCTGATCGGCGAGCGGATCGATGACCGACGAGCTGGCGGTCACTTTGGGAGGCTGCGCGTTCTTGCAGGCAGCGGCCATCGCGAGCACCACGGCACACAGCACCCGATGCACGGCACGCACTGTCAACCGGCCGCCAACCCTCGTCGGCTCCCTCACGCCGCCCCCGCCCGCATCAGGTCATGCAGGTGCACCACACCGACGATGGTGCCAGCGTCGTCGAGCACCGGCATGGCCATAATGCCGTGCTTCTCCATGCGGTACACCACGGCGCTGCCAAGCTCGTCGGCGTGCGCGGTCTTTGGTTCGCGCACCATCACCGTGTCCACGACCACCGGAAAGACGTCCTGCACTCGCTCCATCAGCCGGGTGAGATCGCCGGTGGTCAGCAGCCCCTGCAACTTGCGGTCGGGGGTCGCGACGAGCACGATGCCGCGACGCTCGGCGAGCAGCACGACCGCCTCACGCATGGTGGCGGTCGCGGGTAGCATCGGCAGCGAGGTCGTCAGCATCACGTCGCGCACCTTCGTCAGCAGCTTGCGACCAAGCGAACCGCCGGGGTGCAGCCTCGCGAAGTCTTCGCGGCGGAATCCCTTCACCTCGAGCAGCGCCACCGCAATCGCGTCGCCGAGTGCCGCCGTGACGGTGGTGCTCGTGGTCGGGGCCAGATCGTGCGGGCACGCTTCTTCCTCAACCGACGCGTCAAGCGCCACGTTAGCGGAGCGCGCCAGGGTAGAGTCGGTCTCTCCCGTAATGGCAATGACCCCTACCCCGAGCCGCTGGAGCTGTTCCAGCAGCGGCAGCAATTCGTCGGTCTCGCCGCTCTTGGAAATCAGGATCGCCACATCGTTCGCACCGACGATACCCAAGTCGCCGTGCACGCTCTCCGTGGGATGCAGAAAGGTGGCCGGCGTTCCCGTCGACGTGAGCGTCGCGGCAATCTTGCGGCCAATCAGCCCGGACTTGCCGATGCCCGCGACAATCGTGCGTCCCTTGGCCGTGGCAATCAGCTCGACGGCGGCGGCAAACGTCGGGCCGATGCGCGCGGCGGTGCGGGCCAGCGCGGCCTGCTCCATCTCAATGACGCGGCGTCCGCGTGCGATGATCTCGGCAGCTGTTGTCACTTGACTGGCACCTCAACCCGGCTCGACACATAGCGCTCGACCAGCGCGTCCCACTCACCGCGCGCGCGCAGCAGCAGTTCGCAGAACTCGCGAATCGCACCGGCGCCTCCAGAGCGCGTCAGCTGGAGCTTGGCCGCCTGTACGGCGTCGGCGGTGGCGTTGGCGACGACCACGGGCAATCCGACTTCGCGCAGCACGCCGACATCCGGCAGGTCGTCTCCCACGAACGCGACTTCATCGAGCGTGATGGCATGCCGTGCGCACAGCTTGCGCAGCGCAATGAGCTTGCGCGCCTGTTCGTCCTGCACGAGGTCATCCACCTTGAGTTCGGCGGCGCGCAGCGCGACGCTCTCCGACACGCGGCCGGTGATGATGGCCACGCGAATGCCCGCCCAGCGCAGCAGCAGAATGCCAAGTCCGTCCTGGATGTCGTACTTCTTGAACTCCAGCCGCTTGCCGTCGACATCACCGAGGAAGATGCCGCCGTCGGTCAGCACGCCGTCCACATCGAGGACCACATACTTGACGCGCTTCGCGGCCTCGGCATCCAGGACGGGCGTGCTGTTCGTCATGAAGGTCGCGGTCATCCCCGCCCCTTGGCCGCGGCCCAGACATCGACCGCACGGTAGATCAGATCGTCCAGTTGGTGCAGCGGCATCATGTTGGGCCCGTCGCTGGGCGCATGGTCTGGATCGGGATGCGTTTCCATGAAAAGACCGTCCGCCCCGGCGGCGCAGGCAGCCAGCGTAAGATGCGGGATCATGGCGCGCACGCCGCCCGACGCGCCGCCCTCGCCGCGTCCCGGCTGCTGTACGGAGTGCGTGGCATCGAAGATCACGGGACAGTTGCACGCATCGCGCATTCGCGGAATGGCGCGCATATCCACCACCAGATCGCCATACCCGAAGAACGAACCGCGTTCCGTCACGGCGACTTCAATCTCACCCGGTCCTCGTGCACCCGTGGGGTCGGCTTCGCGCACCTTCTTCACCGCGCCCTGCATGCCCTCCGGATGAAGGAACTGACCCTTCTTCACGTTCACGGGCTTGCCCGCCGCGCCCGCCGCTTCGAGCAAATCGGTCTGCCGGCACAGAAAAGCCGGGATCTGCAGTGCATCGGCAACGAGCGCCACCACCGCGCACTGCTCCGGGAGATGCACATCCGTAATCACGGGCAGCCCGGTCGCCGCGCGCACGCGGTCAAGCGCCGCCAGACCTTCCTGCACGCCGGGACCACGATGCGCATCGGCGTTCGAGCGATTGGCCTTGTCGAAGCTCGCCTTGTAGATGATGCCGCCGGGCACGCGTTCGGCGAGGCGCGCAAGATGCTCGCCGACGCGCAGCATCACGTCGTCGGACTCCACGACGCACGGGCCGGCAATCAGGAAGAGCTGGTCGCGCGGAAACGATGCGGGCATGATCTAAGTGGCCTTCGCGAGTTTCGGAGTGGCGGGCGCGTCGTTGCCGGCAGTGCGCGCGTTGCGCTGGTTCACCGCCGCGGCGATGAAGCTGGCGAAGAGCGGATGCGGGCGCGTCGGACGCGACTTGAGTTCAGGGTGGAACTGGCACGCGACGAAGTACGGATGCGCCGGCAGTTCGACCATCTCGACCAGCGAGCCGTCGGGCGACAAGCCGGACAGTCGCAGTCCCTTCTCCACGAAGAGATCGCGGAAGCCGTTGCCCACTTCGTAACGATGACGATGCCGCTCACTGATCTCGGGCACGCCATAGATCTCGGCGACGCGCGAACCACGGGCAAGGCGGCACGCGTACGCGCCAAGCCGCATGGTGCCGCCCATGTCCTTCACCGTGTGCTGACTCTCCATCAGGGCAATCACGGGATGCGCGCACTCCGGGGCGAATTCGCTCGAGTTGGAGTCATCGAGCCCGCACACGTTGCGTGCGAATTCGATAATCGCCACCTGCATTCCCAGGCAGATGCCAAAGAACGGGGTCCCCGTCTCTCGCGCTCCACGGATGGCCTCAACCATCCCTTCGACGCCGCGCACGCCAAACCCGCCCGGGACCAGCAGTCCGTCGTACGTCGCCAGCATCCGCCTGGCGCTCTCGGCATCGGTGAACAGGTCGGATGACGTCCACGCCACGTCGACGCCGACGTCGTTCGCGATGCCGCCGTGGATCAGCGACTCCTGGATGCTCTTGTAGCTATCGGCGTAGTCCGTGTACTTGCCCACCACGGCAATCCGGACCTTCGACTTGGGTTCCGCCACTTTCTGCACCAGCGTGCGCCACGTCGTCAGATCGGCCGGCTTTGTTTCGAGCCCGAGCTTACGGCAAACGAGCTGGTCGAGCCCCTGCTCCGCGAACGAAAGCGGAATCTGGTAGATGGTCGGGACGTCGCGGCTCTCGATGACCGCACCGAACTCGACGTTGCAGAAGAGCGCAATCTTGCGCTTGGTGTCCTCGCTGAGCGGGCGCTCCGTGCGGCAGATGAGGATATCCGGCTGAATGCCGATCTCCATCAGCTCGCGCACCGAATGCTGCGTCGGTTTCGTCTTGACCTCGCCGGCGGCGGCAATGAACGGCACGAGGGTCAGGTGCACGAAGAGCGCGTTGTCGCGGCCGATGTCGTGCCGGAATTGACGAATCGCCTCGAGGAACGGCTGCGACTCGATGTCGCCAACCGTGCCGCCGATCTCGCAGAGCACGACGTCATTTTCCGGCGCCATCCGGCGGATGGCGGCCTTGATCTCGTCGGTGATGTGCGGAATCACCTGCACCGTCGACCCGAGGTACTCGCCGCGGCGCTCCTTGGTGATGACGTTCAGGTAAATGCGGCCCGTCGTGACATTGTTTGCCTGACTCAACGGCCGGTCGATGAACCGCTCATAGTGGCCGAGGTCGAGGTCGGTTTCGGCGCCGTCATCGGTGACAAACACCTCGCCGTGCTGGAACGGCGACATGGTCCCCGGATCCACGTTCAAGTACGGGTCGAACTTCATCATCGTCACCCGCAGGCCGCGCTCGACGAGCAGGCGGCCCAACGACGCGGCGGCGATGCCCTTGCCGAGCGACGATACGACGCCGCCGGTAACGAAGATGTATTTCGTGCTCGAAGCGGTGGGCGTCATGAGGCGTCCCCTGCGGTGATCCGTTCCCAGTGCGCGTTGGCGCGCACCAGGTCCTCCTCCGTGTTCACTTCACCCCACGAGGGGGCGTCCACAATCGCCACGCCCATCGCCAGGCCAGCGGCGAGGGCGCGCAGCTGCTCGAGCTTCTCCACCAGTTCCAGCGGGTGCGGCGGCAGCGCCACCCAGCGCGCGAGGGCCTCCCGCCGCGCCGCATAGATGCCCATGTGCTGCAGCACGAGGGCATTGCGCTGCTCACGGTCGGCATCGTCGCGCAAATACGGAATTGGCGCCCGCGAGAAATACAGCGCGCGCCCGTTGTCGGCGCGCACGACCTTCACGCAGTTGGCGTCGGCCATGATCTCGCTGCCGCGGCGGCCAGCCGCGGTGCCGAGGTCGAAGCCGTGGTCGCGCACCATCGCGATGGCGCCGGCCATCGCATCGCCACGCATGAACGGCTCGTCGCCCTGCACATTCACCACGATGTCGTGCCCGGCGTACTCCGGCCGCCGCGCCACTTCGGCGACGCGATCAGTGCCCGACGGATGCTGGTCTGACGTCAGGACGCCCTCGGCGCCGTGCGTCGCGAGCACATCCATCACTTCCGGAGACTCCGTGGCGGCTACCACGCGGTCAGCCAAGCCCAGATCGCTTACGCGCTGCCAGACTCTGACCACCAGGGGGGCTCCGCCGAGCGAGCGGAGAGGCTTGCGGGGGAGCCTGGTGGCACCCAGGCGGGCGGGAATCACGGCCAGGATGCTCAACCGGCACCCCCCGGAAGCGAGGTCGTAGATGCAAAATCCACGCCACGCAATATATGGCTGGGGCCCGAGAATGCGATAGGGATAGTGATCTCGGGGCCTCTTTTTGCAGATTTTCTGGAGGTCATACGAGCAAAAGGGGCCGGCGAGCGCCGAACCCCTTCGAAACGCCGCGGTCGCCTCTACTTGGGCTGAGGCGTCGTTCTCAGATATGGCTTCAGCTCTTTCACGCCATCGCCAAAGGTCTTTCGCGCATCCTCCGTACTCATCGAGAGCGCGACGATGACGTCCTGGCCCGGGCGCCAGTTGGCCGGTGTCGCCACCGGGAACTTGGCCGTGAGCTGCAACGCATCGAGCACGCGCAGGATCTCGTCGAAGTTGCGGCCCGCCGACGCCGGATAGGTGAGCGACAGCTTCACCTTGTTGTCGGGTCCGATGATGAAGACCGAGCGGACGGTGGCCGTGTCGCTGGCGTTCGGGTGAATCATGTCGTACAGCATTGCGACGGCCCGATTGGGGTCCGCGATCATCGGGAAGTTCACGGCCGTGCCCATGACTTCGCCGATGTCCTTCTCCCACGTGTGATGCGATTCGAGGGGATCAACCGAGAGGCCAATCACCTTCGTGTTCCGCGCCACAAACTCCGGCATCATCTTCGCCACCGTACCGAGTTCCGTCGTGCAGACGGGCGTGAAATCGCGCGGATGAGAGAAGAGGATGGTCCAGCTGCCCTTCTTCCAGTCGTGGAAGTGGACTCGGCCCTGCGTGGTGTCCGCGGTGAAGTCGGGGGCTTCGTCGCCAATGCGAACGGTCACGGGATGCTCCAGGAGATGTGTATGGGTGGATGCAGGATGCCCTTCGCGTCGGCCAATACGGCGGGGGCAGTCCGTCACGAAGACAACTGGAAGCTACGCAGACGGCGGCAGGTTTTCCAAGAGGAAGCGGATGGCGTTCTCGCCCATGACGGCACGAATCTCGTCTTCCGAAAACCCCGCCTGCAGCAGCGCCTCGGTTACCTGGCTGATGTCGTCGGCGCCGAAGGCCACGGTCGTAGCGCCATCCCAGTCAGAGCCCAGCGCCACATGCGCGAGTCCGGCCACGTCCACCGCGTGGCGAATGGCCTGCGCGATGGCGCGTGGCGATGCATCGCACACGGCGCCGTCCCAGAACCCGATGCCAATCAGAGCCCCGTGCAGCGCGAGGGCCCGCAGTTGATCGTCGGTGAGATTGCGCGGTCCCTTGCAGGTCGCCTGAACGCCGGTATGCGATACCACCAGCGGCCGTGTCGATATGGCGAGCGCCTCGTCAAACGCCTTGGGCGAGGCATGGGCAAGATCCACCAGCATGCCGAGCGCCTGCATCCGGTGCAGCGCCGCGACGCCCAGCGGCGTGAGGCCGGACTTCAACTCGCCATGCGCCGAGCCCGCAAACTCGTTGTCGAAGAAATGCGCGAGTCCCGCCATCCGGAAACCATGCGCGAAGAGGGTGTCGACATTCGCGGCGTCGCCGTCCAGCGCCTGCAGTCCTTCCGTGTTGAGGATGCCGATGACGGGCTTGATCCCCGGCGTTCCGGCCCGGAACTCGAGCGCCTTCTTCAAGTCGGCGGCCGTGCGCACGAGCACGAGCCGTCCCTCGGAAATCCCGGCGGCGTGGTCGAGCTTGGACGCCTCGTACAGCGCCCGCTGCAGACGGCTGTTCCACGTGCGGATCGGCCAGCGCGACGCCACGGCGAGCAGCGTGATGTTGTCAGAGGCGGCGCTGTTGTGGTCGTAGTTCTGCCCCTTGGGCGTCTTGGTGACGGTTGAGAACACCTCCACGGCGAGGTTGCCTTCCACCATCCGCGTGACGTCGGTGTGCCCCGAAAAGCCCAGCTGCAGCGGGTCGCGGTCCCAGAGGAGCAAGTCGTTGTGCAGGTCGGCGATGCGCAGCGTCTGGTGCAGCTTCAGCGCGCGCTCGGAGACGGTGATCGCCTTGGACTCGTCGATCCTATTCATGCGCCCGCCAACCACGCGGGCCACGACGAAGAAGAAGACCAGCGCGGCCAGCGGCAGCGCGACCCCGAGCGCGACGAGCAGGCGGCGCAGATGCTTCACGACGGCGCGCCCGCGCGCGCGAGCCGGAGGAAGTTGGCGAGCATCCGCTTCCCTTCCTGCGTGAGGATCGACTCCGGATGAAACTGGACGCCCCAGACGGGATCCCTGCGGTGCCGCAACGCGTGGATCTCCGTGGCGTCATCCGCGGCCCGCGCGGTGATCTCGAGGCACGATGGCAGCGTGCCGTGCTCCACAACGAGCGAGTGGTAGCGCATCACCCGCAGCGGAGACGGCAGCCCGTCAAAGAGCCCGGTGCCGTCGTGCAGGACGTCCGACGTCTTGCCGTGCATCACGCCGCGCGGCGCCCTGATGACATGCCCGCCGTATGCCTCGCCAATTGCCTGGTGGCCGAGACAGACGCCCAGTATCGGGATTCGTGCGCCGTAGCGCGTGATCACCGGCACGGTAATGCCCGCCTCCGCCGGCGTGCCCGGGCCGGGCGACAGCACAATGGCGGCGGGCGCGATGGCCGCGACGTCGTCTACGGCGATGGCGTCGTTGCGCTCGACGCGCAGCGTCTCACCCATCTCGCCCAGATACTGGACGAGGTTGTAGGTGAAGGAGTCGTAGTTGTCGATGACGAGGATCACGAGCGGAACCTAATCGCCTTCGGAGTTCGGCGCCGCCAGCCCACTATCCCCTGGGATGGAACTGCTTGTGCACCGATCGCAGGTACTCGCGGTCGACGTGGGTGTAGATCTGGGTGGTGCCGATGTCGGCGTGCCCCAGCATTTCCTGCACGGAACGCAGATCGGCGCCGCCTTCGAGCAGATGCGTGGCGAACGAGTGGCGCAGCGTGTGCGGCGTCACGAGCTTGGTGATGCCGGCCAGCGTGACGTACTTCCGAAGAATCTTCCAGGCGCCCATTCGGCTCAACGGCGCACCACGCGCGTTGAGGAAGAGTACGCCCGCGCCCTTGCCGCGTTCCAAACGAGGGCGCAGCTCGCGCAGGTAGATCGCCACCGCTCCCGTCGCGCTTCCTCCCACGGGGACCAGCCGCTCCTTGCTGCCCTTGCCGAAGACGCGGACCACGCCGGCGTCGAGCATCAAGTCGCTCACCTTGATGGTGATCCACTCGCCCACGCGGAGACCCGCCCCATAGGCGAGTTCGAGCATCGCGCGATCGCGAAAGGCGAGCGGCTCGTCAATCGGAATCGCCGTGAGCAGCTTCTCCACCTCGGCCGGCGTCAGCACTTCGGGGAGCGTGCGCCATTTCTTCGGCGTTTCCAGTCGCTCGCTGGGATCCGCCTTCACCACGCCTTCGGCCATGAGGAACTTGAACCACGTATGCATGGCCGACACGCCGCGCCGAATCGACGACGGCGACAGCCCCAGGTCCTTGAGGTAGTAGACGTACTCCCTCAGGTGCGTGGCACTGAGCGCGGCCGGATCGGGCGCCCCGTGCGCGGCGCTCCACTCCGCGAGCCGCCGCAGGTCGCGGGCGTAGCTCTCGTCCGTGCGCGCAGAGCTGCCCTGCTCGAGCGTCAGAAACTCGGCGAATCGCTCGAGCAGAAATGGCCGGAGAGGATCGCCCGCGTCGGTCACTACGCCAGCGGATGCTTGGCGCGGTGCCGAAGCCACAGGCGGCGGCCCACATACGCGAGCGCCACGATGAGCACCACGGCGGTCAGTCCGACGCGCCGTCCGACGATGTGCAGCGTCGCGCGCACCTGTTCCCAGTCGTCGCCGACGCGGAACGAGATCCAGATGATAATGCCGTACCACAGTGTGCTCGCGAAGGCGATCACCACCACGGTGCGCAACCACGGCACGCGCAAGGCGCCGGCCATCGGGGGCACCACCGCGCGCAGGCCCGGAACAAACCGGCTGACGAAGAGCGCGGCGAGGCCGTAGTGGTCGTACATGCGCTCCAGCTTTTCCTCCGCGCCGATGAGCTTCAGCCGACGCAGCTGCGCGTGCATCCAGTCGGCGCCGAACCGGCGCGCAGCGCCATAGATCACCATCGCGCCAATCGCGCTGCCGCTGACGATGGAGGCAACGACCATCGGATAGCTCGCGCCGCGGCGTGCCGCGAGAAATGCGCCGAGCGCCACGACCACGTCGGCGGGCGCGGGCGGAAAGATGCTCTCGATAAACGCCGTGAGAGCCAGCAGGGCGTACAGGGCGGAGAGGTCAAGGGCGGCCACCCAGTCCATCAAGGTGTTCACCGGTGCTCGACCTCGAAGGAGTTGAGCGTCGCCACCGCGATGGCCGCGATGCCTTCGCCGCGCCCGATCCAGCCCATGCCTTCGTTGGTCTTTCCCTTCACCATGACATCAGCCACGTGAAGGCCCAGCGCGTGCGCCAGCCGTTCGCGCATCGACCCGCGGTACGGCCCAATTTTCGGCGCCTCGGCGATGACCGTGACATCGATTTGCTTGGGCGTCCATCCGGCTAGGCGTACGCGCTCCACCGCCAGATGCAGCATCTCGATGGAATCGCGCCCCTTGTTCAGCGCGTCGGTGTCGGAGAACATCTCTCCGATGTCGCCAACGCCTGCACCGCCGAGAATCGCGTCCGTGACCGCATGCGCCACCGCGTCGCCGTCGCTGTGCCCGACCAGTTTCTGCGACGACGGAATGAGCACGCCGCCAAGCACAATTCCGTCACCCGGCGCAAACCGGTGCGAGTCGTAGCCGATACCCGTGCGCACGCGGACGGTGAATCGAGTCGGCGCCGCGGTCGACGTGTCGGCGCTGGTGTCGAGCGGAAGCTCGTCTAGTCGGGCAGGCGTCACACCGGCCTCCTGCAGTACGCGACCGGCGCCGCTGGCAGGGCTGTGCCCCATCGCGCGCAGAATGTCCCCCTCAGTGACGACGCCACCGCCGCGACGCTCCGCCTCTTCTCCCGCCGCGCGCAGGATGGCCTCGGCGGCATCCTCGCTCTCCGCCATCGCGATGGCGCCCGCCCCCGACAAACGCGATTCCACGGCGCGCACCAACAGCTCCACGGGCATGCCGAGCATGGCGGACATCTGCGCCGCCGTGCCGCGGGGCGTCTTCAGCATCCCCAGCAGCAGGTGCAGCGAGTTGGGCAGGTCGAGTCCGTGACGCTCGGATTCCACCATCGCGGCATCGATGGCCTTGCGTGCTCCTGATCCGAACCGGACACCCATGAAGCGCTTGCCTCCTATGCGGCGGCGGACGCGATGAGCTGATAGTCCTGCCGCCGGCGCCGTGGCGTGAAGCCGGCGTCGGTGATGAGCCGCTCGATCTCATCGGTGGTCGTGCTGTACGTGGTGTTTGCTGCCGAAACCACATTCTCCTCGATCATCAGCGATCCAAAGTCATTGCAGCCATACGACAGTGCGATCTGCCCCACTTTCATGCCCATCGTGACCCAGCTGGCCTGGATGTTGGGGATGTTGTCGAGGACCAACCGCGAAAAGGCCACGGTTCTAAGGTACTCCACGGCGTCGGTCTTTGGCTGATGGCTGAGCGTCGGCGTGTTCTCCGGCTGGAGCGGCCACGTGATGAACGCGGTGAACCCCCCCGTGCGCGCCTGTACGTCACGCAGGCGCACGAGATGCTCCATGCGCTCCTCCAGCGTCTCGCCAATGCCGAACATCATCGTCGACGACGTCTTGAGCCCTTCCTGGTGCGCGATCTCCATGATCTCCAGCCAGCGGTCGGCGCCGGCCTTCTTGGGGGCAACGATGTCGCGCACCCGCTGCACGAGAATCTCGCCGCCGCCTCCCGGAATCGAATCGAGGCCCGCCGCGATCAGCTGACGCACCACCTCGCGCGCATCCATTCGATAAAGCGTCGACCAAAAATCCACCTCGCTGGGCGAGAAGCCGTGCACATGAATGGGATGATGGCGCTTGATGTACTTGATGAGCTCCAGATACCACTCGAACGGGATGTACGGATTGTGGCCGCCCTGGATCAGGATCTGGATGCCGCCGAGCGCCTTCGTTTCCTCGATCTTCTCGCCGATCTGTTCGTAAGACAGCGTGTACCCTTCGCCGTGCTTCGGGCGCCGATAGAAGGCGCAGAATCCGCAGTCGGCCACGCAGACGTTGGTGTAGTTGATGTTGCGGTCGACGATGTAGGTGACCACGCCCTCGGGATGCAGCGCGCGGCGCCGTTCATCGGCGAGCGCACCCAACTCGAGGAGCGGCGCGTGCTGGTACAGGTCGAGGAGATTTTGAAGTTCAGACATGTCGGCGTCGCGAAAAATGGGGGCCGCACCGGGCCAGTCCACCGCGGACCGCCCGCTCTTTCATTGTCACGCTGCCGGCAGGAAGACGAGCTTGCCCTGCGGCACCTTTCCCGCAAGCTCGAGCCGCCGGAAGAACTCGGAGAGTCCTTCCAGGTACTCAAGCCCAAGTCCATAGTCGAGGCCGGCGAGATATTCGTGCACGACCGCCGCCGGCAGTTGGCACACTCCCGAGGCCTCCGCCGCGATCCGCGCCAGATTGGCGAGCCCCCAGTTGCGGCTCTCCATCAGCGCGCCATGCACCTGCAGCGCCTGCCGTGCATTCACTTCGCGGCGCGCCACCCAGACCGCAAAGACAAACGGCAGTCCCGTCCAGCGCTTCCACTCCGCGCCGAGATCGTAGAGGTACGGGTACTCGCGCCCGTGCGCCGCCGCCACCGGGTGCTCGCGGTGACGCAGCATGAGCGCCGCGTCCCCAATGACGAGCCGCGCCGCCACCGGTGATTGGTCGCGCCGCAGATCGTCGGCCTCGGCGTCGCCTGGGACGAACACCGGAGCCGCCTTCCACACGTGCTCAAACAGCAGGTCGAGCAGTGCCACCGAGGTCATCGAACTGCGCGTCACCAGCACCTGCGCGCCACCCAGTTCATGCGCCGGACGCGTCGAGAACAGCATGACGCTGCGCACGGGGCCGTCGCACGAGATGGCGAGATCGGGCAGCAACAGATACTTGCCCGCCTCGCGCGCATACTCGACGGCCGACACCACCGACACGTCAATCGTTCCCTCGGCGATCCCCCGATTCAGCACGGACGGCACGCCGCTCACCAGCTCGGCGTCGAGCGAGACGATGCCGCGGTCGACGGCGCCGTACACCGGGGCGCAGTTGAGATACGGAATGCGGCCGACGCGCATCAGGCGACTCCGGCGGCGACCGGCTCCGCGTCGAAGCTCGTGCGCAGGATGCGATAGAACGAATCGCGCTCCGCCGGCACCTTGCCCGCGCCGCGAATGAGCGTGAGCAGCGCGGCGAGCGACATGCCCTGAGGGGTGTGCGCACCGACCGCATGATAGATCTTCTCGCGCACCACCGTCCCCTCGAGGTCGTTGACGCCGTAGTGCAGCGCCACCTGGGAGAGGAACGGCGTGACCATGATCCAGTGCGACTTCACGTGCTGGAAGTTGTCGAGGAAGAGCCGCCCGACGGCGAGCTGGCGCAGGTCATCCCATCCCGTCGTCGCGGTCCCCTGGCGGCCGAGTTCCTTGCCTAGTTCGTTGTCATCGGGGTGATACGCGAGCGGAATGTATGCGAGGAAACCGCCCGTCTCGTCCTGCAAGTCGCGCAGCGCCTGCAAGTGCTCCATCCGATCCTCGAGCGTCTCGACGTGCCCGTACAGCATCGTGCAATTGGTGCGAATGCCGAGTTCGTGCGCGGTGCGGTGCACGCCAATGTACTCAGCGCCGGCGAGCTTCTTGTCCGCGATGCGGTCGCGCACCGCGGCGCTGAACGTCTCGGCGCCGCCGCCCGGCATCGTGTCGAGCCCGGCCGCCTTGAGCGCTACCAGCACGTCGTGCCAGGACATCTTCTCGATGCGCGCGATGTGCGCAATCTCGACCGCCGTCAGCCCCTTGATGTGGACGTGCGGGAAGTTGGCCTTGAGCGCGCGAAACATCTCCTCGTAGTAGGCCAGCCCCGCCTTCATGTCGAGGCCGCCGACGATGTGGAACTCGCGCGTCATTCCGTCGGCGGCGTGCGCCGCCTCGCCGAGCACCTGGTCGAGGGTGTATCGGTACGCGCCTTCTTCCTTGGGCAGTCGTGCGTAGCCGCAGAAGACGCAGGTCTTTCGCAGGACGCAGATGTTCGTCGGATTGATGTGCTGGTTCGACGCGAACGTCACCACGTCGCCATTCTTCGCGCGATTCACGGCGTCGGCCAGCACGCCAAGTCCCGTGAGGTCGGCGCTGCGGTACAGCGCGAGCCCGTCGGCGGCGGTCAGCCGATTGCCGGCCGCGACCTGTTCGCCGAGGCGGCGAAGCACCGGATCATGGATGCGGTCAAACGGAACCTGCGGTGCCGCGGCCATCCGCTCAGTCCCGGAACCGGACGAGCGCGAGCGAAGTGTTGTGCCCGCCGAAACCGGATGAGTTGTTGAGCGCGGCGCTCACCGTGCGCTTCACCGGCACGTTCGCCGTGCAGTCGAGGTCGCACTCAGGGTCGGGCGACTGCAGGTTGATGGTCGGCGGGACAATGCCGTGGTGAATGGCCAGCGTCGTGAAAATGGTCTCCACCGCGGCTGCCGCGCCCAGCATGTGCCCGGTACTCGACTTGGTGGAGCTCACGTTGACCGCCGACGCGTGCGAGCCGAAGACCGCCTTGATGGCGCGGATCTCGTTGGAGTCATTCAGCGGCGTCGACGTGCCGTGCGCATTGACGTAGTGCAGCTCCGCCACCGAAAGGCCGGCATCATTGAGCGCACCGCGCATCGCGCGCTGCAGGCCCTCGTGATTTTCGGGCTGTCCGGTGAGGTGGTACGCGTCTCCGGTCATCCCGAAGCCGGCCAACTCGCCGTAAATGCGCGCACCGCGGCGGCGGGCGTGCTCCAACTCCTCGAGAATCACGACACCGCTGCCCTCGCCGAGCACGAACCCGTCGCGCGTGACGTCGAACGGCCGCGACGCGCGCGCCGGCTCCTCGTTGCGCGTGGAAAGCGCCTGCATGTTCGCAAAGCCCGCCATCGACATTGGCGTCACCGACGCCTCGGCTCCACCCGTGATCATGACGTCTGCGTCGCCGTACTGAATGGCGCGGAACGACATGCCGATCGCGTGACCAGACGACGCGCAGGCCGACACGGTGCTGAAGTTCGGCCCCTTGGCGCCAAAGCGCATCGAGACGACGCCCGACGCAATGTCGCTGATGAACATCGGGATGAAGAACGGGGAGATGCGCCCCGGCCCCGACGCCAGCAGCACCTTATGCTGCTCCTCAAACGTGTTGATGCCGCCAATGCCGCTGCCGATGACGACGCCCGTGCGCAGCGGGTCATAGCCCTGTCCGCCCGACAGCCCCGCATCGGCCATGGCCTGCACGGCCGCGCCCATGGCGTACTGCGTGTAGAAATCGGACCGCTTGATCTCCTTGCGGTCCATGTACAGCGCCGGATCGTAACCCTTCACCTCGCACGCGAACCGCACCTTGTGGTGCGCGGCGTCGAAGTGCGTAATGGCGGCGCCTCCCGACTTGCCGTCGAGGAGCGCCTGCCAAGACGATCCCACGTCAAGACCGACGGGGGTAACGCATCCGAGACCGGTGACGACGACCCGGCGCTTCATCGGATCAGCCGATCTTCTGGTTCAGATACGCAATGGCGTCGCCGACCGTGCGCAGCTTCTCGGCATCCTCGTCCGGGATGTCGATGTTGAATTCCTTCTCGAACTCCATCACCAGTTCGACGATGTCGAGGCTGTCGGCACCCAGGTCCTCGATGAAGCTCGCTTCCGCCGTCAGCTTCTCGCGCTCGACGCCCAGTTCCTTCTCGATGATGTCCTTCACCTTGTTGCCGTGGTCGGCCATACCCTGGATCCTCAGTAACGTTGGAGTGGAAGGGAGACTTGTTAATATAGTCGTTGTCGCGTTCCGCTACATCACCATTCCGCCATCTACCACCAAGACCTGGCCGGTGATGTAATCGGCCAAATCGGAGGCCAAAAAGGCCACCGCGTTGGCAATGTCCTTGGGCCCGCCGAGGCGCCCCAGCGGGATCTGCGCCGCGAGGGCGGTTTTGGCCTCTTCCGGCAGCTTCTCGGTCATCGCCGTCTGGATAAACCCGGGGGCGATGGCGTTCACGAGAATGTTGCGCGAAGCCAGCTCCTTGGCCGCGGTCTTCGTGAGGCCAATGAGCCCCGCCTTGGACGCGGAATAGTTGGCCTGCCCCTTGTTGCCCATGATGCCGACGACGCTCGCGATGTTGATGATGCGCCCGAAACGCCGCTTTCCCATGCCGCGCTGCACGGCACGCGTCGCGACGAACGCCGAGCGCAGATTCACGTTCATCACCGCGTCCCAATCCTCGTCCTTCATGCGCGCCATCAGGTTGTCCTTCGTGATGCCCGCGTTGTTGACGAGGATGTCGAGCGAACCAAACTCAGTCTCGACGGTCTCGATGAGCGCGGTGACGGCGGCGGGATCAGAGACGTCGCAGGCAAAGCCGCGCGCGTTGCCGATCTCCGCAGCCGTTTTCTCGGCGGCGGCCAAATCGAGGTCCGCAATGGCCACGCGCGCGCCGCACGCGACCAGCGTTTCGGCAATCGAGCGTCCAATGCCTCGCGCGGCGCCGGTCACCAGCGCGGTCTTTCCGGTGAGAGTGATCATGATCAGGGGCCTCGTTCTAGAAGAAGGACAGCAAGCACAGTACGTACGATCCAGCTCCGAGTGCGGCGGCGGCCCGTCCCGCACCCGGATGCACCGCGGTGACGGAGCGCGCCGCGCACCGCATCACGGGGGAGACAGCGCCGACAAGAGTGCTTCGACTTCCGCCAGCGTGCCGCAGGTCTTGGCGGCGTGCTTGGGGGCGAGACGCTTGAGGAGGCCAGTGAGCACGTTGCCCGGCCCCATCTCGACAAACGTGCCGTCGGGGTAGGCCGACGCCATCGCGTGAATGACCGCCACCCATCGCACGGGCGATGTGAGCTGGCGCAGCAACACGTCATTCGCCGTCGTCGCGTCCGTCACGGGGCCCGCCGTCACATTGGAATACACGGGCCAACTTGGCGCGCGCCACGCCGCGTGCGCCAAGGCTTGGCCCAGCCCCGATTCGGCGGGCCGCATCAGCGGCGAATGAAAAGCCCCGCTCACCTGCAGCCGAATTGCGCGCTTGGCGCCGGCGGCCTTCGCCAGCTCCATCCCCCGCTCGACGCCCGCCACCTCACCCGAAATCACCACTTGCTCGATGGCATTGTAGTTCGCCGGCACGACGACGCCCTCGGCGCTGGCCTCCGCGCAGACCTCGTCGATCGGCCGCTGCAGGTCGCCGAGAATGGCGGCCATCGCACCCGGACGCGCCACGCCGGTCTCGTACATGAGTTCGCCGCGCCTCCGCACGAGACGCACCGCGTCGGTCAGCGAGAGCGATCCCGCGGCGTGATACGCCGAGAACTCACCCAGCGAGTGGCCGGCCGCCGCCGCCACGTGCGGCGCGGCCGTGTCCTTCACCACAGCCCACACCGCCGCGCCGTGGGCAAGCAACGCCGGCTGCGCGTTGTGCGTGCGCGTCAGCTCGTCGGCCGGGCCGTCGAAGCACAGCGACGACAGCGACGTGCCGAGCGCGGCATCCGCCTCGGCGAACACCGCGCGCGCCGCGGGAAAATGCTCGGCAAGATCCTTGGCCATGCCGGGCTTTTGTGAGCCCTGGCCGGGAAACAGGAGGAGTAGTTGCATGAACACCAGGCAGGGGCCCAGCGAACCAGCACGGTCCGCGGGGCCGCGTTCAACTCAGAAGCGCACCACCAGGCTGCCCCACGTGAAGCCCGCGCCAAAGGCGACGAACATCACCGTCATCCCTTCCTTGATGCGTCCCGAACGCAGCGCTTCGTCGAGCGCGATCGGAATGGACGCCGCCGACGTGTTGCCGTAGCGGTCCACGTTCACGTACACCTTCTCCATCGGCATGCCGGCGTGCTTGGCCGTCGCTTCGATGATGCGGATGTTGGCCTGATGCGGGATCAGCAGGTCAATGTCGCTCGACGCCAGCTTGGCGCCGTCGAGCGCGCGGTCGCACGCTTCGGCCATCGAGCGGACGGCGTTCTTGAAGACCTCGCGTCCCGCCATCGTGATGCAGTTGCTGCCTTCGGCAATCACCTCGGGCGTCACGGGGCGCAGCGATCCGCCCGCGGGGCGATGCAGCAGGTCGGCGAGCGTGCCGTCGCTGCGCATGAACGCCGAGAGAATGCCGCGCCCCTTCGTCGAGCGCTTCACCACCGTGGCGCCGGCGCCGTCGCCGAAGAGCACGCACGTATTGCGGTCCTTCCAGTTCACGATGCGCGAGAGCGTCTCCGATCCAATCACGAGCACCGTCTCCGCGCTGCCGAGTGTCATCAGCCCTTCGGCGATCTGCATGCCATAGACCCAGCCGCTGCACGCCGCCGAAATGTCGAACGCGGCGGCGCGCGTGGCGCCGAGGGCCGCCTGCACCTCGACTGCGGTGGCTGGCAACAGCCGGTCGGGCGATGCCGTGCCGAGCACGATGATGTCGAGTTCCGGGGCCGTGACCCCGGCCGCCTTCATCGCGATGCGCGCGGCGTCGGCCGAAAGCGACGTCAGCGATTCGCCCTCACCGGCGATATAACGCTGCTTGATGCCCGTGCGATCCGTGATCCACTCGTCGTTCGTGTCGATGCCGAGCGCGGCGAAGTCGTTGTTCGTCAGGACCTTCTTCGGCACGGCGTGACCTGTGCCGGCAATCATCGCGATCGGACGCTTCATGCGGGGGTTCCCTGGATGCCGGCTGCGAGGCGCTGGCCAATGTGGTCGCTCATGCGCGACTGCGAGGCGCGCAGCCCCACGAGAATGCCGTTCTTGATGGCCTCGGGCGACGACTTGCCGTGACAGATGATGGAGACGCCTTTCACGCCGAGCAGCGGTGCGCCGCCGTGCGCCGCGTAATCGAGGCCAGTGAAGGCCGCGCCGATCTGTTCCTTGGCGACGCCGCCCTTGACGAGCAGGCCGACGATCAGCTTGGGCACCGCTTCATAGAACTTCAGCAGCACGTTGCCGACGAAGCCATCGCAGACCACGACGTCTACCGGACCGCGGTCGCACATCCCCATCGGTAGGTCACGCCCTTCGACGTTGCCAATGAAGTTGAGGCCTGAGCCTGACGCCAATTCGCGATGCGCCTCTTTGACGGCGGCGTTGCCCTTCTCCGGCTCTTCACCCACTGACAGCATCGCGATGGCGGGGTTCGGGCGCCCGAGCACATCCTCGGCGTACACCGCACCTAGTCGCGCGAATTGCACGAGCTCGCTGGCGGAGCAATCGACGTTGGCGCCACTGTCGAGCACAACCACCGGGACGCGTGCGCTGGGAAACAGCGTGCCGATGGCGGGACGCGTGAGGCCGTCGTGCAGGCGCAGGATGAACGTGGAGGCCGCCATCTGCGCGCCGGTATTGCCCGCGCTGACGAATGCGTCAGACTGACCGTCCACTTGCAGGCGCAGTCCCACGGCCATCGAGCTGTTGGGCTTGCCGCGGATCGCGACCGACGGCTTGTCGGTCATCTCGATCACTTCGGCGGCCTCGACGATGGTCAGGCGGCCCGCTTGCTCACGGACAGCCGGCAACGCCGCCGCCAGCTGCGCGTCAAGTTCCGCGCGGATGGCATCCGTGCGGCCGACCAGCTGAATGACGTGCTCGGGAGGGAGTTCCTGAAGGGCGAGCAGTGCGCCGGCAATCGTCGCCGTGGGGGCATGATCGCCCCCCATGGCGTCCAACGCGATGCGCGCCAACGTCAGCTTTCCTTCGTCTTGACCCGCTGCTCGCCGGCGTAGAAGCCGCACTCAGCGCAGACGCGATGCGGCCGCTTCTGGGCGCCGCACTTCGGGCAGGCCTGGATGTTGATCGCCGGGGCCTTTTTGTGCGTGTTGCGGGCCCGCTTCTTACGCTTGGAAGTTTTTCTCTTCGGGACGGCCATCGTCGTCTCGTGACAGGGTCAAGTTATTCGGGCGAGCCGCGGACCTTCCGCAGCGCATCCCATCGGGGATCGGCGTCCGGCGCGCAGCTGCACGCTCCGGCATTGAGATCGGCTCCACATTTCAGGCATAGGCCCTTGCAGTCCGGGCGGCACAGCAGAAATGGTGGAACTTCCAGCAGCCACTGCTCTCGTACAGCGGCGGTCAGGTCGATGACATCGCCCTTGGCGCCCCCCACAGGGAACACATCCGGGTCGTCATCATCCTCACCGCCAGATTCGGCGTACAGCACATGCATTTCGGCGTTCACCGCGGCCTGCGCCGGGGCGAGACAACGCCGGCACTCCTGATGCGTGGCACCCGAGAGATGCCCACTGAAGTAGTACCGCCCCGACCCGGCGGCCGAGAGGCGCCCGGTTACCCGGATGCCTTCGCCCAACGGACGGAGAATGTCCTCGTCAATCCAGACGCCATCATTGGCAGGCAACACGGCATCTACCGTGGCTGCCTCATGTTCCAGCGACCGAATGTCAAACGACAGCATAGCCAAGTAAGGTACTCGGGGTGAGACCTAGGGTCAAGTTCTGGAATGACCTAGACTTAGGGCTTTTCTCGCTCGGACTCAGATCAGTGCCGCGGCGCCGAAGAAGAACATCCCCTCGTGGCGCGCGTTCTCATCGGAATCCGACCCGTGCACCGCGTTGCGCCCCTTCGACTCGGCGTACAGTTTGCGGACCGTTCCGTCGGCCGCTTCAGCGGGGTCGGTGGCGCCGATGGCAGCGCGATACGCCGCCACCGCGTCGGCCTTTTGCAGCACCATGGGCATGCACGGGCCGGAACTCATGAACTCCACCAGTTCGCCATAGAACGGGCGCCCCTTGTGCACTTCGTAGAAGGCGCCGGCCTCGGCCGTGCTCATATGAATGACGCGGGCGCAGATGACGGAAAAGCCCTGGGCCTCGAGATGCGCGATGATCTTGCCTGCCTTCCCCGAGCCAAAAGCGTCGGGCTTGATGATCGCGAGGGTGCGGTTGCCGGCCATGATCAGGTTGGTCCTCAGTTCAGTTGGAAAGTGCCACCACAAAGATAGAAGGGCGCGAAGGGCCGCGAAGGGGGCCGATCGGCCAGTCCCTTCGCATTCCTTCGCGTCCTTCGGCCTTCTTGAGCGGCAGTACGGACTACTTCAGCTTTGCCTTGATGAGTTCCACAAAGTCCATCGGGCGGACGGCAACGCCGATGCCCGCGGCCTTGAAGGCCTCGATCTTCTCGGCGGCCGTGCCTGCCGAACCCGAGATGATGGCGCCGGCGTGTCCCATACGGCGTCCCGGCGGCGCGGTCTGACCCGCGATGAAGCCGACGACGGGCTTGGTCATCTTGTTCTTGACGAAGTCGGCCGCTTCCTGCTCGTCGGTGCCGCCAATCTCGCCCATCATGGCGACCGCGTGCGTGTTCGGGTCCTTCTCGAACGCGTCGAGGCAATCGATGAAGTTGGTGCCGTTGATCGGATCGCCACCGATGCCAACGCACGTGGTCTGGCCGATGCCGGCGCGCGTGAGCTGATAGACGACTTCATAGGTGAGCGTGCCGGACCGGCTGACCACGCCGACATTGCCCGGAATGCAGATACGCCCCGGGATGATGCCGACCTTTGCCTGCCCCGGAGAAATCACGCCCGGGCAGTTGGGGCCGATGAGGCGCGCGCCCTTTTCCTTGACGAAGGGATACACGCGAGTCATGTCGAGCACCGGCACGCCTTCCGTGATGCAGACCACGGTGGCGCAGCCGGCGTCGACCGCTTCCATGATGGCGTCGGCCGCGCCCATCGGCGGCACGTAGATGACCGACGTGTTGGCACCCGTCTTGGCGACCGCGTCGTACACGTTGTTGAAGATCGGCACCGTGCCTTCGAACATCTGGCCGCCCTTCCCGGGCGTGACGCCGGCGACGACGTTGGTGCCGTACTCCATGGCCTGCTTGGTGTGGAACGAGCCGTCGCGGCCCGTGATCCCCTGCACCACCAGCTTGGTGTCCTTATTGATGAAGATGCTCACGCGGCCTGTCCTCCCTTCGCCATCGCAACAGCCTTCACGACGGCTTCATCCATGTCGGCCGACGCCGAGAAGCCGTTCTCGGTGAGGATCTTCATGGCGATCTCTTCGTTGGTGCCGGTAAGACGGATCACGATCGGCACCTTCAGCGGATTCGCCTTGGTGGCCGTGACGATGCCGTTGGCCACGTCATCGGTGCGCGTGATACCGCCGAAAATGTTGAACAGAATGCACTTCACGTTCGGATCCGCGGTGATGATACGCAGCGCGTTCACCACCTTCTCCGGATTCGACGACCCGCCGATGTCGAGGAAGTTCGCCGGCTCGCCGCCGTAGTACTTCACGAGGTCCATGGTGGCCATCGCGAGGCCGGCGCCGTTCACCACGCAGCCCACGTTTCCGTCGAGCTTGATGAACGTGAGGTTGCAGTTGCGGGCGTCCACTTCGGATGGCGCCTCCGATGACACGTCGCGCAACGCCTCGATGTCGGCGTGGCGGTCGAGTTCGTTGTCGTCAACGACCATCTTGCCGTCCACCGCGATCAATTCACCGGTGGGCGTGGCAACGAGCGGGTTGATCTCCGCCAGCGAGCAGCCGCTCGCCATGAACGCCGCGTAGAGCTGCTGCATGATCTTGGCCGCCTGCTTGGCCAACTTGACGTCGCTGTAGAGGAAGAACCCCATGCGCATGGCTTCGAATCCGCGCAGCCCGTAGCGCGTGTCCACGGGGAGATAGAGGATCTTCTCAGGCGTCTGGGCCGCGACCTGCTCGATGTCGATGCCACCGGCGGCCGACACCATGAACACCGGCTTCTTGCGCTGGCGATCGACGATGATGCCGACGTACGCTTCGCTGCCGATGTCGGCGGCGACCGTAACGAGCACTTTCTCGACCGTCAGCCCTTTGATCTGCATACCGAGAATCGCGGTGGCCTTCTCCTTCGCTTCCGCCGGATTCTTGCAGAACTTCACGCCGCCCGCCTTGCCGCGGCCGCCGGCGTGCACCTGCGCCTTCACCATCACCGCGACGCCCAGCTCCTTCGCGATGGCTTCAGCTTCAACAGGCGTCGTGGCGATCTTGCCGGCAGGAATCGGCACGCCGAATCCGCGGAGGATCTCCTTCGCCTGATATTCGTGGATGTTCACGGGAACTCCGAGGGAGATGTTCACGGCGCCGAGCGGCGCCGGTCAATGACAGCCTCTGGAAATTACCGTTGTGCGTCTGCTATCGGGAGGTCCGAGAGCCCTTACGGCGCGTAGGGTTTTCTGAGAAGCACGCAGCCCGGTGGGTCACGAACAACGCACGCGCCTCACGGCACCGGACCTGGGGCGCGACCTTCGATCAGCCGGCCGAGCCCATCCATCGCGCGCCCAAAGGCCACCCAATCGCCGCGGCGGCGGGCCTCCTGCAGCGCGGCGTACAATCGTGCAAGGCGAGTGCGCAAACCGGCATCAGCGCGCGCCTCATGGCCAATGCCTCCGAGCACGACCGCCAGCGTGGCGCCGGCGTGCCGCGCGCCCGCGGCGATCATCGCCACGCCGGCTTGGGACGGCGCGCGATCCGGGAGCCATTCATAGAACGCCTGCACGACGAGCGGACCCGCCGTCGTTGGCACCACCTGCACGCGGCCGCGCCGCGGATGACGGCGCGTGCGGCTGATGTGCGCGGAGTCGGCGGCGCGCTGCAGGTGATCGAGCAGCGCAGTCCACCGCAGCGAATCGGGCTGCTCCACGAGCGCGATGCGCGGCTCCCGGCCGCCAACCGCCACAAAGACGCCGCGCACCCGATCCATGCCATCGACGGCCGGCACACCCCACGCCAACGGATGGCCGTCGGCCTCGCTGACGAACGGCGTCGGGGCGCCCGGCAGCAAGTCGGCATCGGCGTCGTCGGCATGAAAGAGCGGACGCGCCGACAGCGTGTCGTTGCGGAAGCCCGTCCGGCCGAGCGCATTGCCCTGCACCACGGCGCGGTCGACGGGCGCTGGCAGCGCCATGAGTACGTCGTCGTCGAGCGCGCGGCGCGCGACGAAGAGCGCCGGAAGATGATCGCGCCACCAGCGCGTCATCTTGTCGGGGTGTTCCGGCAGTACCACTTGCAGCCGGCCGCTGTGCGCATTCACGAGGGCGATGCCGGCCGGCACGGCCATGCGCTGCTGCGCGCCGGCCAGCAACACCGGTTCGGTCAGCGGATAGTCAACGCTCGCATTGAACAACTCCACGCACCACCACAACGAATCGTGTACAACGAGCGCCTGCGGCGTGGTGCCTGCCGTGAAGAACGGCAGCACGGCCTGCACGCGCTCACGCACGTCGCGGCGGACAAGCAAACGTGCGCGCGGCGGATCCGCATCACTGAACGCCAGTCGCAGGTTGCGCACGCCCCACGCCAGCGCGATGCGACGCCAGCCCGCGCTGAACGGCGGCGCGGCGAGGCGGCCGAGCGTATCGCTCACCACCGCCACGGGTGCCACGTCGAGTCCGACGGTCAGCGGTGGCAGCGTCACCATGGTCGGCGAACCGGACGGCCATGGCGCGCCGCGCTCGTCGGCATCCGCGGGGTCGGCCTCCTGGACAACGAGCGGTCGTCGCGACGTTTCGGCTGCGCCGCCGCCATAGACGACGACCGCACGCAGTGAATCGCCGCCCGCGATGCGCCACGCGCCGGCGCCCATCGTGGGCGTGAGCCCGGGTTCGTCGCCCACCGAGAGTGCGAGTGCGGCGGGATCCCATCCGCTGACGCGGCGCGACAGCGCCTCCTGCGGAACGCGCAGGCTGTCGGCTCCCGCGCCGAGGATGATGTCGTCGACACGGAACGCGCGGCGCGTGTAGAGTGCCCGCGCGTGCAGATACGGACGATCGAGCGACGAACGCTCGCGCTCCGTCGCGGCGCGTCGGTCGAGCAGCGGAAGTCCGAGCCGGCCGAGCGGTCCGGCAACCAGCACGATGAGCAGCGCGCCGAGCGTGGCGCGCTGGTACCCCATCCATCCGGTCCACGCGACCAGCACGCCAACGGCCGCCGTGCCGATGCCGAGCGCGATGTAGTACGGATACAGCACGCGATGATCGAACGCGACGAACGCTTCACGCAGGCCGCTGCCGTGGATCAGCAGATCGAACGAGTCGAGGCGGTAGCCCCAGGCGACCAGCACCAGCAGAAACGCCGAGTAGAGCGCGAAGTGCCGTCGCACCCAGGTGGAGACGTGCAGCCGTCCACGCTGCACGTGCATCGATGGCGTCAGTGCATAGAGCGTCACTACCGTGGCGCCCACGACAACAGCCAGCGTGACCGCCCATTCGTGCATCGTGCGCTCGAACGGCAGCCACCCGGTCCAGAACGCGATGTCGCGATTGAGATACGGGTCGCTTTCTCCGAGTGTGGTGGCCCACTGCGCGCGCACCAACGCCACCCAATCGCGCTGCGGCAGCGCGACGATGGCGGCAATCACCGTGCTCAGCAGCGCGGCCGTGCCCGTAAGCTGGCGGCTCGAAATCGCTTCGCCAATCTCGAGGTTCGCGACGCGGCGCGGCAGGACGAGCGAAACAATGGAACTCCGCATCACGAACAGGTTGACGAATGCAAAGACAAACGACGCGGCGAAGAGTCCGGTGCGCAGCGTGGTCAGCGCGACGAACCGCACGGTCCACACCGACCCGGCCCCCAGCGCGCCGAACCACGCCCACTCGGCGTAGGCGTGCGCGAGCACGCGCCCCGCGATGAGCGCCAGCGCGAGCGCCGCGCCGGCAAGCGCGAGGCCGCGTCGCGCCGTCATGCTACGCGCCGATGCCCTGTGTCTTGAGCCATCCTTCCACCTCGCCGCGAATCTCGCCGAGCCGAGCGTCGGTGCGCGCCTCGAAGCGGCAGACGAGGATGGGCTGCGTGTTGGACGCGCGAATGAGGCCCCACCCGTCGCCGTACAGAATGCGCGCGCCGTCCACGTCGATGACTTCGCGCGTCTTCGCAAAGTGCTGCTGTGCGGCCCTGACGATCTCGAACTTCCGGTCATCGGGGCAGTCGATGCGCAGTTCGGGCGTGCTCACAAAACGCGGGACGTCGGCGAGCAGTTCATCCACGCGCTTGCCGCTGTCGCCGAGAATGCGCAGCAACCGAGCCGCCGCGTAGATCGCGTCGTCGTGGCCGTAGAAGCCTTCGGTGAAGAACATGTGCCCGGACATCTCGCCCGCGAGCGGGGCGTGAAGCTCCTTCATCTTCTCCTTGATGAGCGAGTGCCCCGTCTTCCACATCAGCGGCACGCCGCCGGCGCCGCGGATCGCGTCGGGGAGCGCCTGCGAACATTTCACGTCGAAGATGATCGACTGCCCCGTGCCGGTGCGAGCAAGCACATCGCGCGCGTACAGCAGCAGCAGGTAGTCGCCCCAAATGATGGTGCCATTGCCGTCCACGATGCCGATGCGATCGGCGTCGCCGTCAAACCCGATGCCGAGCTCGGATCCCGTGCGCTTCACGGCGGCGATGAGGTCCTGGAGATTCGCGACAACCGTTGGGTCGGGGTGATGGTTGGGGAATGTGCCATCGCTCTCGGCGAACAGCAGCGTCGTCTCCACGCCAAGCGCGTTGCACACCTGGGGCGCGGTGAGCGCTCCGACGCCGTTGCCGCAGTCGACCACGACCTTGATGGGGCGCTTGATCGGGCCGATGCGCGCCGCGATGTCCTTCACATAGTCGTCGAGCACCTGCACGGTCCGCACACTGCCCGTCTTGGCGGCGTTCCCGCTTTGCGCGATGAGGCCGTAGAGATGCTGAATGCCATCACCATGGAGCGACGTCGCGCCAACACTCAGCTTGAATCCATTGAATTCAGGCGGGTTGTGCGAGCCGGTCACCTGGATGCCGCCGACAACGCCGCAGTGATGCAGGCTCCAGTAGAGCACGGGCGTCGGGGCAATGCCGATGTCCACGACGTCGCAGCCGCACTCGGTGAGCCCTTTGACGAGCGCATCGCGCAGCGCGCCGCCGCTGTGGCGGTTGTCGCGCCCAATGGCCACGGCGCCGTGAATGCCGCGCTCCGCGAGCAGCGTCGCGTATCCGCGGCCGATGCCCTCAGCGGCCTCGGTCGTGAGGTCGTCGCCGACGACGCCCCGAATGTCATACTGCCGGAAGATGCCTGGGTTGATCATTGGTCGAATGGGACGATAGGATACGGAAACTTACCCAACCGGAGACACGAACGCCTCGCGGTGGCGAGGCGTCCAGGACTCTCAGTGCACGGCGTTTGCGGCCGCCGCCTCCATTTGCTGCGTTCGAGGCACACTGTCGCGGCTCCAGTTGATCAGCCGGCCGGGAACGATCCCGAGGATCAACACGGCCGCGGCCGCAATGAACACCACGCTGCGCGTCAGGCCGCCTGCCCGCTCCGGCACGGGAGCACCGTCCGGACGCGCCTTCATGAACATCAGCCGAATCACGTTCAAGTAGTAGCCTGCCGACACCACTGACGTCATGACCAGGACCACGGCGAGCACGATCAGCGGGCGCGGTGCGTTGATGGCGGCGGTCAGCAGATACCACTTGCCGAAGAACCCGACGCCGCCGAACACCGGGAAGCCCATGAGCGACAGCATGAACACGCCCATCGCGAGCGCGAGGGCAGGCCTCACATGCCAGAGTCCTTCGTAATCCACAAGGTCGTTGTTGGCATCACCTTCGCGCCCGACCATGATGACGACGGCAAAGGCGCCGAACGACGCCAGCGTGTACGCGACGAGATAGAACAGGAACGCCGTCGCGCCGCGCGTCGTCCCCTCGGCCACCGCCACGAGGAGATAGCCGGAGTGCGCAATGGAGGAGTACGCGAGCAGCCGTTTGAGGTTGCGCTGCGACAGCGCCACCACGTTGCCAATGAACATGGCGGCCACGGCCAGCCACCAGATGGGTCCGAGCCACGCCGCACCCATGCCGGGCATCGCTTCGACCCAGACCCGCAGGAACGTGGCGAACGCGGCCGCCTTCACCGCCGTCGCCATGAACGCGGTGATGGGCGTCGGTGCGCCCTCGTACACGTCCGGCGCCCACATATGGAACGGCGCGGCGGCAATCTTGAAGCCGAAGCCGATCACCAACAGGCCGGTGCCGACGAGCATCATCGGATTCAGCAGCAGCGCCTGACCTGCCGTGCGGCGGCTAATCTCCACGAGGCTCGTGGAGCCGGTGGCGCCGTACACGAGTGCGATGCCATACAGCAGGAAGCCAGTGGCGAACGCGCCAAGCAGGAAGTACTTCAGCGACCCTTCGGCGGACTTCGCGCTGCGGCGGTTCAGCCCGGCGAGCACATAAATCGCCACCGACATGAGCTCGATGCCGAGGAAGACGATCATTAGGTCGCGTGCCGCCGCCAGCACCATCATGCCCGACGTGGCGAACAGGACCAGCACGTGAGATTCCGCGGGGAGGATGTGCTCGCGGGCGTTGTACTCCATCCCGAGCGCAATGGCGCCGGCGGCGCCGAGCAGGCAAATGATGTCAACGGCCCAGCGGAAGTTGTCGACGGCAATGATGCCCTGCGTGGACGAGAGTCCCCGCATCGAGTACCAGAAGCAAAGCGCCATGGTCGCAGCGATGAGAACCAGCGACGCCATGCCCACCGCGCGCTGGTGCTCGTTGGATTCCGGCCGCCACGCGGCCCACAGCATCAGGACCATCGCCCCGGCCATGAGCAGCAGATCGGGGCCGAACGCCTGCATGAGCTGCGACGGATGCGCGAGATCGAAGATCATTTATCGCGACCGGTTGAGAGCAGAGTTGTTGACGCCGGCGGCCGTCGCGTGGACGTACTCCACGAGGCGACGCGCCGCGGGCTCCGTCTTGTCGAGGAGCGGCTTGGGATAGACGCCGAGCCAGAGGATGGCGATAAGCAGCGGCGTCAGCAGGCCGATTTCGCGCCAGTTGAGATCCTTGATGGCCGCGTTCTCGGGCTTCGTCAGCGGATTGTAGATGATGCGCTGCAGCGCCCAGAGCAGATACGCGGCCGCGAAGATGACGGCCGTCGCCGAGATCACCGACGCCACCGGCTGGGTCTTGTACGACCCCACCAGCACCAGGAACTCGCCGATGAATCCGTTGGTCCCAGGGACGCCGATGCTGCTCAGCGACACGATGGTCAGGATGGTGGCAAAGATCGGCACCACCTTGGCAATGCCGCCGTAGTCTTCGATCATGCGCGTGTGGCGCCGCTCGTAGATCATGCCGACGAGAAGGAACAGTGCGCCCGTGCTGACGCCGTGGTTGATGTTCACCATCAACGCACCCTGCATCGATTCGACGTTCATCGCGAAGATGCCGAGCATCACGAAGCCGAGGTGGCTCACGGACGAGTATGCCACGAGCTTCTTGAAATCAGGCTGCACCAGCGCCACGAGCGAGCCGTAGATGATGCCGATGACGGCCAGCGCGACCACGAAACCGCGCACCGCCGGGTTCATGACGGCCGAGGGGAAGAGCGGCAACGCGAAGCGGATGAAGCCAAACGTCCCCATCTTCAGCATGATCGCGGCCAGGATCACGGAGCCGGCGGTCGGCGCCTCCACGTGCGCGTCGGGCAGCCACGTGTGGAACGGGAACATCGGCACCTTGACTGCGAACGCCAGCGCGAACGCGCCAAACAGCCACAGCGATGTCTCCGGCCGCAACGCCACGTTGTTGATGATGAAGTCGTAGCTGAACGTCGGTGAGCCCGCCACCTTCGACGACACGTAGCCGAGATACAGAATCGCCACCAGCATCAGCAGCGAGCCGATCATCGTGTAGATGAAGAACTTGATCGCCGCGTAGAGCCGCCGTTCCCCGCCCCAGACGCCGATGATCATGTACATCGGCACCAGCATGATCTCCCACATCACGTAGAAGAGCACGAGATCGAGCGACAGGAAGACGCCGAGCATGCCGATGGTGAGCAGCAGCAGCATGACGTAATACGCGTGCGGCTTGGTGCGAATGCTCGTCCAGCTTCCCAGCACTGCGAGGGGCATCATCAGGGTCGTCAGCAGCACGAGCGTCAGCGCGATGCCGTCGAGACCGACGGTGAACCGCACGCCCCACTGCGGAATCCACGGCAGGTCCACCATCGCCTGCCACGCCGGATTCGCCGGGTCGATGGACCACCAGAGTCCGAGCGAGAGGATGGCCTCGATGAGGAAGAACCAGAAGGCCAGGAGCCTCACTTCGCGCCAACGCTTTTCGGCCGGATCCTTGGCCGACACGAGCGCGTGCGCCCAGATCCCGAGCGCGCCAAACAGCGGCAGCAGCAGCAGGACCGGCAGGATCCAGGCGTTGTAATTGATCGACGACAGGAACGCGGTCATGGGTTACCGAAGGGTGAAGGCGCCGAGGATGGTGATGGCGCCGATCAGCAGGACCCACGCGTACGTGCCGAGCTGGCCCGTCTGCAGCTGGGATCCCATCCAACCGAACGCACGCATGAGCAGCGCGCTGCCGTTGACGAACAGGCCGTCGATAATGCCGGCGTCGACGCCCTTCCACAGCACCGCGCGCGACACGCCAACCGTGGGCCGCACGAAGGCCGCGTCGTAGCCCTCGTCCACGAAGTACTTGTTCTCGAGCACGCGATCGATGCCCTCGGCCGCGGGATAGTCCTTCTTCGGCACGAGCGCCGCGGGCTTCAGGCGAATGACGGCGAACGCGATGCCCGCCATCGCGATGGCAATGGCCGTTCCCACCAAAAGCAGTTCCGTCTGGTGCGCCATCTCCGGCGCGGCGCCCAGCGTCGTCCGGAGCGTTGCCGCACCAACCACGGGCTCAAGCCAGTGCTCGAGGCTGCCCACGGGGCCGATGGCGCTGAGAAGCTCCGGGACGTTCAGCCAGCCGCCAAAGGCCGCGAGCACGGCCAGTACCACCAGCGGCCCCGTCATGATCCACGGTGCCTCCTTCAAGTGCGCACGCTCGGCCTCGCCGGTTCGGTTGGGACCGTGGAACGTGTAGAGCATCATCCGCGTCATGTAGATCGCCGTCATCAGCGCCGACGCGAGGCCGAGGCCGTACACGACGAGCAACACCGTGCCGCCCGGAATCCCGAGCAGCGACGACTCGGCGAGCGTGGAATGGCTCACGCGCGCGAAGACCGACCCGAGGATTTCGTCCTTCGAGAAGAAGCCCGAGAAGAGCGGGATGCCGGCGATGGCCAGCGTCGCCGTCCACATCAGGTAGAACGTCACGGGCATGTACTGCTTGAGGCCGCCCATGTTGCGCATGTCCTGCGCATCATCGTGGTTGTGCGTGTGGTGATACGCCGCGTGCATCACGAAGATCACCGAGCCCGACCCGAGGAACAGCAGTGCCTTGAAGAAGGCGTGCGTCACGAGGTGGAAGACACCCGCCGTGTACGCCCCGACGCCAACGCCCACGAACATGTAGCCGAGCTGCGACACCGTGGAATACGCCAGCACCTTCTTGATATCCCATTGCTTCAGGCCGATGGTCGCCGCAAAGAACGCGGTGAGTCCGCCGACGAGCGCCACGGTGAGTTGCGCCACCGGCGCCATCGAGAAGATGGCCGAGCTGCGCGCCACGAGATACACGCCGGCGGTGACCATTGTCGCCGCATGGATCAACGCCGAGACTGGCGTCGGGCCGGCCATGGCATCGGGAAGCCACACGTAGAGCGGAATCTGCGCGCTCTTGCCGGTGCAGCCGAGGAACAGGAAGAGCGCGATCGCCGTGATGACAGCGCCGCCCATCGGGAGTTCCACGGCCTTGGCCGCCACGCCGCCAATATCGAGCGTGCCGAGATTACTGAACATCAGGAACATCGCCACGAGAAAGCCGAAGTCGCCGATGCGGTTGACGATGAACGCCTTCTTGCCGGCGTCGGCGTTGGCCTTCTCTGAGAACCAGAAGCCGATGAGCAAATACGAGCAGAGCCCGACGCCTTCCCAGCCGACGAAGAGCAGCGGGTAGCTGCCGCCGAGCACAAGCATCAGCATGAAGAAGACGAACAGGTTGAGATACGCGAAGTAGCGCGGGTATCCCGGATCGTCCTGCATGTAGCCGACGCTGAACACGTGGATCAGCATACCGACGCCAGTGATGACGAGCACCATCACCATCGACAGCGGATCAAGGAGCATCGTGGCGTTGAGGTTCAAATCGCCGACGGGCATCCATTGATACAGCGTGACGATGTATGGGTGCTCCATCGACACGCCGCGCATGGCGAAGAAGCACGCGACGGCAAGCCCGAACGCCGCAACGAGCACGCCCGGCCCGATGAGACTCACGATCGGCGCGAACTTGTGGCGCACCGGCACGTGATGGTCATCGTGCGCGCTGTCGTGGCCGTGCGCGTCGTGGCCGTGCGCGTCGTGGCCGTGCGCGTCGCCCGCATGATCGTGCCCTGCCGACGGATCGGCGGGGCCCACCTTTGCCGCGCCCAGCATCGCCAAGGTTCCGTTGATCAGGAACCCCGCGAGCGGCAGCAGCGGGAGCAGCCAGACCAGCCGCGCGATCGTCGCCGCGAGCGGGTGTGCCCCCTCAGGAATCAAGGCCGGGTTCATCATCCCTTGAGCAGGTTGATGTTCTGGAGGTTGACCGACCGCTGATGGCGGAAGATCGCGATGATGATCGCCAGCCCCACCGCGGCCTCAGCCGCGGCAACGGTCATGGTGAAGACCACGAACACCTGGCCCGTCGCGCCGTAGACCTTGCTGAGCGCGACGAACGACAGGTTCACGGCGTTGAGCATCAGCTCGACGCACATGAAGATGATGATGGCGTTGCGGCGCGTGAGCACGCCGATGACGCCGATCGTAAACAGCACCGCCGACAGGGCGAGCGCTTCACCGAGCATTGGTCCTCCGCTTGCCGAGCACCACGGCACCGACGATGGCGGCGAGCAGCAGCACGCTCGTCAGCTCGAAGGCCAGCAGGTACTCCTTGAAGAGCGGCGCCGCCACAGGGCCGATGATGCCGCCGGCCAGCGGGGCCGCGGCCGCCGCGGCGGCCTTGGCGGCGAGATCGGGCGGAATCAACCGCTCGATCGCGTTCGACCGGTTCAGCACCATCACCTCGGCGAGCAGCGCGAGCCCGACGAACAGCGCCATGATGTAGCCCCATTTGCCGCGGGCATCCGCCAGATCCGACGGATGGCCGAGGTTGAGGAGCATGATGACGAACAGGAAGACCACCATGATGGCACCGGTGTAGACGAGCACCTGCATCGTGGCGATGAACTGCGCGTCGAGCATCACGTAAAGGCCGGCGAGGCAGAACATCACGTTCACCAGCCACATGGCCGCCGCCACCGGGCTCTTGCGCGTCACGAACGCGATGGCGCTCGCGATGGCCGTGAGCCCGAAGAAATAGAAGGCGAACTCATAGACCAGCGAGTGGAATTGATTGGGTTGCATCACTCGCCCCTGGGGTCGGCCGGGTCCCACATCTCGCACACCGGGTGCGTCTGGGCCGTCAGCCGTTTGAGGTCGTAGATGAAGTCCTTGCGATCCGTCTCGGCGTTTTCGTAGTGCCGCCCGAGGTGGATGGCTTCTTCGGGGCAGACTTCCTGGCAGTAGCCGCAGAAGATGCAGCGGAACTCGTCGATGTCGAACACCACCGGGTACCGGTTGCCTTGCTCGTCCACGCCGGGCACCAGCTTGATGCAGTTGGCCGGACACACTGTCGGACACAGACCACACGCGACGCACTTGGCCTTGCCGTCTTCGGTGGTCAGCATGCGATGCGTCCCGCGCCAGCGCGGCCCGATGTCCCACTTCTCCTCGGGATACTGCACCGTCACCTTGTGCGGATCCACCAGGTGCTTGAACGTCAACGCAAGCCCCTTGAAGGTAGCCCGCATGTAACTGGCTTCTTCGATGGGCCGCTCGACGACCCTCGTTGTAATGGCCATCAGGCCCCCTTCTCGCTGACGAGATCGCTGCGCTCCGACACCTGGCGGAGCGTCGCGATGCGCGCGCGCTCAATGCGCGAGTACGCCGGGCTGACGATCCGTCCGCGATCGAGCACCCAGAAGACGAGCACCACGAAGAGCACGTTCATGCCGAGCATCGCACCGCGGAAGCCGATGCTCGTCCGCGCCAGCCCGGCCGCGTCGAGCCCGAGAATGAGACTGGCCACCACCGTGATATAGATGAGCGCCATCGGCAGCAACACCTTCCACCCGATGGACATCAGCTGGTCGTAGCGGAAGCGCGGCAGCGTCCAGCGCAGCCAGATGAACGAGAAGACGAAGAAGATCACCTTGGCCACGTACAGCCCCATGGTGAGCAGCGTCTTGGTGATCGTCCACGGCGGCAGGTTGTCCCACTGCGTGAACGGAATGTCCCAGCCGCCGAAGAACAGCGTGATCATCAGCGAGCTCGACGTGATGATGTTCGCGTATTCGGCGATCGGGAACATCGAATAGCGCATGGAGCTGTACTCGGCGTGATAACCGGCAATCAGCTCCGACTCCGCCTCCGGCAGGTCGAACGGCACGCGGTTGGTCTCGGCGAGGCCGGCGACGGCGAAGATGAAGAACGCCATCGTCAGCAGCAGCACGTTCCAGCTCTGCGTCGCCTGCTGGTGCACGATCTGGTTCAAGTTCACGTTGCCGGCGAGAAGCAGCACGCAGACCGTGCTCATTCCCATGCCAATCTCGTACGAGATCATCTGCGCCGAGGCGCGCAGGCCGCCGAGGAGCGCGTATTTGTTGTTGGACGACCATCCGGCAATGGTGATGCCGTACACCCCGAGCGAACTGATGGCGAGCGTGAAGAGAAAGCCCACCGGCAGGTCGGCCACCACCATGTCCACCAGGCCAACGCCCGGCACGGGCAGCGGCGACGCGAACGGGATCACGGCCCACGTGAGCATCGCCGGCACAAACGCGATGGCCGGGGCGAGAATGAACAGCGCCTTGTTCACGCCGCCCGGCATCGTCTCTTCTTTCATGAAGTTCTTGATGCCGTCGGCAAGCACCTGGAAGATGCCTTGCGGTCCCACGCGATTCGGGCCGTGGCGGTCCTGGATCCAGCCGGCGACGCGGCGTTCGAGGAACGTCGTGTACGCCACGCAGAACATGTAGATGCCAAAGACCACTGCCACCTTGATGAGTCCGACGAGCGCGAACATGCCGTCGGTCGGCGGAAGCTGCGGGTCGACCACCTGCAGGAGAAGCGACATCGAGTGCGTCATGCGTTCACTCCGGCGGCCACTGCCACCTGGCCCTTGAGGCCGAGCGAGTCATAGCTCATTCCGCCGAACGTGGCTTCGGTGCCGGCCATCGCGGCGAAGACCGCCTCGGCCGACGCGTAGCCGCCCTTCTTGCCGGCGGCTGCCGCGAGTTCTGACAGCACCATCCAGCTGGCTCGGGCGTGGCCAGGCGCCGGACGCGCCTGCAGGAAACGCTGCACCCGTCCGCGCAGGTTGGTGAACGTGCCTTCCTCCTCCGCGAAGTTCGCAATCGGGAGCAGAATCGCGTTGGCGGGCAAGCTCTTCGGGATCACCGTACAGAGAACGATCACCGTGGTGGCGCCCGCGATCGCAGAGGTGTCGAGTCCATCACACATCTCACCGGCGATCACCACCACCTTGCCGGCACCGACGAGCGGCTGCTCGGCGCGCGTGAAGCCAAGCATCTCCGCGCCGGTGGCGTTCGGCGTGCGATCGGCGCGCAGCGCGAGGTCCTTCACGCCAGTCAACGCCGCTTCTGAGCCTTTCGCGACACGGAACTTGCCCGTGCCGACCGCCTGCTTGAGCAGCCAGAGCGCTTCGTTGCTGAGCGAACCGTTTGCCACGACGTGCGCCGTGGCGCCCTTGAGCGCGGCACCTGCTGCAGCCAGCGCTTGCTCCCACGTGGCCGGCTTCCCCGCCACGACCGGCGTCTCCAATCGGTCGTCGCGGTTGATCCAGCTGTAGTTCAGCCGCCCTTCGTCGCACAGATAGAAATGATTCACCGCGTCATTGGAGCGCGGCTTCATGCGCACGACATTCTCGTCGCGCGTTTCGAGCGTGATGTTGCACCCCTGCGAGCAGTTGGGGCAGACCGACGCGGTGCGGTCGAGTTCCCACGCGCGCGCCTTGTTCAGGAAGTCCTTGCTGACGAGCGCGCCCACGGGGCACAGATCAACGACGTTGGCCGCCCACGGATGCGACAGATCGTGGTTGGGCGCAATGCCGATGTGCGCCCGGTCGCCGCGTTCCTCAACGCACAACGCTTCGTCTCCCGCCACGTCACCCATGAAGCGCACACAGCGCGTGCAGAGGATGCAGCGGTTGGTGACGTAGAGCACGTCACCGCCAAAGTCCTCGGCGGGGTTGAAGCGCTTTGGCTCGTGATACCGCGAGTCGGCGCGTCCTTCCTGGAACGTGTAGTCCTGCAACTCGCACTCGCCCGCCTGATCGCAGATGGGGCAGTCGAGCGGATGGTTGATGAGCAGCAGCTCGAGCACGCCCTTGCGCGCGTCGAGCGCCTTCTGCGTGTACACGTTCACCACTTGCCCTTCGGCGACCGTCGTCGCGCAGGACGGCGCCAGCTTGGGCATCTTCTCGACTTCCACCAGGCACATGCGGCAGACGCCCGCGATTTCGAGCCCGGGGTGGTAGCAGTAATGCGGGATCAGCACACCGGCCGTCTTGGCCGCTTCGAGAATGGTCGTCCCCGCCGGGACGCTGACCGCGCGCCCCTCGATGGTCAGGTTGATGAGCTTGGTGTCCGCCATCAGCCCACCGCCACGGTCGACGAGCGCTTGCCCGTGATCAGTGCCTCAAACTCGCCGCGGAATCGCGTGATCCCGCTGCACACCGGCGCGCCGCACGAATCGCTCAGCACGCAGATGGTCTTGCCCGTCATGTTCTCCGTCAGTTCGAAGATCGTGTCGAGGTCTTCAAACGTCCCCTGCCCGGCGCAGATGCGCTCGAGGATCTTGGTCATCCACGCCGTGCCTTCGCGGCACTGAGTGCACTGGGCGCAGCTCTCGTGTGCATAGAAGCGCGCGAGGCGCGCGAGCTGCTTGGGCATCGACTGCGCGTCGTCGAAGATGATGACGCCGCCGGAGCCCAGCATCGTGCCGAACTCCATGAAGCCCTCGTAGTCCATCTTCACCTGCTCGGCTTCCTCGATCGTGATCACCGGCACCGACGAGCCGCCGGGGATGATCGCCTTGAACTTCCGCCCGGGCAGCGGGCCGCCGCACAGGTCGTAGAGGAATTCCTTGAACGAGAAGCCCATCACCACTTCGTAGTTGCCGGGCTTGGCCACGTTGCCGCAGACCGAGAAGAGCTTGCTGCCGTTGCTCTTCGGGCTGCCAAGGCACATCGCCTTGTACCACTCGGGGCCGTTGTTCAGGATGTGCGGTACCGCGGCAAGCGTTTCGACATTGTTGATCGTCGTCGGCATGCCGAACAAGCCCGCCACCGCCGGGAACGGGGGCTTGATGCGCGGATTGCCGCGCTTGCCCTCGATGGAGTTCATCAGCGCGGTCTCTTCGCCGCAGATGTACGCGCCCGCGCCGCGATGCACCCAGATGTTGACCTTCTTGCCCGACCCCATCGCATTGTCACCGATGACGCCCGCGGCGCGCGCTTCTTCAAGGGCGCGCTCCATGATGGCGATAGGCTCGGTGAACTCGCCGCGGATGTAGATGTAGCACGTCTCCGCGCCGATGGCGTGCGCGGCAATCGCGCATCCTTCGATGAGGGCGTGCGGCGTCCACCGCATGATCTCGCGGTCCTTGAACGTGCCGGGCTCGGATTCGTCGGCGTTGCAGCACAGATAGTGCGGCTTGCCGTCGCCGATCTTCATGAACGACCACTTGAGGCCGGTCGGGAAGCCCGCGCCGCCGCGGCCGCGCAGTCCGGATTCCTTGACGACGTTCTGGATCGCCACCGGATCAGTGGCCAGCGCATCGGGCAGCGCCTTGTAGCCGCCGCGCGCCTTCCAGCCCTCGAGCGTGCGTGCTTCGGGGTCACCGAAGTACTTGCTGAGGATCGGCGTTTCGCGCGGGTGCGATTTGTGGGGATAGCCCATGGATCAGACGGTAGACGGTAGACGGTTGACGGTAGAGCTGTCGTGTCCGGGATTTCTATTTGGTCGCGCTCTGGCCAACCCTGCTTCAGCTGTACTTCTTGAGAATCTCCGGCACACGCTCGACGCTGACGCTGTCAACGAAGTCGTCGTTGACCATGATCGGCGTCGCAAAACCGCACGCGCCCAGGCACTCCACTTCGATCACTGTGTACTTGCCGTCCGGCGACGTCAGGCCCAGCTCGCCGCATCCGGTCTTCTCGAGGAACGCCTTCACCACATCCTCGGCCCCCATGCAGTTGCAGCACGAGGTCGTGCAGACCTGGATGAAGTACTTCCCGACCGGATGCTGGTGGTACATGGTGTAGAACGTCACCACGCCCTTCACATACGCGGCGGTGACGCCGAGCACGTCGCCCACTTCCTTCATGGCGTGCTCGCTGATCCAGCCGCGCTCGTCCTGCACGATCCACAGCGCGGGCAGCAGCCCCGCCATCTTCGTGGGGTAGCGCGACAGGATGTCGTCGAGCTTGGCGCGCGGCGCCGAGCCGGCCGTGAAGACCGGAACGTGGGGATCGTCGTGGTGGCCGTGCGGGGCGCCCTGAATGTCGGCGCCGCCGGTGGCGGAAGGTCCGTGGCTCATGCGTGCACTCTCGCGTTCTGGCGCTCGGCGGTCATCGGTCGATCTCTCCCATCACAATGTCAATCGACGCGTTGATCGCGATCACGTCCGACAGCAGGTGGCCCTCGACCATCTTGGGAATGGCCGAGAGGTTGACGAACGACGGCGGCCGGATGCGCCAGCGCACCGGCTTGGCGCTACCGTCGGACACCATGTAGTAGCCCTTCTCGCCCTTGGGCGCTTCGACGGCGACGTAGGCCTCGCCAATCGGTGGGCGCGGCCCTTCCATCACGTTCTTGAAGTGATGGATCATCGATTCCATCTCGCTCGTCGCCTTGTGCTTGGGCGGCAGGATGACGCGCGGGTCATCGATGTTCACCGGCCCGTCGGGCAGGCGTGCGATGGCCTGTTCGAGAATGCGGATCGACTGCCGCATTTCTTCCATGCGCACCAGGTAGCGGTCGTACACGTCGCCGTTTACACCCACCGGCACTTCCCAGTCGTACGTCTCATAGTCGAGATACGGGAAGTCCTTGCGCACGTCGTAGTCTACGCCGGAAGCGCGCAACATCGGACCCGAGAGACCGTAGTTGAGCGCTTCCTCAGGCGACATCACGCCCAGGCCAACCGTGCGGCCCACCCACACGGCGTTCTTGGTGAGCATGCGGTCGCACTCGTCGAGCGTTTTCGGGAAGGTGCGCACAAACGCGCGAAGCCCGTCGAGCCACCCATCGGGAATGTCGGCCGCCATGCCGCCGACGCGCGAGGCGCTCGTCGTCAGCCGCGCGCCCACCCAGCCCTCGAACAGGTTGTACACGTTCTCGCGTTCCTGGAACGACCAGAGGAACGGCGTGAACGCGCCGATATCGATGGCCGTCGTCCCCATCCACACCAGGTGCGAGATGACGCGCGACAGTTCCATGCCGATCACGCGCAGCACCGTGCAGCGCGGCGTGATCTCGATGCCAAACAGCTTCTCGGCGCCGAGCGAGAACGCGATGTTGTTGCCGACGCAGTTCAGGTAGTCGTCGCGGTCGGTCCAGGGAATGATCTGATTGTACTGGCGATACTCGCCGATCTTTTCGAACCCGCAGTGCAGGTAGCCGATGTGCGGAATGCAGCGCACCACGGTCTCGCCATCGAGTTCGAGCACCAGGCGCAGCACGCCGTGCGTCGCCGGATGCTGCGGTCCGATGTTGATGAGCATGTGCTCGCCTTCCAGCTCGGGCTCCGTGCTCGGCGGCGCGGCCACGGCCGGACCGCCGCCTTCTCCGCCTTCACCCACGAAGAGCGGTACACGCTGCGGCTTGCCGTCGCGGCCAATGCCGGTGGTCGAGAGTTCGACTTCAACAGTTCGCTTGGTGGCCATTGGCTATTCCCCCGTCGATTCGCCGCCCTTGATACGGGCGCGCATGTCGAGCGGAAGTTCCGAGAACGCATCGGCGATGGAGAGTTCTTCCATCGAGTAGCGGGCCTCGGGGTTGGCGGAGAGCGCCTGGCGCAGCTGCTCGGCGCGGCTGAAACGGCCGCGGAGCGGAAAGTCCTTGCGCAGCGGGAAGCCTTCCGCGTACTGCTCCCACAGCAGGATGCGCCGCAGGTCGGGATGGCCTTCGAACTTGATGCCGAACATGTCGTAGCACTCGCGCTCCAGCCAATCGGCGCCCTTGTAGACCGGCCAGACGGACGGCACGCTCAGCGGCTGCCCCTTGGCGATCAGACCCTTGAGGCGCAGGAAGCGGCGGTACTTGATGGAGCGCAGATGCCAGATGACTTCGATGGGCAGGCCGCGATCGCGGAACTCGACGGCGGTGACGTCGGAGAGATACTCGTAGCTCTGCGACGGATCGTCGTGCAGCCAGCGCACGATGTCGAGGGCGCGCGCGATGTCGATGGTGACGTTCGTTTCGCCCCACACGACGTCAACGCGCTTGATCGCGTCCCCGAACTGCGCCTTCAGCGCGTCGGCTGACGGGTTGGCCTCGCCACCGCGGTTCGGCACGTTCTTGGGCGTTGCCGGCGCCGGCAGGCCAGGCGCAGTGCCGGCGTGGATGACCGTGAAATCGCTCACTGTCCGCTCCGCGTCTGGGGAACGGAGTTGCCGAACTGCTGCGAGAGCGCGTCGATGCGCGACGGCGGAATGTAGAGCTGGCTCAGCGGATCCGGCTCCATCTCCATGCGCGCCGCCGTGTCGGACATGCGGTCCTTCATCACCTTCTTCTGCAGCATCATGATCGCGTAAATGAGCGCTTCAGGGCGCGGCGGACAGCCCGGCACGTACACGTCGATCGGGATGATCGTGTCGATGCCCTGCACCACCGCGTAGTTGTCGAACATGCCGCCGGTGGAGGCGCACGCGCCCATCGAGATGGCCCACTTGGGCTGCGGCATCTGCTGCCAGATGCGGCGCAGCACGGGCGCCAGCTTGAATGGAACGCGCCCCGCGCAGATCAGGACGTCGGCCTGGCGGGGCGAGTATCCCATGCGTTCCATGCCGAAGCGCGCGAGATCGAACTTGGACGCAGCAGTCGCCATGAACTCGATGGCACAGCAGGCAGTGCCGAACGGCATCGGCCATAGCGAGTTGGCGCGGCCCCAGTTGACGAGGAAATCGAGCCGGGTGGCAATCCACCCCTCACTCTGTGCCGGATCAACCGAGACGATGCTCGGCGCCGGTGCGTCGATTAGTCCCATTGGAGGGCTCCCTTCTTCCAGACGTAAGCAAAGCCGGCGAGCAGGATGAGCATGAAGACCAGCATTTCGCCGAGGCCGAAGAACGAGATCTGGCCCGCCGGGCACGCGCCCGCGACGAGCGGCACGCTGCACGAGAGCTGGCGGTAGTACGCCGCCCACGGGATCATGAACACCGTTTCGATGTCGAACACGATGAACAGCATCGCGACCATGTAGAACTTGATCGAGAATCGTTCTCGTGCATCGCCCAGCGGGGGCATGCCGGATTCGTACGCCTGCTGTTTGACCGGGGTCGGACGGCTCCTCATGACGAGGGCCGACAGTCCGATAATGGCGGCCGCCGAGATGACGGCGATGCCCAGCAAGTAGAGGACGGGGAGGTAGTTGCGATCCATGCCGTTAGTCCGACTTCGTGAAAAATTTCACGAGCGTGAAGATCACGAAAACTAGGCGCCGTGCGCCGAGAGTGTCAACGCGCACTTATAGAATGCAGCTAAGGCATTACCCGAAGAATTGTCAGGGTTTTTGCAGGAGGTGGAACTGAGCCTTCGGATTACGCCTGCGCGGCGTTCCGGCGCTGTTCTTTCGGCGTCCGAGCGGAGTGCGAGCCGTGTTCGAGCGGCGTCCGAGCGGCGCCCTAGCGGCACCCTAGCGGCACCCTAGCGGCGCCTGCATCGCGACTGCCTAGCTTCCCGCCACGCGTCCCCCCTATCTTTGCCGCAACCCTCAACCCCACGCGCCCGATGAGCATCATGAACGACCGCTGGATCACGGAAATGGCCACCAAGCACGGGATGATTGAGCCCTTCGAGAACTCCCAGGTGCGAGCCGGCGTCATTTCGTATGGCGTGAGTGCCTACGGCTACGACATGCGCGTGGCGCGCGAGTTCAAGATCTTCACCAACGTGCTGAACAGCATCGTCGATCCCAAGAACTTCGACCCCAAGAGCTTCGTCGAGTGGGAAGGAGACGTGTGCATCGTGCCGCCCAACTCGTTTGCGCTGGCGCGCAGCGTCGAGTACTTCCGCATTCCGCGCGACGTGATGACCATCACGGTGGGCAAGAGCACCTACGCGCGCTGCGGCGTGATTACCAACGTCACGCCGTTTGAGCCGGAGTGGGAAGGCTACGTGACGCTCGAAATCAGCAACACGACTCCGCTGCCGGCGAAGATCTACGCCAATGAAGGCATTGCGCAGGTGCTGTTCTTCCAGGGCAACGAGCCGCCCGTCACGAGCTACAAGGACAAGAAGGGCAAGTACCAGGGCCAGGTGGGCGTGACGCTGCCGAAGATCTGATACAGCCCGTCGCGGCCTCGGGCCGTGGCGTCGGTCAGTGTGCGACGCGGGGGAACTACGAAGTCGTCGCGGTTCCCCCGCGCGCCACACTCCACACAATCGGCAGCCCCACGAAGACCATGTGACCGCACAGTTGGATCACCCAGCGTGCCGTGATCACCGGAGCGTTGTGCGTGAACGACGGCGTCACGACGAGCGACATCACGCACCAGATGAACGGCCCGTAGAGCACCGACGCCGCCGCCACGCCTGCCGCGGTACTCGTGAGTCGCCGCAGCGCCGCGGAGTTGACGTGTGCGATGAGCCAGACGGCCGACCAGGTGAAGGCGACGCAAAAGTGCAGGCCGAGTCCTATCGCCCCTGCGCGCACACCACCGTCGAGCATCTCCTTGCCGAACGGCACGGCGGCGACACCACGCCACACGCTGAACAGCGGACGCCCGTACGCCGCCGTGAGCACAAACGCCCAGAGCGCATCAACGACACCGATGGTGATGCCCGTCCGAATGAGACGCGCCGCGAACGTTGGCGCCAATCGCTCGGCGCGCACACTTGGGGGGACGGCCATCTCGGGCATCTCCAGCGTGGGGGGCGTGCTACGACGACGGCATCCGCACGATCTTGCCCATAAAGAGCACCGTCCCCGTGAGCCGCTCGCGCAGCACGACGAGGTACGGGTGGTCCACGCGCATCACCGGGTACACCGGCGCCGACGTGACGCCGACACCGACCGTCGTCACCGCGGCCGCCTCCGTTCCTTCCTCGTTGATGTCGACGAACGTGTTCTGCTTCACGAAATCGATGTAGAGCTGATTGCCGGTGGGCGCGGGCGCCATCAGCGTGAAGTCGGCGCCGCCCGGCGAAAATGGTACCACCATGCCGAGGCGCTTGAGGTCGTCGTTGAGCTTGCGCTCGTATCGCAGCGTCAGCTTCGGCATCGAGAAGTCGATCTTGCGCGTCTGGAATCCCGCCGTGATGCCCTGCCACGCGGCGGGCGTCAGTGACGCGGCCAGCGTCTCAACGTCGGTGCCGCTTTTCGGCAGCAGCACGGTCATCGTGAACGCGCTATTCCCATACGTCAGGTCGGCGGCCTGATACGTCGTGCCCTCGGCGTACGACAGCGTATCGAGCCGGTGCATCAACTGCACCGATTGCGCGCCGCCGCCCGCCGCGCTGAACGACGCCGCTGCGGTCTGCGCCGGATCGAACTTCAGCCGCCACTGTCCCTTGAAGTAGATCGCGTTGATCAGAAACATCACCTGCTGCGCCTCGATCGAGTCGAGCACCTTGGGAATCTTGCCCATGGTCTTGTCGCTCACCCACCCGTTGATGGTCGCGAGCGACGCGGGCACGCTGGTGAAATCGAGCCCCTGCACCGCGGCGTCAAAGTACGTCCTGGTGGTGTCGAAGAACGCCTGCCGGAACGGAAATCCCTGCCGGTACCAGATCGAGTTCGCGATTTGCATCTGCGTCGTCGCATCGAGCGACGTCAGGAGCGCGATGAGCGATTTGTAGCCGCCGTTGATCTCGTTGAGCGTCGCGCCGCCAAACTGCAGCGCGCTGCGCATCTGGTCGGCGGTGGTGCCGGCGGCGCCGTTCATCGTCATGCCCAGCGCAAACGACGCGCTGAGCGGCGACACGAAGACGTTGGAGTCCCGCTGCGCGGCGGCGATCTTGCCCCACAGTGCGAATGCGAAGGCGTTGGACGCGTCGCGCACCTTCACTTCGCCCGTGGTCAGGGCGCGCGGCAGCGACGTCAACTCCGGCGGCGGTGTAGCAGTCGTCGGCGACTTCGGCTGGTTTGGATCAGCCGGCTGTGTTGGCGGCGTCGAGGTGTTCGGCGCCGACGCACTGCAGGCCGCCGCGAGGAGCGCCACCGCCGCAAGCACACGGCGCGCCGCGATCAGCCGTCCTCTGGTGAATCGTCCCATACCGTATTCTACCCCGCGAAACGGCCGCGTGTATCACCGGCAGTGAACCCTCACGACGAGAGGGAACCGCAGCCCATCGCAGTTCCCTCCCGGTTGACGCTCTTCGCGCGAGTTCGCGCCCTTCAGCGCTTCGCGCGATCAGCAAATCATCAACGCGGACTACCCACCGCCGAGCGTCACCTTCACCGGCGCTTCGGTCACGCTGCCCCAGATGTAGTCGCCGTTCATCCGCTTGATGAAGTCGATGCTGATTCCCTTGGGGCACGCCGCCATGCACTCGCCAAACAGCGTACATCCGCCGAACCCTTCGAGATCCATCTGCGCCACCATCTTGAGCGCGCGGCGATACCGCTCCGGCTGCCCCTGCGGCAACAACCCGAGATGGCTGATCTTCGCCGCGGTGAACAGGCTCACCGATGCGTTCGGACACGCCGCCACGCAGGCGCCGCACCCGATGCACGCCGCGGCGTCCATCGACTGCTCGGCCTCCGGCTTGCCGACCGGCAGCGCGTTCGCGTCCTGAGGTCCGCCCGTCGCCACCGAGATGAATCCGCCGGCCTGGATGATGCGGTCGAGGGGCGCGCGATCGACCACGAGGTCCTTGATCACGGGGAACGCCTTGGCGCGCCACGGCTCAATCGTGATGGAGTCGCCATCCTTGAACGAGCGCATGTGCAGCTGGCACGTCGTCGTCAGCTTGCTCGGTCCGTGCGCGGCGCCGTTGATCACGAGGCCGCACATCCCGCAAATCCCCTCGCGGCAGTCATGGTCAAACGCGATGGGATCCTTGCCGCCCTCGATGAGACGCTCGTTCACGATGTCGAGCATCTCGAGGAACGACATGTCGGGGCTGATGCCGGGCGCCTTGTAGGTCTCGAACGCGCCGGGCGCGCTCGGGCCGGACTGCCGCCAGACCTTGAGTGTGATGTTCATGGTTCCAGACATTCGTCAGTCACTCACTTGTAGCTGCGGGTGGCGAGATGCACGCTCTCGAACTCGAGCGGTTCCTTGTTGAGCACCGGCGCCTGGCCGTCGCCGGCGTACTCCCAGGCGGCGACGTACGCATACTGCTCGTCGTTGCGCTTGGCTTCGCCCGCTTCCTGATATTCTTCACGGAAGTGGCCGCCGCACGACTCTTCGCGGTGCAGCGCGTCGGTGACCATCAGTTCGGCGAACTCCATGAAGTCGGCCACGCGGCCGGCCTTCTCGAGCGACTGGTTGAACGAGTCGCCGCTCCCCGGCACCGTCACGTCCTTCCAGAACTCCTCGCGCAGTGACGGGATCTCCTGCAGCGCCTGCTTGAGGCCCGTCGCATTGCGCGCCATGCCGCACTTCTCCCACAGGATCTTGCCCAGTTCGCGATGGAACGAATCCACCGTGCGCTTGCCCTTGATGCCCAGCAGCCTCGTGGTGCGCGTCTGCACCGACGCGAGCGCCGCCTGGAACTCCGGATGATCGGTGGTGACCTTCTCGAACTTGTTGGACGCCAGATAGTGGCCGATGGTGTACGGCAGCACGAAGTAGCCGTCCGCCAGCCCCTGCATGAGCGCGCTCGCGCCCAGCCGGTTGGCGCCGTGGTCACTGAAGTTGGCTTCGCCGATGCAGTGCAGCCCGGGGATGGTCGTCTCGAGGTTGTAGTCCACCCAGAGCCCGCCCATCGTGTAGTGCACCGCCGGGTAGATGCGCATCGGCACTTCGTACGGATTCTCGTCCGTGATGCGCTGGTACATGTCAAAGAGATTGCCGTAGCGGTCCGAGATCTCCGGCGCACCGAGCCGGCTGATGGCATCGGCGAAATCGAGATAGACACCGCGCCCGCCTGGCCCCACGCCGCGCCCGTCGTCGCACGCTTCCTTCGCCGCGCGGCTCGAGATATCACGCGGCGACAGATTGCCGTAACTGGGATACTTGCGCTCGAGATAGTAGTCGCGGTCCGCTTCGGCGATCTCCGACGGCTTCTTGCCGCAGTCTTCCTTGCGCTTGGGCACCCACACGCGCCCGTCGTTGCGCAGCGACTCCGACATCAGCGTCAGCTTGCTCTGATGCTCGCCCGCCACCGGAATGCACGTCGGATGGATCTGCGTATAGCACGGATTCGCAAACGCCGCGCCCTTCTTGTAGGCGCGATACGTCGCCGTGACGTTGCACCCCTTGGCGTTGGTCGAGAGATAGAAGACGTTGCCATAGCCGCCGGTGCCGAGCACGACGGCATCGGCGACGTGCGCTTCCACGGCGCCCGTCACCATGTCGCGCGTAATGATGCCGCGCGCCACGCCATTCACGACGACCAGTTCAAGCATCTCGTGGCGGTTGTACATCTTCACGCCGCCCTTGGCGATCTCCTTTTCCAGCGCCTGATAGGCGCCGAGCAGCAGCTGCTGTCCGGTCTGCCCTCGCGCGTAGAACGTGCGGCTCACCTGCGCGCCACCAAACGAACGGTTGGCCAGCAATCCGCCGTACTCGCGCCCGAACGGCACGCCCTGCCCCACGCACTGGTCGATGATGTTGTTCGACACCTGCGCCAGGCGGTAGACGTTCGCCTCGCGCGCGCGGAAGTCGCCGCCCTTCACCGTATCGTAGAACAGGCGGTGAATGCTGTCGCCATCGTTGCGGTAATTCTTCGCCGCGTTGATGCCGCCCTGCGCCGCAATCGAGTGCGCGCGCCGCGGCGAATCCTGATACGCAAAGCAGCTGACGTTGTAGCCCAGCTCGCTCATCGAGGCGGCCGCGCTGGCGCCCGCCAGACCGCTTCCCACCACGATGACATGGTATTTCCGCTTGTTCGCGGGATTCACCAGCTTCATGTCGAAGCGGTGCTTGTCCCATTTGTCCTTGAGCGGGCCGGACGGAATCTTCGAGTCGAGTTTCATATGTCTCTCCGCCTCAGCGCACGACGCCGAGCGCGACGCCCAGCGGCACAAGACTGAAGCCCACGGTCACGACAACGGCGATGATCAGCGGCAGCTGCCGCTGCAGGGGCTCGGCGGCGTTCTTCGCCACACCCAGCGTGCGCAGCACCGCCCACGTGCCGTGCAGCAGGTGCAGCATCAGGAAGAACATCGCCACGAGGTACACGACCACCCAGAGCGGGCGCCCGAAGGCCAGCACCACATTGCCATACGCGCCGTCCGGCACGTACTCGGGCAGCAGCCACTTCCAGCCGAGCGTGAACTGGCCGATGTGCAGGATGAGGAAGACGAACAGGAAGACGCCGCCCCACCGCATCGTCCGCGAGGCGTACGTGCTCACCTGCGCCTCCTGCATGGCGTACTCCACCGGGCGCGCGGCCCAGCTGCGCCGCGTCAGCTGCCAGGCCGAAAGCGCGTGCAGCACCACGGAGACGAAGAGCGCGACGCGCACCGCCCACGTCAGCTCGATGATGTCGTGCTGCAGGAGCCGCGCGTACGCATTGTAGCGCTCCGGCCCCGCGAAGATCTGCAGGTTGCCGGCCATGTGGCCAATGACGAATCCCACGAGGACGAGCCCCGTGAGCGCCATCACCACCTTTTTGCCGACCGAAGAATTCCAGAACTTGAGCATGGAGTTAGACGAGTGTCGGTAGTCGAGAGACGAAAGAGCCAACGGCGTATCGGGATGTCCGGTGCGGCGCATCCTTCGTGCGCGCGGCTCTCGTTGTCGCACCACATGCGGAACGGGGCCGGCGCTGTGCCGGCCCCGCCCGTCCTGCTTACAGCTTCACCACGCTCATCGGCTCGCGCACCGCATCGGCGCTCTTCGCCAGCGCTGCTTTCTCGTCATCGGTGAGCGCGATCTCGACGATCTTCTCGAGACCGTTGCGCCCCAGCTTGCAGGGCACGCCGAGGAAGAGCCCCTTCATGCCGTATTCGCCGTCGAGCCAGGCCGAGCACGGAAGGATGCGCTTCTGGTCGTTGACGATCGCTTCGACCATCTGCACGGCGCCGGAGGATGGCGCGTAGTACGCCGAACCGGTCTTGAGCAACTTCACGATCTCGGCGCCGCCGTTGCGAGCGCGGTCCACGTGCACCTGGAGTTCGTCCTTCGTCATGAACTGCGTAATCGGAATGCCGCTGATCGACGTGTAGCTGATGAGCGGCACCATCGTGTCGCCATGGCCGCCGAGCACCATCGCCTGGATGTCGCGCACCGACACGTCGAGCGCCATCGCGAGGAACGAACGGAACCGCGCCGTGTCGAGAATGCCCGCCATACCGATGACACGCTCGCGCGGGAAGCCGGTCACTTCCTTCGCCACGTAGCACATCACGTCGAGCGGATTCGACACGACGATGACGATCGCGTTGGGCGACGTCGCCTTGATCTGCTCGGCGCACGACTTCACGATACCGGCATTGGTGTTGAGCAAGTCGTCGCGCGACATGCCGGGCTTGCGGGCGATGCCGGCAGTGATGACGACGACATCCGAGCCCGCCGTCTCCTCGTACCCCGTGGTGCCGATGACGCGCGAGTCAAACAGCTCGATCGGCGCCGACTCCCACTGGTCGAGTCCCTTTCCCTGCGGAATGCCGTCGGCGATGTCCACCATCACGACGACGCGGGCCAATTCCTTCTCGGCGATGCGCTGGGCGGTCGTGGCGCCGACGTTGCCGGCCCCGACCACGGTAATCTTGTTGACCATATGGATAGCAGGGAGAAAGAGAACGAAACGATGCAGCCGGATCGGCGGAAAGTTACGGCTCGTGCGCGAAGATGTAAACGCGAATACTCCCGCAACAGCTGCTCCGATTGCCCTACGCGAACAGATGGATTCCCCTACCCGCCCACTTCGCTCAACGCTTTCAATCCGCCCACGCGGAGCTTGAGCAGCTCGTGCTCGCGCGGCTTGTTGGCGAGCGCCTGCTCGAACAGCGGCGCCATCGGTTCGCCGGCGCGCAGCGCGTCACGCAGGTTGACCTCGTGATCGCCGTACAGACACGTGCGCAGCCGTCCGTCGGCCGTCAGCCGCACACGGTTGCACGAATCGCAGTAGGTGTGCGAGAGCGGCGTGATCACGCCGATGCTCCCCAGTGCGCCCGGAATGCGCTGGTAGCGGGCGGGCCCGTTGCCACGCGCCGGTCCGTCGTTCGCGTCGAGCGCGCCGAAGCGCGCCGCCACACGGGCCAGTACTTCGTCGCTCGGCACGACGCGCTCGAACTCCGTGCCGGCGAGATCGCCCACCGGCATCAACTCAATGAAGCGCACGTGCCACGCATGATCGACCGTGAGCGCGGCGAAGTCCTCCACTTCGTCATCATTCACGCCACGAATCACCACGACGTTGAGCTTGATCGGGTCAAGGCCGGCCGCTTCCGCCGCGAGCGCCGCCGCCACCGGATCGAAGCCGAGGTTTCGGCGCGCGATAGCCGCAATGCGCTCGGGACGCAGCGAGTCGGAGCTCATGTTCACGCGGTCCAAGCCGGCGGCGCGCAAGGCCGCGGCCATCTGCGGGAGCTTGGCGCCGTTGGTGGAGAGCGCAATGTCCTCGATGCCCGGCACGCCGCGCAGCATGGCGATGAGCGTCGCGAGTTCGGGGCGCACCGTCGGTTCGCCGCCGGTGACGCGCAGCCGCTTCAGGCCAAGCGGCGCGAGCTGGCGCACCACCTCGGTGATCTCTTCGTACGAGAGAATCTGCGGCTTCGGCAGCCACGCGATGCCGCTCTCCGGCATGCAGTAGATGCAGCGGAAGTTGCAGCGGTCCGTGACCGAGATGCGCAGGTACTCGATGCTGCGGCCGAATTGGTCACGCATCGGACACCCCTCGCGTGGCGGCAGCCGGCGCGCCCTCAGCCGGCGCGGCCTGAGCCACCGCGCCCTGCGCCACCCACTCGCGCGTGCCGTCGGTGTAGTGCTCGCGTTTCCAGATGGGGACGCGCGCCTTGAGTTCCTCGATGATCCAGCGCGCGCCGTCGAGGGCCGGTGCGCGATGCGGATGCGCCACGGCAATCGCGACGCTCGCTTCGCCCAGCGGCAGAAAACCCGTGCGATGTTCGATGACGATGTGCTCGGTGCCGAATCGCACCGCCGCTTCGCGGGCGATCGCCCCCAGTTCGCGCTCGGCCATTGGCGCGTACGCGTTGTATTCGATGCCGGCCACCGCGCGGCCGTCGTTGACGTTCCGCACCGTCCCGACAAACAAGGAGAGCGCGCCATTGGCGGGCGCCCACACTTCGGACGCGATGGCACCGACGTCCAGCCGCCGGCCCACGAGTGCCGTGCGCATCAGCCGCCGGCCACCGGTGGAATGAACGCGACTTCGTCAGTTGCCGCGACCACGACGTCCGGTGAGGCGTACCGGTGATTGACGGCCACTACGGGCCGTGCCGGCAGCGGGATGGCGGGTGCGGCGGCTCGCACCGCCGCAACGACGTCGGCCACGCGCGCGCCCTCCGCCACGGACACCCGCACGCTGGAGGCCGCGGCCGCATCGGCATACGACGCGAAGAGGAGGACGTCCACGGTGATCACGCCTAGCAAGCTAATAAGAGAATGCTCCGGAAGCGCGCTGCGCCGCCGGAGCTGTCCTACAACAGGCGCAATCCGTTAGTCGTCCGTGAGTTCCGACTCGTCCACCCCGGCCACCATCGCGCGGAGTTCCTTGGACGGCTTGAAGACCGGCACGGGACGAGCGGAGACTTCAACCGGCGCGCCCGTGCGCGGATTGCGCGCCATGCGTGTCTTGCGCTGCCGGATCTTGAACGTGCCGAATCCCCGCACCTCGATGTTGCGCTGCTCCATGAGCGCGTCTTTGATGGCGTCGAGAAACGAATCGACGACACGGGCACAGTCCTTCTTCGAAATCATCGGCCCAGAGGTCCGTTCGATCGCCTCGGTGACACGCTCGACGAGATCAGCTTTGGTCATTCGATCCTCTGAAAGGGCGCAAGAATGCCGTAACTGACGAAATAGTAGGATGTTACGCCCTAAGTGTCAAGCACAATGACGCCCAGCCCCCTTTCGACACTCGGGAACTGGGCGCTGGACCTAACGCTCGCGCAGGACTTCGGTTACGCGCCGACTGCCTTCATGAACTCGTCGAAGAGCGGCCGCGCATCGTGCGGACCCGGCGCCGCCTCAGGGTGGTACTGCACTGCGAAGATTGGCAACGACTTGTGCTTCAATCCCTCAATTGTGCCGTCATTCAAGTTCACGTGCGTCACCTGTAGATCGGGCGCCCCCGGAATGCCGTCCTGGCCGCCTTCGACCGCGAATCCGTGATTCTGCGAGGTGATCAGCACCTTGCCCGTGGCGAGGTCCTTCACCGGGTGATTTCCCCCTCGATGTCCGTACGGCAGCTTCGTCGTCCGCCCCCCAAACGTCAGCCCCAGCAGCTGATGCCCGAGGCAGATGCCGAAGATGGGTATCCTCTGCTCGGCCAGCGACTTGATGGCGGCCGGCGCATACGTCACCGCTTCCGGATCACCGGGCCCGTTGGAGAGAAACACTCCATCGGGACGCAACGCGACGACTTCCTCCGCCGACGCGGTGGACGGGACCACGGTGACGCGGCAGCCGCGCTCTTCGAACAAGCGCATGATGTTGCGCTTGATCCCGTAGTCGAACGCCACAATGTGCCGGCCGCCACTCACTCCGGCGCTCCATTCATACGTCTTGTCCGTCGTGACCACCGACGCCAAATCGAGCCCGGCCATCGGAGGACAGGCGTCAAGTGCGGCGAGCGCCTCCTTGCCGACATCGTCGCCGGCGGCGATGACGCCGCGGAGCACACCCACCGTCCTCAAGTGCCGCGTCAGCCGGCGGGTATCAACATCAACCAGGATCGGGACTTTCGCGCTCGTGAGGTAGTCGGAGAGGCTGCCCGACGCACGCCAATTCGAAAACGTCCCGGAGAGCTCGCGCACGACGATGCCACTAATCTGCGGGCGCGCGGATTCCGGGTCTTCGAGGTTGACACCGTAGTTACCGATCATCGGTGCCGTCATCACGACGATCTGCGAGCGGAACGAGGGGTCGCTAAAGACCTCCTGATATCCGCTCATGTTCGTGGTGAAGACCACCTCGGCGACGCACGGCGCATCCACGGGAGCCGCCAAGCGCCCACGAAAAAGGGTTCCGTCCTCGAGGAGGAGGAACCCCGGTGTTTCGTCGAGCAGCGTCGTCACCGCGCCGTCAGGGCTTCTTGGCGGGTGCTGGTGCCGGCGCCGCCGGAGCGGGCGCCGCTGGCGCTGTCTGCAGTGGCACGACGCTCTGCGCGGCGCTGCCCTGCGTCGCTGGCGCTGACTGTGCCGGCACCGCGACGGCCTTGTCGAGCACGGACGTCGGCGCGCGACCGCGCGATGACGCCACCTGCAGGACAAACGCGAGCGCGATGAAAATGCCGCCGGCCCACCAACTCGCCTTCGTCAGCAGGTTGCCGGCTTGACGCGTGCCGAGGAGCGCGTCGGCTGACGAGGATGCACCGCCGAAGCTCGCGGCCATGCCGCCGCCCTTTCCGCTCTGGAGCAAAATGGCCGCGACCAGCACGATGCTATCGAGGATCAGCAGGATGACAAGAAATCTGGTGTACATCGAAGTCCTGGGGTGATTCTGTAGGTAAGCCTTGAATGGTAAGCGACTTACGCCGCCAGATCAAGTGAGTACGATCGACGCCCACCCCTCGGCGTCCAAGCTCGCACCACCAACGAGCAAACCATCGACCTCCGGTGCCGCGAGCAGATCGGCCGCGTTGCCGCGATTCACCGAGCCACCATACAGAATCGGAACCGCCGTGCTGCCGCTGTCGAGCAGCCGGCGCAGCTCGGCCCCGATGGCCTGGTGTACCGTGCTCGCGTCGGCGGGTGTCGCCGTCTTGCCCGTGCCGATCGCCCACACGGGTTCGTACGCAATCACGGCGTTTCCCGCGTCATTGCTGCTCACCGTGGACAGTGCAGCGCGCAGCTGGCGCAAAACGACCATTTCCGTTTCGCCCGCTTCGCGCTGCGCCAGCGTCTCCCCCACACAGACGATGGGCGTGAGCCCGGCGCGCGTGGCCGCCGCGACTTTCTTACCCGTCTCTTCCTCGGTCTCGCCGAACACGTGCCGGCGCTCGGAGTGTCCGACGAGGACGTACTTGGCGCCGGACGCGCGTGCGATCGTTGCCGAGTTCTCTCCCGTGAAGGCGCCCTTGTCTTCCCAGTAGATGTTCTGCACCCCGAGCTGAATGTCGGGGCGGTCCTTGAGCGCACCCACCACGGCGCCGAACGACAGCGCCGGCGGGAAGAAAATCACGCCCCGGTCCTGACGCTTGCCAAAATGCGCAAGAAACGCGCGCATAAAAGCGGTCGCGTCCGCCGGCGCGTGATTCATCTTCCAGTTGGCCGCAAAAATCGGCTGCTTCATTTCAGTCCTTAGTTGTCGTCGGCTACCGCAACGGGGCGAAGCCTAGTTGTCGTCGAGTGCTGCAACGCCGGGGAGTACCTTCCCCTCGAGGAATTCGAGTGACGCGCCGCCGCCCGTTGAGACGTGGCTCATCTTGCTGGCGAGCCCCGCGCCTTCCACTGCCGCGGCCGAATCGCCGCCGCCCACCACCGTCGTGCATCCCTTGGCCGTGGCGTCGGCCATGGCGCGTGCGATCACGCTGGTGCCGGCATCGAAGGGCGGATGCTCGAACACGCCCATCGGGCCGTTCCACACGACCGTCTTGGCGCTGAGAATGGCGCGGGCATACGAAGCCGCCGAATCGGGGCCGATATCGAGCATCGCCTCGCCGGCGGGGATCTCATCCTTCTTCACCGCGTGCGCCTTGCCGCCTTCGGCAATGGACGGCGCCACCGTGGCGTCGTGCGGGAGAATCAGCACGGTGCCGGCGCGCTCGACGAGCGCCTTGGCCATTTCGATGCGATCGGGCTCCACCAGCGACGTGCCGGTCTCAAGTCCCATCGCCTTGTAGAACGTGCACGCCATCGCGCCGCCCACGAGCAACGCGTCCACCTTGGGCAGCAGCGCCTCGATGACGTCGATCTTGCCCGAGATCTTGGAGCCGCCGAGAATCGCCACGAACGGACGCTTCGGATGTTCGAGCGCGTTGCCGAGGTACTCGAGTTCCTTTTCCATCAGCAGCCCGGCCACCGCGGGGCGCAGCAGCTTGGCCACGGCCTCGGTGCTCGAGTGCGCGCGATGCGCCGAGCCGAAGGCATCGTTGACGTAGAAGTCTCCGAGCTTCGACATCGCCTCGGCGAGCAGGGCGTCGTTCTTCTCTTCGCCCTTCTCGAAGCGCGTATTCTCGAGGAGCAGCACCTCGCCGTCCTTGAGCGCGCGTGTAGCGGCCTCGGCCTCAGCGCCAACAACGAATGGGCAGAAGGCCACTGGCTTGGCGAGGAGTTCCTGCAGGCGCCGAGCCACGGGCGCCATGGAGTACTTGGGATCGGGGCCGCCCTTGGGACGGCCGAGATGCGAGAACAGCACCACGCGGGCGCCGCCCTTGATGAGCAGCTGCAGCGTGGGAAGTGCGGCGCGAATGCGGGTATCGTCGGAGACGGTGCCGCCCTCGCCGAGCGGGACATTGAAGTCCACGCGAACGAGGGCACGCCGTCCCTTCATCTCCGCCGGCGCCAGTGTGGCGACGGTACGCTTGTTCATGGGTGAGTCCTAGAGGCGTTCGCTGACGTACTTGATCAGATCGACACAGCGCACCGAGTAGCCCCACTCATTGTCGTACCAGCCCGACACCTTCACCATGGTGCCGTCGATGACGTTCGTGCACTTGGCGTCGATAATGCACGAGTGCGGGTTGCCGATGTAATCGGTAGAGACGAGTTCTTCCTCGGTGTACGCGAGGATGCCCTTGAGGGCCCCCTCGGACGCGGCCTTGAGCGCGGCGTTCACCTCGGCGATGGACGTCGCCTTCTCGACTTCGACGGTGAGTTCGACGATCGAGACGTCCGGAGTTGGGACGCGAATCGAAATGCCGTCGATCTTTCCCTTCACTTCGGGAATGACGAGCGCCGTGGCCTTGGCGGCGCCGGTGGTCGTCGGGATCATGGACAGCGCCGCGGCGCGGGCGCGCCGCAGGTCCTTGTGCGGCAGATCGAGGATGTTCTGGTCGTTGGTGTAGCTGTGGATCGTGACCATCGACGCATGCTTGAAGCCGAAGGCATCGCGCACCGTCTTCACCATCGGCACGAGGCAGTTGGTCGTGCACGACGCGTTGGAGATGATGTGGTGCTTGGCGGCGTCGTACTTGGTGTGATTGACGCCGAGGACGACGGTGATGTCCTCGTTCTTGGCCGGCGCGGAGATGATGACCTTCTTGGCGCCGCCGGCGAGGTGCTTGCTGGCCCCATCGCGGTCCGTGAACTTGCCGGTGCTCTCGAGCACGATGTCCACGCCGAGTTCCTTCCACGGCAGGTTGGACGGATCCTTCTCCTTGAAGATGCGGATCTTGTCGCCATTGACCGTGATGGAGCTGTCGTCGTGCGACACGGTGCCGTCGAAGGCGCCATGCACGGAGTCATGCTTGAAGAGGTGCGCCAGCGTCCTGGTATCGGTGAGATCGTTCACCGCGACGAATTCAATGGCGGCGCCCTGTTCCTTGGCGACGCGCAGCACTTGCCGGCCGATGCGGCCGAACCCGTTGATGCCAACCTTGATGGCCATCGTTCGAACTCCCGTAGGGATCAGGGGCGGTCGGCGTCACTGCGCGCCCGCCCGAAGGTCCAGTACCTGATGTCGGACGCCCCGCCGTCGAACAGCGCGGAAGCGCATGCGTTGAGCGTGGCGCCCGTGGTGAGCACGTCGTCGACCAGCACGATCGGAAGACCGCCAACAGCGGCGCTCCGTTGCGCCGGCACGGCAAACGCGTGATGAACGTTCGCCCTGCGCTCAGCAGGTGTCAATTGCGTTTGCGAGACGGTTGCGCGAACCCGTACAAGCACGTCATCCAGCACCATACCGCGCGTGCGGAGCGCGAGGGCGCGCGCGAGATGCGCGCTCTGGTTGAAGCCGCGCTCGCGCAGGCGTCCGGCGGCAAGCGGCACGGCGACGTAGCACGGCGACGCGATGTCTTCGACCAGTTCGCGCCCGTTGCGCACCATGCGTTCGGCCATCGCGTCGGCGATGCCCCACCACCCCTGATACTTGAGCGCGCCCAGCAGCGGTGAACTGTTGGCGTGCGGCACCCAGCAGACCGAACGCGCTCGCACGCATCGCGGATCGAGCAAGCGACAGACGACGCACGTGGCGTCGGCCGCGCCAGGATGCACGGGATGTCCGCAGCGCGCGCACCACGGTTTGGGGAGCAGCGGCAGCCGGCTCCAGCACGCGCCACACACGAGTCCCTCATCGCGCGGGCCCATCGACGCATCGCACGCGAGGCACGCACGCGGCACCGCGAGCGCGAGCGCGCCATCGAGCGCCCGGCGCCAGTGGCTGGCTACTCCCTCACGGCGGCCCACATCGCCTCGCGGTCCGGCACTTGGCCAAACCAGCGCTCGAACGAGAGCGCGCCCTGCGCGATGAGCATCCCGAGTCCATCGGCGGCCTGATGCCCCGCCGCGCGCGCGGCGTGCACCCAGGCCGTCTCACCGCGCACATAGACAAGATCGAAGACGCAGGCTCTTACCGGCAACGACTGGACCGGAACCGGCAGCGCGTCGGCGGCACGCAGGCCGAGCGGCGTCGCGTGCACGACCAGCGCTGCGTCCGCGAGTGCGTGCTCGAGTGACTCCGCGCACTGCGCGTGTGGAAACCGTTCGGCCAGGCGCTCGGCGCGCGCCCTATTCCTTGACCAGACCGCGACGCGGCTTCCGGTCCAACGTTCGGCCGCCGCCACCACGGCCGCCGCCGCGCCGCCCGCGCCGATCAGCGCCATCGTGGGCCATTCGCGCTCGGCGCCAAACGACTGCGCGATCGCCTGCTCGAACCCGCCCACATCGGTATTGTCACCAACGAGCGCACCATCGTCGACCCAAAAGGTGTTCACCGCCCCGACGCGCGCGGCGATGGGAGACAGCGTGTCGCAGAGCGCGGCGAACGACTCCTTATGCGGGACGGTCACGTTGCCGGCGGCATTGTTGGCGCGAAGCAGCGACGCGGCGAACGCCAGTTCGTCGGGTGCGATGTCCATAGCCTCGTACGTCAACGGCAATGATGCGCGCCGCAGTGCGGCATTTTGAAACGTCGGTGACAGCGAGTGCGACACCGGGTGGCCGAGGAGCACAACGCGCCCCGGGAGCGCGCTCACGCGGACTCCGGCGAGATCGGTTCGCGCGCGAGGCGTTCGAGCACGCGCGGAATCTCGGCGTCGATTTCGTCGGCCATGCGGCGATACGCGTCCAGTCCGGCGCCGAACGGATCGTGGATCGAATGGCCCGTGTCGCTGCCCGCCGCGTAATCGGCGAGCACGTAGACCTTGCCTTCGCCGCCGAGTGCAAGCGCCTGCGCCGCGTGATGCTCCGACATGCCAAGCACAATCGTGGCATCCGTTACCAGCTCGCGGGTGAGAACGCGGGCGCGATGCGACGACAGGTCGAGATTGCGCTCGAGGCCGACGAGGATAGAGCCATCCGATGCTGGCGCCCCTTCCCACGCGCTCGTTCCCGCACTCGACACGATGACGTCGAGCCCACGCTCAGCGGCCAGCCGGCGCGTCATCGCTTCGGCGAGCGGGCTGCGGCACGTGTTTCCCGTGCAGACGAGGAGAATACTGCGGCTCATTGATCACCCAGCAGATCGGGGACGACGGCGCGAAGCGCTTCTGCCGGCAGCGCACCGGGGCGAATGACGCGGAGATGCGGACCCGTGCAATCGACGACGGTGGACGGCGGCGAGGGCTCAAGCCGGCCGCCGTCGAGCACCATCAGCGCGCCGGCGGCCACCGGCTGCGAGAACTGCGCGATGACTTCACTCGCCGACAGCGCCGCGGGCTGCCGCGGCCGGTTGGCGCTTGTGGACGTCAGCGGATCTCCGAGCGACGCGATGAGACGCTGCAACGCGGGATGCGACGTCCAGCGCACGGCGACGCCGCCTTCGGGGCCGCGCAAGCGCGCCGGCACGCGCTTTTCCGCGCCGCGGAGCACGAGCGTCAGCGGGCCGGGCCAAAATCGCGCGGCGAGCGACGATGCGGCGTGCGTCATCTGCAAGCCGAGGCGACCGATCATCGCACTGCTGGAGACGAGCAGCAGGAACGGCTTGCCGAGCGGGCGATCCTTGAGCCCGACGAGCGCGCCGACGGCGTCGGTGTCGATGGCGCCGCCGAAGCCGTACACGGTTTCGGTGGGATACGCGAGCACGCCACCGTTCTGGATGTGCGCGATGACGCGCGGGATGGCGGCGTCGATTTCCGCCGGCGACCAGAATGGCACGGGGCGCAGGTCAGTCGGCGAGATCATGCATCGCCTCCGCCCGGCTGAAATCGGCCGCTTCGGTCACCTTGAGAGCGCGCTCGCTTCCCCGCACCACCAGCACCGGCTCGCCGATCTGCTCGACGAGCGCCGCGTCATCGGTGCCATCGTAGCCGCTGTCTTCGGCGGCACGATGCGCCCGCACGAGGACGTCGCGCGGGAAACCCTGCGGCGTCTGCGCGCGCCAGAGCGCGTCACGCGGCACCGTGCGTACGATGCGACCGTCGGCGTCCACTTCCTTGAGCGTATCAACGACGGGGAGCGCGGCAATGGCTGACGTGCCAGCGCGCACGGCCTCGACGACGCGATCGACGACCGGCATTGGCACGAGCGGGCGCGCGGCGTCATGCACGAGAATCACGCGGCACGCCTCTGGAAGATCGGCCATGCCGTTGCGCACGCTCTCGGCGCGCGTACGCCCGCCCACCGACAGCAGCAGCCGTTCGCCGTCACTCTGGAAGATCCATGGCGGCGGATCGCCCACGTATTCGCGCGGCAGCACGCAGACCACCATGGCGACGTCGGCGCGCGACTGAAAGAGCTGCAACGAGTGCAGCAGCATGGGGCGGCCCGCGACCCACTTGAACTGCTTGAGTTCGCCGTCGCCGGTGCGAGACGACGAGCCGGCGGCCACGATGACCACGCCGACATCGGCGGCGCTCACCGAAACAGCTCCTTGAGCAGCGCCGTGATGTCGCTGACGCCGACGACGTCCATCGATTTCGCCGAGCGACGCGGCATCGCACGTCCGGCCACGTACGCCGTCTTCATTCCCATCTTCGACGCTTCGGCGAGCCGGCGGTCGATCTGCGATACGGGGCGGATTTCGCCGCCGAGTCCGAGTTCACCAACGAACACGGCGTCGCGCGACAGCGCGCGGTCGTAGACGGACGACGCGAGCGCGGCGGCCACCGCGAGATCGGCAGCGGGTTCGCCCGCCTGCACACCGCCAACGACATTCAGGAACACATCGAGCTGCGCAAACGAAAGGCCGGCGCGCTTGTCGAGCACGGCGAGCAGCAGCGCGAGACGCCGTGCATCGAAACCGGTGCTCACGCGCTGCGGCGTGCCGTAGCCCGCCTTGGCCGCCAGCCCCTGAATCTCGAGCAGCACGGGGCGCGAACCCTCGATGAGCGCCGTCACTGCGCTCCCCGAAGAAATCACGTCGGCACGGTCGCCGAGGAAGAGCGCGCTCGGGTTCTCCACGGCGATGAGCCCTTCGGGGGTCATGCGGAAGACGCCAATCTCATCCACCGAGCCGAAGCGATTCTTGGTGGCGCGCAGGATGCGATAGTCGAGCGTGCTTTCGCCTTCGAAGTACAGCACGGTGTCGACGATGTGCTCGAGCGTCTTCGGTCCGGCAATGCCGCCGCCTTTGGTGACGTGGCCGACAACGAAGACGGCCGTGCCGCTCTCCTTGGCATAACGCATCAACCGCGCGGCGCATTCGCGCACCTGCCCGACATTTCCGGGCGCTCCCTCGAGATCGCCGGTGTACACCGTCTGGATCGAATCGACGACCATCACCGACGGACGCGCGTTGGCCGCCGTCGCGAGGATCGTCTCGAGATTCGTTTCGCCGAGCAGCGACACGTCGAGCGAGCCGCCGCCCAGCCGGTCAGCGCGCAGCTTCACTTGCAGCGGCGATTCTTCACCGCTCACATAGAGCGCGGCGTGTCCGGCCGCTTCGAGTCGCGCGGCGACCTGCAGCAGAATGGTCGACTTGCCAATGCCCGGCTCGCCGCCCACGAGCGTCATCGAGCCGGGGACGACGCCGCCGCCAAGCACGAAGTCGAACTCGAGCAGGCCGGTCTTGAATCGATGGCTCTCGGTGCCCGCCACATCGCGCAAGCGCGGCGTGTGCAGCACCGAACCGCCGTGGCCAAAGCCACCCGAGCCCGCGGCGCGGCGTGCGTTCTTGGAGGGAGCCGCCGCCGCGACGATTTCCTCGACGAGCGTGTTCCACGCCGAGCACGCGTCGCACTTGCCCTGCCACTTGGCGTGGTCAGCGCCGCATTCGCTGCAGCGATAGAGCGTCTTGGCCTTGGCGGGCATCAACCCACCGGGCGTGACGTGTAACTCTCGAAGCGCGTGAACTGCTTGCGGAAGTTCAGCCGCGCCATCCCCGTGGGGCCGTTGCGGTGCTTCGCGATGATGACCTCGGCGAGGCCGTCGAGCGGGATGTTGGTGTCCTTGAGCATCTTGGCGACGCCCTGCTCATCGTACGCGCCTTCGTAGTACTCCGGGCGATAGATGAACATCACGACGTCCGCGTCCTGCTCGATGGAGCCCGACTCACGAAGGTCGGAGAGCAACGGACGCTTGTCGGTGCGCTGCTCGACGCTGCGCGACAGCTGCGACAGCGCGATGACCGGCGTATCGAGTTCCTTGGCAAGGATCTTGAGCGCACGCGAGATGGCGGAGATTTCCTGCGTGCGGTTCTCGCTGTCGGGCGGCGGCTGGATGAGCTGCAGGTAGTCCACGACAATGAGCCCGATGTCGGAGGTCGCCTTCAGCCGGCGCGCCCGCGAGCGGATGTCATAGATGCTGAGGCCGGGCGAGTCGTCCACCCAGATTGGGGCATTGCCGAGGAATCCGGCGGCGCGGGCGAGCTGCGCGTCGTCGTCCTGGGTGAGCTTGCCACTGCGAATTCGTTGTGCGTCCACGCGACCCTCCGAAGCGAGCATACGGAGCAACAGCTGCTCTCTACTCATTTCGAGGGAAAAGACCGCAACCGGAACATTGCGGTCGATGGCCGCGTTTTGCGCAATATTCAGCACCAGCGCCGTCTTGCCCATCGACGGACGCGCCGCGACGATCACCAAGTCGGAGCGCTGGAAGCCCAGCGTCATCTTGTCGAGATCGGGGAATCCGCTGGGCACGCCGGTGAGGTCACCCCCGCTGGCGCGCAGCGCATCGATGCGCTCCATCGCGGTCCAGAGGAGGTTCTTGATGCGAACGAACCCCTCGGCGCCGCGATCCTTGCCGACCTCCATGATCTTGTGCTCGGCAAGATCGATGAGGTCGTGCGACGGGTGCTGCCCCTCGTACGCTTCGGTGACGATGCCGGTGGCCACCTCGATGAGGCGGCGACGCAGCGCCTTTTCGCGGACAATCTTGCAGTGGTGCTCGACATTGGCCGTGGTGGGCACGATGTCGATGAGCGTGGCCAAGTAGTCCTTGCCCCCCACCGCCGCGAGCGAGCCCATGCGATCCAACTCGTTGGACAGCGTGAGCGGATCCACCACCGAGTTGTCGCGGTGGAGCGTGAGCATCGCCTTGAAAATGCGCCGGTGCGGTTCGCGGTAGAACATCGTCTCGTCGACGAGTTCGGACGCGCGCGACACGGCGTCGGCGTCGAGCAACATTGCCGACAGCACGGCCTGCTCGGCGTCCTCCGAATACGGAGGGCGCCGGTCGCGGAACGGATCAGCCTTGGGCTGCGGAATCGAAAATTCGACGGGCGAGCTGGACATCTTCCCAAGTGGGGCGCTTCCATGCGGGGTTTCGCAGAAGCGCGGCAGGGTGATACGTGACGATCAGGGGGATTCCGTGAAAGCGGTGAATTTGACCCCGTAACTTACCGATCGGCGTGGTGGTCTGTAGTAGTGTTTGCGACGCAAATGTGCCGAGGGCGAGAATCACGCGCGGCTGCAACAATTCAAGCTGGCGCAGCAGATACGGACTGCACGCCTTGATCTCATCCGGCGCAGGATTGCGATTGCCGGGCGGACGGTGCTTGAGGACGTTGCAAATGAAGACATCCTCGCGCTTGAAGTTGATGGCCTCAAGAATCTTGGTCAGCAGGTCGCCAGCGCGTCCCACGAACGGGCGGCCGAGTTCGTCTTCGGTCTGGCCCGGCGCTTCGCCGACGCAGACGAAGCCGGCGTGCGGATTTCCTTCGCCCGGCACCGGGTTCTTGGCAGTCTTGTAGAGCGAGCAGCCCTGGCAGGCAGCGACGTGCTTGGCCAGTTCGTCGAGCGAGTGCAGCGCCGAGATGTGCCCCGGAAGCGGTTCGCGGGCGGCGCTGCCGACAACGAGGCCGGCGGCGGGAAGCGCGGGAGCCGCGAGTTCGGTGTGCTCCGGCGGCGCCACCGGCTTCGGCTTCGCCGTCGCCCTCTCACTCGCGCCAGCGTGCGGTGACTCGGCTCCGATCGATGAGAGCGCGTCGCGCCAGTTCGCAGGATGTTCAGGGGCCTCGGACCGCGGCGGCGTGGCGCTACCCGATTTTGAGGCTGCCGCGGACGAGCCACGCACGGGCGCGGTTCCCTGGTCGGCGATCAGCCGCAGCACGTCGTCCACGGGCATCGAGTCGAGCACCAACTCCGACTCCCCCATGTCACGGCGCTGTTCGAGGTAGATCCGCAGGCGCTCCCTAGCGTCCATCGAGGAGCCCGGCCACGCGATCGAGGATGGCATCGGCCACGTCGGCCTTCGACTGCAACGGGAGGTCGTCACGCGCACCGTTCCGCGCGAACAGCGTCACGCGGTTGGTATCGGTGCCAAAGCCGGCCCCCTCCTCGACGCGATTGGCGACGATAAGGTCGAGGTCCTTCTTCTGCAGCTTGGCCTTGGCGCCGGTTTCGAGTTGTTCGGTCTCGAGCGCAAATCCCACAACGACGCAGCCGGGCCGGCGCGCGTCGCGCGTGGACTGCAGGATGTCGGTCGTGAACGCGAACGCAATGCTCGGCGCATCGGCGCCCTTCTTGATCTTCTGCCCTTCGACGCCCTGCGCGCGAAAATCCGCGGGCGCGGCGGCCATGATGAGCACGTCGGCGGAGCCCAGGGACTCGCGCACCGCGTCGGCCATCTGCTGCGTGTTCTCCACGGACACCACGCGCGGCCCGCTGGGGAACTCCACGCTGAGCGGACCGGCAATGAGCGTCACGTCGGCTCCGCGGCGCCACGCAGCCGCGGCGA
>JAHFCT010000092.1 GCA_023249375.1 Gemmatimonadota bacterium | reverse complement strand
CCGGATGGCGCGCGTAGACGATTTCATTGAGCCGGCGCAGAAAGTCCACCGCCTCGAGGTTCTCGCGCCCGCCAAGCTTGTTGGGCAGCCACTCGCCTGCTTTGCGCGAGTAGTCGAGATACAACATCGACGCCACCGCATCGACGCGCAGTCCGTCGATGTGAAAGCGATCGAGCCAGTACAGCGCGTTGGCGATGAGATAATTCACCACCTCGCGCCGCCCGAAGTTGAAGATCGCGGTGTTCCAGTCGGGGTGGAATCCGAGCCGTGGGTCTTCGTGCTCGTAGAGCGCCGTGCCGTCAAAGCGCGCGAGCCCGTGCGGATCGGTGGGGAAGTGCGCCGGCACCCAGTCAACAATCACGCCGACACCCGCGCGGTGCGCCGAATCGACGAAACGCGCGAAGCCCGCCGGATCGCCAAAGCGCGCGGTCGGCGCAAAAAGGCCGATGGGCTGATAGCCCCACGACGCGTCGAGCGGATGCTCGTTGATCGGCAGCAACTCGATGTGCGTGAAGCCGAGCTGCGCGACGTACGGCACCAGTTGATCCGCCATCTCGTCGTAGCTCACCCAGCGCCCCTGCTGGCCGAAGCGCCACGAGCCCAGGTGCACTTCGTAGATCGACAGCGGCTTGCGGCGCGCCTCGCCCTGCGCACGCGCCGCCATCCAGCTGCCGTCGTTCCACGCAAAGCTCGTCGTGTCGCGCACGACCGACGCCGTGGAGGGCCGCAGCTCGGCGGCGAAGCCCACCGGATCGGATTTGAGCGGAAGCAACTGTCCCGCCGCGCCGATCACTTCGTACTTGTAGAGCGTGCCTTCGCCGATGACCGGAATGAAGATCTCCCACACTCCGGTGCCGTGGCGCAACCGCATCACATGGCGCCGGCCGTCCCAGACGTTGAAATCGCCAACCACCGCGACGCGACGCGCGTTGGGCGCCCAGACGGCGAAGTGCACGCCCTTGGTGCCTTCGTGCACCATCGCGTGCGCGCCCAGCCGGTCGTACAGGTTGGCGTGCGTCCCTTCGCCCATCAGCCAGTCGTCCATCGGGCCCAGCACCGGCCCATAGGCGAACGCATCGTCCACAATCCACTCGTCGCCGCCGCGGTGCGCGCGCAGCACGTAGCGCATGCGCCGCGCAATCTTTCCCGAGAACAATCCCGCGGCGTGCCGCCGCACCAGCGTTCCCACGGTGCGCCCGTTGCGCGCCACCACTTCCACACGCTCGGCGCCGGGGATGAACGTGCGCACGTGCACGCCGCCATCGTCGTCGTGAATGCCGAGCACGGCAAATGGATCGGCGTGCCGCCCAGCGACGAGTGCGTCGAGGACGTCGCGCGTCAGCGCCGGGTCGGCCGGCCGATCAGCCTTTTTCCGGACCGGCATCCCAGATCTGGTGGGCGTATTCGAGAATCGCGCGATCGGCCGAGAACCAGCCCATGCGCGCCGTGTTGAGAATGGCCTTCTTCCACCACGTGGCCGGGTCGCGGTAGTCGGCGGCGATGCGCTGTTGCGCGGCGCGGTACGACTCGAAGTCCGCGCAGACCATGAAGAAGTCGCGATGGCGCAGGCCGTCGACGAGATCCTTATACCGCGACCGATCATCCGGTGAGAAGATGCCCTTCTCGAGATCCTCAAGCACCTGATTCAGCGCCGGCGATGCGGCGATGTCGGCCGTGGCGTCGATGCCGGCGCGCCGGCGTTCGGCCACTTCTTCGGCGAGCAGCCCGAAGATGAACATGTTCTCGTCGCCCACATGCTCGCGGATTTCGATGTTGGCGCCATCGAGCGTGCCGACGGTGAGCGCGCCGTTGAGCGCGAGCTTCATGTTGCCGGTGCCCGACGCCTCCATCCCCGCCGTCGAGATCTGCTCCGACAAATCGGCCGCCGGAATGATCGACTCGGCGAGACTGACATTGTAGTTGGGGAGGAAGACCACCTTGAGCCGGTCGCGCACCACGGGATCGCGGTTCACGATGCGCGCCACGTCGGTGGCGAGCTTGATGATCAGCTTGGCCTGGTGATATCCGGCCGCCGCCTTGCCGGCAAAGATCTTGACGCGCGGCACCCACTGACCCGTCGGCTTGGCGCGCATCTCGTTGAACAGCGCGATGGTCTCGAGCAGGTTGAGCAGCTGCCGCTTGTACTCGTGGATGCGCTTGATGTGCACATCGAAGATCGCATCCGGGTTGAGCGGAATCTTGAGCCGATCGGCCACCAGCCGTCCCAGCGCCACCTTGTTGGCACGGCGAATCGCGGCAAAGCGATCGCGGAACGACGAGTCATCCGCGTACGGCACCAGCTCGTGAAGGCGGCTTTCATCATCGAGCACCGTGGGGCCGACGGCGCGAATGATGAGGTCGGTGAGCGTCGGGTTTGCCTGATACAACCAGCGGCGGAAGGTGATGCCGTTGGTCTTGTTGATGATGCGTCCGGGGTACAGCGACTCGAAGTCCTTGAAGACCGTCTTGCGCATGAGCGCCGTGTGCAGCGCCGAGACGCCGTTCACGTGCGACGAACCGAGGAACGCCAAGTTGCCCATGCGGACGCTGCGTCCGCCGTTTTCCTCAATCAGCGACACCGTGGAGAGCAGCTTGGCGTCGTCGCAGCCGCGCGTGCGCAGTTCGTCGAGATGCAGCGCGTTGATCAGATAGATGATCTGCATGTGGCGCGGGAGCAGCCCTTCCATCAAGGGCACCGACCACTTTTCGAGCGCTTCGGGGAGCAGCGTGTGGTTGGTGTAGTTGAACACCGTCCGCGTGATGTCCCACGCCAGCTCCCAGTTCATTCCGTGCTCGTCGACGAGCAGGCGCATCAGCTCGGGGATGGCGATGACCGGATGCGTATCGTTGAGCTGGATGGCGACGTGATCGGGCAGCGTGAGCAGGTCGCCGTGCTGCGACTGATGGCGGCGCAGGATGTCCTGCAGCGATGCCGACGCAAAGAAGATCTCCTGCCGCAGGCGCAGCTCGTGGCCCGCCGGCGTGTGATCGCTGGGATACAGCACCCGCGAGATCGCTTCCATCCGCACGCGCTCGGCCAGCGCGCCCACATGATCGCCGCGGTTGAAATCTTCGAGTGAGAGCGGATCGGCCGCGCGCGCCGACCAGAGGCGCAGCGTGTTGACGTGCGCGCCACGCCAGCCCGTGATGGGCGTGTCGTAGGCGACGGCCTTCACGCTGTCGGCGGGATGCCAGACCGACTTCGTGGATCCGTCGGTGTTCTCCTGGACCTCCACCGTGCCGCCGAAGCCGATGGTGTAGGTCACCTCGGGGCGCTCGAACTCCCACGGGTTGCCCGACGACAGCCAATCCTCCGGGAGTTCCATCTGCCAGCCATCGTTGAGCGCCTGGCGGAAGATGCCGTGGTCGTAGCGGATGCCGTAGCCGTAGGCGGGGATCCGCATCGTCGACATGCTTTCCAGATAGCACGCGGCCAGACGGCCGAGGCCGCCGTTGCCAAGCGCCGGGTCCGCTTCGCGCTTGCGCAGGCGGTCGAGGTCCACGCCGAGATCCTGCAGCGCCTGCCGTGCCGTCTCGATGAGCCCGAGGTTGCCCAGGGCCTCAAAGAGCTGACGGCCAATCAGGAACTCGAGCGAGAAGTAGTAGACGCGCTTGCTCCCTTCGCGGTAGGTGCGCCGCGTAGAGTCCATCCAATGCCGCGTGATGTAGTCGCGGGTCGCCAGCGCGGTGGCGACGAACCAGTCGTGCTCCAGCGCGTGGCCGGGATCCTTGCCGACGTAATAGGTCAGCTTGTCAACGACGCGCTCGCGAAAGGCCGTGATGGCATCGTCGGCGGCGGGGCCGGTGGCTGGCGGAAAATGTTCCATATTGGGACGGCGTTGGTACGGGTTGAACTGCCCTTGGAAACTAACGTCCGGGACGACGCTTCGATTAGGGGCGATTCAGCTATTCCCGAACGGCCCGCGACGGCGGAGAACCGCACAACGGGCAGTTTCCGGGGTGGCGCCGGTCACCGCGTCAGGCAGTAGATTGTGCATCGTCCGACCGACCCCCCTCGGAGGAGTGCGTGAGCGAGATTCCCGAAGCGGTACGTGTTGCGCTCGACGGCCTGCGGTCGCTTGGCGGCGACGATCTAATGAAGCAGATGGTGAGTGTCTTCATTGAATATTCGGCCGGCCGCGTGCAGGCGCTGCAAACCGCGGCCGACAGCGGCAATCTCACGGGCGTGGCCGAGGCGGCGCACTCGTTGAAGGGAAGTTCGCGTCAGCTCGGGCTGACGGCGATGGCCGATGCGTGCCTGGCGGCGGAGCACGCAGCCAAGCAGGGCGACGGCGTGACCACCCAAACGCTCGCGGCCGCCGTGCACGAGGAGTACACGGCGGCCGCACAGTGGCTGAGGGACGCTACGGCTTAACTGGAACGGTCGTCTTGCGCGCCGAGTCGCCCGACGTGACTGGAGGCGGCGGTGCCGGCGGTCCACCAGCAAACAGATCGCCGAGCCCGGTGGCGCGCGCCACGCGAATGGCCGCGTCAAGCGCCTTGTCGGCACCCGCCTTGTCGCCCGTCTGGCTCAGCGCCTCGGCGAGCACGTAGTTGGTGGAGACGTAGAGATACGGAATGCCCACCGACGCCTTGTCTACCCACTTGTTCTTCTTCTCGAGCGCCGGCGGCGCCTTGAAGGCCGCGCTGAGCGCCTTGGTGCGGCCGACGTCCACCCACCCTTCATTCTGCACCATCACGGTGTCCTTGCCGCCCTTGATGGTGTCGGTGAGCAGCTTGCGCGCGAGCCCCTGCGTGAGCACGTAGTCCTTGAGGCCGAGTTCAAACGGATAGCCGCCCGACGTCCGGCTGAAGTAGATGGCGCGCTTGTTGTCCTGAATCATCTTCAGCACGAAGATGTCGGCGCGCGCGAGGAAGCGCGGCTGGATGACCGCGCGAATCTTGCCGGCCAGGAAGACCTGCGGCTGCGTCACGGTATCGCCAAGCGGCACAGAGTCGGCCTGGTCCATCGTCATTTCCATCGGCGGCCCCACCGGCTTGGTCCACGGGCGGCCGCGGTAGATCGTGGGTCCCTTCAGCGAGTCGTACGCGAAGACCGGGCGGCGCAGAAGCTGGCGCGTGTACCAGTCGGTGTTGAGCAGCGACGTGTTGGCGACAATCACGTCCTTGCGCACGCCGAGCACTTCCTGCGCGTACCAGAGGGGGAATGTGTCGTTATCGCCGACGGTGACGAGCACGCCGTAGGGCTCGACGCTGTTGAGCAGGTCGACCGCGAAATCGCCGGTGTCGGTTTCGCCGTGGCGCGACGCGGCGCTCCAGTTGCCAAAGAGCGGCACGAAGGCGACCAGCAGAATGGGCGCCGTGAAACCCCAGCCGCGGTTGGTCGGCAGTTCCATGTCTTCGCCGCCGATCTTCACCTGCTCGGTCCCGACGAGCGCGGCAAACGACTCCCAGACAAACGTCAGGCCCAGCGCGGCCCACACGCTCCACGCCGAGAAGCTCCACAAATAGAAGTAGTCGCGGTCACGCACTTCTCGGGCCACACTGTCGCCGAGGTCCGTGTCCTGCGAGTACCCGTACTTGAAGTTCATGTAATAGATGAGCATCAGCGTCAGCGTGAACATCAGCGGCCCGAAGAACGCGAAGCTTCGAGGGTCGCGCTTGAAGTGCACCCAGCCGCCGAGCAGGCCGAGGACGAGGAAGATCGCGGCGAGCGATCCCTGCAGTCCGGGGCGCGTGCCGTCAGTGTCGCGCAGCCACTGCCACTTGAAGTACGTCCACCACATGCCAACCTGCGCGCCAAACGGCGCCTGACGCTCGGAGAGCGACGGCTTGCCGTACTGCCCGCGGTTGAAGTTGTACATGAACGCGTCGTACGTGCCCTTGGAGAACGTGCACGACACCTTGAGTCCGTCTCGACACGCGGTGGGCTCGCCCTCGTTGACCGCCGGGAAATGCGCGGCGCGAATGGGCTGCGTGAGGAACGGCGTGCCGCCGAGCACCATCGCGCCGGCGCAGGCGAGCAGCAGCCGCCAACGCATGATCGTCTTGGGGCGGCGAATGAGCACCGCGAGTCCAACGGCCGGGCCGGCGAGCAATCCGGCCATATGATTGGCGTATCCGAGGCCGCACACGTAGGCGATGAGCACGAGACCGCGATCGGCAGAGGGGCCGTCCGGGTCGTCGCACCAGCGCACGGTGAGCCAGGCGGTGATCGCCATGCCGGCCAGCGAA
>JAHFCT010000008.1 GCA_023249375.1 Gemmatimonadota bacterium | reverse complement strand
ATCGCTTTCGAGTAGTCCGGGCGGTCGAGCGCCGTCCCGCCGGCGCGCTGCGACGCCGCATATTCGGCATCCGCCGCCCGCGCCAAGAGCTCGGCCAGATGCAGCACGGTGCGCGGACGCAGCGCACTCTGCGGATACTGCACCGCCACCGCCGTCAGCGCGGCAATGGCCGCGTCGCGCGCGCTCGCCGGCGCGTTCGCGGCCGCGAGCACTTCGAAGAAGCGCGCCGTCGCCTCGCCCACCGCCGCGCCTTCCAGTTCTCGCGTAAGCGTCACCGCCCAGAGCTTCGCGCGTGCACGCAGCTCCGAGGCGATCACCGCGGCCGCCGCGCCCTCCACGCTGTCACGTCGCGCCGAGAGCGTCGCGCGCGCCGCCAGCAGACCCTGCTCGCGCGCCGTCCACGCCGCGGCCACGCCGTTGCGCAGCGCGAGCGCGGCCAGCCGCGCGCTGTCCTGCCGCGCGTACTCGAGGGCGAGCGAGCGGTTGAGTGCCGTCAGCCGCGCGTGCGCGGTGTCGCGCAGTGCCAGCACAGGCTGACGCACCAGCCCCGAGTCGAGCGCCGCCTCGGCGGCGCTCGCGATCTGTCGGTACGAGGCCGCGGTGGTCATCTCGTCGCGCGATACCTGCAGATCGGCCGGCGTCATCGACCGCGCCGCCGACACCAGGCTGTCCACGTGCCGCGCGTTCGCCGCCGCGAGATTGCGCACCTCGGCGATCTTGCCGAGCAGCGTCGTGCGATACTGACGGATGGTTCGCGCAATCGACGAGTCGCGCTGCAGCATCGAATCGCTCAGCACACGCACCGCGCGTTCGCTCTGCTGCAGTGAATCGCGGGTGTCGGTCACGTACTTGATGAGCTGTTCGGCGGCCGCGCGGCGCGAGAGCTGTTCATTGCGCGCCTGTTCCAGCGCTTCCTGGGCGCGGGCCACACGCGCATCCGCCTCGCGCAAATCCACGGCGGCGGCACGCACGCGCGTCATGCCGTCGGCGGTGAACGGCAACCGCAGCACTGCGCGCACACCCGCGCCGCCCAGCGCGCGCCCCAGCGCTCGCTCGGACGTCGCGAGCTCGCTGCTCGTCTGCAGTCGCAGCGCCGGCGGTCCGCCGAACGCGCGCGTCGTGTCCGCCTCCGGCACCAGCAACTGGCCGGTCGACGCGGCGTCTCCGAACAGCAGCTCAAACGCGCGGGCCGCGACGATCGCGCGCGACGGTTCCGCCGCCGCCGCGTCGAACGTCGAGTCGACCGACAGCAGCGCCGCGCGCGTGCTGTCGAGCGCCAGCGCAAACCAGCGGCGCGCGCTGTCCGGCTTGCCGTCCTCCAGATGCGCCTGCGCCGCCAGCAGTCGCAGGTCGCCGCGCCGCAACGGTGATATCGCGCTCGCCGCGGCGCCGCCCGCCACGCGCGCAGCCTCCGCGAACTGTCCGCCGCGATAGGCTCGCCACGCATCCTCACGCGTCTTCTGCTCGAGCGCATCACCCACCACCGCCGCGCGCTCCGAGCCGATCTCTCCGTGCTCGGCGCGCGCACGCGCCAGCCGCGCCCGCACGGCGTCGGCGTCGGCACCCGTGGCGCCCGCGCGCAGCGCACGTTCCGCCAGCGGCGTGAACAGATCGGTCTGCCCCAACTGTGCGTAGGCGAGCGCCAGCGGCGTCAGCACCTTGGCGTCGTCGCGCCCCATCCCCTCCATGAACGCGCGCGCGCGCTCGAGGTGCGTCACCGCGGCAAGCAGGTGGCCCGTTTGCAACTCTTGCATCGCCACGCGCCGCTCGGCATCAAGCGAACGCAACGTGTCGGGTCGAGCTTGCGGCTGCTGGCCGGAAAGCGCGCCCGGCAGGACCACCAAGGCTGCCCGCCAGACCAGCGTACGAAGCGTCACTGGCCGGGAGTCCTCATCGCTCCGAGGCGCCGCTCGTCCACGTCGCAGCCACCAGCACGCCGTTGCGCACCGTGAACTCCACGTACGTGATCTGCTTCGGCGCGGGCGGCACCTGAATCATCTGTCCGACGTTGAGCCCCTTCCCCGCCACCTGCAGCGACACGCGGTGGCCCGAGGGCGGCACCTCGCCGCGATACAGCTCCTCTGCTGCGCCCGCCGCCAGCGTCCGCCCCGACTCGGGACTAATCGTGTGCGGCGTCGTGGTGCTTGCATCGATCGCCAGCGCCGTGCCAACCTCGCCCGGCGGCACTTGCTCCATGCGCAGCAGCACCACCAGAATGCTCGCGCCCGGCGTGCGCGCCGCGTCGTCGAGCAACCGGATGCGGTCGCGCTGCACGAGCAGCCGCGCCTGCGCCGAATCGAGCAGCACTTCCAGCCGCTGCAACGCGCCCATCTCGCCGCCCATGGCGAGCATCTGCGCACGCGCCGCTATCTCCGCCGCGAGTTCCTTCTCGAGCCGCGCCTCCAGCTCCAACCGCTGCTTGCGCGTGATCTCGATCTGTTCCTCGAGCGACTTCAGCTGCTTGCCCGGATCCGCCGGCTTCTGCTGCGCACCCGCGCCGAGCGGCGCGGCAACGAGCGCCGCGCCGACTGCAAGGCACAGGAAATGTCGGGTGTGATTCAATGTGATGTGTTCGTTGAGACGTCCCGCCGCCACCGCTCATCCATCGTCTGCATTCACCGTCCGCCGCTATTGCAGCGGCTTCCTCGCATTCAGCCGCTACTGCGGCGGCTTCCGCGCATTTAGCCGCTCTTGCAGCCGCTTCAGCGCCTCCTGCTCCTCACGCAGCTTCTGCTCCAAGAGGTCCCGCTGCGCGCGGCGATCCGCCTCCGTCGCGCCCTCAACGCGGTGCAGCTGTCCTTCAAGCGTCTGCACCCGCGCCTCGCCGGCGCGAATCTCGCCAATCAACTGGTCTCGCTCACGCTCCATCTGTTGCACGCGCGCTTCCATGCGGTTGCCGCGCGTCAGTGCCAGCAGGTTGGTCTGCCACCCGATGGAGAACGCCGCCTTCGTATACGACCACGACGTCGCCTTCGGACTGCCTGCCCCGGCTTCCAGTAGATACGCCCCCACGCGTAGGCCGCGCAGTTCATACACCGCGCCCACGTTCACGTCCCAGCCGTTGTGCTCGGCCATTAGTGCCAAATTCGAGAAGCGCGACGTCGCAAAGTCCAGTTTCGCACCACCAAAGAACCCGCCCGTCGCGTGGTCGGAGTACGCCTTGCCGAGCCCGCCATCGTCCGAGAACAGCCCGTTCCCGATGCCGGCGTTCAGCGTGAGTTGCGTGCCCGCACGTGCTCCCTTCTCCACCGCCGTGCCCAGCGCGAACGTGCGCGTCGCCACCGCGTACAGCGTCGGCGATGTGTTGAACCCGGCCGTTCCCGGCTCGGCCCATCGCGTCAACCCCTTCTCATTCCCGACGTTTCGCATGCCCACGGCGACGCTCGGCATCCAGTACACCAGCCCTTTGCGGAACGCACCGTCCATCTGATCCCACAGCATCCCCTTGGCGAACAGCCCACCCTTGAGGTCGCTCGTGAAGATCGACACCCCCACTTCAGCGCGCCCCCACAGCGACGCGCTCAACGAGAAGTTGTAGCTCTGATTGTCCGTCACCTTCGGCCCGAGCTTCGCCGTGGTATCGAGCTGCACGCGCGTCGCATGAATGGCCACGTCGCTCCCGAGCGGCGCAACCCAGGCGACCGGCGTGTCGATGAGCCCGCTGTCCCAATAGAGCGTCGGCGTAAACGACGCACGCTGCGCCGCAGCGGGTGCGGCCAGCACACCAATCGCCAGCGCACTCGCCGCGACACTCGCCGCGACACTCGTCGCTGCACGGCGAATCACGGACCTCTCGGCGCTAACCCCAATGAGATTCCGGCGGCGCATCAGAAGATCTCCGGTGGCTTGGTCCCGGGCTTCACCTGCTGCAGGCGGTCTGAGGCGCGCTTGGCGGCCTCACGTTCCTGCTGCAGCGCCTTCTCCAGCGCCGCCTGTTGTGCTTTCGCTTCCGCGTCGGCACGCGTGCGCGCCTTGGCCATCTGCGCGTTCAGCTCGTTCATGCGCAGTTCGCGCTGCTGGATCTCGCGGCGCAGCCGCCGCGCTTCCAACTCCAGTTCCACCGCCTCGGCCCGCTGGCGCGACCCGCGAATGATCTCGGGAATCGATCCGTTGTAGCCAATCATCACGTTGGTCTTCGTCCAGTTGGCGAGCGGCTCGTTCGCCGGAATGCCCTTCGTTTCTTCGAGTTCGGTGGCCATCAGGCCGACGATCACGTGTCCCGCGGTGATGGAGACGCCCGCGTTCCAGTCCCAGCCGTCGTTCTCCACCATCAGCGACATCGCGCTCGTCTTCGACAGCGGCATGGCCATGCGTGCCCCAAGGAACACCCCGGGAGAGAGCGTTCCTGACTTGTTGTAGACCGAGTCCATGCCGCCGTTGTTCTTGAAGAGGCCCGTGCCGTACCCCGCCGTCAGGCCGAGGCTCAGCTTGTCCCAGGTGAACTCCTTGGTGGCGACGCCGTACACGGAGGGGTTGCCGTTGATAATGCCCTTGGCGGCCTGCTGGGACGCCGGCAGGGCATCCACGACACGCTTCACGCCCGTCACGTAGCGGTCTTGGCGCGCGGACGCGCCGAGATTGCGTACGCCCACGGCGAGGCTCGGCAGCCAGCGCATCTCGGCCTGCTGGCGATACAACAGCAGAGCCGCGTGCGCACCGACCTGTTGGTTGGTGGTGCCATACACCGACGCGCCCAGTGAAACTCGACCCCAGAAGTGCGCATCCGCGGTCAGCGTGAGGTCCCAGATCGATCCATTGGGCCGCGGCGACAGCGTTCCCTGGTTCTGTCCACGCGCCGAGACCGCGGCCCAGATGTCGCCGTGCTCGGGCGACACCCAAGCGACGGGGATGTTGATCAGCCCCGTGCCGAAGGTCAGGGTGGGCGTGTAGGCCGAGAGCTGCGTCGGCTCATCCTGGGCGCGCACAGCCGCGGCTGGCGCCGTCAGGAGGGCGATCGCCAGCGCGCGACGCAGGCAGGGCGATAGGCGCATGTACGGAGGATCAGGAGTGATACGCTGTGAAACGCGCGGCCGGCGGCGGCGGCAGTCGCCGTCGCCGGAATCTAGCGTGGAGCATCTGAAACAAGACTCGCGGCGTGGCCCAAGGGTCACGCCGCGAGCGGGCTTAATGCACTTCGGGGCCCAGTCTTTCGACTGGACCCCGAAGCTTACATCGATCGCGAGATCGCCAGATTACGGCGCCGTCGTGATGTTGACGTTGGCCGCCGAGCGAACGGCGTCAAACGTGCTGTTGATGCCGATGGCCACGATCGTCTGGGCACCAGCCGCAACCGGGTTGTTGTACTGACCAACCGCATCCGGGTTCCAGTTCACGGTCCACGTGTATACGCGGTTCGTGGCGTTGTCGACAACCGTCGCCGACGACGAGGCACCGAGGTAGCGGTACGTGTTCGAACCAGCGTCGTACACATAGAACTCGACGCGTGCGAACGGCAGCGGCATCGTGTTGACCGTACCAACCGCGGTCGCCGTAAGGTCGACCGAGTTGACGATCGGCAGCACACCGTTGCCAGAGATGTCGACCGTGATCGCGGCGTTGGTGACCGAGAAGCCGGTGCCCGCGAACAGGGCAGCAGCGTACGGGTCAGCAACAGCCATCGTCGGCAGGTTCACCGCCGGGATGGCAACCGACGTCGCCGCAAACGTCTGCAGCAGGCCGGCGCGGTCAGCCGTCTGATGAGCAACCGTCGCCAGCTGCGCACCCGGGAACACCGGCACGCCACCAGCAACGCCCGTCATTGAACGGTAGAGCGGGTAGTTCATCGCATCCGTGCCCGTCTTCGTCCACGTCTGGAAACCACCAATCGACGTAGCCGGGAGCAGGATCGTCGCGCCGGCAGCGCCAGGCGCCGCGGCGAGAGCCGGATAGTTGAACGCCCACTGCGAACTGGCAAGGTCGACGTTGTCGTTCAGGCTCGACGAGAACAAGTTCGACGCACCAGCCGAGGCCGTCATCACCGGGATGGTGAAGGGGCCCGTCGGAGCGGTGATGTCATACAGGTACGTGCGGGTCACCGAGGCCGACGGATTGATCGCGCCGTCTTCGAGGAACGCCGACACCACATAGTAGCCTTCCACGCTCGGACCAGCGACGTCGATGAACGGAGCGCCGGCAAGACCGATGTTGAACGAAACCGACGCACCACCCGCAGCGCCCCAAGCAGCGCCCGTCGAGTAGTTGAACGCGGTCGCCGAGGTCCAGCGACGGACGGTCACGCGAGCAGGCGTCGCCGACGGAGTCGACGGGCCAGCCGGCAGCGTAGCCGGGTCAGAATACGTGAACGCGCCGAAAGCAACGCCCGTCGGAGCGGCAATCACGGCCTGGTCAGCAGGCAGCGAGTTCGCCGGCATCGTCGGGATGGTGCGGTCAACGCCAAACGTCGCAGCAACCGAGGCCGCCGAGTTGTTGCCAAGGCGGTCAGCGCCCTTCGTCGTCGCGGAGTACGTCGTGTTCAGATTCGACTCCGCCAGCGTGGCCGCAGTCGTCATCACACCAAACGTCGCAACCGTCGTCGTGTAGGTCGCAGCTTCCGTCGCCGGCAGGCCGACACCAGCGTCAACCGAAGCGCCGGTGATGATGCCACCGTTCGCGGCCGTAGCGTTGAACAGCACGGCGTCATTGACCCACGAGGCGTTGCGGCGGCCAACCGTCATGGTCAGCGCCGGAGCCGACGGAGCCTTGTTGTCGATGCGGTAGAACGAACCCACCGCGATCGGCAGCGTTGCCCACGAAGCGCCCGTAGCGTCCTGCGCAACCGTCACAGCAAAACGCTCGCCGGTGTTGAGCGAACCAGCCGGGCAGGTAACGCCGGCATTGTTGAACTCGTACGACGTCAGATTGCCAGCGGCAGCCGCGGCACCCGCCGCGAACGTCGCCGTCCACGCAGCCGCGCCAGCCGCCGGAGCGGTGAGCGCCAGCGTGCGCTGGGCCGTCAGGTTGGCGTCGCAGCCCGTCGCGCCGCCCGTACCAAACGTCACGGTGCCCGACGTGAAGACCGCACCCGTGTACGAAATCGGGATGACGCTGATCGTAAGATCGCCCTTCGTGTACGTGTAACCCGTCGCGCTGTTCGCCGCGGTCGCGTTGGCAACCGAGCTAGAAGCGGAGAACGTGTTGACGTTCGCCAGCGTCTCGTTCAGCGAGGCCGAAGCCGTCGCCGCGCTCGTGCCGCTGACCGTCGTGTACAGCTTGGCCTGCAGCGCCTGCGCGCCGTTCGTCCACGTCGGGGCGCCGGTCGTGGCGTTGAACGCGGCCGTGTTGATCGTGAAGACAATCTGCGGGCTAGCGGCCTGCCCAGCGGCTGCCTGCTCCGAGGCATAACGCAGAGCCATCGCCTGCGGCACCGTCAGGGTCTGCGTGCCGGCGAGCTGGCCGCCGAACCACAGTTCGACCTTGTTGACGATGTAGCTGCCCGAGTTGTAGTTGACCGTCACGTCGACGTTGCCAACGACAGCGGCCGGATTCACCGTCGGCGAACCGGCGACGGCGTTCTGCGTCACGCTGTTGATCGCAACCGTCGCCGGCGTCAGCGGGGTCGGCGCAACGATCGTCAGCTGCGCGCAGCCACGCTGCGAAGTCACCTGCGTCGAGGTGGCGCAAATCGCGACGCTGCCCGAGGCAGCAACCGCGGTCGCCTTACCATTCGCGTCAACCGAGGCGATTGCAGCGTCGCCCGAGGCCCACGTGAAGGTATTGGTCGCGCCGCCGCTACCAGCGACCGACGCGGTGAACTGCTGCGTGCCGCCCGAGTTGATCGTCGCAGTGGCCGGCACAACCGACACGCCCGTCACGACAACGCCGCTCACGACGATCGTCGCGCAGGACGAGAAGCCAGCGGCCGAGGCGCAAACCGCAGCGCCCGGGGTCGCGGCAACGGCCGTCACCAGGCCCGTCGTCGAGACCGTCACGGCGGCCGCATTGGACGTCGTCCAAGTCGGCGTAGCCGTCGCGCCCGAAACCGCAGCCGTCAGCTGCAGCGTGTTGCCGATGTTCAGCGTGGCGGACGACGGAGCAACCGTCAGGCCCGTCGCGGTGGCAACGCGCACGGCAACCGTGGCGCAGCCCTTCTTGCCCGTATCAACCGTCGAGGTGGCGCAGATCGCCACGCCCGGGGTGGCCGCAACGGCCGTCACGACGCCCGCGGTGCTCACCGAGGCCTTGGCGGCATCGGACGAGTTCCAGGTCACCGTGGTGGCGACGCCGGCATCAGCATTCACGGCAGCCGTGAACGTGGCCGTTTCGCCAACAAGCATCGACGCCGTAGCCGGCGCGACTTCAACAGAGTTTACCTTAGCAACGGCGACGGGCGGCGTGTACTGCTGCACCGACACCTTGTCGCCGCACGCTGCGAGGAACGCAGCGCCAACGACGAGAATCGTCTTACGAGAGAAGATCATGGAGCCCCCAGTGGAAGTAGCCCTACAGGAATATTCATTCGAAAATCACTGCCCTTGCGAAACCGCAACGCCTCCATCCACGGTAAGACGTTCTTGCAAGGCAAAACGCACTGCTGGCCAATCTCGTGGAATATGACGACGGTGCGAGCAAGCGGCAACCCCTTCGGGGTCGCTTTTTGATCGCTCCGCCAGCCACTTTCCGTTGTCCAGACCGGCCAGCCACTCAAATGAAGTGGTGAACGGACCGAAGGCCGTAACCTACGACCCCCGCAAACCCCCGTCAAGCAATTACTTGAGGGGATCCGTGTCACCTACAGACGAGGCACCGGAACGGGGGTCACAACCCAGCCAGAATCCCCGCGCAAAACAGCGCCCGGTGATGGGCCGTCATCCCCCGCTCGCGGAGGGCCGCCATATGCACCGGCGTCCCGTATCCGGCATTGGCTTCCCACCCATATCCTGGGTGGCGAGCTGCGAGTGACCGCATCAGCCGATCCCGCGCCACCTTCGCCACAATGCTCGCACACGCAATTGTATAGATGCGCGAGTCGCCGCCCACGAACGCGCGATGCGGCACGCCCAGCGTCTTGATGGGCTTGCCGTCTACGAGCACGGCGTCAGGGCGCTCACCCAGCCGGCCAATCGCACGACGCATCGCCAGGGCCGTCGCCTGATAGATGTTGAGCGCGGCGATCTCGCGCACGCTCGCCGCGCCCAGCGCGACCCACAGCGCCTTCTCGCGGATCTTCACCGCCAGCCGCTCACGCTCGGCGGCGCTGAGTCTCTTGGAGTCCTCGACGCCGGCGATCGCCCGCATGCCTGGCGGCATGATGATGGCGCATGCGAAAACGGGGCCCGCAAGCGGGCCCCGTCCGACTTCGTCAACTCCGGCGATGAGCCGGGCGCCTTGGGCGCGCAGCGAGCGCTCGACAGCGCTCCACCGGCCCATGCGGCGTTACGCCTGCTCGGTTGAACCGGTGACCGGCACCGCGACACGCACCTTCTTCTCCTTGATGCGCGTGGCCTTGCCCGTGAGTTCGCGGAGATAGAACAGCTTGGCGCGACGCACGCGGCCGCGACGCATCACGCTGATGCTCTCGAGCATCGGCGAATGCACCGGGAAGATGCGCTCCACACCAACGCCGTTGCTGATCTTGCGCACGGTGAACGTGGCGCTCACGCCTTCGCCCTTGCGCGCGATGACGACACCCTCAAACGCCTGGACGCGCTCCTTGTCACCTTCCTTCACGCGGACGTTCACCTTGACGGTGTCGCCTGCGCGGAACGGCGGGACTTTCTTGAGCCACTCTTTTTCGGTTTCGCTGAAGGTGTGCATATGCGGTGTCCGGCTTGTATTTAGGGGCTGTTGTCGAGCCTTGAAAGCTATCCGGCTCGTGGCTGGTAGTCAAGCTCAACAATTGCTTGGAGTTAGGAGGGTGGCGCGCCCTCTTCGCGTTCACGCGTGAGTCGCTCCCCCTCGAGTTTCCGCCACTTCTCGATCTCGGCGTGGTGTCCCGACAGCAGAACGTCGGGCACCAGGTGCCCGCGGAACTCTGGCGGCCGCGTGTAGCTGGGCGCCGAGATGCCGCGGCCGTAGAACGAATCGCCGCGGGCGCTATCGTGGTCGCTCATGGCGCCGGGCAGCAGGCGCACGACCGCATCGACGATGCACAGCGCCGCCGGCTCTCCACCTGAGAGCACGAAGTCGCCAATCGAGATCTCTTCGGTGGCGAGATGATCGGCCACGCGTTGGTCGACGTCCTTGTAATGGCCGCAGAGCAGCGTGAGTTCATCTAGCGCGGCGAAGCGCTCCGCGTCGGCGTGCGAGAAGACCTTGCCGCGCGGCGAGAGGAGCACGATGGGCGCCTTGGCGCCGAGGGCTTCGACGCACTCGAAGAACGGACCGGGCTTCATCACCATGCCCGCGCCGCCGCCGTACGGATAGTCGTCGACGGTGCGATGGCGGTCGTGCGTGTAATCGCGCAGGTCGACGACGTTGTACGTGACGCTGCCCGCCTCGCGCGCCTTGTCGGGAATGCTGAGCGACAGCGGCCCGGCGAAGAACTCGGGGAAGATGGTGACGATGTTGATCTTCACTCGAGCAGCCCGGCGGGCGCGTCGAGCGTAATCACGCGGGCCTCGCGGTCGAAGCTGACGACGAAGGCATCGTTGAAGGGCACATCGCGCGAACCGCGTGGCGTGGCGATCTCGAGGACGAAGCCCTGCGGCAGCTCGTAATAGCCGCTCACTTCACCAACGGCGGCACCCTGCGGATCGATGACGCGCATGCCCGGAAGTTCGTGCGCCCACAGCTCGCCCTCTTCGGGCGGCTCAAGTTGGTCGATGGGCAGATGCAGCGTGCGGCCGCGCCATTTTTCGGCTTCGGTGCGATCGACGATGCCTTCGAAGAGCACGAGGAGGCCGTCCTGAAAATCGCGCGCGCCCTTCACCTTGAGTTCGCGAAGGACGCCGGTCGTTGGATCAGGCGCGAGCGTGCCGTCGGGAGCGCCCACAAAGACTCGCGCGCCGAGCGCGAAGATCGCGTCCGGCGCGTCGGTCTGCAGGGCCACCACGACTTCACCTTTGATGCCGTGGGCGCGACGAATGCGCCCGACGACCGCGGTGGGTCCGGTGCTCACGACTACTCGCTGGTCTCCGCGACGGGGACGGCAGAGGCGGCGAGCTTGGCCGCGAGCCGCGTCTCGTGACGCGCCTTGAGCACGCCCGCCTTGCGGAGGAGCGAGCGCACGGTGTCGGACGGCTGCGCGCCGTTGTCGAGCCAGTAGTTGGCGCGTTCGGTGTTCAGCGCCACGGCCTTTTCGCCCGTGCGGGGCTGATACTGTCCGATGACTTCGATGAACTTGCCGTCACGCGGCATGCGCGAGTCGGCGACGACGATGCGGTACATGGGGGCCTTCTTGCGGCCCGCGCGGCGAAGACGAATGGAAACGGCCATCGGATGTACTCCAAGAAGCGGTGTGGCGCTGCCACCAGGCTCATCGCGCGTCCGGAAACTCCGGGGCGCACCGGGGGCGATCCGCGTGGATCGCTTGGAGCAGCGAGCCAAGAAGGATAAGCGAGTTGGGGGTGGGACTCAAGTGAGGGTAGATGGGAGATGGGAGATGGGAGAGGGGGAGACGGAGCTTGACGGAGTGCGGAGCTCAGCGGACCTTGCGCACCGACGGCTGCGGCCTCACTTTGGTATACCGAATAAATACCGAATAACCACTTTAGCCAAGGAGCCCCCCATGTCCGACAGCGCGTTTCTCACTCAGGCCGCGGCGCTAACGCACTGGCAAGCGCATCGTCGGCTGACGCGGCGCGTGATTGCAGCGTTTCCCGATGATCAGCTCTTCGGCTATTCGGTTGGCGGCATGCGGAGCTTCGGCGAGATGTGCAACGAGTTTCTTTCGATGACAGTGCCAATGACCGAGGGCACCGTCACCGGCAGCTGGGCGAGCTTCGCCGAGGGCAAAGCGAAGACAAAGTCGGAAGTGCTCGCCGCGTGGGATGCGGATACTGCGAAACTCGATGCGCTCTGGCCGAAGATCGAGGCGTCGCGTTTTCCCGAGACGATTACGGCCTTTGGCCAGTACACGGGCAAGCTGAACGATCTCTTCATGTACGTTATCGACAACGAGATCCATCATCGGGCGCAGGGCTACGTCTATCTCCGCGCGCTCGGCATCACGCCGCCGGCGTTCGAAGATCGCAGCTGAGGGTGCGAGCGACGGGTGTTGGTCCGCGCGAATACTTGAGGGCCCACCGAGGGTGCCAAAGCGCCTTCGATGGGCCCGAAAATTTCGCGCGGGTCAACACCCGTCGCTCGCGCGGCGCTAGCGCATCCCCGGGAACTGCATGCGGCCGCCTCCCTTCATGGCTTTCATCATCTTCTGCATGCCGCGGAACTGCTCGAGCATCTTGTTGACTTCGCTGATGGGGCGGCCGCAGCCCTTGGCGATGCGTGCTCGGCGCGAGCCGTTGAGGATGTCGGGCTTCTTGCGCTCCTCGACGGTCATGGAGAGGATGATCGCCTCGAGATGCTTCATCCGCTTGGGATCGGTGTTGGCCTGCTTCAGCATTTTGCTGTTGACGCCGGGGAGCATCTTGAGGATGCCTTCCATCGGGCCGAGGCGCTGAATCTGCTTCATGGCCGCGAGGAAGTCGCCGAGGTCCATGCCTTCTTTGCGGACTTTCTTGTCGAGGCGCTTGGCTTCGTCGGCGTCGATGGCGCCTTGCGCCTTTTCGACGAGCGTGAGGACGTCGCCCTGCTGCAGGATGCGTCCGGCCATGCGATCGGGATGGAACTCCTCGAGCGCGTCGGACTTTTCGCCGACACCGATGTACTTGATGGGTTTCTTGGTGACACCGTAGATGCTGAGCGCCGCACCGCCGCGCGCGTCGCCGTCCATCTTGGTGAGGATGACGCCGGTGACGCCGAGCGCGCTGTCGAAGCCTTGCGCGATCTTCACGGCGTCCTGGCCGGTCATGCCGTCGGCGACGAGGAGGATTTCGTCGGGGCGCACCGCGTCTTTGAGGCGGCGCAGTTCGTTCATCATCTCGTCATCGATCTGCAGGCGGCCGGCGGTATCGATGATGGTGACGCGGTCGCGCTCGCGGCGTGAGACATCGAGGCCGGCGCGCGCGATTTTGATCACGTCGGTGGTGCTGCGATCGGAATAGACGGGGACGTCGAGCTCTTTGCCGAGCGTTTCGAGCTGATCGATGGCGGCGGGGCGATAGACGTCGGCGGCGATGAGGCGCACTTGGCGCCCTTCACCTTTGAGACGGCGCGCGAGTTTTGCGGCGGTCGTCGTCTTGCCTGAGCCTTGCAAGCCGACCATCAGCACGACGGTGGGCGGCACCGAGGAGAGCTTGAGTCCTTCCTTGCGCTCGCCGAGCATGGCGGTGAGTTCGTCGTAGACGATCTTGACGAGCTGCTGCGCGGGCGAGACGGTGCGGATCTGCGAGACGCCGACGGCTTTCTTTTCGACGCGTTCGAGGAACTCGCGCGTGAGCTGGAAGTTGACGTCGGCTTCGAGAAGGATGCGGCGGACTTCGCGCAGGCCTTCCTTGATGTCGGCTTCGTTGAGGACGCCGCGGCCGCGGAGTTTGGCGAACGCCTGTTCGAGCTTGTCGGAGAGTTCCTGGAACATGGGGTGGAAGATAGTCTGGGAGAGGTGAGAGTGAGGGTAGATGGTAGATGGGAGATGGTAGAGGGCGGGCGGCGAGTTCAGGCTACGGGCGTGGGCTTTCGCTCAATTGCGCAATTGCTACCTTGTAAGCGTGACCGCGCCCGGGCTGTCTTCACCCGCCGACTCCGCCGCTGCTGAACGGCCGCTGCTCGTGCTGCGGTCGACGGCGGTCTTCCCCCGCGGCACCGTTGCCGTGCAGATGGGGGCGCCGGAAAACGTGGCGCTGCTCAAGGCACACCCGGAGGGCGATCTTGAAGTGATCGTCGCCGTCGCGCCGGTGCGCGACGCGTCGGGCGATCCCGCGCTGTTGGTGGGGCGCATTGGTGTGGTGGCGCGCGTGGTGGCGCGCACGGCGGTGGCCGGCGACACGCTGCAGGTAACGCTGGAAGGTTTGTCGCGCGTACGGCTCGTCGGGACGGAGCGCCGCGATGCGGTGACATACGCGCGCACCGAATCCGTGAGTGAATCGACGAACGACGTGCCGGCGCTGCGCGCGTTGCTGGTGCAGCTTGCCGACGCGGCCGACCGCCTGGTGGAGATGAGCGAGACGACGCCGCCCGAGTTATCGGCGCTGGTGCGGCTCAATGCGGGCACGCCGGGCTATGCCGCCGATCTGGTTGCCGCGCGCGGTCCATTCCGCGCGTCGGACAAGGACGAAGTACTGCAGCGCCTCGATCTCGCCGACCGCGCGGCCTACGTGCTGGCGCGCGTCGAGAAGGAACTCGCACGTTCGGCGGTGCTTGAGGACGTGCGCGTGCAGACCGACGTGAACATCGAGCGGCACCATCGCGAGTTCTACCTGCGACAGCAGCTGCGCGCCATTCAGAGCGAACTGGGCGAGAGCGATCCGCAGGAGAACGAGACCGCGGAGCTGCTGCGGCAGATCGAGCAGGCCCCGCTGCCGCCGACGGTGGCGACGGAGGCACGTCGCGAAGTGGCGCGACTGCGCGGACTGTCGAGTGCGTCAAGCGAGTATCAGGTGCTGCGCAACTACCTGGAGTGGGTGCTCGCGCTCCCGTGGGGACGCACGGACGGCACGTCGGACATTGCGCTTGACCGGGTGGAGGAAGCGCTCGACAAACGCCACTGGGGACTGCGCGAAGCGAAGGACCGCATCCTCGAGCATCTCGCGGTGCACAAGCTGCGCGGCGGCAACGCGCCAGGGCCGATTCTCTGTTTCGTCGGACCGCCGGGGACGGGCAAGACGTCGCTAGGTGAGGCGATTGCCGCGGCGATCGGACGAAAGTTCTATCGCATTTCGGTGGGCGGCGTGCGCGATGAGGCGGAGATTCGCGGACATCGTCGCACGTACGTGGGATCGCTGCCGGGGCTGTTGGTGCAGGCGCTGCGCCGCGTGGGCGTCAGCGATCCGGTGTTCCTGATTGACGAGATCGACAAGATGGCGGCGGGCGGCCCCGGCGGTGATCCGGCGGCGGCGATGCTCGAGGTGCTCGACCCGTCGCAGAACGCGACGTTCGTCGATCACTTCCTGAACCTGCCGGTAGATCTGTCGTCGGTGCTCTTCATCGCGACGGCCAACAATCTCTTCGACATCCCCGACGCGCTGCGCGACCGCCTCGAGGTCATTCGCATTGCGGGATACACCATCGAGGAGAAAGTCGAGATTGCGTGGCGCTACCTGCTGCCGCGGCTGCTCGACGAGCACGGCATCGAGGACCTGGATCTGCAGTTCACCGACGAGGCGCTGGGCTTGCTGGCCAGCCGCTACTCGCGCGAGGCGGGGCTGCGCAACTTCGAGCGCAACCTGTCGTCGCTGATGCGCAAGCGCGCGCGCCGCAAGGCGGATGGTGAACTCGGCGCGTGGGTTGTGGATCAGGCGCGCATCGAAGATGTGCTGGGCCCGCCGCGCTACGCGGCGGAGGCAGCGGAGCAGGCGGCGGAGGTCGGTGCCGTCACCGGGCTCGCGTGGACGACGACGGGCGGCGAGCTGATGACGATCGAGGCGCTCTTGATGTCGGGGAGCGGCCGGCTGCTCGTGACCGGACAGCTGGGCGACGTGATGCGTGAATCCGTGGACGCGGCCTGTTCGTACGTACGCTCACGCGCGCGGACGCTGCGGCTGGGCGATCCAGAGTTCAAGCACACCGACCTGCACATTCACTTTCCGGCGGGGTCGGTGCCCAAGGACGGACCGAGCGCGGGCGTGGCGGTGACCCTGGCGATTGCCAGCGTGATGAGCCGGCGCGCGGTGCGGCGCGACGTCGCCGTCACGGGGGAAGTGACGCTGCGCGGGCGGGTACTCGAAATCGGAGGCGTGAAGGAAAAGGTGCTGGCCGCGTATCGCAGTGGACTGCGCGAGGTGATGCTCCCCGCGTCGAACGAGAAGGACCTGCGCGAACTTCCCGACGAAGTGCGCGCGCAGGTGCGCTTTGCGTTCGTGTCCACGATGGATGAGGCGATCGAGCGCATGCTGCTCCCCGCGCCGCCGCTTGGATTCGCCGATGATCTTCCGCTCTTTGACGGCGGCGGGCCGAAGGCGGACGCGACGCCGGCCGATGTGTTGCCGCGCGGCGACGAGCAGGCAGCCCGCGACCGTCCGCGCTGAGCTGCGCATGCCGCGCTCACTGCGGAAGCCGCGCGTCTCCCAACTTCCCCTCGCATCGCCGGCACAGTACCGGAAGCGGCGGTCGCCGCGGCATGGTTTTGGCGTGTACGCCCTGACGCCCATCAAGCGCGGCACGCGCGTGATTGAATACACGGGCGAGCTGATCTCGCACGCAGAGGGCGAGCGGCGGTATCCGACGGCACCTGATTACCACGAGGATCCCGAGCATACGTATCTGCTGCAGCTTGACGACGACCGCGTGATCGACGCGAACATTGGCGGCAACGACGCGCGGTTCATCAATCACTCGTGCGTACCGAACTGCGAGCCGATGCCGGCGGGCGATCACATGTGGATTGTGAGCGTGCGCAATATCCGCGTGGGGGAGGAGCTGGCTTACGATTACGCCATCGAGCTGGACGAGCCGCACACTCCGGCGCGGAAGAAGCGTTTCCCCTGCCGCTGCGGCGCGCGCATGTGCCGAGGATCGCTGCTGAAGCCGAAGCATCAGGCGCTTTCACCCTTGGTGCTCGCGGCGCGGCGCGCGTGGGAGTGCTGCTGATGCGGCATGCTCGGATGACGAGCGTGCGCCCGAGCGCGCGGCTTCTGTTGACGGGGGCGCGATGACGGTCATTGAATCCCCGATGACCCTGCCGCCGCCTCCCGACGACGCGACGCGGCAGGCGCGACTGGACAAGATGCGCGCGCGCGCCACGGGATTGCTGGTGATTGCCGCACTCGTCTTCCTCGCATCGCGGCACTATGCGCCGGCGTATGCGTGGCTCGACTGGGTGCGGGCCGGGGCCGAGGCGGCGCTCGTGGGCGGGCTCGCCGATTGGTTTGCGGTGACGGCGCTCTTCCGCCGTCCGCTGGGCCTGCCGATTCCGCACACGGCGATCATCATGACGCAGCGCGACCGCATTGGCCGCGTGCTGGGCAGTTTCGTGCAGCGGCACTTCCTGACGCGCGAAGTGGTGGCGGCGGAGCTGCGCCGGCTGCGTCTGTCGGAGCGGCTGGCCAAGTGGTTGGCGTCGCCCGACAACAGCGCGCGCGTGGCCGCACTGCTGCAAAGCGGCTTTGCGCGCACGGTGCAGGCGGTGCCCGACGAGGAATTCCGCGCCCTGATTCGGCACGCCGCGGTGGAGCGCGTGGAGCACACGCTGGTCGCGCCGATCCTTGGCGACGTGCTGGCCGTCGTGACCAACGACGACCGGCATCACGAAATTCTCGATCAGGCGCTGCAGATCGTGGCGACGGCGCTGACGGAGAATCGCGAGAGCATCCGCGCGCAGATCCACAAGGAGAGCCCGTGGTACATGCCGGGCATCGTGGACAACGCCATCTACCGGCAGTTGCTGCGCGCGACCGAGCAGACGATTGCCGATGTGCGCGCCGACCCCCGGCATCCACTGCGCATGCGGTTCGACGATGAACTGCGCGCCTTTGCCGACAAGCTCAAGCATTCGCCCGACATGGGCGCCAAAGCCGAGGCGATCAAGAGTCAGGTGCTGAACGCGGACGTCGTGGAGAGCATCGTGGACGGCGTGTGGGATTCCGTGCGTGCGTCGGCGCTGCGGTATGGCGCGGACGGCGAGCCGCCGCCGGCCGGCCTGGTGCGCGGACTTGCCGCGGCCGGCACGGCGCTTCTCGCGAACGAAGCAACGCTGGCTGAACTCGACGAAACGCTGATTGACGCCGTCTCCGACGCCGCGGAGCGGCATCGTGATCACGTCGGCGCGCTCATTGCGCGCACGGTACAGGCGTGGGATCCGTCGGTGGCGGCGGCGCGGTTGGAGCTCGCGGTGGGTCCGGACCTTCAGTACATCCGCATCAACGGCACGCTGGTGGGTGCGCTGGCCGGTTTGGCGATTCACGCACTGTCCAAGGTCCTGCCGTAGCACCGGCGCCGCATACAAATCGGACTGAAACGACCGAGGCCCGCTGCGGACCAGCAGCGGGCCTCTGGGGATTCCGGTCGTTCGCTAGTACGTGAAGACCGCGATCGTCTTGCCGGAGCCGGCGCCCGCGTGCGAGCCCGTGCCGGTGAGCACACCGGTGAAGATCTTCGGCGGCTTGCCGCGCAGGTTGATCGTCACGGTGTAATTGGTCGATGGCGCATCGCAACTCGACCAATAATCCACGCGCAAGATGTACTCGCCGTGCGGCACGATGATGCCGTCTCCCCAGAAGATGTTCTCGGCGCGCGGCCCATCGGTGGCACAGCCGGCGTTCGAGTCGAGGTCGAGCTGACCGCCCGTCGGCGAGTTGCGCGAGGCGTAGTAGATCTCCTTGCCCGACGGATCGATGAGGTGCAGGTCGACGTCGGCCGGCGTGTCCCAGGTGACGTTGGTCTGGATTTCGCCGGTGCCGACGAAGATGACACCGAGGTCCGTGGACTGATACGGCCCGGTATTGCTCGCGCCGCCGCCGGCGATCTGCAGCGTGAACATCGTCTTGGGCATCTCGACGGCGATGACCATCAGCACCGTGACGCTCGTGACCGGCGCTGCGAGTGCGAGCTCCCAGTGATCGGTGTTGCCCGGCACGGTGAAGACGGCACGGCTGAATGGCGTCGTCGACGTGAGCGTGGTCTGCACGGTGCCACCGCGCAGGACTTGAGCGGGAAGGACCGCCGTCACCGCGCCGCTGCTGCCAGGCGTCGGTGCCGCGCGATCGACAAGCGTCGCGGTGCGCGAGCCGTCGAGCGTCTGCACGAGCGAGATGAAGCGGCGCACCGAATCTTCCGGCGCCGCCGTCGTCCGCTTCCAGTCGATGCAGCTGCCGCTGGCCAGCGCGAGCAGCGCAACCGGCGCGAGGCGTGCGAATCGTTTCGAGATGGTATCCCGCATCGGGCGATCCTCCCTACTTCTCCGTCAGCCGCACCTTCGCGGCGTCGATGAGCCGCGTGCCGCTGCCGGCCGGCACGTCGGTCCAGATGATAGCTGCCTTGCCCTGCACCGTCGCGGTCGAAATCTCGATGACGCGACCCTTCGCCTCAAAACGCTTCGTGTCGGCACCCGTCCCCGCCACGCCCAGCCGGCGCTGCGCCGCGCGCTGTGCCGCCTCGCGGAACTCGCCGGCATCGATTGGCGTGTCCCACACCGTCACCCACGAAATGCCAGCGCCACCGGGGAGATTGGCGACGACATAGCGATCGCCTCCCCATCCCTCCGCCGAACGCGCCGAGGTGCCAAGATCCTGCAGCGCCTGAAAGAGGAACAGGCGCGTTTCAAACTCGCCGAGGTCGTTCTCGTAGACTGCCGTTCCGGTCAGAAGCGGCGGCAGCTCGACCTTGAGCGGCCGCTCGCCCGCGACGTACTTCTCGTAGTGCATCACCTGCTCAGTGCTGGCGGGAAGCGGTTGCCAAGGCGTCCGTCCCGTCTTTGCCTGCTTATACCGCCGGATGTACTCGGCGCCGCTCAAGTACGGAAAGAGCAACGTCTCCTGAAGCAGCATCGGCGCGCTGGCGAAGACCGGCATCGCCGTTTGATTCTCGCGTATCATTTCGCGCACCCGGTCCCAGCCTCCGGGCATGCGCACTGCCATATCGCCGCCGAGCATCGACGACATCTGCTCGTACGTGGCCTGCCCCTCCATCACCGACTGCGCCGCGGTCTGCCGGTCGTTGTCGTCGCGCTGCTTCTGGATCGAGTCGAGCGGGATGTACTGATCCTGCAGGGCATGCACCAACTCGTGCGCAATCGTCACCTCAACCAGCGCGGCGCGGCCGGCGGAGGTGTCACTCACTACATACAGGACTTTCGTGGCCGGATCGTAGTAACCAATCACCTGCTCGCCGAGCAGCTTCAGCATGTAGCGGCGCAGGTCCAGCGTGTCGGGAAGCAGGCCGAGCAGCTTGTAGGCCCGTGACGCACCCTCGAGTTCGAGCGTGGGCAGATTCTCGTTGAACTCCTTCTCGAGGAAGGTCCGCACTTCGTCCGTCGAGCGCCGTTCCACCTTGGGCGGCGACTTGAACGTGAGCCCCGTGGCTTTCTCGACCTGTGGTACGTACTTGGCGACGAGGTCGCCGTACGGACCGCTGTACTTCACGGACTGCGCCTCACGGCACGCCGGCAGGACCATCAGCCACGCGGTGCAGAGCGCAGCCGCATGACGGGGTGTGAAACGCATGACGCCTCTCAAGATTGGCGCGGCACTCGGCCGCGGCTCAGCCGAGCACTCGCCCGACATACCAGCTCAGCAGGGCATTTCCGAAAAGCAACGTGACGATCGCGGCGGGCGCAAGGAAGACGCCGAAGGGAACGAGCGGCGCTTCGAACTCCTTGCCCGCGCGATGGGCACGCCAGCGCACAATGGGATACACAACGAGCAGGAACGCGGAGGCCGCGAGCGCCGCGCCGACGAAGATGCACAGGAGCGAGCGCACGGGTCCGACGAGCGCCCCGACGAATGCCATCAGCGTGGCGTCGCCGTAGCCCATCGCCTCCTTCTTGAGCGCCACTTCGCCCAGCCAGCCGATGATCGTAATGGCGCCGGCGCCGGTGCAGGCGCCGAGCAGGCTCTCCCACGGGCCGGCGAACGGCAGTTGGTCGCCGAGGACCGCGCCGGCGACGGCGCCAGCAAGCGCGAGCACGAGCCCGCTAATGGTGAAGCCATCGGGGATCAGATAGCTCTGTGCGTCGGTGACGGCGATGCCGAGTAGAATCGTCGCGGCAACCGCCAGCCTTACGGCGAGGACTGTTGGCCCGAGGAGCCACAAGGCGCCGACCCACATTGCGGCGGTGGCCGCTTCGACCAGCGGATACTGCATGCTGATGCGTTCAGCGCACGTGCGGCAGCGGCCGCGCAGGACGAGCCAGCTGACCACGGGGACGTTGTCGTACCAGGCAATGCCGCCGCCGCAGCCTGGGCAGCGCGAGCGCGGCCTTATGACCGACTCGTCCTTGGGCCATCGCGAAATGCAGACATTGAGAAACGACCCGAAGATGGCGCCAAGCGCGCCAAAAACCGGAGCGTAAAGAACGAACCAGGAAGAACTGGTCACAGGATCCCAGGGAGCCGGAGTGCGTGCCTGATCACGGACGAAGCGCGTAGAGGGTAATGCCTGCAGCCACCGCGACGTTGAACGATTCGACATCGGGCGACATGGGCAACGAAACGACGTTCGCGCAGCGCTCGCGCAACACCGACGAGAGCCCGGCCCCTTCGTTGCCGACGGCGATGGCCAGGCGGGCGGGCGCAGTCACGGTGTCGATGGGAGTGCCTCCGGCATCGGTGCCCCAGAGCGCCACGTGGTGCGCGCCGAGGTACTGCTGCAACTCGCCGAACGCAGCCTCGATGGCGGGAAGCCTGAAATGCGTGCCAGCGGCGCTGCGCACCACTTTGGCATTCCACACGTCCACCGTGCCTGGCAGCGCGACCACAGCTGTGGCACCCAGGGCGGCAGCCGTGCGCACGAGCACGCCGACGTTCCCGGGATCCTGGATTGCGTCGAGCACGAGCAGACGCATCGTGTCGCCCGGCGCGAGCGCCTCAAGCGCGTGGCGCGGCTGCTTCGCCACCGCGAGCAGGCCCTGCGGATGCTCGGTGTCCGCGGCCGAGTCGAACTCGGCGTCGGTGAGGTTGAGCACGGGGACGCCGCGGGTGGCGAGTTCACGCACAACGGCGGCAGCCCGCACGTCGGCCGCGGCGCGCTCGGCGACAAGCACCACTTCGACCGTAAGCGGCGAGCGCGCAAGCTCCTCAACCGTCCGCACGCCCTCGGCGACGAACAGTCCGTTGCGCTCGCGCGCCTTGCGGCGTTTGAGGTCCCTTGCCACCGTCAGCCACTTCGTCAATATCTTGTCTCCATGCGTATTCACACCGTCCATACCGCTCGCGTCGCCGTGTCGTGCCTGTTTCTCTTCACTTCGGCGTGTGCTGTCTCCACGCAGCAGGAAGTGGAGATTGGCACCAACTACGCCAGCCAGATCGCCAAAGAACTCCCGCTCATTCAGGACGCCGAGGTCACCCGTTACATCACGCTGCTCGGCGACTCATTGGCCCGGGTGGCCGATCAGCGAAATCTCGACTGGCACTTCGCCGTTGTCGATAGCCGCGAGGTGAATGCTTTTGCCGTGCCGGGGGGCTATGTGTACGTCAACCGGGGCTTGATCGAACGCGCGACGTCCATGTCGCAGGTCGCGGGCGTCATCGGCCACGAGATCGGCCACGTGACCAGGCGGCACAGCATCAAGCAGATGCAGAAGTCGCAGGGGGTCAATATCGGGGCGACGCTGGTGTGCACGCTGACGTCCGCGTGCAACTCGGATTTGGCGCAGTCGGCGCTGGGCATTGGCGCCAGCGCAGCCTTTGCCAAGTTCAGCCGGACCGACGAGGCCGAAGCCGACGAGGAAGGCGTGCGTTACATGATCAAGGCTGGCTACGACCCGAATGGCATTCCCGAGATGTTCGAGATCCTGCAGAAAGAACGGAAGACGACGCCTACCGAAGTGGACCGCTTCTTCGCGTCGCATCCAATGGAGGAGTCGCGGATCCGGGATACCGAAAAGCTGATCGCCTCGTATCCGGCGGCGCAGGTGAAGGGACTGACGCGAGATACGCCGGGCTTTCAAGCGTTCAAGAAGCGGCTGCTCAGCCTGCCGGCGCCGAAGAAGTAGGCGGCCGCCAGGGCGCTGCGGAACGATGCCGTGCCGGCGCGCTACAGCATCCTCACAAATTCCGTCACGAGCTGGCAGAACTTTTCACCTGCGGCTTCCGCGGCGCGCATGACGTCGGCGTGGCTCAGCTTTTCGGGTGACAGTCCGGCCGCCGGATTGGAGATGAGCGAAACGCCGGCCACTTCGAGGCCGAGCGCGTTCGCGAGGATCACCTCGGGAACCGTGCTCATGCCCGTCGCATCGGCACCGAGCCGCTCGAGCATGCGCACTTCGGCGAGCGTTTCGTAGGTCGGGCCGAGCAGGCCGACATAGACGCCGGCCTGGAGCGGCATGCCCATTTTTCGGGCCGCCTCGCGCAGCAGCGTCTTGAGGCGCGGCGAGTACGGTGCGCTCATATCGGGAAAGCGCTCGTCGGTGGACTCGACCGGACCGGCGAGCGGGTTGACGAACATCAGGTTGATGTGATCCTCGATCACCATCAGGTCGCCGGCGCTGAAGGTGCGACGGATGCCGCCCGCGGCGTTGGACACAAAGAGCGTGCGTGCGCCGAGTGCGTGGATCACTCGCACCGGAAAAGCACTCACTCGCGGCGCATGCCCTTCATACATGTGAAAGCGTCCGGCGAGCGCGATGACCTCGCGGCCGCCAAGCGTACCCGCAATGAGCTGCCCCTTGTGTCCAATGACATGTGTCGCGTGAAAGCCGGGGATCTCGGCGTAGTCGAGACGCTTCGCGTTTTCGATGCGGTCGGCGAGCCCGCCGAGTCCTGAACCCAAAATGATCGCGCAGGCCGGCGCGTTCACGCCGAGGCGCGCACGGACGACGTCGGCGGCGGCGCGTGCGTCGTCGGCGCCATGCGTCAGCGGAATATTGGCAGTGCTCACTTCCGTACCTCCGCCAGCAAGTTGGCGATGTCGCGATCAACCGTCGCGAGCAGCGCGCGGCGTTCCTGTTCGTGCAGGAACGCGCTCGTGAAACCGTTGCGTGCCACGGCGCACAGTTCTTCGAAGCTGAATCCCAGATGGCGGGCCGCCTTCTGGTATTCATCGACGAGCGTGATGCCGCTCATCAGCCGATTGTCGGTGCTGAGCGCGACGTTGAGGCCCTTGTCGTAATAGGCGCGCAGCGGATGCGCGTCGAACGACGAGGCGGCGCGCGTCTGCACGTTGCTCGTGAGACAGCACTCGATGGTGATCTGGCGGTCGGCGACGTATTGCGTCAGCGATTCATCTTCGATGAGACGCGTGCCGTGGCCGATGCGGCAGGCGCAGCAGCGGTGCACGGCGTCGCGCACCGAGTCGGGACCATCGCCTTCGCCGGCGTGGCACGTGCACGGGAGGTCGTGCTCGCGGGCATAGTCAAACGCCTCTTTGTGCCGGCTGGCGGGATTGCCGATCTCGCCGCCGGCGAGGTCAAATCCGACGACACCGCGATCCCTGAACCCGACAGCGAGGCGGGCAAGTTCCAGCGAGACTTCGGGCGCCATGTTGCGAATCGCGCAGATGATCACGCGGCCCACGATGCCGTACTCCTGGTGGGCGCGCGCGAGCCCGCGCAGCGGCGCCTCGACGGCCTCTTCGAGCGAGAGTCCGCCGCGCACATTCAGCACCGGCGCGTAGCGCGTCTCGAGATAGCACACACCCTCACGCGCCGCGTCCTCGGCCAGTTCGTACGTGACGCGTTCCAGCGCCTCGCTGGTCTGCATCACGGAGAGCGTCACGGAGAAGCGTTCGAGATAGTCCTCGAGATTCTCGGCGTCATCCACGAGCATGTACTGCGCCAGTGCCTCGGCGTCGTCGGCCGGCATCGGCTTGTCGTACTCCGCGGCCAGTTCCAGCAGTGTTTCGGGACGCACGCATCCGTCGAGGTGGCAGTGCAGTTCCGTCTTCGGCAGGCGGCGCAGGAGATCGGACGTGGCAACGGTCACTCGGCGTCTCCGCTGCGCGCGGCGCGCGCGGACACCGTCCGGAAGATGGCGCCGCCGTGCAGTGGCGTAGTGGCGGCGACGGGCAGTCCGCGGCTGTCGGTGACGCCGCGCGTTCCGGCGGACACCGCGTCACCCTCTGCGGCATCAAAGGCGCGCACCGCATCAAGCACCGTCGCGCCCTGCGGTATCTGCACGGCGCGCGCGTTCACAAAGACAACCAGAGGTTCGGTCATGGTCGGGGATAGCGAAGGCGCGGCGTGTCGTCGGCGGTGATCACGCCGCCCGGCAGCTTGCGCACAAAGGCAATGAGGGCTTCGAGGTCTTGCACGTTTAGCGGCTCCACCAGCGTTGCCGCATCGCCAAGTCCCAGGCCATCGCCGCCGGTGAGCATGAAGTCGCTCAACACGAGCCGATAGTCGCGCGCGTCGTCGAGCGCCTGGCCGCTGGCGAGTCGCGCCTCGATGAGTCGCTGGCCGGCCGGCTTTGTATTGTCCCACGTCAGCGTGATGCCGCTGACATGGACGCGCGGTGCGCGCTGACCATCGTACATCCTCTCGAAGTAGGCGCGCAGCGCATCGCCGCGCACAGTCACGCGGTAGAGCACGTTGCCGAAGGGCGCGACCTCGAAGAGCGCGCCGTAGGTCACCGTGCCGGCCAGCAGGTCAGCGCGAATGCCGCCGTTGTTCATCACGGCAACGTCCGCCTGTCCCGCGGCGCGCTGCGCGTCGGCGATGAGGTGGCCGAGCGGGTACTCCTCGCCGCGGCGCAGCATGGGCGCGCGCAGTTCGCCGTACGACTGGTTCACCCGCGCGGCGACACCCGCCGCGGCATCGCGCACGAGCGCCGCCACCGCGGGATCCGCGGCGAGGCTGTCGCTGTCGACATTGCGCACCCACGCGTGCGGGCGGCCGGCGACCGTCCCTCCGGCAGCAAGCGGCACATCGATGACGGCGATGGCGCGGCCGTTCGAGCGGGCCTGCACAATCGGAATCCCGTTGACCTCGGTGTTGAGCAGCGAGTGCGTGTGCCCGCTGATGATCGCATCGACCTTCTCCGTGATGCCGTGCGCCATCTGCATGATCTCGCCCGTGCAGGTCTGCGCGGCGCCGCGTCCGTTGCAGAACGCACCATCGTGCGCCACGACGATCACCACTGTCGCACCGCGCGCGCGAAGCGATCGGACGCGTGCGTCGATGACCGGCGCGGCCGGCGCAAAGCGCAGGTCGGCCACGTTGGACGCCTTGGTCGTGCGCGGCGTAAGCATCGAAGCGACGCCAACGATGCCAATGCGCACGCCATCGCGCGCGACGATCGTGTCGGCGCGAATCCACGGCACCGCGCGTCCATCGGCGTAGGTGACGTTGGCGCCGAGCACCGCGTGGTGCAGCTCCCTGATGCGGGCGCGCAGCGAATCCTGGCCCCAATCGAACTCGTGGTTGCCGAGCGCGCCGGCGGCAAAGTCCATGGCGTTGTAGAACTGCACGACGGGCCGCCCGAACGCGAGGTTCGACGCCGCCGTGCCTTGGAACATGTCGCCGCCGTCCAGCAGCACCGTGATGCAGCGCTCGGCGCATTCTTTCTGCGCGCTGTGGATGGCCTGCGCCACGTACGCCGCGCCGCCGCGATTGCCCTGATTGCCGTCGGGACGCGGCTCGAGCGCGCCGTGAAAATCGTTGATGCTGATAATGCGCAGCGTCGCCGGCGACGCGCCGGAGGAGCTACCTCGTGGCGCGGCCGCGGCGTTCGATGGGGCTGGAGACGTCGGCACACGTGACGGCGCCGCGGCACCCGGCGCGCGCGGATGCAGTGCGCGATATGCCGCCGTTTCGTAGGCTGCAGGCTCAATGCGCCAGTGCCGGTCCGCGTACTCGGTCGCGTTCAGCGACTTCTGTTTCTCGACGGCGGCGATGAGCAGGTCGCGGATCTCGACCTGCGTGTCACGCAACACGCGCGCGCCCTTGAGCATGCTGTATCCGCCGCCACCACCCGCCCGGTAGTTGTTCACGGCGAGTGTGAACGAATCGGCGGGCGCCACGGCGCGGTCGCGCACCCTGAGACTGGTAATGCGATCGCCCATGGGGCGAGACAGATCCAGCACATACTCGGCGCCGCCGATGACGTCGAAGTTGTAGCCGGGAATGTCCGGATCCGTGGTGACCGATGGCTCCGCGCCGGGCCTCACCACGAAGTAGCGCGCGCTTGCCTCGAGATAGGCGCGAAGTGTCGCGCCGCTGATCTTCACGAGCTGAAGCGTGTTTTCGTACGGATACAACCGCGCGAGCTGCGCGACCGTGATCTTGTCCGGACCGAGACTGGCGCCAAGGTCAAACGCTGAGGCGGACGCGAGATCGGCGTTGAAGGTGCGGCGCTCGACGTCGAGCACAAAGTCGAGCAGCGGCGTATCGTGCGTGCGCGACGAATCAGAACGCCAGGTCGTGGCTGTCGTTCCGAGCGTGCGCTGTGAATGCGCGCGGGCCGCCTCGTGAGCGTCGGCCACCGCGTGCACCACCACCGGCGACTCGTCGTGCCCCCGCGCGCGCACCAGCTCTCCGTGCTTCTCGATGACGCTCCACGAGGCGCCACGGTTCTGCAGGCGCACGGTGGCCACGGCCAGGCTCCCCGCCCACTGGCGCGGCTGCATGAGCATCACGCCGTTGATGGTCGTGTCCGCGACCTCGCGATGCGAGTGGCCGAAGACAATGAGGTCGATGCCTGGCACCTCGCGCGCCACGGCGGCGGCCACGTTCTCTTCGCCAATGCCGGTGGCGTCGTAGCTGCTCGGCCCGCTCAAGCCGGCGTGCAGCACGGCCACGACGAGTTCCGCTCCCGCAGCGCGCACCGAATCGACCGCGATGCGCACGGCGGGAATGATGTCGGACGTCGCGAGCTTGCCCTGCAGATTCGCACGGTCCCACACCGCGGCGCCGGGGTTGGTGGCGCCCACGATGCCAACCTTCACGCCGGCGCGTTCGATGATCGTGAACGCGGGGAATGCTCGCGCGCCGCCCGGCCGCCGTGCGTTGGCCGCGAGAAACGGAAACCGGGCCTCCGACACCGCCTGCTCGAGCAGCGGGAGCCCGTAGTTGAACTCATGGTTCCCCACCGCCGCCGCGTCGTACTGCATCGCGTTCATCGCGGCGATCACCGGGTGAGGCCGGCGCAGCGTGCGCGACGCGACAAAGGTCATCGGGTTGCCCTGCAGCAGATCGCCGCCGTCGAGCAGAATCACGCGCCCGGGGTTGGCCGCGCGCAGCGAGTCGACGGCGGTGGCGAGCCGCGCGAGCCCGCGCGTTGTCTCGGCGGAGTCGGCAAAGTAGTCCCACGCACGCAGCCGTCCGTGCACGTCGGAGGTAGCCGCGACGACGAGGTCGACGGGGATTCCCTGCGCGCGCAGGGCAGGCGGGACGAAGACGACTGCGGCGCTCGCAAGGAGCGCCGCGCGGGCCGATGGCAACATGGAACAAAACTATAGTGTCGCTAGCTCCCGTGGGAGCGGTCCTCGGCGCCGGTTGACGGCACTCGGCGCTGCGCCGCAACCTTAGCCATCCTCCGCTCCGCCGATACAGAGTCGTGACATCCCCACCACTATCAGAGCCGCCACTTCGCGGACATCGTTCTGGTTCGGTTCTGGTTCTCCGCACCCAATGAAGCCACTCATCATCGGCATCGCCGGCGGCACCGGCTCAGGCAAGTCCACCGTGGCGCGGCGCATCGCCGAAGCGCTGACCCCCGCGTCGGTCGCGTTCATCGACATGGACGCCTACTACCGCAACTTCGTCGAGCTCTCCCTCGACGAACGCCGCAAGGTCAACTGGGACCATCCCGAGTCGTTCGACACCAACCTGCTCGTGCATCATCTCGACCAGCTCGCCGCGCGCGTGCCCATCGACAAGCCGGTCTATGATTTCGTGCGGCACCTGCGCGCGGAAGAGTCGAAGCCCGTCGCGCCAGCCGACGTCATCGTCCTCGACGGCATCCTGCTCTTCGTCGACCAGCGCGTGCGCGAACGCTGCGACGTGAAGGTTTTCGTGGACACCGACGCCGACGAGCGTTTGATCCGGCGCATTCGCCGCGACATGAAGGTGCGCGGCCGTCCGCTCGAGGAGATTCTCGACCAGTACCTCACCACCGTGCAGCCCATGCATCTGCAGTTCGTCGAGCCCAGCAAGCGTTACGCCGATCTCGTGATTCCGCGCGGCGGGCACAACGCCGTGGCCATCGACCTGATCATCGCCACGATCCTGCGCCGGTTGCAGGGACAGCCAACGTGAGCGAGAGCGCCCCCAAGGACCGCATTCTCGTTGTCGACGACGAGCCCGACATCGTCGCGCTCGTCGCGTACCATCTCGCCAAAGCCGGCTACCGCGTCGCAACGGCGGCCAGTGGCGCCGAGGCGCTCGCCGCGGCGCGCCGCGAACGGCCGGCGCTCATCGTGCTCGACTTGATGCTCCCGGGCCTCTCGGGGTTCGAAGTCCTCGAGCAACTGCACGCCGATGCGTCGACGGCGAGCATCGCCGTGCTCATGCTGACGGCGCGCAAGGAGGAACCCGACCGCATCAAGGGGCTCTCCCTCGGCGCCGACGATTACCTGACCAAGCCGTTCAGCCCGCAGGAGCTTGTGCTGCGCGTGCGCGCCATCTTGCGGCGAAGCGCCGCGTCCCCCGCGGCTGGCGACCTGCTTACGGTCGGCACGCTGACGATCGACCGCGCGGCGCACACAGTCACCGTGCACGGCGCCAATGTCGAACTCACGCCAACCGAGTACAAGCTGCTCCTCCTGCTCGCGGAGCGCCGCGGCCGCGTGCAGGGACGCGCCCAGCTGCTCGAGGCGGTGTGGGAGGCGGCACCCGACATCCAGACGCGAACCGTGGACATGCACGTGCAGCGGCTGCGCGCCAAGCTCGCCACCGCTGGCGACCTGATTGAGACGGTGCGCGGCTTTGGCTATCGCCTTACGGCGCCACGGAACCCATGAAGCTCGCGCATCGCCTGCTCCTCGGCGCGCTCGGCGTCGTCGGTGTGCTCGTCGTCTTGATGATCGTGCAGGTCGACCGCAAGCTCGGACAGCGGCTGACGGCGGAGACGACCGCGCGGCTCACGACGGAGGCCCGCCTCGTCGCCGGCGAGTGGACGCCGGGGATCGATGCCGACGCGCTCGCCAATCGGCTCGGCCGCGAATCGCAGCATCGCGTGACACTGGTGGACTCCACGGGGCGTGTGATCGGTGACTCGGAGTTTGACCACCCCGAACTCGATCAGCTCGAGAATCATGCTACGCGGCCCGAGATCGTCGCGGCGCGCACGGACGGTGTCGGGTCATCGCGACGCCACAGTGCGTCGGCGGGCAATGATGAACTGTACGTGGCGGTGCGAACGCCGCTCGGCTTTGCTCGCGTCTCGTTGGCGACGACGTCGCTGGACGGGATCGTGAGTGCCGCTCGTCAGGACGTCGCATTTGCCGGGCTGGCCGCGCTGCTCGTCGCCACCATCCTTTCGTGGTTCTTCGCCCGCAGCGTATCGCAGCCGGTGGTGGAGCTCAGCGCGGTGGCGCGTGCGCTCGCGACGGGCGATTTCAGCCAGCGGCCGGCGCGCGCCGCCCCCGGCGAGGTGGGCGACCTGGCAGTCGCCGTCAGCCGTCTCGCCGAGCAGCTGAGCGCGCGCGTGGACGCGCTCCGCGCCGAAGAGACACTGGTGCGCGAACTTGCCGAATCACTGAACGAGGGCATTCTCGCGCTGGATGGGCGGCAGCAGGTGGTGCGGATGAATGAGCACGCGCGCGGACTTCTCGGGCTTCGCGCGCCGCTCCCGTTCGGTGCCGAGCTGCTCCCTCGCGACCGCGGATTCCGCGACGCGATGGCGGCCGCGCTCGCCGGCGCAACCGTGTCCGATCTCGAGCTCACGCTCCACGGCAAGATTCTCAATCTCACGGCCCGGCCGCTCGAGCACGGCGGCGCGGTGCTCGCGCTGCTCGACCTCACGCGCCTGCGCCGCCTCGAAACCGTGCGCCGCGATTTCGTGGCCAACGTGTCGCATGAACTCAAGACGCCACTGACCGTCGTTCGCGGTTTCGCCGAGACCCTCGCCGACGATGATCCGCCCGTCGATATTCGGCGCCAGTTCGCGCAGAGCATCGCCACACACACGCGCCGCATGCAGCGCCTCGTGGACGACCTCCTCGACTTGTCACGCATCGAGTCCGGCGGCTGGGTGCCCGAACCGCAAACCGTCGACATCACCGCGGTGCTCGCGGACGACGTGGCCACGGCGCGCGCGTCCGCGGACCGCAAGGGCATCCGGTTTGACGTCACACTGAACGATGCGGCGCGCACCGTGTTCGCCGATCCGGTCGCCCTGCGGCAGATCGTTGGCAACCTCGTGGAGAACGCCGTGCGCCACACCACGCACGGGGGCGTGACGCTGCGCGCCGAGCGGGTCAACAACGGCGTCACCGTGAGCGTGCGTGACACGGGCTGCGGCATCGCCGCCGAGCACCTGCCTCGCATTTTCGAACGCTTCTATCGCGCCGACCCCGCGCGTTCGCGCGAGCAGGGTGGCACGGGCCTCGGTCTTTCCATCGTCAAGCATCTCGTCGACGCGCACGGCGGCCGCGTACGCGCCGAGAGCGTTGAAGGTGAGGGAACGACCGTGACCGCGTGGTTCCCCGATCCGCCACCGACCCGCAGCTGAGTTCGGGGAGATGCGGGACCGGAATGCCAGACGGGCGTGAGCTGATGCTCACGCCCGCCGTGCGATTCGGCCGGTGATGTCTACGCCACCCGCATCGGCCGCCGCGCGTGCATGGCCGCGCTGATCTGGAAGCTGGAGACCAGCCCCTGCACCGTGTGCGCCTGGCTCGAGAGCTCCTCGGCGGCCGCCGCCGACTCTTCCGAGCTGGCGGCAGACTGTTGCGTGAGATCGTTGAGCCGCTCGATCGCAACCGCGATCTGCTTCACGCCGCGGCGCTGCACGTCGCTCGCCTCGGCGATTTCGCTGATCATGCCGCTCACCTTCGAGACGCTGTTGTCGATGTCGCCCAGTTGCCTGAACGCGGCCGCGCCGAGTTCTGCACCCTGTTTCGAATCCGCCACCGCCTGTTCGATGAGCAGCGCCGTCTGCTTGGCCGCTTCGGCCGCGCGAATCGCGAGGTTACGCACCTCTTCGGCGACGACGGCGAAACCCTTCCCGGCATCGCCGGCGCGGGCCGCCTCGACGGCGGCGTTTAGTGCCAGCAGGTTCGTCTGGAATGCGATTTCATCAATCGTCTTGACGATGCGTGCCGTGCTATCGGCGCTCGCGCGAATCTTGCCCATCGCCTGCGACACCTTGTCCATCTGCGCCACGCCGGCGGTGGCGCCGTCGCGCGCCGTGGTGGTCATGCCTTGCGCGGCCGCGGCGTTGTCGGCATTGGATCCACTCATGCTGTTGAGTTCGTGCAGGCTCGCGCCGATCTCCTCGAGCGACGCTGCTTGCGCCGATGACCCTGACGCCAGCGACTGGGCGCCGGACGCGATCTGGCCAGCCGCGCCTGCCACCTGCTCCGCAGCGCCGGCAATCTCACCGAACGCTGCGTCGAGAGTCTCCGTCACGGTGTTCACCGCGCGCTTGATGGCCGCGTGATCACCCTGATAGTCGCCGGTCATGCGAACGGTGAGGTCGCGAGCGGCCACCTGATCGAGCACCTGCGACGCTTCGGTGATGGGGCCTGTGACCGCGTCCAGCGTTTGATTGAAGCCCGACACGAGCGCGTGGTAACCACCGGCAAATGCCCGGGCGTCGCCGCGCACCTGCAGTTGGCCGCGTCGCGCCGCCGCGATGAGCGTCCCCGTCTCGTCAACGAGCCGGCGCAGAATAGTGTTCGCCGCGTCAAATGCCGACACCGTGTCCCGCGTGCTTTCAATCATGTGGTTCAGGGTCGCGGCCAGATGGCCTATTTCATCGCGTGCGTCGTCCCGCACCGGCTCGGTGCGACAGGCGACGGTCGCGTCGAGATCACCCGCCGCCATCGACTTGGCGGCTGCGGCGAGCGACGCGAGATCCTGCGTGCGCAGCTCATCGACGCGCGACGTCACCACGGCCAGCCGGCGCGTGAGCGCGCGGCCCATGCGCCAACCAAGGAATGCCACGACGGCCATCAGCGCGACGACGATGATCGATAGCACCCAGCGCGCGCGCGCGGCGGACGCGTTTTGCGCCTGTATCCCGTCTTCGGCGATCAGGCTCATGCGCGCGGCCAGCGTATCGAGCGTTGCCACCGGAGCGCGGTCGCGGCCCTTCATCATGCTGTCGGCCACCTGGTAGTTCTTCCCGTCGGCGGCGTCGAACACCTTGAGCGCTCCTTCGTAGCCCTCGGAGAGCTTGGTATGCGCGGCCGCGAAATCGTCAGCGAGGCGCAGGGCCGTGGAGTCCGTCGTCAGGCGACGCAGAGAGTCCGCCGTGGCGTTCACGACGATGGCTTCCTTGCGAAGCGCGTCCTCGTACTTCGCTCGCATCTCCGGCACATGGCCGCGAATGAGGACGTTCTTCCACTCCTGCACCTGGCGCAGCAACGTGAACTGCGATTGAACGGCAAGCCGGCGGGCCTCCAGCTTCGTGTCAATGATGGAGCGATACGACGCGGCGTCGGCGCGCTGGCGGTACAGGACGGCAGCGGCGCTGAAGACACCGGCGAAGATCGCGAGCCCGAGGGCCGCGTAGATCTTCCGAGAGACAGACAGGTTCTTGAGCACAGGAGAGAGGGCTGGGCGTGTTCGAGGTTGTCGCAGGGGACGCGTCGTCAGGGAATTCCTACAGATCTACTTCGGTATGACCGGTGCAGTTCTTGAGCGGTGTGGCACGATCGTTACACGACCGAAACGGGAAGGCGACCGTTGCCCAGCATCATCCTGCGTGTCGGCTGACCGCACAGGGTGGTCCCGACAGGCTCTCGACATCTTCACGGAGTTGAACGTGCGTCTACGCACCCTCGCCGCGCTCATCGCTCTTCCGGCCGTCACGCTGGCCGCGAATGCCCAGTCGGTGGACCTCACCGGCGCCGGCGCAACCTTCCCCTATCCCATCTATTCCAAGTGGTTCTCGGACTACGCGGCCAAGGCCGGCGTGCGGATCAACTACCAGTCCATCGGCTCTGGCGGCGGCATCCGCCAGCTCTCCGAACAAACAGTTGACTTCGGCGCCTCCGACGCGCCGATGAGCGACGCCGAGCTGTCCAAGGCGAAGGGCGGCAAGGTGCTGCACTTCCCGATGGTCCTCGGAGCGGTCGTCGTCACGTACAACCTCGCGGAAGCCGAAAAGACGATCAAACTCTCGGGCGCCGTGCTCGGCGACGTCTTCCTCGGCAAGATCACCAAGTGGAACGACCCGCGTATCGCGGCGCTGAACGTGGGCACCAAGCTGCCCGCCAAGGACATTCTCGTGGTGCACCGCTCAGACGGCAGCGGCACGAGCTTCATCTTCACCGACTATTTGACGACCGTGAGTCCGGCGTGGGCCGCTGGCCCGGGCCGGGGCAAGGAAGTGCAGTGGCCGGTCGGGCTGGGCGGCAAGGGCAACGAGGGCGTCGCCGGCCAGGTGCGCCAGATTGCCGGCTCCATTGGCTACGTGGAGCTCGCGTATGCCCGGCAGAACAAGCTCTCGTATGCCGAGCTGCAAAACGCGAGCGGCGCGTTTGTGGCGCCCAGCATCGAAGCGATCACCGAAGCCGCGGCCGCCGCGGCAAAGAAGCTGGAGAAAGACACGGACTACCGCGTGTCGATCGTCAATGCGCCGGGCAAGAAGGCGTACCCGATCTCGTCGTTCACGTGGTTGCTCGTCTACGAGAAGATGTCCGACGCGGGCAAGGCGAAGAAGCTGGCCGACTTCATCAAGTACGCTCTAAAGGAAGGGCAGGCGTCGGCGCCGGCGCTGGACTATGCGCCGCTCCCCGGCAACGTCGTGAAGCAGCTTGAGAAGCGTGTAGCAACGCTGACCTCGAACCGATAATCACTCAAAGCCCGGCGACAGCCGTGCCGCGAGTTCCGTTCCTCCCGCTTGGCACGGCAAAAGAAACGCTCCCCCCAACCCAACACCTCATGTCTGTATTCTCCACCATGCGCCGAGTGGCCGCGCTCGCCGGCTTCGTCCTTCCCGGCGTGGCTGCCGCGCAGTCCGCGCCGGCACCTACGAAGCTCGATTTCTCCGGCCTCATGTTCGGCGCGTTCAGCTACAAGACCAACGCCGGCGCGCAGAACCAGAACAAGTTCGACCTCGAGCGCGTCTACCTGAACTTCCGCATGCCCGTCGCTGACCGGCTCAGCATTCGGGTGACGCCGGACATCTCGGCGCAACAGAGCGGCGTCGGCTACGTGATTCGCACCAAGTACGCATATCTCCAGTACGACAAGCCCGCCAATGCGGCCGGCTTCAGCGGCTTCGTGCGCGCGGGTGCGCTGCAGACCGTGGCCATCGAGCACATGGAATCGTTCTGGCCGCGCTGGATGGGCACGGTGGCCGCGGAACGCTTCGGCTACTACTCCTCGGCCGACGTCGGCGCCTCGGCGCAGCTCAACTTCCCGCACAAGAAGGGCGAGTTCTACGCCGTGGTCACCAACGGCAATGGCTACGCCAACCCCGAGACGGACCGCTTCAAGAGCTACGCGGCTCGGCTCACGCTGACGCCACTGGCCGCCGGAAAGCACGGTGTCTGGACGACATTCACCGTCTCGCCGTGGATCGACATCAATGCGGGGGCAAGCAAGTTCGTCACGGGCGGCACCGGGCAGGTGGGCGCCGTCGGCGAGGGACTGACGAAGAATCGCTACGGCGTCTGGACAGGCATCAAGGACCCGAACCTCGTGATCGCGGGCGGCTACTCGCAGCGCATTGACGGCACGGAGTCCGGCGCCAACACGGGCGCGTCACCGCGCAGCGTCACGGATGTCACAGGGAGTCTGCTCTCCTTCCTGACCGTCATTCGCCCCTTCCAGCTGGCGGACAGCAAGTCGAAGTCGCCGGTGAGCGTGCTGGTGCGATACGACGCTGTGAAGCCGAACACCGATGCATCACCCTCGAATCACCTCTTCGAGAGTTCCCTGATTTTCGACGTGGCGCACAGCAAGCGCGCCCAAGTGGCCTTCGACTACCAGGAGACGCTGGGCACCGCGCCGGCGGCCGCGATCGCGCCGAACAAGATGTTCCAGGTCCGGTTGGTCGCAAACTTCTAGAGGGCACACTGCGGGTTCGTGACAGATCCGTTACACGGCAGGCACAGAAGAGTGACATGTGCTGAGGATGTTTCAGTGAGGGCGGCGGACGGTTCCGCCGCCCTCGACTCCTTTCGGAGCCTGATTGTCCTCGACCCCGCTCCACGGCGCCTCGGTTGGCGACCGCATCTACCGCGTCGCGACGACCGCGTTTGCGCTCAGCATTCCGCTGCTCCTCGTGCTGCTCAGCGCTGAGGTCGCGGCAGCGGCGTGGCCCGCGCTCAAGACGTTTGGTTTCTCGTTCCTGACCTCAAGCCGCTGGGATGCCGTGGCCGGTGAGTTCGGCGCGGCGCCTGCCATCTACGGCACGATCGTGTCGTCCGTTCTCGCCCTGCTCGTCGCGACGCCGTTGGCCATCGGCGTCGCGATCTTCCTTTCGGAGTTCGCACCGTCCTGGCTGCGTCAGCCGGTGGCGTTTCTCGTCGACCTGTTGGCCGCCATCCCCAGCGTCGTCTACGGCCTCTGGGGCATCTTCGTGCTCGTACCGCTGCTCCGCGAACACGTGATGCCCTTGCTTGCCGATCGGCTGCACCTCGGCGGCACGCCGTTCTTCTCGGGGCCGGCGTACGGTCCTTCGATGCTCGCTGCTGGCCTGATTCTCGCCATCATGGTGCTGCCGTACATCAGCGCGGTGACGCGCGAAGTGCTGATGGCGGTCCCGCGCTCGCAGCGAGAAGCCGCGCTGGCCCTCGGCGCGACGCGCTGGGAGATGATCCGCGGCGCGGTGCTCCCCTATGCAAGCTCCGGCATTCTTGGAGGCGTCATCCTGGGCCTCGGGCGCGCCCTCGGCGAGACGATGGCCGTCACGATGGTGATCGGCAACCGGCACGAAATCTCGGCGTCGCTCTTTGCGCCCGGCTATACGATGGCCTCGCTCATCGCCAACGAGTTCTCCGAAGCAACCAACGATCTGCACCTCTCCTCGCTGATGGCGGTCGGCGCCGTCCTCCTCGCGGTGACGCTGTCGGTGAATGTGCTGGCGCGATGGCTCGTCTGGCGTGTGCAGCGGCAGGGACGATGATGAAGGCCAGCGTCTCCCGCCGCTCGATGCGCGTGCGGCGCGCACACAGCGCGGCGATGATCACGCTTACGCTCATCGCGGCGCTGCTGGCCACGCTGCCGCTCCTCCTCATTCTCGCCCTCCTCCTCAAGCAGGGCGCGGGAGCGGTGAACTGGGCGTTCTTCACCGCGATGCCCAAGCCCGTGGGCGAGGCGGGCGGCGGCATGGCGAATGCGATGGCCGGCACCGTGATGCTCATCGGCATTGCCTCGCTCATCGGACTGCCAGCCGGCATCGGCGCCGGGCTCTACCTCGCCGAACACCGCGGCGAACGCGTGGCGTCGATCGTGCGCTTTCTCTCGGACGTGCTCAACGGCCTGCCGTCAATCGTCATTGGCATCTTTGCGTGGCAGTTTCTCGTGCGTCCGGTGCGGCACTTCTCGGCGCTCGCCGGCGGCATCGCGCTTGGCGTCATGATGATTCCTCTCGTCACGCGCACCACCGAGGAGATGGTGCGTCTCGTGCCCGACGCGCTGCGTGAAGCCGCGCTCGCGCTCGGCTTTCCGCGCTGGCGCACGTCGCTGACGGTGGTGCTCCGTACCGCGCTCCCCGGCATCGTCACCGGTGCGCTCGTGGCGGTCGCCCGCATTGCGGGCGAGACGGCCCCCCTGCTCTTCACCGCCTTTGGCAACCAGTTCTGGTCCACGTCTCTCGCGCAGCCGGTGAGCGCGCTTCCCCTGCAGATCTTCACCTATGCCATCAGCCCCTACGACGAGTGGCACGTACTTGCGTGGGCCGGCGCGCTCGTCCTCCTCGCGCTCGTCCTCGTCATCAGCCTGCTCGCAAAATTTGCCACCCGCTCCCGGTTTGCCCGTGGCAGCGACTGAGCCGCGCGCACCGCTGACGTCGGTGCGGGTCGGCGTCGCCGAGCCCGCCGGTGCGACCGCCACGTCCGCCGAGCCCATTGTCTCGGTGCGAGCGCTCGACGCGTACTTTGGCGCGCACCGCGCCGTGCGCGACGCCAGCCTCGACTTCCTCGACGGACACGTGACCGCGATCATCGGCCCGTCCGGCTGCGGCAAGAGCACATTGCTGCGCTGCCTCAACCGGATGCACGAAACCGTGCCGACCGCCCGCACCGAGGGAGAAGTGCTGCTCGAAGGCAAGGACATCTACACGCGCGGCGTGAACCCCATCGAAGTGCGCAAGCGCATCGGGATGGTCTTTCAGCGTCCGACGCCGTTTCCCACCATGTCCATCCGCGACAACGTCGTTGCCGGCTTCCGTGCCGCCGGACGCTCAGCGCCGTCGCGCCGTGAGCAGGACGGCATCGCCGAGTGGGCGCTGCGGCGCGCGGCCCTGTGGGACGAAGTGAAGGACCGGTTGAGCGAGAGCGCCACCGCACTCTCCGGCGGCCAGCAGCAGCGGCTGTGCATCGCCCGTGCGCTGGCGACCAAACCCCGCGTGCTGCTGCTCGACGAGCCGACCGCTTCGCTCGATCCGCTGAGCACGCAGAAGGTGGAAGAGCTCGTGTACGAATTGCGCGGCGACGTCACGGTGGTGATCGTCACGCACAACATGCAGCAGGCGGCGCGAGTCTCCGACCGCACCGCGTTCATGCTGCTCGGCGAACTGGTGGAAATGGCGCCCACGTCTCGGCTGTTCACGTCGCCAGCCGACGAGCGCACCGAAGCGTACATCACCGGACGGTTCGGATGAGCGCTACCATCACCGGCGCCCTCGCCGTCGAGCAGTTCTCGTTCTGGTACGGCGCCCAGCAGGCGCTGCACGACATTGCGTTCGACATCGCACCGCAGACGGTCACCGCGCTCATCGGCCCGTCCGGATGCGGCAAGAGCACCTTTCTGCGCAGCATCAACCGGATGCACGACCTGCAGCCGGGTACGCGCAGCACGGGACGCATCTTGCTCGACGGCGATGACGTGCTCGACCGCGGCGTCGACGTGGTGTTGCTGCGCCAGCGCATCGGGATGGTCTTCCAGCGCTCCAACCCGTTCCCCAAGTCCATCTACGACAATGTGGCGTACGGCCCGCGTCTCAATCGCCACCTTTCGCGCAGCGCGACGGATGATCTGGTGGAGCAGGCGCTGCGCCGTTCCGCGCTGTGGGATGAAGTGAAGGACCGCCTGCGCCAGAGTGCCACCGGACTCTCCGGCGGCCAGCAGCAGCGGCTGTGCATTGCCCGCGCGCTCGCCAATGAACCCGAAGTGCTGCTGCTGGACGAGCCGTGCTCGGCGCTCGACCCCATCGCCACGCAGCGCATCGAAGAGCTGCTATGGGAACTCAAGCAGGAGCTCACCATCGTCATCGTGACGCACAACTTGCAGCAGGCCGCGCGCGTCTCCGACCGCACCGCGTTCTTCTATCTGGGGCGGCTCGTTGAGCACGGCCCCACCGACCAGCTCTTCACGGCCCCCCGCGAGGAGCGCACCGAAGCGTACATCACCGGGAGATTCGGATGACCGCCGAGCCCACGTCCGGCTTTCGCCACTTTCACGACCAGCTCGGGACGCTCAAGCAACGCCTCCTCGAAATGTCGGCGCGCGCCGAGGAACTCGTCGCGCTCGCCATGGACGCGCTCCTGACCCGCGATCCGGCGAAGGCAGAGGCCGTCATTGAAGCCGACCGTGACATCGATCGGCTGGAGCTCGAAGTCGAACAGCTGGCGGTCGAGCTGCTCGCCCTGCAGCAGCCCATGGCGCGCGACCTGCGCTTTCTCGTGAGCGCCATCAAGGTGACCAGCGATCTGGAGCGCGTCGGCGATCACGCCGTGAACATCGCGCAGAGTTCGCTGCGCCTGCACGAACTCTCCACGCGGGTCACGCCGCAGCCGTCGATGGCCGAAATGGCGCTCCGCGCGCGACGCATGCTGGCCGATGCGCTCGATGCGTTCGTGCGCGGCGACGGTGCCTTGGGACGCGATGTCTGCCGGCGCGACGACGAAGTGGACGCCATGCATGATTCGCTGTTCCGCGTGCTGCTCACGCACATGATGGCCGATCCGCGCACGATCAACCCCGGACTCGAATTGCTGCTCGTGAGCCGCAATCTCGAGCGCGTGGCCGATCTCGCCACGAACATCGGGGAGGACGCCGTCTTTCTCGCCGAGGGGAAGCAGATCAAGCATCACGCCGAAGACGAGGCGCGGCCCTGAGGTTTCCATCGCTGCGGACCGGCGTTAGCGTTGGGGCACCCCCGAGCCCCGAGCCGCCCGAGTGACAACTCCGCCGCTTCGCCTGCACACCACGCCCGCGCGCCCCGCGCGCGACGAGGGGACGCAGCGCATTGCGGCTATCGACATCGGCTCGAACTCCATTCGGCAGATCGTCGCCGATGTCTCGGCTCACGGCGCCATCCGGGTCATCGACGAGATGAAGGCCGCGCCGCGGTTGCAGACGGGCCTGCAGGAATCGGGCGCGCTCGGCGACGAACCAATGCGTCTGGCGGTCGAGTCGCTGACGCGCATGGCCACGCTGGCGCGCCAGCTCGGGTGCAAGCGCATTGAGGCGGTGGCAACGTCTGCGGTGCGCGGCGCCTCGAACGGCTCGGCGTTTCTGCGCCGCATCAAGGAGACCGCAGGACTGCGCGTGCGTCTGCTCGGCGGCGAAGAAGAGGCGCGCCTCGCCTTTCGCAGCGCACTCGCTCACTTCGACCTCGGCCGCGGCCGCGCCGTCGTCATGGACATCGGCGGCGGTTCCCTCGAGTTCGCGCTCGCGGCCGAAGGTATCGTCGAGCGCTTCGTGTCGCTGCCGTTTGGCGCCGTGCGCCTCACCGAACAGTTCCTGCGCGACCGCCCCGGCGCCAAGGGCGTGAAGAAGCTCCGCAAGGCGGTACGCGAGGATCTGCGAAACACCCTTCCCGTGCGCGACTGGCGCGGCGCCGAGGTCATTGGCTCAGGCGGCACCTTCACGAACCTCGCCGGCATGTATCTCGCACGGCAGGGTGTGCGCGTGGCGCACACCGTGCACGGCACGCGCATGCCGTGGCATGAGATCGAGATCATTCTCGAGATGTTGCAGGAACTCGCTCCCGAGGAGCGGCTTGGCATCCCCGGCCTCAACGCCGGGCGAGCCGACATCATTGTCGCAGGCCTCGCGGTGGCCGCTGAAGTCTGCGAACGCATCGACCCGCGCGGCTTCGTCGCGTCGGCCTACGGCATTCGCGAAGGCCTCCTCCTCGACGTCGCACGCATCACGCCGGTGGTCAGCGATCCCGGCGAGGCGCGCGAACGCTCCGTGCGCGAATTCGCCGAACGTTGTCACTACGAGGAACCGCACGCCCGGCAGGTGCAACGGCTCGCGCTCCAGCTGTTCGATTCGGTCGGCCTGCGCCTCGGCTGCACCAGCGCCGACCGCGCCCTCCTTGCCGACGCCGCGCTGCTGCACGACGTCGGCTACCACATCAACTACCAGCAGCATCACAAGCACTCGCTTCACCTGATCCAGCATGCCGACTTCCTCGGCATGACGCCCGCCGAGCAGACCATCGTGGCGCATGTCGCGCGCTACCATCGCGGCGCCGTTCCGGATCGGCGAAAGCACGAGGCATTCGGCAAGCTCGACCGCGACACGCGCGAGCGCATTCAGCGGCTGGCTGCCATCCTGCGGGTCGCGGACGGATTCGACCGGGGGCACGCGGCCGCCGTCGAGCGCATTCGCGTGCGCTGGATGCGCCGCGCCATGCGCATCACCGCACACGCCGCGGAGAAGGCTCCGACGATGCGGCTCGAACTGTGGGGCGCCAACCGCAAGCGCGAACTGTTGGAAGAGATGGCCGGCGCACCCGTGGAGATTGTCGCACCCGACGGCTCGGTGGTGGGTGACGCCGACGGCGAGTAACCAGCCGCCGCCTCAATTCCTCAGCGCAGCACAGCCCACGCGCCGAGCACCGTGGCAATGCTGATCGCCTGTCCGGCGATCACGTCGCTGAAGAAATGCACGCCCAGTCGGACCCTCGACATCCCGATGAGCACGGCAATCGCAATGAATAGCATCGCGTACGGTGGCATCTGCAGGCTATAGACGCACGCCACCGTCATGGCCGAGCTCGCGTGTCCCGACGGGAAGGAAAAACGATCCGGCGCGTAGACGAGCGAGTTCCCCTGGATCGCCACGTCTGGTCGCGGCCGTACGGTGTTTCGCTTCACGATCTGCACCGCAAGGTGCGACAGCAGCAGCGACCACGCGCCGAGCGCCACGGCGTGGTACGGCTTGAGCACCGCGTGGTAGGCGGTCAGCGGCAAGCCGAGTAGCGGCAGGAGCACGGCGATGATCGTGGCCGTCGCGCCGCCGAGGTGCGTGATGGCCAGCCACCCGCGCATCGTCCACCGCGGCGCGTCGTCCGTGAGCGCGAAGCGGCTGAAGAGCGCCCGGTCGTGGGCGTGCAGGCGGAGGAGGAGTGGAACTCGCATTCAGGTGAAATATCGCACCGGAAACGAGCAGCGGGCAGGGTCCGCCAGCCGCGCGTCGTCGACCACCAGCCCACTACCCGCGGCGCGGCAATCGGGTTTCATGCACCGAAAGGTGCGACCAGCCTCGGCCGCTCGCGAGACAAGATCGCAAAAGCCGTCGATGCGCGTTCGACGTGTCGCTGGCGATCTGATCGGTTCGGCTCTAGCGTATGGGCGTGCACAAACCGCCGACGCCACGCGCCGCATCCCTCTCCCGATGCCAACGCACCCATGATGGCTGAACGACACGCCGCCGATTCCCGGCCGCCGCAGGCGGCACCCATCGTGAACTACCTCTCCGAGTCGGCATTCGGATTCCAGGGCAACGGCGTGCACACGGCCTTTCTCAACACGCTGTCGATGATGCGGGCCACGGGGGCGTTCCGCGTCAAGGCGAATTCCTTTGGGCCGTACGCCATTCTGCATGCCCACACGTTTGGGCCGCTCTATTGGCTCATGAAGTGGCTGCACCGCGGCAAGCGGGTCATTCACGCCCACGCCATCCCCGACACGCTGGTGGGACAAGTGATGGGAACCGGCGTCTGGCTTCCAATTTTCACGTCGTACCTCGTCATGTATTTCAACTCCGCCGACGCGGTCATCTGCATGACGGAGCAACTGCGCACGTACCTCGCAAAGATGGGCGTCCGCCGGCCGATGACCGTGGTCTCGCTCCCCATGGACCTTTCGCGCTTCTCGCGCTCGGCGGAGCTGCGGGCGAGCGGCCGCCGAAAACTCGGATTCACGGACGCGGACCATGTGGTGCTCTGCGTCGGCCAGATCATTCCGCGGAAGGGTTTCTTTGATTTCATCGAGGTGGCCCGGCAGAATCCGGAGCAGAGATTTGTTTGGGTAGGGGAGATTCCGTTCTCCGTGGCGTCCGAGAGCTACTTCCGCGTGAAGCACCTCGTGAGCCATGCGCCGCCCAACGTGACCTTCCCTGGCGTCTTTGAACTGCACGAGATGCCCGAGTTCTACAACGCCGCCGACGTGTTCTTCTTCCCGTCGCTCCAGGAGACCTTTGGCCTCGCCATCGCCGAAGCGGCCGCCTGCGAAGTGCCGCTCGTGCTGCGCGATCTCGCGACCTACCGCGAGAGCTTTGGCGGACATTATCTCGCGGCCGATGGCGTCGAAGGTTTCACCGCGCATCTCCGCGCGCTGAAATGCTCCGAGTCACTGCGGCAGGAGTATGGGGCGCGCGGGATGAACGCCGTGCGTCGCTACGACACCACCTCGGTGGCGGACGATCTCACGCGGCTCTACCGGCAGGTGCTCGGCGAGCGCTGACGGCCGTGCGGCGGCTATGCTTAAGGTCGTCATGCGTATTTCATCATTCCCCGCTGCCCACGCGCAGCCTCGCCGCCGCTGATGCGCATCGGCGTCTTCACCGACACGTGGGAACCGGCGATCGACGGCGTGGTTACCTCGGTGCGCGTCTTCCGGCGCGAGCTGGAGGCCCTGGGGCACGAGGTGCACATCTTCGCGCCGCACTACGCGAAGGCCGCGCCGGACGGTCCGCGCGTCTATCGCTTTCGCAACCTGCCGTACCCGCCGTATCCCGAGTACAAGCTGGTCGTTCCGTGGGGCGTCAACTTCAGCCTGCGGAATATGCGCGCGCTGAACCTCGACATCGTGCACAGCCACAGCCCGTTCGGCGTGGGATCCATGGGTCTCTACCTCGCGTGGCGTCAGCACCTGCCGGCCGTGCTCACATACCACACGTACAACGAGCACTATCTGCACTACGCGCCGGGCCCCGCCGCATTCTGGCGCTGGGCCAACGAGGCCGTCACGCGCACGCTGACCAACCGCTACGACAAGGTGCTCGCGCCCAGCACGCCAATCCGTGACGCGCTGCTCCGCTACGGCACGCGCACGCCCATCGAGGTGCTGCCGTCGGGCGTGGACGTGGCACGCCTCCGACCGTCGGGTCGCGACCTGAAGCACGAGTGGGGGCTCGGCGTGCACCAGCCGCTCCTGCTCTCGGTCTGCCGGCTCGGCGAAGAGAAGAACCTCGCCACCGTCGTTCGCGCGTTCGCGATCTACGCGAAGCGCGGCGGCGAAGGCACGCTCGTGCTGCTGGGCGATGGCCCGCGTCGCGCCGCGTACGAGGCGCTGGCCCGAGACGCCGGCCTCGCGGACCGAGTGCTGTTCAAGGGCATGGTCAGTCACGACACCGTCGTCGATGCGTTGGGCCAGGCCGATGCGTTTCTCTTCGCGTCGCTCTCCGAGACGCAGGGCCTCGCCTTGCTCGAAGCCATGGCACTCGGCGTGCCGTGCGTCATCGTCCCCGCGATGGGCACCGCCGAGGTGATGGAAGGCGAGCGCGGCGGCCTGTTCTGCGAGAACGATCCGGAGAGCATGGCGACGACCCTGACTCGGCTGATGCACGACGCGGAGCTGCGCAAAGCCAAGGGCGAACAGGGGAAGGCCCGGGCGGCAGAATACGCCGCGCCCTTGATGGCGCGGCGTATGACCGAGAGCTTTCAGCGACTGATCGAGGAGCGTCGACCATGAGCCAGTCCGGCCTGCATCGCCACATTCAGAACCAACAGTCCAATCTGATGACGCTGGGCATCGGCCTGGCGCTCTTCAGGGCGGTGACGCAGATCCCGGATCTTTCGGGCGTCACCGACTGGGGATTCTTCGCGGCCACCGTCGTCGTCCTCGTGCACTGGCACTACGGCGCCAACTACGTGCTCTACCACGTCGGCCCGACGTCGGATCCGCTGCGCACGCTCTGGGACGCCGGCATGCTCGTCATGCTGACCAGCCTCGCGAACCAGCTGCAGAGTCCCGTCGCCTGGTTCATCATCACGGGCGGCTCATACTTCCTCGCGTGGGTCAAGTACTCGCTGGCACTGCGCCAGAAGCGCTACCAGGGCGAACTGCGCGATTACATGGTGCGCAAGAGTTGGGTCGAAGTCGGCGGCTTCGTCCTCTCGTGGATCGGCGCCGCGTCGCAATGGCTGCTGCCGCAGTTCGGGGCGCTGTACGCGTGGGGCGCCGTCGTCATCAACATCGCGTTCATCTACGTGATGACGCGCCACTTCGGGTTCTACAAGATGGGCTGGAACCCGGACGAGTGGGATCTCGACCAGCCGACGTGACGCGCGGTGCACGTGTGCCGCCCGCGCGCGGCGTATGCGTGCGGTGAACGCTACGCTGGCACGACGGAGGGCGCGTCGCGCCCCGCACCCGTTGGGCGCGCCAGCCCCCACGAGTCGCGGAGGAGCCGCCGGTGCGATGCGCGCTCTTCGTCATCGGCCGCGCGGCGCTGCGTCCACGCACCGTCCGGCTGCAGGTCCCACGCCTGACGGTTGTCGGTGAGGAAGACGTTCAGCACCGCATCGAGGCGCGGATGCAGCGACTTGTCGAGAATCGGCACCATCGCCTCGACGCGCCGGTCGAGGTTGCGCGGCATCCAGTCGGCCGACCCGAGATAGAACTCGGCGTCGCCGCCGTTCTCAAAGCGCCACAGCCGCGAGTGCTCCAGGAAGCGCCCAATCACGCTCACGACGCGGATGCGTTCCGACTCGCCCGGCACGCCGGCACGCAGGCAGCAGATGCCGCGCACCAGCAGGTCCATCTCGACGCCAGCGTTGGAAGCTTCGCATAGCGCGTCGATCACCTTGTTGTCCACCAGCGCGTTCATCTTGGCAACGATGCGCGCTGGCCGACCCGCGCGGGCGTGCTCCGCCTCGCGGCTGATCATCGCAATCAGCTGCTCGCGCAGCGTCAGCGGTGCCACCAGCAGCTGGCGGTACGCGCGCTGCCGCGAGAAGCCCGTGAGCATGTTGAACAACTCTGACACGTCAGCGCCAATCGCCTCGTGGCACGTGAGCAGGCCGAAATCCGTGTACGTGCGCGCCGTCTTGGAGTTGTAGTTGCCGGTGCCGATGTGCACGTAGCGGCGAATCCCCTCGGGCTCGCGCCGCACCACCAGCGCCACCTTGGCGTGCGTCTTCATGCCCGGCAGCCCGTACGCCACGTGCACGCCGAACGATTCGAGTGTCCGCGCCCAGGTGATGTTGTTCGACTCGTCAAAGCGCGCCTGCAGTTCCACGAGCACCGCCACCTGCTTGCCCGCCTGTGCGGCCTCGGTGAGCGCGCGCACGACGGCCGTGTCACCCGACGTGCGATACAGCGTCATCTTGATGGCCAGCACGTGCTCGTCCCTCGATGCCTCGTCGAGAAAGCGCTCCACCGTCGACGGGAACGAGTCGAACGGATGGTGCACGAGGATGTCACGCTCGCGAAGCACGTCAAACACGGTGCGCCCATCGCGCAGTTCCGGCGGCGTCAGCGGCACGAACGGCGGGTCGCGCAGTTCGGGAAGGTCCAGACCGGCCAGCGCCATCAGGTCGCCAAGATCGAGCAAGCGCCCCGGTTCGTGCACCTCGCGCTCGGTCAGCGGCGCCATCTCGGGATCTTCCGTCTCGCGCAGTTCCTCCAGCAGCAGCGTGCGCAGCTGATCCGGCATGCCGCGCTGCACCTCCAGCCGCACCACCTCGCCGAAGCGCCGCTGAAACACCTGCTCTTCGATCATCGCCAGCAGGTCTTCGGGCTCCTCCGTCGGCGCAATCTCGAGATCCGAAAAGCGCGTGATGCGAAAGGCGTGATGCCCCGTGATCGCCATGCCGGGGAACAGTCGCTCGAGATGCGCGCCGATCAGCTCTTCGAGCGGCAGGTACTGCAGCGGCCGCACCGGCACCCAGCGCGGCAGCGACTTGGGCACCTTCACGCGCGCAAAGTGCTCCTCGCCGCTCTCGCTGTCGCGCAGTTCCACCGCCAGCGAGAGCGACAGGTTGGAGATGTACGGAAACGGATGCCCCGGATCGACCGCCAGCGGCGTCAGCACCGGAAAGACCTGCGTGTCGAAGAACGCATCCACCGACATCCGCTCATTCTGGTCGAGATCGCCGATCCTGAGCAGGCGCACGCCGTGCCCCGCCAGTTCAGGCAGCACCTCGTCCTCGAGGATGCGCTGCTGCTCCGCCAGCATCTCGCGCACCTGCACATCGATGCGGTCCAGCAGTTCGGCCGGCGACACGCCATCGCGTCCCGTGCGCCCGAGGCCGGCCGCCACCTGCCGCCGCACGCCCGGCACGCGAACCATGTAGAACTCGTCGAGGTTCGTGCTGACGATCGACAGGAACTTCAGCCGCTCCAGCAGCGGCGTGCGCGTGTCCGCCGCTTCATGCAGGACACGCGCATTGAAATCGAGCCATGACAGCTCGCGATTGAGTGTCCCGATCACCGAGGACACGGACACCGTCCTACTTGGTGAACGGCAGCATCAGCGCATACGCCACTGCCGCCGCCGTCGCCGCGGCCGGAATGGTGAGGATCCACGCCCACACAATCCGCCCGGCAAGGCCCCAGCGGACCGCGTTGAGGCGATTCGTCGCGCCGACGCCGACAATCGCGCCCGTAATCGTGTGCGTCGTCGAGACGGGAATGCCGAACTTCGACGCCGTCATGATCACGATCGCACCCGCCGTCTCGGCGCAAAAACCACCGACTGGCCGCAGGCGAGTGATCCGCGACCCCATCGTGTTCACGATGCGCCAGCCGCCGAAGAGCGTGCCGAGCGAAATCGCCGAGTATGCGCAGATCTCCACCCAGTACGGAATCCGCGACGTGTCCTCGATATAGAAGTACGAGAGCACGCCCGTCTGGCCGGCGAAGTAACCCTTCGACGCGACGAGCAGGCCGACAATAATGCCCATCGTCTTCTGCGCGTCATTGCTGCCGTGCGCAAACGAGAGCATGGCTGAACTGATGAGCTGCCCCGGCCGAAACACCTTGTCCACGCGATTCGGCGTCGCCTTCTGGAAGAGGTTCAGCACGACCACCATCAGCGCAAACGCCACGATCATGCCGAAGAGCGGCGACAGGGCGATGGCCGACAGCGTCTCAATCCACTTCCGGCCCCACAGCAGCGCGCCAAAGCCGCCCTTGGCCACCGCGGCACCGGCAAATCCGCCGATGAGCGCGTGCGACGAACTCGACGGGATGCCGTACCACCAGGTGAAGAGATTCCACACAATCGCGCCAAGAAGCCCGGCGCAGATCACCCACGGATCCACGAAACTCTGCACGACGAAGCCGTTGCTCACGGCCTTCGCCACCGCCGTGCTACCGAAAAACGCCGCGGCAAAGTTGAACGTCGCCGCCCACAGTACGGCGGCGAACGGACTGAGCACCCGCGTGCCCACGATGGTGGCGATCGAGTTCGCCGAATCGTGGAACCCGTTGATGAAATCGAAGATGAACGCGATGACGACAATCGAGAGAACGAACGCGATCATGTCAGCCGTTCTTGAGGGAGATGCTCTCCAGCACGTTCATGACATCCTCGCACTCGTCCAGCGCGTGCTCGAGGTTGTCGTAGAGCTCCTTCCACTTCAGCACTTCGAGCGGGTCGGCGTTCGGCTGGCGGAACAGCGCGCCGACTGCATCGCTGTAGATCGCGTCGCCCTCTTCCTCGATCACCTTGATCTCGCGAGCCGCGACGGCCACGGCCTTCGAGTCGCGCACCTGCTTCACCGCCTGCGCGATCTTCTCCGCGGCCCGCAAAATCAGCCCCGACAGCGCCTTCGCCGGATCCTTGCGGTCGGTAACGTTGAACATCAGCGCTCGCCGCGCCGTGCCGTCAATGAGATCCACGACGGTATCAAGCGAGGTGGCCAGCAAATGAATGTCCTCGCGATCGAGCGGCGTCACGAAGCTGCGGTCGATCCGGTTCATCACCTCGTGCGTGATGTCGTCTGCTTCGCGCTCAATCAGCTTGATCTGCGTGGCGTAGAAGTCCATGCGGTTCGGCTCGTTGAACAACTGGTCGAGCACCGCCGCCGACTTGGCGATCTTCACTCCGATCGCATCGAACAGTTCAAAAAAGCCTTCGTCCTTGGGGATCAGCCGCACGGGCGTCGCTCCAGCAGGAATATTGTTCAGGGCCGACACACCCGGCAGCCGCCGGGAGTCAGGCTTGGTGTCGCGAGCGCTTGAACGCGCTACGTCAGCACTGAAACTTACGACACCACAAGGAGATGCGCCAAATGCGGCGTGGGAGTGGGGAGCCCGTGGCAGAACCGTTACAATCGGTCCGGCCACCACGCGACACGCGAGGCTACGCCAGCGCGTCGAACTCTTTGCGCGACAACAAGATATCGCGCCGCTGCTGCATGAGTACGGGGTTCTCGAACCACCGGATAAGCAGCACGCCAGCCAGGAACCCACCCACATGCGCCCACACAGCCACGCCACCCGACAGCTCGGGGCTCGGTGACAACAGTTCGGGAATGCCGCTCAGTAACTGCAGGCCAAACCAGTAGAGCAACACGAGCCACGCCGGAATCGGAATCACTTTCAGGATGATCACGAAGAAAAAGAGCATCCGCACGCGCACCTTCGGGAAGAGCACGAGGTACGCTCCCATCACTCCCGAAATTGCTCCCGACGCGCCCACCGTGGGAATCGGTGAACGCGGATCGACCAGCACGTGCGCCGCCGCGGCAGCCAGTCCGCACAGCAGATAGAACGCGAGGAACCGCCCGCGCCCCACCACATCCTCCACGTTGTTGCCGAAGACCCAGAGGAAGAGCGCGTTGCCGAGGATGTGCATCCAGCCGCCGTGCAGGAACATCGAGATCACGGGTGTCAGCAGGTTGATCCGCTGATTGTCGATGACGCAGGAGAGGTCGTGGCCGACCGGCACGCCCGACCCGAGCGGCGCGAGCCCGCTGATTTCTCCCGGCACCATTCCGAGATTGCAGACGCTGGTCGCGAGCAGGGTGTCGTCCAGACCGGCGCCCTGCACGAGCACCCACACCGCAAACATCGTGACCAACACGAAGATCGTCGCGACGGGAACTCGCACCGTGGGGTTTTCGTCGCTCAGGGGGATCATCGGGGCCGGCTGAAAGTCGGATGACGACGCATGCACTAGTGTGACGCAAAGAACCGACGTCACCTACGTGATGCAGCGATCGGACGAGATGCTCAACCTTAGACGACTCGCAACCCTCGAAAGGTTTCGAGTCCCTGCCTTTCCTGCACCCCGTCGCGCCGCAACTTGTTGTCCTGCCAATAGTAACGGGCAGAGTAGGCAATTTTCAGTCATTTCGGCAGGGGTTTCTTGGCCCTTCCCTTGCCTGATAGTTGGGGCAGTCCGGCGAAACCGGCGCCTCCAACCTGTCGTTGGGGCATCCGCGGCGTGTTTGCCGTGCGACCTTCTTACGCAACGAGGACCAGATGGCAGACAAGGTCATTGGCATCGACCTGGGCACCACGAACTCCGTGGTCGCCGTGATGGAAGGCGGCGATCCCGTCGTTATTCCGAACGCCGAGGGCGGGCGCACCACGCCGTCGGTCGTCGGCTTCACCAAGGACGGCGAGCGCCTTGTCGGGCAGATCGCCAAGCGGCAAGCGGTCACCAACCCCACCAACACCGTCTTCTCGATCAAGCGCTTCATGGGCCGCAAGACCTCCGAGGCCACCGAGGAGCAGAAGCGCGTGCCGTACAAGGTCATGCGCGGCACCAACGACGTCGTGATGGTCGAGGTGCAGGGCAAGACGTACTCGCCCCCCGAGATCTCGGCGATGATCCTGCAGAAGATGAAGCAGACCGCCGAAGACTACCTTGGCCAGGGCGTGTCGAAGGCCGTGGTGACGGTGCCGGCCTACTTTAACGACTCCCAGCGTCAGGCCACCAAGGACGCCGGCAAGATTGCCGGCCTCGAGGTGCTGCGCATCATCAACGAGCCCACCGCGGCCGCGCTTGCCTACGGCCTCGACAAGAAGGGAAAGAAGGACGAAAAGGTCGCCGTCTTCGACCTCGGCGGCGGCACGTACGACATCTCGGTGCTCGAGCTGTACGAAGTCGACGGCTCCAAGCAGTTCGAGGTGAAGTCGACCAACGGCGACACGCACCTCGGCGGCGACGATTTCGACCAGCGCGTCATCGATTGGCTCGTCGCGGAGTTCCGTCGCGACCAGGCGATCGACCTTTCCAAGGATCCGATGGCGCTCCAGCGCCTGAAGGAAGCGGCGGAAAAGGCCAAGATCGAGTTGTCCGGCACGCAGAGCACCGACATCAACCTGCCGTTCGTCACGGCCGACCAGTCGGGCCCCAAGCACCTCAACTATCAGCTGACCCGCGCCAAGTTCGAGCAACTGGTGGACGACCTCATCCAGCGCACGCTCGAACCCATGAAGAAGGCGCTCAAGGACGCCGGTATGCAGCCGACCGAGATCGACGAGGTGCTCCTCGTCGGCGGATCGACGCGCATCCCCAAGGTGCAGGAGATCGTCAAGACGTTCTTCGGCAAGGAGCCCAACAAGGGCGTGAATCCGGACGAAGTCGTGGCGGTTGGCGCGGCCATTCAGGGCGCCGTGTTGACGGGCGAGCAGAAGGATGTGCTGTTGCTCGACGTCACGCCGCTCTCACTGGGCATCGAAACGCTGGGTGGCGTCACTACCGTGCTGATCCCGCGCAACACGACGATCCCCACCAAGAAGTCGGAGATCTTTTCCACGGCGGACGACAACCAGACGACGGTCGAGATTCACGTGCTGCAGGGCGAACGCGAACTCGCGCTCCACAACAAGACGATCGGCAAGTTCCAGCTGACGGGCATCCCGCCGGCCGCGCGCGGCACACCGCAGGTGGAAGTGACGTTCGACATCGACGCCAACGGCATTCTGCACGTCACCGCGCGCGACAAGGCGACCAACAAGGAACAGAAGATCCGCATCGAGGCATCCAGCGGGCTGTCGGATGCCGAGATCGACCGCATGGTGAAGGACGCCGAAAAGAACGCGACCGACGACAAGAAGCGCCGCGAAGAAATCGACACGCGCAATCGGTTGGACTCGATGTCGTACGAGGTGGAGAAGAACGCGAAGGAGTGGAGCGACAAGCTTCCCGCCGACGTGAAGAGCCGCCTTGACGCGTCCGTGGAGCGCGCCCGCAAGGCGCACCGGGGCGAGGACTTTGGCGAGGTGAAGGCGGCGCTCGAGGAGCTCAACGCTTCGTATCAGGCGGCCGGACAGTCCTTCTACGCCCAGCAGCAAGCGGCATCCGAGACACCGCCGCCCCCCGCCGAGGAAGGCGCGCCGCCGGCCGAGAAGAAGGCCGATGACGTGGCCGAAGCGGACTATGAGATTGTCGACGAGAAGAAACCGTAGAGCAGTCTGCTAGCGGAAGACCGTTGACGGGGGGAGAGCTTGGTGGCTGCGATGGACTGCCACCGCCGCAACTCGCCCCCCGTCAGCCGTTATCCGCCAGCTGTTGTCAGTCGCAAGGGAACTCTTGGCAGCGTCGCGCGGTCTAAGCAAACGTCCCCTCAAACCGTTACTGTCCAACTATGTCCTTCCACTTCTCACGTTCCAAGATCGCGGCCATTGCCGCTTCCGCCTTCATCGGCGGTGTGTTCTTCGCTTCCTCGCTCGATTGGACCCAGGGCGTGTTCGCCCAGGGTGGCGGCAAGGTCAAGACCGAAACGCTGGCTCCGCTGCCGGCGGGCGCTCCCAACGAGGGTTTTGCCACGATCGCGGAGCGCGTGACGCCAGCGGTCGTGTCGATCCAGGCCGAGCGTGACGCGCGTCGGGCGCGTCCAAATCAGCAGCAGCAGCGGCGCAATGTGCCGCCGGGCTTTGAGGAATTCTTCAATCAACTCGACCCGCGACAGCAGCAGCAGGGGCCGTCCGAGTCGAGCGGATCGGGCTTCATCGTCAGCAAGGACGGCTACATCCTCACCAACAATCACGTGGTGGAGGGTGCGGACCGCGTGAAGGTGCTGATGAGCGACCGCCGCGAATTCAAGGCGAAGATCGTCGGGCGCGACCCGCAGACGGACGTCGCCGTGCTCAAGATCGACGGCAGCGGCCTTCCCACGGTGGGCCTGGGTGACGATCAGAAGCTGCGCATCGGCGAATGGGTGGTGGCGATCGGCAACCCGCTCGGCCTCAACTTCACGGTGACGGCGGGCATCATCAGCGCCAAGGGGCGCGGTAATGAACTGTCCGGGCTAAACCGCGACACGTACGCGATCACCGACTTCATTCAGACGGACGCGGCCATCAACCCGGGCAACTCGGGCGGACCGCTGATGAACACGCGCGGCGAAGTGATCGGCATCAACTCGGCGATCGCGAGCCAGACGGGGTTCTATTCAGGCTACGGCTTCGCGATTCCGATCACGCTGGCCAAGACGGTGATGGACGACATCGTGGCGCACGGCCGCGTCCGGCGCGCGATTCTCGGCATCACGATCAACGATGTGAACGCCGAGGACGCGGCGGTGGCCGGGCTCAAGCAGATTGCCGGCGCAAAGGTGGGCGGATTCAGCGGCGAGGAGTCGCCGGCCCGCAAAGCGGGTCTCGAGCCGGGCGACATCATTGTTCGCGTCGACGGCAAGGACGTGGACCGCGTCTCGTCGCTGCAGCGCCAGGTGCGCATGCACCAGCCCGGCGAGTCGATTGACGTGGACGTGGTCCGGTACGGCGAGCGCAAGAGCTTCAAGATCAAGCTGCAGGAAGCCCCGGCCGAGGCCGAGAAGGTGGCGAGTAACGATGACAAGCCGGCGGAGCCGGAAAGCGTCACGAATACCAAGCTCGGCGTGAGCGTCGAGGTCATCACGGCCGAGGTGGCGAAGGCCAACAACATCGAGGAGAAGTACCGCGGGCTGCGCGTGCTCACGGTGGACGCGGCCGGTCCGGCCGCGCAGAAGCTCGGGCGGGACGACATCATCGTGAAGGTCATCCGGCCAGAGCCGGCGACGGCGATTCACAACGCGGCCGACCTGACCAAGGTGCTGTCTCGCATGAAGAACGGCGACTACATCAGCCTGTTGGTCTACGCCGTGTCGCAGACGGGGCCGGGGACGAGGGTGGTCAACATCCGGATTGGCGACTAGGCCACGTAAGGCAGTTGCGAGAATGCTGAGGGCGCGGGGCCGGCATGGCTCGGCGCCCTCAGCACGTGTGGCTCCAGGGTGGGTGCCTGTCTGTACCGCTGGAGGACGCCCTTCGTCTTTGACTGGGGGCCGCCGCAGGGCCTAGTTTGCGGGAACGCGGGAGTGGCGAAACTGGCAGACGCGCCAGACTTAGGATCTGGTGGGGTGACCCTTGCGGGTTCGAGTCCCGCCTCTCGCACTTTAAGGGCAGATGGCAGATGGCAGATGGCAGATGGCAGATGGCAGATGGCAGATGGCTGATGGCTGATGGCTGATGGTAGAAGCTTGAGGCTTCGAGTTGGGGTGCTTGGCGCAGGCGGGAATCCGCCCTCCGCATTCCAATTCCGACCTCCGGAGTCTAATTTGCAGTCTATAGTTGCCCCCGCGGCCCAGTCTTGGGCAGCGGGGGATTCTTCCCTGTTCGCACATATCCGCCGGCAGACGGCCGCACGAAATGGACATCGAGATCACTAACACGAAGTCAGAGGGCGCCGAGCGCCACATTCAGGTCGCCGTGCCCGGCGCCACCGTCAAGGACGCCAAGAAGCGGGCGGCCCGCCGCGTCGCGCAGCAGGTGCGCATGCCGGGATTCCGCATCGGCAAGGCGCCGGCGGCGATGATCGAGAAGAAGTACGCCGACGTCATCCAGCAGGAGGCGCTGGAGGCCGTGATGCGCGAGGCGTACGAGGCGGTCGTCGAACGCGAACAACTGAAGCTCGTGACGCAGCCACACGCCCACGACGTGAAGTTCGGTGAGGACGACGCGCTGTCGTTCGAGTTGCACTGTGAGGTGCAGCCGGACGTGACGTTGGCGCACATCACGGGCTTCAGCGTGAAGCGCCCGGCGACGGCTGTCACCGGCGAGCAGGTGAAGGAGCAGATCGAGCAGATGCGCGACCAGCGCGCCACGTGGACGCCGGTGGAGGAGATGCCGGCCGAGGGCGACATGGTGGTGGTGATGCTCTCGATGGCGGACGACACCGGAGCGCTTCCGGAGGGCAAGGAGTACCGCGTGGTGCTCGGCGCCGGGCAGGCGATTCCCGCCATCGAAGAGCTGTTGATGGAGCTGACGCCCGGGGGCACGGTCGAGCGCCTAGTGCGCTGGCCCGACGACTTCCCGGACGAGTCGCAGCGCGGCAAGAACAAGACGGTGCGCGCCGAGTTGAAGGAAGTGAAGCGCAAGGAAGTGCCGGCCCTGGACGATGCGTGGGCGCGCGAGATGGGTGATTTCGATTCCGTGGAGGCACTGACGACGACGGTCCGCACGGACCTGGAGGCCGGCGCCGTGCGTGAGGCCGACGCGGCGGTGCGCGGTCTCCTGCTTGACGACATCATTGGCGCCAATGCGTTTGATGTGCCGCCGTCCTGGGTGACGCACCTCGTGCAGTCGTACGCCAAGGCGTACGGCGTGCCGGAAGACGAGATGGAGCGGTTCCTCACCGAGTTCCGCCCGACGGCGGAGCGGCAGGTGCGGCGCGACCTGGTGATTGAGACAATTGCCGAGCGTGAAGGACTCACGGCGGGCGAGGCCGATGTCGATACTCGGATTCAAGAGATGGCCGAGAAGCGCGGCGTGAATCCGGGACAGGTATACGCACAGCTGCAGAAGGCGGGGCGGCTGCGCGAGATCGAGCGGGGTATCACCGAAGACCGTGTCTTCGCGTGGCTGCTCGAACGCAACACGGTGGAACAGACGTAAAGAGCACGTCGCACCTGCGGCCCCCGGGCCGAAACGCAGCGCATCAGCCAGACTCATCAGCAGAGGACACGAAGAGCATGCCGATCATTCCCAACCCGTACGTCATCGAACGGTCGAGCCGCGGCGAGCGCAGCTACGACGTCTATTCGCGCCTGCTGATGGACCGCATCATTTTCCTGGGCACGCCGATCAACGACGACGTGGCCAACATGGTGATTGCGCAGCTGCTGTTCCTCGAGGCGGACAACCCGGGGCGCGACATTCACCTGTACCTCAACTCGCCGGGCGGCAGCGTGTCGGCGGGGCTGGCGATGTATGACACGATGCAGTGGCTCAAGTCGCCGGTGAACACCATTTGCATGGGGATGGCGGCGTCGATGGGCTGCTTCCTGCTGGCCGGCGGGCGCAAGGGCAAGCGGTCGGCGCTGCCGCACGCGCGCATCATGATGCACCAGCCGTCGGGCGGTTCGTCGGGCACGGCGGCCGACATTGAGATTCAGGCGAAGGAGATCCTGTACCTTCGCGCGCAGATGAACGAGCTGATGTCCAAGCACACCGGACGTCCGGTGGAACAGATTGAGCGCGACTTCGACCGTGACTTCTACATGTCGGCCGAAGAAGCGCGGAACTATGGCATCATTGACCACGTGGTCTCGCCGCGCGAGTTGGACGCGGAGGTCGTCGCCGCGGTGGCTTCGGTGAGCGCCACGAAGTAGCCGGAATCGGCTCGGCTCGCAGGGGCGATGACGAGCCGAGCCGCGCTGCAGTTGCTTGCCCCCGGCGGCTTGGGGGTGTTACTACAGGGAATGTGGTGCGTCGAGTGGTCGGCACCATTCGACGGCACGTCAAACGGTTGAGGCCCGATGAACTCGATGTCCCACGATCGCCACCTGCGCTGCTCGTTCTGCGGCAAGTCCAAGGACGCCGTCCGGAAATTCATTTCCGGGCCGTCCGTGTACATCTGCAACGAGTGCATCGCGCTGTGCAACGAGATCCTCGCCGAGGATGAAGAGCGCGAGGTGGGCGAGGCCGTGACGCGGGTGCCGGCGCCGCAGGAAATCAAGGACGTTCTGGACCAGTACGTGATTGGGCAGGAAGCGGCCAAGAAGGCGCTGGCGGTGGCCGTCTACAATCACTACAAGCGCATCAACAGCCCCAAGCGCGACGGGGATGTGGAGCTGGACAAGTCGAACATCCTGCTCATCGGCCCGACGGGCGTGGGCAAGACGCTACTGGCGCAGACGCTGGCGCGCATTCTCGACGTGCCGTTCACGATTGCCGACGCGACGACGCTGACCGAAGCGGGCTATGTGGGCGAAGACGTGGAGAATATTCTCGTCCGGCTGCTGCAGGCCGGCGATTTCAACGTGGCCGAGTGCGAGCGCGGCATCGTGTACATCGACGAGCTCGACAAGATTGCGCGCAAGAGCGAGAACCCGAGCATCACGCGCGACGTGAGCGGCGAGGGCGTGCAGCAGGCGCTGCTGAAGATTCTCGAGGGGACGGTGGCGAGCGTGCCGCCGCAGGGCGGCCGCAAGCACCCGCAGCAGGAATACATCCAGATCAACACCAAGGACATCCTGTTCATCTGCGGCGGCGCCTTTGACGGGCTGGAGAAGATCATCGAGGCGCGGCTGGGCAAGCGGCAGATCGGCTTCAGCGCGGAAGACCAGCTGGCGGCGAAGGGCGGCAAGGCCAAGCACATCTTCCAGCACGTGGAGCCGGATGACTTGTTGCGCTTTGGGCTGATCCCCGAGCTGGTGGGGCGTCTGCCGGTGTCGGTGCCGCTCGAGTCGCTGGATGAGGAGGCGTTGGTGCGCATTCTCAAGGAGCCCAAGAACGCCATCACCAAGCAGTTCGCCAAGCTGTTCGAACTCGAGGACGTGACGCTGACGTTCGACGAGGGGGCGATGAAGGCCATTGCGAAGAAGGCGCTGGACCGCGGCACCGGCGCGCGCGGCCTTCGCGCCATCGTGGAGGAGCTGCTGCTCGACACGATGTTCGAGCTGCCGGGGCGCGACGACGTGGTGGGCGTGACCGTGACCGACGCCACGGTGGTGAACAAGCAGCCACCGCTGCTCGAGCTCAGCGCGAAGCGGCAGAAGAAGGAAGCGTAGGGGCAGCCGGGAGTCCGCGGACGGACGACGGACGTCGGCGGACCGACGGTGGAATGCGTGGGACTGCGAGGGCGGGGAGATTCCCCGCCCTTTTCGCGTCGGTTGAATCGAAAGCCTGATCCGGAATCGTGATCATAGATCGCGATCCGTGATCCCAATCGCTAATCTTCCTTCATGTCTCAACAGTTCCTGCGCGACTCCGAAGTGATCGACACGGAGGACCGGTTCCCGGTCCTGCCGCTGCGCGACGTGGTGCTCTTTCCGCACGTCGCGATGCCGCTCCTCGTTGGGCGCTCGGGCTCGCTCGCCGCGCTTGAGGCGGCGGACGCCGGCGACAAGTTCGTGCTGCTGCTGACGCAGAAGGACAGCGCCGTGCAGGAGCCGGCGGCCAGCGATCTGTACCGCGTGGGGACGCTGGGACGCGTGCTGCAGTTCACCAAGCTGCCAAACGGCGCGGCCCGGGTGCTGGTGGAAGGGCTGGCCCGAGCGCGCGTGGACAAGTTCGTCCGGACGTCGACCTACCTTCGCGCGGTGGCGCGGCCGCATCCGTTCGTGATGGCGCCGGGGGACGGCGTGGACGCGGAGGCGCGCCGCGCGATGGCGTTGTTCGAGGAGTACGTCACGCATCATCGCCGCCTGCCGCCGGAGATCACGGGTCTGGTGCAGGCGGCGAGCAGCCTGGAGCGCCAGGGATGCGGCATCGCGGCGCATCTAGCGGTGCGCCACGAGACGCGGCAGACGCTGCTCGAGGCGCCGCAACTGGTGGATCTCTTCCGCGCGCTCAGCGAACTGACGGCCGGCGAGACGGAGCTGCTGCGGCTCGAACGCAAGATCGAGGACGACGTGCGCGGGTCGCTGTTTCAGAACCAGCGCGAGTTCTACCTGCAGGAGCAGCTGCGCGCCATTCATCGCGAGCTAGGCGATGAGGAAACGGACGATCTGGCCGACCTCGAGGCGCAGCTCGGCGCGCGCCAGCTGCCGGAGCAGGCGCGCGGACGGGCGGAGCGCGAGCTGCGCCGGCTGCGGCGCATGTCGCCGATGTCGCCCGAAGCCTCGGTGGCGCGCAACTACGTGGAGTGGATTGCCGCGCTACCGTGGAACGAGCGCACGGATGACATGCTCGACGTCACGCGGGCCCGCGCCATCCTCGACGAGGACCACTACGGCCTCGATGAGGTGAAAGAGCGCATCGTCGACTACATCGCCGTGCTTTCGCTTGTCGGCAAGCTCGAGGGCCCGATCCTCTGCCTCGTGGGGCCGCCGGGCGTGGGCAAGACGTCGCTGGGGCGCAGCGTGGCGCGAGCGCTTGGCCGCAAGTTCGTGCGCATGTCGCTGGGCGGCGTGCGTGACGAAGCCGAGATTCGCGGGCATCGGCGCACGTACATCGGCGCACTCCCCGGCCGCATTCTGCAGGCCATGCGGCGCGCCGAGAGCATCAATCCGGTGATTCTCCTCGACGAAGTGGACAAGCTGGGCAGCGACTGGCGCGGCGATCCCTCGGCGGCGCTGCTCGAGGTGCTCGATCCCGAGCAGAACCGCGCGTTCAACGATCATTTTCTCGAAGTCGACTACGATCTGTCGCAGGTGCTGTTCCTCACGACGGCGAATTCGCTGGGCGGCATCCCTGACCCGCTGCGCGACCGCATGGAGATCATCCGGCTGCCCGGGTATTTGGACCAGGAGAAGTACGCGATCGCCCAGCGGCATCTGATTCCGCGCCAGCTCACGCAGCACGGCATCGCGCCGTCGTCGGTGACGTGGGCGGCGGATACGCTGCCGGCGGTGCTGCGCGCCTACACGCGCGAAGCCGGCGTGCGCGAACTCGAGCGGCGGATTGCGCGCCTGGCGCGCAAGCTCGCACGCCACCGCGCGGAGCGGCCCACGGAACAGGACCCGCGCGACACGATCGCGGCGGCCGATCTGCGGTCCATGCTCGGCGTGGCGGCGTACGATCCCGACGACGTGAGCCTTGAGGATCGCGTGGGCGTGGCACGAGGTCTCGCCTACACGCAGGTGGGCGGCGAATTGCTGGAGGTTGAAGTCAGCGTCGTGCCGGGACGCGGACGCGTGATGCTGACGGGCACGCTGGGCGATGTGCTCAAGGAATCGGCGAGCGCTGCACTGAGCTACATTCGCGCGCGCGCCGAGGTGCTGGGCGTTCCGGCCGATTTCGCGCGCACGCGCGACGTGCACGTGCACCTTCCGGCGGGTGCGACACCGAAGGACGGACCGTCGGCCGGCATCGCGCTGGCCACGGCGATCGTCAGTGCGCTCACCGGCACGCCGGTGCGCGGCGACGTGGCGATGACCGGCGAGATCACGCTGCGCGGGCGTGTACTGCCGATCGGCGGGCTGAAGGAGAAGGCGGTCGCGGCGCACCGGCATCACGTGAGCCACGTGGTGGTGCCCGCGGCTAACGTGCGCGATCTCGAGGAGCTGCCCAAGGAGGTGCACGACGCGGTGCAGTTCCACGCGGTGAAGACGATGGACGAAGTGCTCGCGCTCGCGTTGCGGACGTTGCCGGTGCCGGCGCCGCGAAAGCGGCGCGCGGCGCCGATGACGTCGTCGCATGGCGATGTGGGTGCGGCCACTGACGTGACGCACTGATGGCCGAGTCCAAGGATCCGCTGGTCATCCGGCATCTGGAGTTTCTCGGCGGCTTGGCGTCCACCGGTGGGTGGCGGCCGGAAGCAGGATTGCCTGAGGTGGCGTTCAGTGGGCGGTCGAACGTCGGCAAGTCGTCGCTGCTGAACAAGCTGGTGCGGCGCCGCGCGTTTGCGCGGGTCAGCAAGACGCCGGGCCGCACGCGGGAGATCAATTTCTTCGGCGTCAACGGCGCTTTCTTGCTCGTGGACCTGCCGGGCTACGGTTACGCGCGGGTGTCGAAGGAGCGAAAGGGCGAGTGGGGCGGGCTGATTGAGGGCTATCTGCGCAACAACGCCAACCTGCGCGGCGTGGTGCAGCTGCTCGACGCACGCCATGACCCGACGGACGACGACCTGCGGATGTTCGACTTGCTCGGCGAGATCGGCGTGCCCGCGCTCGTGGTGATGACGAAGATCGACAAGCTCTCCGCCCGCCAGCGCGCGGTGCAGCTCAGGGCGCTTGCGCTGCGATGCGGGGTAGAAGAGGATCAGATGATTCCGTGCAGTGCCATCACCGGCGAGGGGCGCGATGATCTCGCGGCGTCGCTGGCGGCATTGCTTGCCGCTCCTCGTGAAGAACCGCCATCGGACGAATGACCGTGCTCCGCACACCGATTGCCGCGCTGTTGCTGCTGGCGCTTGCCTCGCCGTCGGCGCGCGCGCAGCAACCGGCCGCTGATACGGGGTCGCTGCCGGCGGGGTTCGGCACGCTGCGGCAGGACGACATCGCGGTGAAGGTGCAGTTCAACGCGCTGCAGGTGCGGGTGCTGCCACTCGACGAGACGGTGATCCGCACCTTGTCGCCCGACTCGTACCGTACGCTGCGTGAGCTGCGTGACAGCAAGCGCGCCGCGATCGAAGGCGTACTGCGCCGCACCGGCATGCCCGGCGCCAGCCTGTGGTACGTGCAGTTCTTCAATCAGGAGCAGGGCGAAGCGCTTTTCAGCCCGATGGAACTCGTCATCAACTCGGCGGGGCGCGATTTCCGCCCGCTTGAGGTGTTTGCGCTCACGCCAGGATTTGGCGAGCAGCGGCTGCACCAGCGCGAGGTGCAAGCCGCACTGTACGTCTTCGACCCGGCGGTGGACGTGAATCAGCCGCTGACCGTGACGTTCGAGACGCAGAGCAGCGCCGTGTGGGAGACGCTGATCAAGAAGGTGGATCGGGAGCGGTCGTTGATTCGGAGCCGGGCGGCGGGAAAGCCATAGCAGTCTGGTGTCCGGGACCGCGGTTCTGGCGCACCTCGTCTCGCGTCCGTCGTCGCCCGTCAGGGCGCCATCAAGAGCACGTCTTCTGCCCGGCCCGCGTTTCCGCCCCTGAAGAGAATCGCAATGTGGGCGAGCGATTCGCGCTCGCGGGGCCAGTGGTAGCGCTTCTTCGCGGCAGTGTGCGAAAGCCACGCGGCGCTGTCGTGCTCATCGCCGAGGGTGACGCTGCCGGGCGAGACGACGGCCACGAAGGCCACGGCAAGTTCGACGTTGCCGGTGGACTGCATGAAGAACGGATTGACCGTCAGCGCGTACAGGCGCTCGATCGCGAGCCCCGTTTCCTCGCGTACTTCGCGGCGCGCGGCATCGGGCGGCGATTCCCCGCGCTCGATGCGGCCATGCACGGTTTCCCACGTGCCGGGACAGCGAGTCTCGCGACCGCGGCGCAGGGCGAGATGCTGCCAGCCACGGCGCGCATCACGGACGACAAAGACGTCAACGACACCGGCACGCACCACGGCTTCGCGTGTGGTGGCGCTGCGCCGCGCCGCCGGAGGCGACACGCGACGCGCCACTAGGCGCGCCGGCGCGCGAGGAGCGAGTGGAGGCGCGCGGAGAGCGCGCGCGGGCGGAACGGCTTGGTGAGATAGTCGCTCGCGCCAAACTCGAAGACGCGCACTTCGCTGTCCTCGTCGCCCTTGGCCGTGAGCACGATCACCGGCAGCTCCTGCGTGGCGGGGCGCGCGCGCAAATGGCTGAGCACGCCGTAGCCATCGAGCCGCGGCAGGTTGAGGTCGAGCACGACGATATCCGGCGCGGCACGGTCGATTTCATCGAGCGCCTTCACGCCGTCGGCGGCCTCGAACACCACGAAGCCTTCACGTTCGAGCAGATCCTTCATCACGCGCCGCAGGGCGTCCTCATCCTCGACCAGCAGCACTTTCTTGGGCGCAGAGCGGACGTCGCCCACCACTTCGTCCACGAGCTGGAACTCGCCGCCCACCATTGGCGACGGCGGCACGGCGTGCAGGTGAGTTCGCACGTTCGCGCCCGCCGGAAGCACGGCCAGTGCGTCGAGCGAGCCCGCCTGACGCGCTGGCGACGGGTCGGACGGCGCCTCGGCGATCGCACCCGGTCCATCCGCCGTGGCCCGCACGCCGGTGGTCGGCCGGAACGTGTCGATGGTCGGCGCTTCGAGCACGCGCAGGAGTTCGTCGATGCTCGTTTCGCCGTTGCGCACGTGTCCGATGCCGCTCTCCCAGAGCGACGCCATGCCCGCTTCGCGTGCGGCCTCGACCAGCTTGTCCATCCCTTCGCTGGCCGCCACGCGGCGCTCGAACTCGGGCGACGTCACGAGCACTTCGGTCACGGAGAAGCGGCCACGATAGCCCGTCATCGAGCAATCGGGGCAACCGACGCCGCGATAGAGCGTCGTCATCCCCTCGGGGAACCAGCGCTTGAGCCGCTCGGGCACGGGGCCGGTGTGCAGCTCGCGGCACGAATGGCAGAGGCGCCGCATGAGGCGCTGTGCGATGATGCCCTTGATGGCCGCCGCAATCTTGTACGGCTCGATGCCGATGTCGACGAGACGCGCCACCGAACTCGGCGCGTCGATCGTGTGCAGCGTCGAGAGCACGAGGTGGCCGGTCAGCGATGCCTGCACGGCGATGTTCGCCGTCTCGCGGTCGCGGATTTCGCCGATGAGAATGACGTCGGGGTCCTGACGCAGGATGGAACGCAGCGCGGCGACGAAGGTGAGCCCCGCCTTTTCGTTCACCTGCACCTGGACGATGCCCTGCAGGCGATACTCGACCGGGTCTTCGACCGTGATGATGTTGACGCCGCGCGCCTGCACCAGGCGCAGCATCGAATAGAGCGTCGTCGTCTTGCCGGAACCCGTCGGACCGGTGACGAGCACCACGCCTTCGCGCACGTCGAGCAGGCCCTTGATGCGAGCGGACTCGTCGGCGTTGAGGCCCAGCGAATCAAGCGACAGCACCGTCGACCGCTGGTCGAGAATACGAATGACGACCTTCTCGCCCTGCGATGCCGGCAGCGTCGAGACGCGCAGGTCGACGCGGCTGCCGTTGACCGCCACGCGGGCGCGGCCGTCCTGCGGCCGCAGGCGGTCGGCGATGTCGAGCGACGCCATGATCTTGATGCGGCTCACCAGCGGAATGCCGGCCGCGCGCGGAAGAATCATCACCTGCCGCAGCACGCCGTCGATGCGGTAGCGCACCGCCACACCGGCCTCTTCGGGCTCGATGTGGATGTCGGACGCGCGCGACTGGATGCCCTCGGCCACGATGTGATCCACGAGCCGGATGACGGGGCGATCGTTGCCGCGGTCGGCGCCGGCGATGTCCATCTCGGCATCTTGGAACTCTTCGCTGATCGCCTCGACGTCGTAGTCGGTCTGCACGCCTTCGAGGATCTTCTCGACGACGTTCTCGGGGCGGTACAGCTCATCGATGCGCTCGACGATCTTGGTCGGCGACGCCAGCGCCATGCGCACGGTGCGGCCAAGCGCGAAGGCGAGCGTGCGTTCGCAGTCGAGATCGTGCGGGTCGGCGGTGGCGATGTCGAGCACGGAATCGGAGATCGCCAGCGGCAGGACGCGATACTTGCGGGCAAGATGCTCGGGAACGAGTTCCTTGGCCTGCTGCGACACCTGCTGCGTATTGGCGATCTTCATCCGGAAGCGCGCGGCGAGCGCCTTCAGGATGTCGTCGTCCGACGTGAAGCTGCGGCGCACCGCGGCTTCCCAGAACGACTCCTCCTTGAGGGTCCGCAGCTCCTCCATGTGTGCCGGAGTGAGCAGGCCCTCAAGGGTGACGAGCAGCCACTCGTCACGCGCGGCAAAGGCGGGGTGCGTCACCTGCCCGCCGCCCCGTGCATCCATCGGATGAAGATGCCGATTTCCACGACTATAAAGGTAAACCGCCGCGCGATGGGTCGGCTATGGCCCGTGGTTCCCCGAGAACGTGCTCGAGGACCCCCTAGAGTATGGGCCACAGCGCTCGTGAGAGATCGACGCCGAAGGTCCACCGGCCGTCACGCCCGCCCCGCGCCACATCGAGACGCAGTTGATCAAAGAGGGCGAGCACACTGAATCCCACGGCGCCATGCCATCCCCGCGACGTGCGATCCGCAGCGTCCGTCCACAGTGCGGTGGCGAATGGCGCGAGCGTGAGCGAACTCGGCACCTTGCCGAATCGCCCGAGGCGAAGCGGCACAAACGGAACCGCATGCTGCCACTCGACGCGCTGCGACACGGCGGCGCGCCCGGCGAATTGGTGGTAGGCAAATCCCGGCCCGGTGATCGGACCGCCCAACCGAAACAGCCGCTGCGGCGGCGGCTCGAAGCTGCCCGCGGTCGTGCCGGCCAGCGTCCGCGTGACGAGTGTCCAGCCGCCGATGGGCGCCGACAATTCGACGGACACGACACCGCGGCCCAGCCATCCGCTCTCACCGCGGCGCGCGTCCGCATCGACGCGGTCGCGTTCAGCGAACGCCGTGGCGCGGACGCCGACGGTCGCGCGTCGTAGCTTGAGCGCGGCGCGGCGCAAGTCGACGCCGGCGCGCCACGCACTCAGCGCCGCGGCGGCGATGGTCGGTTCGTAGCGGCCGGACGCGGGCGTGGCGTGGACGGCGAGCGCCGACTCCTGCCGCCGCTCCGCCGTCACCGACCAGCGCCAGCCATCGGACGGAGCGAACCCCGCGCTAAGTCCCACGGCGCGCGCCCGATACGGATCCGTGTCGTCGGCGCCGAATTCCTGCGCCGCCAGCGAGTTGCGCATACCGCTGACCTCCGCCTCGTCGCCAGCGTCGGCAAAGTCGTCCGCCGCGAGCAGCGCCACGCGGGCGCCGTCCGCGCGCCGCCACTCGACCAGCGCACTGCCGGCGCCGCGCCGATTGGACGTGCCGTAGCGCGCGCGCACGCTCGCCATGAATCCGCCGCCGAGCGTCTGGCGCAGGCCGCCGCCGAAGGCGAGCCCCTCGACGCGGTTCACATGCACGATGTCGCTGGCCGACCGCGCGGATGGATTCGTGGCACGCACACGGTTGAGCGCCTCGGCGCGCACCAGCTCGCGCGCGGCGTCCTGCACTGAGCGCACGTCGTCATCGGTGGAGAGCGTGACGTCGGCCGGGAGCTGATCGAGGATCGCGCCCTTGAACGGGTAGCGCTGCAGCTCGTTCGGTGCGAGCTGCTGGATGTCGGGTCCGCTCGCGAAAGAGGGGACGCTCGACGGATTGGGTGTGGCGCAACAAATCTCCCAGCGCCCGCGAATGATGCCGCGCGACGGGAAGTCCATCCACGAGCCGGAGCGGCGGATCTCGATTTCCTGGCGGTACGGCAGCCAGAACCGCCCGTCGACCAGCCCATTCTCCAGCACGACGGAAACGTCTTCGAGGAACTTGTCCCGCAACGCCGCGCGAGTGAACGAGAACGCCATGCGCACGACGGTCGCCGACGCGCGGTCGATGTAGACGGCGCCCACGGTGCGCGGCAGACGCTCGTCGCGCGGCCGAACGCGCACCATGATCACCGCGATGTCGCGGTCATTGGTGCGAATGGTCAGCGAGTCGCTGATGGCGAAGTCGTACGCCTGACGGCCGGGCCACGACAGCGGGTGCGGCACGTCGCGCACCTCATCGCCGTCGCCCAGCCGGATCACCGACGGGAAATTATTCTGGATGATGGCGAGGTGATCGCGATGGTACTCGATGTCGGTGGGGAGCAGCAGCGTATCGCGGCGCCCGATGATGCGCTGCTTGCTCTGGTCTGGCGCACGCCAATAAACTTCGACGGCGAGTTCATCGGTCTTCATCACGCGGGGTGGATCAGGGAAGCCTTCGCCCACCTGCGCGAGGAACGTGAGATAGCCGTGCGCCACGGCGGTGTAGTCGACGAGTCCGGTGTCGGCGAGCTGCCGTGTGCGGCGGGTGATGGCGCGGTCGATGAGCTGCATGGTGCGCGCGTCGTTCCAGGCCGTCGAGTCGGGCCGTTGCTGGGCCGCGAGGACGGCCGGAACGGCGCAGCACGCGAGAATGGCTGCTCGGACCGGGCGCATGCCCCAAACTTCGCGGGTCGTTGGGGACGGGGGCAACCTCGGGGAGTCATCAGCAGATGCCAGAGAGCTTCAGCACATTCGACGCGCAGGCCCGCAACGGCGGACTGATTCCGGTCTGGCGCGACGTGCTGCTCGACACGGACACGCCGGTGGCGGCGTTTCACCGCCTGCGGCGCGGGCCGTTCGCCTTTCTGCTGGAGTCGGCCCCGGCCGGGGGCGAGACGTGGGCGCGCTACACGTTCATGGGAAGCGAGCCGCGCGCCGCATGGCGGTTGCGTGACGGCACGGTGGAAGACTGGACGGAATCGGCGGGCTGGCATGGCGCGCGCACGCCGTCGGACCCGATGGCCGATCTTCGCGACATCGTCGCCGGCATGCACGCGACGGACGCGCCAGACGTCGGCGCGTTCTGGGGCGGAGCCGTCGGCTACTTCTCGTATGACATCGTGCGGCACTTTGAGCGACTCCCTGCCCCGCCGCCGCGCGGCATCATGGCGCCCGACGCCATTGTGATGTTTCCGCGCACGGTCGTCATCATCGACAACCTGCGGTCGCAAGCCCGCGTGCTGTGCGGCGTGCCCGTACCGCTGGGCGCGGACGAACGCACCCGGCGCGAGGCGTACGAAGGCGGGCTGGCCGATGTGGAGCTGACCATCCGACAGCTCCGGTCGGGGCCGTCCCTGCACGCGCTGGATCTCGATCCGCAGGCGGCGCCCGCGACGGGACGGTCGTCGATGAGCCGGGATGAGTTCATGGCGGGCGTCGTGCGCATCAAGGAGCACATCATTGCCGGCGACGTCTTTCAGGCGCTGCTCGCGCGGCGCATTGCCGTGCCGCACGACTTCGAGGGCACCGACCTCTATCGTGCGATCCGCGCGCTGAATCCGTCCCCGTACATGTACCACCTGCTGCTCGATGGCGTGGAGCTGGTGGGGAGTTCGCCAGAGTTGCTGGTGCGCGTCGCCGACGACCGCGTGGTCGTGCGCCCCATTGCCGGCACGCGCCGGCGCGCGGGCACACCCGAGGAGGATGACCGCTTGGCCGCGGAACTCCTCGCCGACGAGAAGGAGCGCGCCGAGCATGTGATGCTGGTGGACCTCGGCCGCAATGACGTCGGGCGCGTGTCGGAGTACGGCAGCGTGGAAGTCACCGACCTCATGACCGTGGAGCGCTACTCGCACGTCCTTCACATCGTGAGCCAGGTGGAAGGGAGGCTGCCAGCGGGGACGTCGGCACTCGACGTGCTGCGGGCGACCTTCCCGGCGGGCACGATGACGGGCGCGCCAAAGGTGCGCGCGATGCAGATCATCGACGAACTCGAGCCCGAACGTCGCGGGCCATACGCCGGCGCCGTGGGATACATCGCGGCCGGCGACCGTCGCATGGACCTGGCCATTACGATTCGCACCTGCGTGATCGCCGGCGGCGAGGCAAACGTGCAGGCGGGCGGCGGCATCGTGGCCGATTCGGACCCACTGATGGAGTGGGAGGAGACCGAGAACAAGGCTCGTGCGATGCTTACCGCCATTGGCCGTGTGCGGGCGGCGAGCCGAGTAGACCGATCGTAGGACAAGAGCCACTCGACGATCCGCCACACGAGCGGCCAGACGCGCGGTAGGCCGGGGCATTCTCAAGGGCCGCCCCGGGCCGCCGATACTCAAGGTGGATAGTCCTGTTCCTCCACTCGGAGTGCACCATGTACAAGATCGAAAAGCGGCCCTCGGGTTACCTGCTCACCTTTGGCGGCACGATCACCTCGGACGAGATGACCGCCTGGTTCGGCGAGTCGCGCACCGCGCTCAAAGGGGCGGTTCCGCCGTTCGGCGTGATCATCGACATGCGCACGCTGGCGCCGCTGGCGCCGGAAACGCAGGCGATCATGGTGGAAGGCCAGAAGGCCTTCATGACGGCCGGGATGAAGCGTTCATGCGTGATCGTCGCCAACTCAATCATCGCGATGCAGTTCAAGCGGCTCGCCAAGGAATCGGGGATCTACGCCTTCGAACGCTATATCGACGCGGAAGCGCATCCGGACTGGACGAAGACCGCCGTTGCGTGGGTGAAGGACGGCACCGATCCGGACGCCTAGTCTGGCTTAGGCTAGGCTGCGCCCCGCCTCATCGCCATATTATCTGGCGATGAGGTATCGGCTGATAGGAACCGACAGCGCCTACCACTTCGAGCTTGCCTCGACGGGGACGCTCATTTGCGGCCGTGCGGTGACCAGCGACCTGGCCATCATCGATCCGACGGTCTCGCGGCATCACGCCGACCTGATTGTCGGTGATGGCGGCGTGAACGTGCGCGACGTGGGTTCGAGCAACGGCACGTTCGTGAACGGCGTCAAGATCGACCAGTCGTTCGTCGGCGTCGGCGACGCGGTCACCTTCGGCAAGGTCGCCTTCCGCCTCGAGGCCGTCGCCGACACGCCGGTACCGACGCCGCCGGCGGCGAGCGGACCTCCCGGCGGCACGATCGTGCGCCAGATCCCGCGCACGCCGGCCAAGACGTTCGAAGACAGCGGCAACCTTCACTCGGCGATGGCCTCGGCCGATCCCGCCGAGAAGGACCGCCAGAAGCTTGCCATCCTGCTCGAGGTGTCGAAGGGGCTGACGAAGGCGGCCGACACCGACGCGCTGCTCGCCAAGGTGGCGGACTACGTCTTCCAGATCCTCGAGGCCGACCGCTGCGCGATCCTGCTGAACGAAGGCGATCACATGGTGCAGAAGGTGGCGCGCGACAAGCGCAGCGCCACGGTGGCGTATCAGGTGCCGCAGTCGATCGTGCGCACCGTCGTCGATGACAAGGTGGCGGTGCTTTCGGACAACGCCGGCGAGGACACGCGCTTTGGCGGCCAGTCGATCCTGATGCAGCAGGTGCGCAGCGCCATCTGCGCACCGCTGATCAGCAGCGAAGACCGCGTGCTTGGCGTGCTGTATGTCGACAACTTCAGCCTGGCAAAACGCTTCCAGGAGAGCGACCTCGATTTCCTCATTGCCTTCGCCGGCATCGTCGCGGTGGCCATTGAAAACGCCAACTTCGCGGAGCGCAGCCGCCGCGAGGCGCTGACGCGCAGCAACTTCGAGCGGTTCTTTACGCCACAGCTGGCGGCGCGCATTGCGAACGCCGAAGAAGCGATTCGTCTTGGCGGCGAGAAGCGACACATCGCAGTGCTGTTCAGCGACATCCGCGGGTTCACGGCGTTGTCAGAAACATTGAACCCGGATGTGATGGCCAAGCATCTCACGGAATACTTCACCGAGATGGTGGACTGTGTGTTCCGCCACGGCGGCACGCTGGACAAGTTCATCGGCGATGCAGTGATGGCGCAGTGGGGCGCGCCGATTGCCGAGACCGACGACGCCGACCGCGCGGTGGCGGCGGCCATCGAGATGCAGGAGCAGCTCGACGTGCTGAATGCCCGCTGGCGCGCCGAAGGGCGCCCCGAGCTGAAGATCGGCATCGGCATCAACGTCGGCGATGCGTTTGCGGGGAACATCGGGTCGGAGCGCCGACTCGAATACACGGTAATCGGCGACACGGTGAATGTGGCGAGCCGGCTCTGCTCCAAGGCAAAGGGCGGCGAAATCATCATCTCCGAGGACTGCCGGCGCGTGCTGCAGACGCCGCCAGCGCTCGAAGCGCTGGAACCGCTGGAACTCAAGAACAAGAGCCAGCCCGTACCGGCGTTTCGCGTCCAGCGGTGAGCCGCGCGGCACTCCCTACGGGCTACGTCCGGCGCGCACAGGTTTCGACGACGCTCGCTGCGCGCGATTGGGCGGTGGATACGCTGACCCGCCTGCTTGGCGAGCACGGCTCGCTCTTCCACTGGGCCGAGGCACAGCCGTCGCGCGAGGCGCTGCAGGGCCGCGGCGTCGCGTGGGCGGTGACACTGCCAGCGGGGGCAGGATCGCAGGCGAGCACCCCCGTGGTCGTGCGGCACACGCGCCACGGAGGGATGTTCGCGGCGGTGACCGGCGATCTGTTCCTCGCGCCAACGCGTGCGCCGCGCGAGCTGGCGACGTCGGCGCGGCTGCAGGCCGCGGGCGTGCCAACGCCAGAGGTGATCGCCTACACGGTGCATCGCGTGGCCGGCGTGCTCGGCCGCAGCGACGTGATGACGCGCCGGCTCCCCGAGGGCCGCGATTTTCCCGCCGCGTGGCGTGCGGATGCGTCGAGTGATGCGCGCAACGCGCTCATTGATGCGGTGGCGGCGCTGTTGCGCGCGCTGTCGGCGGCCGGGGCGCAGCACCCCGACCTCAATGTGAAGAACGTGTACCTAGCGGGTGCCGGCGCCACGGCAACGGCGTACGTGCTCGATGTCGATCGCGTGAGCTTCGATGCCAACCCGCAACTGGCGGCGCGCAACTTCGCGCGCTTCGCCCGGTCGGCGCGCAAATGGAACGAACTTCACGCCCTCGGCGTCGGCGACGATGCGCTGGTGCGGCTCGCATCGCAGGCGTGGGTGGACGCGTGATGCGCGCGCCGTTCGAGCCGCTCGAACGCGTCTGCATCGTGATGATGAGCGCGGTGGGCGATGCCGTGCACGTACTGCCGGTCATCAGCGCCATCAAGCGCCAGCGGCCGTCGGCGCACATCACGTGGGTGCTGCAGCCCGGGCCGGCCACGCTGGTGCGCGGCCATGCGCTGGTGGACGAGATCATTCTCTTTGACCGCACCAAAGGCGTGGCCGGCTTTTTCGAAGTCCGCCATCAGCTTCGCGCCCGCGCGTTCGACGTCGTGCTCAACCTGCAGGTCTACTTCAAGGCCGGCGTCATTACGGGCTTCACGACGGCGCCGGTCAAGCTGGGCTTTGATCTCGCGCGGGCCCGCGACTTCAATTGGCTCTTCACGACCGACCGCGTGCGGGCGCGGGCCATGCAGCACGTGCAGGACCAGTACTTCGAGTTCACGGAGTGGCTCGGCATTCCACACGAACCCGTGACGTGGGGACTCGCGCCCTGGAACGACGCCGAGCGCGCGTGGCAGCGCGAGTTCGTGGCACGCTTTGACCGGCCCATTGCTCCCATCGTCGTCGCAACGAGCAAGGCGCAGAAGGACTGGCTTCCCGAACGCTGGGCCGAAGTGTGCGATGCGCTGGCAGGCGATTTCGGGCTGCAGCCCGTGCTGGTCGGCGGCCGCACGCCGCGTGAACTGCACGCCGAGCACGTGATCATCGAGCGGGCGCGCACCGCGCCGGCGAGCGCACTAGGCCAGGGCGGGCTGCGCGGACTCGTCGGCATCTTCGATGCCGCGGCACTCGTGCTCTCCCCCGACACGGGGCCGCTGCACATCAGCGTGGCGCTGGACCGTCCGGTGATTTCGCTCATCGGCTACTCGAATCCAAAGCGCGTGGGACCGTATCGCAAGTTCCGCGACTTGATGATCGACGCGTATGGCGAGCCGGGCGAAGACTACCCGGTCTCGATGGAAAACCGGCGCGACCGCATGGCGCGCATCAGCGTGCGCGACGTGCTCGACCGTGTGCAGCGCTGGAAGGACACCTACGCGAGCGCTGGCAGCTAACCGGACGCCGCAGCCAGGTGTCCCCCCGGATCTGACGGCGAACGCCGGTCAACTGCCAGCGAGCTCACCTTCGGTGCTGCGCCGTTCCGCCTTTGGCGAAACGGCGGTGCATTACTTCTTCGCGGCGACCGTCAGGTGACCACGCATGCCCAGCGCGGCGTGTGGATCACACTGGAAGTAGTAGGTCCCCTCGGCGAAGCTGACGGCGATGTCGTGCGTCTGTCCTGGCAGCTGCAGCAGAGCGCTCGCCGGCGGCAGTCCGGTCTTTCCCGCGTTCGAATCGGCGAGGAAGTTCACGTTGTGTACGCCGAGGGTGAGCTTGTAGCGCAGCACGTCGCCCGGGTTGGCTTCGATGGTGTTGGGCGTGAAGTAGTTGCCCTTGTCGTCGGACGTCATCGTGATCTCGATGACCTTGCCGCCGGCCTTCGGCTCGATGGGGCCATTGATGGTGGCCGTCGCGCTGGGCATCGGCATGTTGGCCATGTTGTCGGCCGGTTTCTCACTGCCGCTGCACGCGGCGGCGACGAGCACGGAGGCGAGAGCAAAGCGAACGGGATGACGCATGGAAAGCTCCTGACGGGGGAGAGGACAGCGGTTAGAAGTCGCGGCGGGTAAAACGGCGCTCGGCGAGACCGAGCGGCACAGCGCACCAGATGATCAACGCAGCGGCGGCGACGCCGGTGCCGAGCACGGTGCCAAACGTGCGCTCGAAGAGTGCCCCCGTGTATCCCATCAGGGCCGACACGTCGAGTTGCGTGAGGACGAGCACGCGCGCCACGTCCACAGGATTCGCGAGCATGAGTGCGAGCAGCGGCCGTTCGAGCGGATAGTTGCCGAACGCGGCTGCGGCGCCAAGCACGAGACCGTCGTAGACAACCGTCGCGGCGAGCCATGCGCCAAGTGCGAGTCCGATGCCTTTCAGCCGGTCGTCCGTGCGCAACGCGATCCAGGTGGCGATGGCGGCAAAGGCAAGCGACAGACCGACGCCGGCGCAGAGCAGCGCGACGACACCGCCGAGTGACGCACCCTCGCGCGCATGCACGGCGAACGGGATTCCCGCTCCGAGCACGAACGCGCCGGCGAGCGGCAGCGCGAGGCCGAGGTACAGGCCAGTGAAGAGCTGACGGCGCGGCACCGGCTGCGCGAGCAGCAGTTCGACGAACTCGCGCGACGCGTACACGTGAATGGTGCCGAAGACGAGCGCGACAAGCGGCAGCACGAGCAGCACGAGGTTGAGCAGGCTCAGCAGCACCTGCGGTCCGGTGCCGCCGAACCAGAACAGTCCTTCGGCAATGCCGAGGAAACAGAGCGTGTAGGCCACAATCCAGCGGTTGCGTGAGAGGTCGCGCAGCCCAGCCTGCAGCACGAGGGAGACGACGTTCATATGGCCCCCTTGGGCTGCGGCGCAAACCACGGCGGCGCGACCACGGGGCCGGGGAGTTCGCCGACGGAGCGGCGCACCGAACGCTCGGTGCGCATGAGCGAAGCAATCGCATCCTCGAGTGAACTGCCGCCGGTGTGGCCAAGGAGCTCGGCCACCGATCCCGAGAAACGGAGCCGCCCGTCACACAAGAACGCGACGTCATCAGCCAGCGATTCAAGCTCTGCCATGATGTGCGACGTCACGAGGACGGAGCGCCCCTCGCCGCGCACGGCGCGAATCTTCTCTTTCAGCACGTTCGACGACAGCGGGTCGAGCCCAGCTGTCGGCTCATCAAGAATCAACAGCGACGGGCGGAACATGAAGGCGATGACCGCATTCACCTTTTGCCTGGTGCCGCCCGAGAGCGTGCCGACGAGCTTGTCCTTCACCTCGTCCATCGCGAAGGCGCGGGCGAGGTCGTCGTCGATGCGTTCGCCCGGACGCAGCTGCGAGACGAGGTCAAGCACGTCGCCGACACGCAGGTTCACGGGGAAATGCGCGGCCTGCGGCATGTAGCCGATGGCGCGGCGGTACGCGCCGGCGTCATCGGCGAGCTTGCCGTCCACGTGGAGCGCGCCGTGGTCGGCGCGCGTGAGGCCAAGGACGATCTTGATGAGCGTCGTCTTGCCAGACCCGTTGGGACCGACGAGCGCCGTCACGGCGCCCGGACGCACGGCGAGCGAAACGTCCTGCAGCACCTCGAGAGCGCCGAAGCGTTTGCGGATGGTGTCGAGCGTGATCATCGGGGGGGACGCATGAGAGGGTGCCGGTCAACAAGCGCCTCGGGCGTGAGCACCGGAAGCACGCGTTCGGCGGCATCGAGAATCGAAACAAGGGGACTGCGCAGCAGGAGCAGCGCCGCGGGATGCTCCTCCACCACGAGCGCGAAGAGCCTCACCGGATGGAACGCCGTATCGCCCACACCGTCGCGGTTCAGGTCGTAGCCGGCGTACTCATCCCACCAGTTGCCGTCGAAGGTCGAGTTGGCGCTGCGCGAGTTGGTGGTGACGTCGAACGCGTTGCCGGTGAACTGATTGCCGCTGAAGCGGTTTTCGTCGGCGTCGGCGAGCACCTTGGCGGCCCAGCCGTTCTGCGAGAAGACGTTGCCGCGCACGTCGAGACGGGACGATCCCTCGACAAAGAGCCCCGTCGAGTTGCGGTCGAACGTGTTGTTGCTGATCTCGCCGCCCATGATGTCCTTGAGCAGCAGGCCGTAGGCCGCACTCCCCCACGACCGCTCGAACCGGTTGGCGGTGATGACGACGCCGCGACTGTACATCACCGCCACACCGGACGTGTTGTCGCGGAAGATGTTGTGCTCGTAGCGGCACGAATCGCTGAACATGAAGTGCAGGCCGTAGCGCTGGCTGCGCTCGCTCACGTTGTCGCGCGTCACGCCGTGCGGCGAAAACTCGAAGTAGATGCCGTCGCGCTGGCCGCGCACGTGGTTGCGCTCAACGCGCGCGCCGGGCGAGTACCACAGGTGGATGCCGTTGCCGCTCTCCGTCTGGCGCACGCCGTGCGCTTCGATGTCGTTGTCGCGCACGATGCAGTCGGCGGACTGCTGGAGATAGATCCCCCAGAGGTTGTCGCGCAGGCGGTTGCCCTCGATCACGCAGTTGCGCACGCTGCGCGCGCGGATGCCGGCGCGGTCCTCGAGGTTCGAGACGCCCGTATTGCGTGCCACGATGCCGCGCACCGTCACGTCATCGGCGGCAATCACCAGCACCTCGCGCGCGCCCTGCCCGTCGAGCACCGGCCAGCCCTCGCCCTCGAGCGTCAACCGCTCCGTGCGCACGACAATCGTCGGTTCGCGATACGTGCCGGCGCGCACCAGCACGCGGTCACCCGGCTTCGCCGCGGCCAGCGCGGCGGTGATGGTCGAAAACCGTCCGCCGGCGCCAACCGTCAGGTCCGCGTTGCGCGCGGTCGGCTGCGCAAGCGCCAGAGCGAGCAACACGCCTCGTCCGATCACGGCATGCCCGCCGTACCGCTGTCAGCCAGCAACTGCGCCCAGGTCATCACTCGGCCGCCAAGCACGGTGCGCTGCTGTTCAGCGCGTGCGGTGTCGGCAAAGCCGAGCATCGAGCCGCCCATGGGGCTCTTGAGCATCGCGTCCTTGAGAAAGCCGGCGGTCGCCGCCGGCACAAACGTGCCCGGATGCTGGAGGTCGATGACAAAGACGTCACCGCGCTGCCCGGCGGGCGTAGAGCGCGCCCACGCCGCGAGACATTCGGCCGAGTCGAACTTCTTCACGCGCCCCGTGGGCAGGATCGCCTCGCCGCCGAAGCGCGCATCGGCGATGGTCATGCGGCAATAGCCGCACTGGTCTTCGTTGAGCACAATCGGCTCCGGCTCGCGTGCATGGCACGCGGCGAGGAACACGGCGGCAATCAGGGCAAGGCGACGCGGGGGGACGAGTCGGCGCATGGTGTCAGATCAAGGGAAGACGGGAGACGATCGGCGAGAGAGTGCAGCAGGTCGCGCTACGCGACCGGACGCGGCGGCGAGGCGAGACGGAACGACTGCCAGATGGCGACGGCGACGAGAACCGTTGCCAGCACCAGTGCCCAGCCGCCGGAGGCGGGCCACGACGTCGCGGTGAAGTTCAGCAGCTGCTTTGAACCGATCAGCGGCGGCTGATACGTCATGTCCGGGATCTTGATGATCGCCGTCGTCATGTCGAGGTTGTGACCGTAGTCGTAGCCCCACTTCCAATAGTCCACGAGCCCGGCGACGAGCACCGCGAGAAAGGCGACGGACCAGGCGTAGAGCACGCGCCGCCGCCCGAGCGCGGCGATGAGCAGTGCCGTGACGACGAGGCACCCCAGCACCGCCGGCATATAGCGCAACTCCGGAATCGCGTCCGGTTCGATGTGCTTCATGCCGATGTAGTGGTTGAGGTTGTTGATGGAGTTGAGATCCTGCTCCTTCACCCCCACCACCGTGTTGACCTTGATGAGGATGCCAAGGCCCTCGGGATACTGCGGCGCCACGAGATTGACGCGCCACAGCGGCAGCACGTAGCCGACGCACATGAGCAGCGCGGCGACGGCAACGAGAATGCGAGCGGTCTTGGGCACGGGACGTGGGGAGACGAGAGACGAGAGGCGAGTTACGAAGCGTTGAGGTGCGGTGGGGGGCGGCCAGGGGGCGAACGACGGGACCGTCGCGCCCCCCAGCTGGTCCTGCTACTTCTGCTTCTGCTTCGGGCCGGCTTCCGCCTTTGGCGCGGCCGCCTGCGGACCCTTGGACGTCGTGCCGCTCAGCGCCACGCCACTGCCCGGCGCCGAGACACGCACGTACCCCTGCATTTCCTGGTGCAGCGCCGAGCAGAAGTCGGTGCAGTACATCGGGTAGATCCCCGCCTTGCGCGGCACCCACTGCAGCGTGCGCGTCTCGCCCGGCATGATGAGCAGCTCGCCGTTCTGCGCACCCATCACCGCGAAGCCGTGCGGCACGTCCCAGTCCTGCTCGAGGTTGGTGACGTGGAAGAGCACCGTGTCACCCACTTGCACGCCTTCGATGTTGTCGGGCGAGAAGTGCGAGCGGATGGCCGTCATGCGCACGTGCACCTTCTTCCCGTCGCGGCTGACGCCCGATTCCTTCTCGGAGCGCGTCATCATCGCCGCCTTGCTCTCGGCGAGCTTGAAGAACTTCACCTGCTTGTCCTTGATCTTCGACGCCAGGATTGCCTGCGCGTAATGCGGCTCGCCCTCGGTCGGAAAATCGAGCAGGAGCTTCATCTTGTCGCCCGAGATGTCGTAGAGCTGAGCGCTCTGCGTGAGTTCCGGGCCCGTGGGCAGGTAGCGGTCCTTGGTGATCTTGTCCATCGCCACCAGGTACTTCGGGTTCGGCTTCATCGTGCCGCCGCCGGGGATCATCAGGTGGCCCACCGAGTAGTACGTCGGCACGCGGTCGACGACTTCCCAGGTCCCGAGCTTCCACTTCACGACTTCCGATGAGATGAAGAACGACGTGTACGCGTAGCCTTTGCCGTCGAACTCGGTGTGCAGGGGGCCGAGGCCAGGGTTCTTCACCTCGCCGGCCAGCGTCGCGTCGTACTTCAGAACGGGAATGCCGTCGATCTCGCCTTCGTAGGCCTTCGTCTCGATGGCCTTGAGCATCTTGGTGAACGAGTGCACCGGAATCACCGAGGCCAGCTTGCCGCCCGCCACGATGTACTCGCCCGTCGGGTCCACGTCGGCGCCGTGCGGCGACTTCGGGGTCGGCATGAAGTAGACCGCGCCCGGACACTCCTTCGCCTCGAACTGCGGCACCGAGGTGATCGTCTCGCTCTTCGCCTGGCGCGTGAACTCGTCTGTGAAGTTGTGCACGTACGACGCGGCGGTGTTCTTGAGAATGCCGCCCTTCGCGCAGCCCTCGATGATCTTCCAGTTCACGGCGGCGACGAAGTCCTTGTCGTTCTGCGAGGCGTTCACCTCGAGCAGCGAATTGGCCTGCTCGGTGTTGTACATCGAGAAGAAGAACCAGCCTTCGCTCTTCCCCTTGCCGGCGCGCGCCAGGTCGTAGTTGAAGCCGGGCATCAGCATTTGGAACTCGATGCGCATCTTCCCCGGCTGGTCGGCGCGGATGAAGGAGATCTGCCCGCGGAAGTTCTTCTTGAACGATGAAATCGGCACGTCGGTGTTCGGCACCGGCACGCTGAAGCGCGTGGCCGAGACGACGTACTCGCTGTTCGACGTCATGAACGGCGAGCCGTGATTGCCGCCGGCATTCGGGATCTCGAGAATCTCGTCCGTCTCAAAGCGCGTCAGGTCGATGCGCGCGATGCGCGGCGTGTTGTTGGCATTAATGAAGAGCCAGCGACCGTCATCTTCGCCGTTGGTCTGCGAGAGCGCCGGATGGTGCGTGTCGTCCCACGGAATGAAGCCGTAGCTCGTGTTGAGCATCGGCTTGGTCTCTTCGCTGTAGCCATAGCCGTTTTCCGGGTACTGGGAGAAGACCGGAATGGTCTTCAGCCGGCGGCCCGACGGCAGTCCATACACGCCGATCTGGCCATTGAAGCCGCCGGACATGAACGCGTAGAACTCGTCGTACTGTCCGGGCGCAACATAGACGGCCTTGGCGGCCTCGCTGGTGGTCAGACCACTGTTCGCCGGCCGCTTGGCGCAGGCGAAGGCGAGCAGCGCCACCGACATGACCGCGATGCCGCTGGCGGCGTGACGGAACTTCGGGAAGTTGGCCATGAATGAAGCCTCACGGAACATGGAAGAGGTGGGGCGAGCGCTCGGTCAGATGCGGCATGGCGCGACCAAACGCGGCGGTCTCGCTTGAACGTGAGTAATGTGGTAAATTAGATGCCGCTTTAAAAGTCAGGCAAGCACCTGAAATCCTGTGAGGATTCTCCTGCTCACATGTCGGGAAGAACGCTGATCCATCCGACCCTGCGAATCCGGTATCCTTCGCGCGTCTTTCATTGCCCGATGAGGTCCGCCTCCAGATGCATCTGACCCGCTTTTCCGACAATGCGCTCCGCTGCCTCACGTACCTCGCCCTGCATCCGGGCGAAACCGAGACCGTCGGCGTCATCGCGCGACGCATGGCGCTCAGCGAGGATCATCTCGTCAAGGTCGTGCAGCGCCTCGCCCATCTGGGCTACGTGGAGACGCTGCGCGGGCGCGGCGGTGGCGTGCGGATGATCGTCGAGCCGGCGAAGATCAACATCGGCGCCGTGATCCGCAAAACCGAGGAGAACTTCCGACTCGTCGAGTGCTTTGATCCGACACTGAACACCTGCCCCATCGCGCCCTCGTGCGGCCTGGCGCCGGCGCTCGACGAGGCGCTCGATGCCTTCCTCAAGGTGCTCGACCGTTACACGCTCGCGGATTTCACGCAGTCGCCCAAGAAGCTCGTCAAGCTGCTGATCGCCTGACGGCGCGGGTGGCCCGAGGCAGCGCGAACCGGGGACGCTCGCTCTGAAAGCCTAGGGGCGGGCGTCGATGACGCCTTTGTCGAATGCGTACCGCACGCCGACGCGCTCCAGAAGTTCCACGAGCCGGCGCAGCCCGAGCCCCATCACGCTGAAATAGTCGCCGTCGACGCGTTCGACGATGGTCGCGCCGTACCCCTGAATGCCGTAGGCGCCCGCTTTGTCCATCGGCTCGCGCGTGGCGATGTAGTCGGCGATCTCCGCGTCGGTAAGCGATCGGAACGTCACGCCGACCGACTCCACCGCGCTTTCGGTGCGCGCGTCGAGCGCCACGGCGATGGCCGTATACACCGTGTGCTCCCGTCCGGACAATCGCCGCAGCATTTCCGCGGCCTGCGCCTCGTCGCGCGGCTTGCCCAGAATGTCGCCGGCAACCACGACTATGGTATCGGCCGCAATGACGACGGCGTGCGGGTGCCGTTCGGCGAGCGTGTGGGCCTTGGCCCGCGCCAGCCGCTCCGTGTGCGCGGCGGGTGCCTCGTCGGGGAAAGCCGACTCGTCGATGTCGGCCGGCCAGACTTCGTGGGCGATGCCAATGAGCGAGAGCAGCTCGCGGCGGCGCGGCGACGCCGAGGCGAGGATGACTGCAGGAGCGGAGGGCATGGCGGTAGAATATAGTTGACCCTCATCCCCGCCCCATGCCCGACCAGCCCCCGCGTTTCGAAACCGCCGCCATCCGCACGCAGGCCCCGCGCTCCGACGCGCGCGAGCACTCCGTCCCGCTCTTCCTGACGTCGAGCTTTGTCTTCGACGACGCCGAACAGGCGCGGGCGCTCTTCGCCGACGAGATCGAGGGTGCGGTGTACAGCCGCTACTCGAACCCGAATCCCGACGAGTTCGTGCGCAAGCTCTGCCTCCTCGAGGGCGGCGAGGATGGCATCGCCACGGGATCGGGCATGGCAGCGGTGTATGCGTCCCTGGCGGCCCTCGTGAAGAGCGGCGACCACATTGTCGCCAGCCGCTCGCTCTTTGGGTCGACGCATCAGATTCTCACCAAGCTGCTGCCGCGCTGGGGCGTCTCGTTCACGTACGTGGATGCCGCTGACGATGCGGGCTGGGACCGGGCCATTCGCCCCGAAACGCGGCTCCTCTTCGTCGAGACACCGTCCAACCCGGGGCTCGACGTGCTCGACCTCGAGCGGCTGGGCGCACTCGCCAAATCGCACAACATCCCGCTAATCGTCGACAACTGCTTCGCCACGCCATACCTGCAGCGTCCGATCGCCCTCGGCGCGTCGCTCGTCGTGCACTCGGCGACCAAGTGGATTGACGGACAGGGACGCGTGCTCGGCGGCGCGATTGTCGGCGATAAGGCGCTCGTCACTGAGGCGCGGTACTTCGCCCGGCACACCGGGCCGTCGCTGTCGCCGTTCAATGCGTGGGTGCTCTCGAAGAGTCTGGAGACACTCGCGGTGCGGATGGACCGTCACTGCGCCAACGCGATGGCTCTGGCGAAGCACTTCGAGGGACACGCGGGGCTCGAGCAGGTGCGCTATCCGTTCCTGGCGTCGCACCCGCAGCACGCGCTGGCCCGCAGACAGATGTCGCAGGGCGGCGGCATCGTGGTGCTGGTGCTCAAGGGCGGCATTGAGCGCTGCCGGCGGTTCATCGACGCACTGCAGTTGTGCTCGCATTCGCCGAATCTGGGCGACACACGCAGCATCGTCACGCATCCGACGTCCACCACGCACTCAAAGCTGACCGAAGCCGAGCGTCAGGCGGTGGGGATCGTGCCTGGGCTCGTGCGCATCTCGGTGGGGCTGGAGCATCTCGACGACATCATCGCGGATGTCGAGCAGGCGCTGGCGGCATCGGCGTAGCGGCGTGGCACGCACGCGGCTGCATCTGACGGTGCGTTAGCGCTCGAGCCAGAGCGTCACCGGGCCGTCGTTGACGAGTTCGACGTCCATCATCGCGCCGAACTCGCCGGTCTCGACGTGCAGGCCGCGCTCGCGCAGCAGCGCGACGAATCGCTCGTAGAGCGGAACCGCCTGCTCCGGGCGCGCCGCATCGATGAAGCTCGGGCGGCGTCCCTTCTGCGCGTCACCGTAGAGCGTGAACTGGCTAACCACGAGCACGGCGCCGCCGACTTCGTCGAGGGCGAGGTTCATCTTGCCTTCGGCATCGGCAAAGAGACGGAGGCCGGCAAGCTTCTCGGCCATCCACGCCGACTGCGCATCCGAATCCGCGTGCGTGAAGCCGACCAGCAGCACGAAGCCGCTCCTGATGGCACCCGTGACGCGGTCGCCGACGCGCACTTCGGCGCGCGATACTCGCTGGAGGAGAACTCGCATGGGGCGGGAAGCTAGCGACGGCGGTTGCGGAAAGGGAGAGCGGCGCGCGCTCCGGGACGTACCGCATGCGCTCCTCGATCAGCCGCACGGTGACGACAAGGGGTGCGAGTTCCCGGATGTCATGCTATCATCGCCGGATGAGTTCGCATGAGAACCGGACAATACGAATCGCGCAGAGCAGCCAACCGCAGGCGTTGATCCTCGGGTTGCTCGGGGGCGCGTTCGCGTTTGCCGTGCGATTGGCGGGAATGACCAAGGGGCCCGTGCTGCTGATCGTGCCGCTCGGCGCTCTCTTTGGGTACGGCGTGGGGCGCGCGATCTTCGGCCTGCTGCTCGGCGGCGGCGAGCGGCTGGCGAAGGATCTGGTTTTCCCGGATGCCGAGGGCACCTACGCGCCGCAGTACTCGCAGATCGACGCACTCGAGGTTCAGGAGAAGCACACGGAGGCGCTCGAAGCGTGGCTGGCGGTGGCGGCGGAGCGACCCAACAATCCGTCGCCGCTACTGCGCGCGGCCGATCTGCAACTGCGGAAGCTCAAGGATCCTCAGGGTGCGCTTCCGTTGTACGAGCGCGTGCGGCGCATGCCCGGCGTGCGCGACGAGCACGTTCGGTATGCGCTGCAGAAGATCATCGACATCCACCTGTCGCCCGGCGGCGACGAAGGGCGCGCCTTGGTGGAGCTACGGCGGTTCATTGAGCGATTTCCGGACGGGCGGGAGGCGGCGGGGGCGCGCGCGGCGATTGCGCGGATCAAGGCGCAGCGCGGCGGGGCCGACTAGTTCACGGGGCGGATGGAGTGCCCTGCTCCTTGATGTAGCGCTCGATCCCGTCGAGCACGCGCTGCAGCCCGAAGTTGAACGACTCTTCCATCGTGCGCGGACGCCCCGACGACCCGGCGTTGATGATCGCCGCGAAGTTGGGAAAGCGGGCATCGCCAATCGCGCGCCCGAGGTCCGCCCCGACGCCGGCCGCCCACTCGGCTTCCGAAATGCCGCGCGCGCGTGACCGCGCGAGCGAGACGGCCGTGTCCGACGCGCCGCGAGTGTATCCGTCAATGATGGAAAGCATTTGCCCGATGTCCTCGCCGCGCAGGCCGGCGCGCGACAGCGAGTCGGCGATCGCCTCGATCCATAGCAGCCAGTTGGGACCGTGCGGCGCGGCGACAAACGGCAGCTCGGCAAGCCAAGGGCGCTCGCACAGGAGTGCGCGCTTGGCGAGCGACCACGTCGTGACCTCGGCGCGCCAGCCTGTGCGCGGTTCCAAGAAGCGCGGCGGCTGGCCGGTGCCGGCATCAATCACGGCGTCGAGCAGCGTCTCCTTGCTCGGGAAATAGCGGTACAGCGCCATCGTGGTGAGCCCGAGGCGCGCGGACACGGCGTGCATCGTCACCGCCGAGAGCCCGTCGGCGTCGGCGATTTCCACCGCGATCTGCACCACGTCGGCCGGCGTAAACGCCGCCCTCGGACCGCGGGTCGACGGCGTTTGACCGTCCCAGAGCAGCGCACTTCGGCGACGCAACTCGGGATCCACGCGTACGGCCGCCTGCATCATGTCATGGTGGGTCAGCTTGTGAGTTTTCTTCGGTTTCTTGCCGGCCGCCATGGGACCTCCGCACCGCGGTGCTTGACATTCCTGAAACTGTTTATATCATACACTCGTACTGTGTATATGATATACTAATCTACTGGCCGTCGCATGAAAAGGGCCAGCCATGCTTCTGCGACCGCCGCCCCCCTGCTTCCAGAGGTTCCTGCCATGCTCCGTCAGCCCCCCGCTGCATCCGCCCCGTCGTCGCCCCGCGCCATCCGCTCTGCCCTTTCCCGAACCGCGATCGTCGTCGGCGCACTGGCCTCGCTCGTCATAGCGTCACCGCGCGCCGAAGCGCAGACCACGACCGCGACGGCGCGCTCGTGGGAGTTCCGAGTCAGCAGCGGCGCCTTCGTTCCCACGGGCGCCCTCCGCGCCTCCGTGAAGACCGCGAACCTCACCGCCGCCCAGCTCTCCTGGGCCGTACGCCCGACGCTCGCCCTGACCGCCACTGCCGGCTGGGCGCGCAGTCGTGATGTCGCTGCCATTGACGCGCCCAAACTCGATGTCTTCACCATCGACCTCGGCGTCGAAGCGCGCGGCACGCCGTGGCGCGCGGGACGTGCGGTGACCGTGTCGCCGTTCATGGGCGCAGGCGCTGGCGCGCAGCGCTACGACTACCGCACGCTCGACGTCAACGCAACGAACAACGCTGGCGGCTACGCCACGGTAGGTGGCGAACTCGGCATGGGACGCGTCGGGGTGCGCCTCGAGGCGCGCGACTACGTGGTCGGTTTCAAGCCGCTCCGCGGCGTTGGAGCGTCGGCTACGCGCAGCAACGTCGTCCTGATGTTGGCGATGCGATTCAACCGCGCGCGTCGAACCGCCGCCAACTAGTACCTCCTCGACCGCGTCGCGAGAACCATCATGAAATTGACCAAGTCAGATTGGCTCATTCCTGCGGCGCTCGTCGCCCTCAGCGTCGTCCCCGCCTTGGGCGGCGCTGCACGGCTGGGGCAGTTCGTCGGCAGCGCGCCAGTCACAGCCGAGAACGCACGCTTCTTCAGCGCGCCGCTTCCCATTCTGCTCCACATCCCGTTCGCCGTTGCGTACAGCATGCTTGGGGCCTTCCAGTTCTCGGCGGGGCTGCGCAAGCGCTACCGCCAGTGGCATCGCCTCTCGGGGCGTGTGCTGATTCCGGCGGGATTCGTGGTTGCCATCTCGGGACTGTGGATGACGCTCACGTATCCGTGGCCGGCGGGCGACGGCGCGATGGTGTACGCCGAGCGTCTCGTGTTTGGCTCGGCGATGCTGCTCTCGCTTATTTTCGGAGTCTGGGCGATTGTGCGCCGCGACTTCACCGCGCACGGTAACTGGATGACGCGCGCGTACGCGATTGGGCTCGGTGCAGGCACGCAGGTGTTCACGCACCTGCCGTGGTTCGTCTTCGTCAACCTCAAGCCGAGCGAACTGCCGCGCGGGGTCATGATGGGTGCGGGGTGGGTGATCAACCTGATGGTGGCCGAGTGGATCGTGCGCCGGGGGAAGACACCGCCGGCGCGCGTGCTGGCGGCGGCGCTCTAGCCGCGCTACTCCACTGTCACGCTCTTCGCCAGGTTGCGCGGCTGATCCACGTTTGACCCGCGCTTCACGGCGATGTAATACGCGAGCAACTGCAGCGGCACCGATGCCAGCACGGGCATGAGCAGATCGACCGTCTCGGGGATGCGGAATTCGTAGTCGACGAGGCCCTTGAGCGCCGCCTCGTCGCGCGACGTGATGGCGATGATGTTCCCCTTGCGTGCCTTCACCTCCTGCACGTTCGACACGACCTTGTCGAAGACCGCGTCGTGTGGCGCCACGAAGACCACCGGCATCATCTCGTCGATGAGCGCGATGGGCCCGTGCTTCATCTCCGCCGCGGGATAGCCTTCGGCGTGAATGTACGAGATCTCTTTGAGCTTCAGCGCGCCTTCGAGGGCGACGGGGAAGTTTACGCCGCGGCCAAGGTACAGAAAGTTGGGCGCCCGCTTGAACTCCTCGGCGATGTGTTCGATCTGTTCGGCGCGGTCGAGAATTTCCTTGATCTGCGCGGGGAGTGCGTGCAGCGCCTGGGCGATTTCCATCCCGCGTGTCACCGAGAGGCCGCGCTTGCGCGCCAGCTTGAGCGCGAAGAGCGCCAGCGCCACGACCTGGCTGGTGAACGCCTTGGTGGACGCGACGCCGATTTCGGGGCCGGCATGCAGGTAGATGCCGCCGTCGTCTTCACGGGCAATGGTCGAGCCGACCACGTTCACGAAGCCCAGGGTGCGCGCGCCGCGGCGCTTGGCTTCGCGCATCGCCGCCAGCGTGTCGGCCGTCTCACCCGATTGCGAGATGACGATGCAGAGCGTGTTTGCGCTGACAATCGGGTTGCGGTAGCGAAACTCGGACGCGTACTCCACCGCCACGGGAATGCGGCACAGCTCCTCGATCATCAGCTTGCCGATGAGCCCGGAGTGCCACGACGTGCCGCAGGCGGTGATGATGATGTGGTCGATCGCCATCAACTGCTCGTGCGACAGGTTGAGGCCGCCGAGCTTGGACGTGCCGTCTTCGAGGATGAGCCGGCCGCGCATGGCGTTCTCCACCGTCTGCGGCTGCTCGAAGATCTCCTTGAGCATGAAGTGGGCGAAGCCGCCGCGCTCGATGGCGGCAAGGTCCCAGTCGATCTTGTGCACGTGGCGCGCGAGCGGTGCGGCGTTGGCATCGAGCACGCGATATCCGTTGCGCTCGATCACCGCCACGTCGCCGTCGTCGAGGTAGACGACTTGCCGCGTATGCGCGAGGATGGCCGAAGCATCGGAGGCGACAAAGTGTTCGTCTTCGCCGATACCGATGAGCAGTGGACTGCCCTTGCGTGCGGCGACGATCTTGCCGGGGTCGCGGCTGCTGACGACGGCGAGGCCGTACGTCCCCTCAAGCTGTGCGAGCGCAGCGAGCACCGTGTCTTCGAGCGATCCCTCGAAGAGTTCCTGCACGAGATGAGCGACTACTTCCGTGTCGGTGTCGCTGCGAAATTCATAGCCGGCGTCGCGCAGTGCCGCACGCAAGGCATTGGCGTTTTCGATGATGCCGTTGTGCACCACGGCCACCGTGCCGTCGGCGCTGAGATGCGGATGCGCATTGCGCTCGGTGGGCGGCCCGTGCGTGGCCCATCGCGTGTGGCCGATGCCGGTGGTGCCCGCGATGGGCGCCGCAGCCAGCGCGCTCTCGAGCCGCGCGATCTTCCCGGCGGCGCGGCGCGTGGCGATGGCGCCGGCATCGAGCACCGCGACGCCCGCTGAATCATAGCCGCGATACTCCATCCGCTTGAGCCCTTCAATCAGGAACGGCGTCGCCGTCTTGCCGCCGATGTAGCCGATGATGCCGCACATGTCGTTTGCTTCTCCAACTCGGGGGACGTCAGCGGGCGAACTGCGCCAACAAGGCGCGGCCACGGTCAACGAGTGCACGAGCGGCTTCGACGGTCGGGCCCTCGGCGATGACGCGGACAATATGCTCGGTGCCAGAGGGGCGCACGTGCACCCAGCGGTCCTTCCAGCCGAGGCGCAGGCCGTCCTTGGTGTCGGCCGCGGCGTCGGGGAACGCGGCCTTCAGCGCGTCGTACACGGCGTCGAGCGGCGCCTCGGGGCGATCGAGCTTGTCCTTGATGATCGTGTAGCGCGGCGAGCGCGCGACGACCGCCGAGAGTGATTCCCCCGCGTCGACCAGCATCTGCAGCAGCAGCGCGACGCCGAGCGGCGCGTCACGACCGAGGTGCAGATCGGGAAGGATGACGCCACCGTTCCCTTCGCCGCCGAAGACGGCGTTGGCCGCGCGCATCGCGAGCGCCACGTTGACTTCGCCGACGGGGGCGCGCTGCACGGTGCCTCCGGCGCGCGTGACCTGATCATCGACGACGAGGCTGGTTGAGAGATTCGTGACGACTACGCCGGGACGACCCTTGAGTGCGACGCGCGCCGCGAGGGCGAGCGTGTAGTCCTCGCCGATGGCGCGCCCCGTTTCATCGACGAGGGCAAGTCGGTCTACGTCGGGATCGGTGGCGAAGCCGATGTCGGCGCGCGACGATCTTACGAGTGCGCAGAGCGGTCCGAGATTCTCGGCAATGGGTTCGGGCGAGCGCGGGAAGCGACCATCAGTTTCGAGTTCGATGGCCTCGACGTCGCACCCGAGCAGGTCGAGCAGGCGCGGGATGATGATGGCGCCGGCACCGCGACAGGCGTCGTAGGCCACACGAAACCTCCGTGCGCGAATGGCGCCGACGTCGATCATTGGCAACGCGAGCACCGCGTCGATATGCCGGGCCACCGCGTCGGTGTCGAACTTGGTGGCGCCGAGCAGGTCGTACGTGACGTACGGCACTTCATCGACGAGCGCGCGCATTTCGCTGCCGGCCGCCGCGCTGAGAAAGAGCCCATCGGGTCCGATGAACTTGAGTGCGTTCCACTCGATGGGATTGTGACTGGCGGTGATGCCGAGCCCGCCGGCGGCATGGTGATGTTCCACGGCCATTTGCAGCGTGGGCGTGGTGGTGATGCCGAGGTCGATGACGTCGGCGCCGACGGATTCGAGCGCGGCGCGGGCCACTTGATGAAAGAGCGGGCCGGTAACGCGGCTATCGCGCCCGAGCACCACGGCCTTTGCGCTGCCCTTGGAGATCGCCCACGCGCCAAACGCAGCGGCGTAGCGCGCGAACACTTCGGGGGTGAGCCCAAAGCCAACGCGTCCCCGGATGCCGGAGACGCTGATCATGAGACGGGGATCGGGCATGACGAAGAATGCAGATGGGAGATGGGAGATGGTAGATGGGAGATGGGAGGCGTATAGATGGCAGATGGTGGATGGCGGATGGTAGATGGTCGAGCGCGGAGGGGAGATCGTAGTGAGGCTAGCGGCTTGAGCTGCCTGTGGACGTGGTCGAGTCACGACGTCAATTTGCCCGCGGCGGGAGCTGTGCCGGTTTGGTGTTCTGCGGTGCGGTCTCGCAGTTGCTGCTTCATGTCGCGATGCTCCCGTCGCCAACCACACATCACTCGTCTGTCGTCCTTGTCGAACCCACTCTCCCTGTTCCCGATCGCGCTCGCGGCCGGCGGCGGACGCGTCGACGACGCGTCCGCGGCGAGTCTCGTGGCGGCCGGATTCACGCTGTTGCAGCGCTCGGCGCCGCTCGTGCGCGCGCTCGCCGGCGGACGCAGCGCCATCCTGCTGCCGACGTCAGGCGCGTTTCTGACGGCGCTGGCGGCCAGCGATGGGCACCAGGTGGTGCTGCTCTCCTCCGACGCGAGCACGGAGGAGATTGGGGCGCAACTCGCGGGGCGCGACGTGCGTGCGGTGTTCACCACCCGCGCGCTGGCGGCACGACTTCCCACCGGCGATCGTGCCGTGGTGTTGCTCGACCACGCGCCGGCGGCGGCGATCGTGCAGGTGGGCGGCACTGAGTCGCGCATCGACCTCGGATCGCACTTTGGACTTGATCTCGAGGGCGAAGAGGACGAGGGACGTGACGAAGAGTGCGTCATCGTGCCTGCCCGAACGTCCGACGGACGAGTGCTCGACGCGCATTTCACGCATCGCAACCTGTTGGCGCTGGCGCGCGGCGCCGTCGATGCGACGTCGCTGCTCCCGCGCGATCATGTGCTCGCGGCACTGCCGCCGTCGCAGCTCGGCGGGTTCGCGCTGACGATGGCGGGACCGCTGCTCGCCGGTGCGCGCGTGTCGACGCTGGCTCGCTTCAGTGCCAGCGAGGCGCTGCGACGCATCGAGATGGACGGGATCACCATGATCACGCTCACCGCGTCGATGTACGCGGCGCTCCTCGACGAAATGACCGCGCGCGTCTCGGCCGTTACCCTGCCCGAACTGCGCGTCTGCGTCTGCATCGGAACGCCGGTTGATGCTGCGCTTCAGGACCGTTGGTTCGCGCAGACCGGCGTCGAACTCCGTCAGGTCTTCGGCGTGGCCGAGGCACCGCTCGCCCTGTTCAACGCGCCGCACTTCCCGAACCGGCGCGGGACGCTGGGCGTGCCGTTTCCGGGCGTGCAGGTTTCCATTCGCGATCCACAGTCGGGCGCCGCGCTGCCGCGCGGCGTCTCGGGCGCGCTTTGTCTTCGCGGTACGCTCGCATTCAGCGGGTATGTGCGCGACGAGCATGGCGGTTTGACGGTGCGCGACGGGTGGCTCGTAACGCGCGAGACTGCACGCGAGCGTGCCGACGGCGCATTCGAGTTGATCGCGGACCCCTCACTGACGTAGCCGCCGCGGCGTAGGCAAACGGCGCTCGCGGCCGTACCCGCCGCGTCACAGCTGGGCGCCAAGGGCGCCAGCGTTTCCTCAGACCGCGGCGATCGCCGCCACGCGTGGCGCCACCGTGCTCGCCGACGTCGGCGCATGCGGCCAGCCGTCGCCCAGGTCGCCGTCCATCGTGCGGTTCATCTTCACCCAGTCGACGCCGCCACGGTCGAGCACGTCAATGAAAGCGTCGACCACGGCTTCGTCCCACTGCGTGCCGCGATGCGTGCGCAGTTCCTTCATCGCCGTCTCGAGCGGCAGCCAGAAGCCCGGGCGATACGGCCGCCGGCTCGTCATGGCGTCGAAGCTATCGGCGACGGCGGTGATGCGCGCCTCGAGCGGAATGTGCTCGCCGGCCAGGCGGTCGGGACCGCCGCGGCCGTCGATGCGCTCGTGATGCCAGCGCACGATGTTCAGCGCCTTGGGCGTTTCGTTGAGCAGCGGCGCGAGAATCTTCCAGCCCACCATGGTGTGCGTCATGATGTGCTCGTACTCGTCGTCGGTCAGCCGGCCCGGCTTGTTGAGCACCGACTCGCGCACGCCGATCTTGCCGATGTCGTGCACGTGTCCGCCGAGGGCCACCTGCCAGATGTCGTCGGCGGGCAGCGCGAGGGCGCGGGCGATGAGCGTCGCGTAATACGAAACGCGCCCCGAGTGACCGCGCGTGTACCGGTCCTTGGCTTCGAGCGCGTCGGCCAGTGATTGAATGCTGGTGAAGAAGAGCGACTCGAGCCGGCGCGACTGTTCGTTGACGCGGCGCTCGAGTGTGTCCTTGTACTCGCGCGCCTCGAGCACGAGGCGGCGCTTGTCGAGCGCCTGGCGCAGGCGCTGGCGCACCTCCTCGAGATGGCACGGCTTGGGCAGATAGTCCATCGCGCCGTCGGCCAGGCAGCTCACGGCGGTATCGACGTCATCGACCGCCGAGATCATCACCATCGCGATGTCCGGGAAGCGCTGCCGCACGATCTTCAGCAGCTGCACGCCATCCATCTCGGGCATGCGCAGATCTGACAGCACCAGCGAGACGGTGTTGTCGGCCAGCACGTCGAGGGCTTCGATCCCCGTGCCCGCTTCGAAGCAGATGTAGCCGTCCTTCTCGAGCACGCGCACAAGCGCCTGCCGCAAGCGCGGCTCGTCGTCGACGACGAGACACGTGGCGCGCTCCAGCGAGCGCCGCGGCACGTCAATCACGCGGCCTCCTCGTGCGCCACGGGCTCTCGTTCGCAGGGGCACCGGCGGCTATCTTTCACGCCATCCACCTCGCTACCGGAGCCGGCATGACGCGGGTGTTCGACGAAGACCTGGGCGCTCGATTCGCGACGCGCACCATCCACGCGGGCCAACGCCCCGATCCCACGACCGGCGCGATCATGCCGCCGATCTACCAGACCTCCACCTACGTGCAGGACGCGCTCGGCGTGCACAAGGGCTACGAGTACGCACGGGGCAAGAACCCCACGCGCGAAGCCCTCGAGCGCAACGTCGCTGCCCTCGAGGGTGGCCGGCACGGCTTTGCCTTCTCCAGCGGGATGGGCTGCCTCGACTCGCTCATGAAGCTCTTCAAGTCGGGCGACCATATCGTCTGCGGCGAGAACGTATACGGCGGAACCTTTCGGCTCTTTGACAAGATTCTTCGTCA
>JAHFCT010000091.1 GCA_023249375.1 Gemmatimonadota bacterium | reverse complement strand
CGGTGAACCAGTCGTCGCGAAATTCTCGGGCCCATCGAACGCGCTGCGCGCGTCGTCGGTGGGCCCTCCAGTATTCGCGCCGCCTGGTTCACCGTCCCGCGCGGAAAACGCACTACCCGTCTCGCCCCTGCTCCAATGCAGGCCGCGCTGGCCGTGACCCGTGCGCGCGAATACTGGAGGGTCATAAACGGCGCGCGCAGCGCGCTCGCAGACCCGAGAATTTCGAGCGCACGGGTCACTGCCGGCGCGGCCGGGCCACGCCGCAGCGCACGGGTCACGGCCAGTGCGCTGCGCGCACAGCGCACCGGCCACGCCGCTGTGGCCGACGTGCCGCAATGAAATGCTCCTACCTGCGCCCAATCGGTGACGCACTCCAGACGGGGCCCTGTTACTCTCGCCCCATGACCAAAGCAACCAACGCCTTCGGCGAACTCGGCGAGCGCATCGCCGCGCGCTGGCTCGAACAGCAGGGCTACACCGTGCTCGCACGCCGCTGGCGCAGCGGACATCGCGACATCGACGTCATCGCGCAGCGCGATGGCACTGTCGCATTCGTCGAAGTGAAAACACGCGCCGCGCTCGAGTTCGGCGATCCCGTCGAAGCCGTGCACGCAGCGAAACAACGTTCGCTCGTGCGCAGTGCGCGCGAATGGATGGCGCGCGAACGCAACAGTGCATCGCACGACGTGCGCTTCGATGTCATCGGCGTCCTGCTCCACGACCGAAAGGTCTGGGTGCGACACATTGAGTCGGCCTTCATGGTGTAACTAAACGCGACATCGGCGTCCGAGTCGGAGATCACAGAAGGTCGAGCGGAGCGGCTCCGGCTCGGATAAGCCGATGTACACTAATGAGTTGCGTGTGTTGTTGATAAGTCGTTGTTCGGAAACACGTTAGCTTGGAACATCGTCCCTATCCCCCTTGTGATTCCGCGGGATCTTCGTATTTTCTTCGGGACACCATTTTCGTATTTTGTTCGGGGATAGACCCGCCCAATTCGCGGGGTAGATTCCTTCCACGGGCCGCCGGCCCCAGTTCGCTCGAGGAGTTCATGGCCACTTCCGCCGCGCAGCAGGACGAAAAGAAAAAGGCGCTCGGTCTCGCTATCGCGCAGATCGAGAAGTCGTACGGCAAGGGCGCCATCATGAAGATGGGCGCCGACCGTGCCGCGGTGCGCGTGGAGTCCATTCCCACAGGAGCGATCAATCTCGACGCGGCCATCGGCGTCGGCGGCATTCCGCGTGGTCGTGTCACCGAGATCTACGGGCCGGAGTCGTCGGGCAAGACGACGCTCTGCTTGCACGTCATCGCCAATGCGCAGAAGACGGGCGGCACCGCGGCCTTCATCGACGCCGAGCATGCGCTCGACACCGAATACGCTAAGAAGCTCGGCGTGGAAGTCGACAAGCTCCTCATCTCGCAGCCCGATACGGGTGAGCAGGCGCTCGAGATCTGCGAAATCCTCGTCCGCTCGGGCGCGGTCGATATCGTCGTCATTGATTCGGTGGCGGCGCTCGTTCCCAAGGCGGAAATCGAAGGCGAGATGGGCGATTCGCACGTCGGCCTGCAGGCGCGGCTCATGAGTCAGGCGCTGCGCAAGCTCACCGGCGCCATCGCCCGCTCCAAGACGTCCGTGGTCTTCATCAACCAGCTGCGCGAAAAGATCGGGGTGATGTTCGGCAACCCCGAGACGACGACGGGCGGCAAGGCCCTCAAGTTCTACGCCTCGCTGCGCCTCGACATTCGGCGCGTTGGTCCGGTCAAGGAAAAGGAAGATGTCATCGGCTCTCACGTGCGCGTGAAGGTCGTCAAGAACAAGGTGGCCCCGCCGTTCAAGCAGGCGGAGTTCGACATCATGTACGCGGAAGGCATCTCGCACGTCTCGCTCCTCGTCGACATCGGCTCAGAAAGCGGCATCATCGAGAAGTCCGGCGCCTGGTACAGCTACAACAACCAGCGCATCGGGCAGGGGCGTGAGAATGCCAAGATGTTCCTCAAGGACAATCCGGCGGTCATGCTCGAAGTCGAGAAGAAGGTCAAGGAAGTGCTCGGCATCGGCCTGCAGCCGGCGGGCGAGGATCCAGGCGACGAGTAGTCGCTGAATCTCTGCCCCGTGACACTGCGCCGGGGGGTCGATCTTGGTGTACGGTCGGGGCCCGGAATCCCCGATCTGCACCTGGGTGGCCCCCCGGTGCTCTTCTCGAAAGTGGCGGACGTTGTCTCGATGCTGTAACGCCCGTCACCGTGCATTGATTGCGTTTTCCCTATCTTCTACCGTGGGTTGGTCGCCAGCGCGCGGCGAGCAGTTGCTCCGCGACGGCGTCCCACTCTCATCTCCAACTTCTCATTGCATGTTCAGCTGGGCCAAGGCGAAGACGGCGACGGTTGGCGGACCGGACGAGGGTGACTCCTCGCTCGACCGTCTGCCGTCCACCATTGCGGGCGCCATCACCGCGCTGCGTGAGAATCCGCGAAAACCCGGACGCTATTCCGTGCTCGTCGACGGCAAGAGTGTCGCGATTGTCAGCGCGGCCTACCTGCATGATGCCAAGCTCGCCGTCGGCGCCACGCTAGACGAGGCCGCCGGCGACCGGTTGCTGCTGGCGGCGCGCAAGCTCGAGGCATTCGACCGCGCCGCGGCGGCGCTCGGTCGGCGTGCGCGCAGTGCACACGAGCTCGAACGCTGGCTGCTTCAGCGCGGCTTCGATCGCGCCGACGTCACCGACGCGGTGCAGCGCCTCACCGAGATTGGCGCCATCGACGACAGCCAGTTCGCCCGCGCCTTTGCCCGTTCACGGGCACTGGGCAAAGGCATGTCACGACGCCGGCTGGCGCAGGAACTCGCACGCCGCGGCGTCGCAGCGACGATGGCCGACGCGGCGATCGCCGAAGTGCTCGAGGAAGAGTCGGTGGACGAGCGCGCCCTCCTCGAAGCCGCGGCGCGCAAGAAACTCGCCGTGCTGCGCGGGCAGGACGCCGAGACCGTGAAGCGCCGCCTGTACGGCTACCTCGCTCGGCGCGGCTACGCGTCTGACGACATCGCCGCGGTCTTGCGGCGCGTGATGGCGGAGTACCGGGCCGAGGGCTAAGTCCTTCGTCGCGCCGCGTGTGCCGCGAGCACCGCCGCGCCGAGCAGGGCCACCGCCGTGAGCTGGTGCAGCGCCGCGATCGCGACGGGCACGGCCAGCAAGAGCGTGGCGACGCCGAGCGCCACTTGCACGCACGCCACGAGGGCCACGTTTCGCAGCGCGGTGACCACGCGGGGCGGCGCCGGCGCCACACTGGCCCACAGCCAGAACGCGATCGCCGCGAACACCGTGATCAGCGCGAGCACACGATGATGAAACTGCGCGGCCGCCGGATTCTCGAAGGCATTGGTGAAGAAGCCCGTGAGCTGCCAATACCCGGGTGGCACCACGTGGCCGCCCATCAGCGGGAACGTGTTGTAGATCTTGCCAGCGCGAAGCCCGGCGACGAATCCACCGCTGAGAATCACCGCGAACACCCAGACGGCGAACGCCTCGGCCACGGGGCCCCACGGGAGACGCGCCGAGGAGGCGCTGTTCGCGATGCTGTTCGCGGCGCTGTTCGCGGCGGCGTTCGCACCGGCGTTCGCGCCGCTATTCGCACCGCGGCGCAGCGTCGCCGAGGTCCAGAGTGCCACCACGAGAATCACCAGCGCTAACGCCAAGTGCGCCACCAGCCGGTACTGGCTCACGTTGCTGCGCACGCTGAGCCCTGAACTCACCATGTACCAGCCAAGCGCTCCCTGCGCCACGACGAGCAGCGGCAGCGACGCGAGCCGGTTGCGCAAGACGGCCGGAATCTGCCCGCGCGCCCAGAACCAGAAGAAGGGCACCGCGATGACGAGCCCGACGACGCGCGCCATCAGGCGGTGCACCCACTCCCACCAGAAGATCGCCTTGAACGCGTCGAGCGTGATGCCGAGGTGGACGGTCTGCGCCTGCGGGATCTGAAGGAAGCTGGCGTATGCGGCGGCCCAGTCGGTGGCATTCAGCGGCGGGAGCACGCCGGAGACGGGTTTCCACTCGGTGATGGAGAGGCCGCTCTCGGTGAGGCGGGTGATCCCGCCAATCACGACGGCCACGGCGACCGCGGCGACCGTTGCGTCGAGCCATCGGATCAGGGACTTGGTTCGCATACGGTAAAGCTAAGCTGCTCGTCCGACGGGAAGCGCGCCCAACCCCGCGCTCGAGTGCGGCGTGCGACACCGCATTTCCGCCCTCTCCCCTCAGCGCGGATGTCAGCGGCTGGCCGCCGCGCTCGAAAGTGCTCACCACGTCGGTCACCCCGCACCCCCAGCAAGCGCAGCGACGCGCACCCCCGCCAGCGAATACTGGAGGGCCAACAGGCGGCGCGCGAAGCGCGCTCGACTGGCCCGAGAATTTCGCAGGCGGGGGTGCGCGTCGCTGCGCGTACCCGCATGCGCACAGGTGACCGCCACCCAGCCAGCCTTATAGATTTCGGGCACTATGCAAGCCGCTGACATCCGCCAGGCGTTTCTCGACTACTTCGCGAAGAACGCGCACGCCGTTCGCCCAAGCTCGTCCCTCGTTCCCGGCGACGATCCCACCCTGCTGTTCACCAACGCAGGCATGGTGCAGTTCAAGAAGATCTTCCTCGGCATGGAAGAGCCGCCCGAGGGCAACCGCCGCGCCACCACGTCGCAGAAATGCGTGCGCGCCGGCGGCAAGCACAACGATCTCGAGCAAGTGGGGCACACCGCCCGGCACCACACGTTTTTCGAGATGCTCGGCAATTTTTCCTTCGGTGACTACTTCAAGCGCGACGCCATCCGCTTTGGCTGGGAGTTCGTCGTTGACGTGCTGAAGATCCCGGCCGAGCATCTGCGCGTCACCGTGTATCACGAGGACGACGAGGCGCGGCAACTCTGGAAGGAAGTCACCGGCCTGCCCGAGAGCCGCATCTACGGACTGGGCGCTAAAGACAACTTCTGGCAGATGGCCGACACCGGCCCGTGCGGTCCGTGCAGCGAGATCTACGTCGACCTCGCGCACCTCGCCAAGGACTGGGCCTTTCCGGCCGATGCGAGCGGCGAATGGACGCGCACCGATCTCACCGATTATTCGCTCGACGCGTTCGTCGAAGGCGCCGAGGCGGGGCGCTTCCTCGAAATCTGGAACCTCGTCTTCATGCAGTTCGACCGGCAGGCGGACGGCACGATGGTGCCGCTCCCCAAGCCGTCGGTGGACACGGGCGCGGGCCTCGAGCGCATTGCCGCCGTGCTCAGCGGTGTCACCAACAACTACCACACCCCGCTGTTCCTCCCGCTCATCGAGCGCGCGGAGCAGGTGGTGGGCATCACGTATCCGTACGTGCCGGGCAAAGGCGTGGGCACCGCGCACGACGCGGCGGGCAAGCCAGTCGACGCGGCGTCCTTCCGCGTCATCGCGGACCACGCGCGCGCGGTGGCGTTCCTGCTGGCCGATGGCGTCTTCCCGAGCAACGAAGGACGCGGCTACGTGCTGCGCCGCATTCTCCGCCGCGCCGTGCGCCACGCCTGGCTGCTCGGCCGACGCGAGCCCACGCTCGTGCACGTCGTCGACAAGCTCATCGAGATGATGCACGACGTCTATCCCGAACTGAAGGTCCGCCGTAAGCACATCATCGAGACGACGCGCGCCGAGGAAGAACGCTTCCTCGCGACGATTGGCGGCGGCATTGAGCGCTTCGAAGCACTGGCGCCGATTGGCTCGACGTCGGGTTCCAAGGAACTGCGCGGCACCATTAGCGGCGACGACGCGTTCCGACTGTACGACACGTTCGGATTCCCCATCGATCTCACCGAGCTGATGGCGCGCGAGCGCGGCTACCTGGTGGACATCGCGGGCTTCGAAGCGGCGCTGCAGGGGCAGCGCGCGCAGTCGCAGGAAGAGCGCCGCAGCAAGAAGATTGCCGTGGTGGCTGACGACCTTGACGATGAATCACAGTGGAAGCGCGCGCCGGGTGACGCCGAGCATGGGCGCTTTGTGGGCTACACGACGACGATGATTGAAAGCGACGTCGCCGCCGTGCGTCATTTCCCCGATGGACGCGTGGCCGTGATGCTGCGCGAGTCGCCGTTCTACGCCGAGTCCGGCGGGCAGGTGAGCGACCGCGGCACCATTGAGGGCGCGGGCTGGCGCGTGACCGTCGATGAGGTGAAGAAGGTCGATGGACGCATTGCCGCCATCGGCACGCTCGAAGGTGAGCTGCACTTTGGCATGGCAACGGCCAAGGTGCCGGGTGGACGGCGCCGCGATACCGAGCGCAATCACACGGCGACGCATCTGCTGCACGCCGCCCTGCGCAAAGTGCTCGGCGATCACGTGCATCAGGCCGGCAGCGTGGTGGAGCCCGACCGCCTGCGCTTTGACTTCACGCATC
>JAHFCT010000120.1 GCA_023249375.1 Gemmatimonadota bacterium | reverse complement strand
CCGTGGTGGCGAGCAGGATCGGCAGATCGTAGTCCGGACCGGTTCCGTAGACCCAGGACGACAGGTCGCCGAGCATCGCTCGGGGGTGCTCGACGACGATGATCGGCAGACCCGCGTCGGCCGCAATCTCGGCACCCGCGGCATCCGTGATCACCGCGACGGCACCCTTTGCGGCGACTTGGGCGGCGAACTCCGCGCCGTGGCGGTTGACGCCCCGGATTGCCACGAATGCCTCGCCCGGGCGGAGGTCCGCGGTCGCGAGCGTGATGCCCGAAACGGTCGCGTCGGCGATCTCACCGTGCACCGCCGTGGCATACCGATCGGCGAGCGCTTGCAGCGAGCGGACGGGCGGATGCTCGGGGCGAAGCACCGGCGGAAGCCGCGACGCACCCGGGGACGAGTCAGACGATGATTCAGAGGAGGGTGTCGTCATGGCGCCTCCATCTAATCAGACGCGCGCACGGATGCCCCGGACCCCGCGCATGGGTCCGGTCGCCCCGTGGGAACGACCGGACCCATGCATGCGGGATGGAGTGTCAGCTGCGCGTGCGACGGAACGCGAGCAGCGCGACGACGAGCGCACCGGCACCGAGCACGAGCCCGGCACCCCCCAGCACGACGGGGAGAGCGGATGCCTCGGTGGATTCGCTCGCGGATGCGTCGGTCATGTCGTGCTCGTCGGAGCCGGCTGAGTCAGAGCCGTGCTCGTCGGAGTCGCCCGAACCGTGCTCGTCGGATGCAGCCTCGCCAACGGTCACGGTCGGCGCGGGTGCGTCGAGCGAGTGCGGGTCGACTCCGGCGTCGGCGATCTCGGCCCAGTTGGTGTTGCCGACTTCGCACACCTGGTTGACCGGGAAGGCCAGCGTTTCTCCCGCGCTGTCTTCTGCATACTGGACGCCGAGGACGAGCGCAGCGCGGATCCCGTCGGGCACGGCCTGGTCAGCCGTGTAGGTGATGAGCGACACGGGGCCGTTCTCGCCGTCACGCTGCACGTCGATCTGCCAACCGGGGGTGAGCGTCGGCGACACCGATGCGATCCCTTCGGGAATTGTGATCGCGAGCGACGTGGTGGGCGAGCCATCGCATCCGTGGCTGAAGGCGACGGTGATCGTGCCGTGACCGCCCGCCGTCGCGGTGTCAGGGGTCGCGGTGACGTGCGCCTGTGCCGCCAGCGGCGCGGCGATGACGAGGGCGGCCGCACCGAGCAGGGCGGCGGCGGCGCGGGCGCCGAATCGACGGCGAGTGGAACGGGTGGACGCAGGGTTCGTGCTGTTCATGTTCGAAGGTTCTCTCTGTGGACGCCGCGCGGCGATGAGCCGTTACGACGGATTCGTGGGGAACGCGCGAGCGGATTGCTCGGCGGATCATGCGACGCTGGCGTCGCCCCACTGCAGAGGTGGCCCACGACGGCGAACAATGCCGCGGGCTACACGAACGAGAGGTGCGGGGGCGTCCGAGAACGCCGACCGCGGAACAGATGGCGCACCGACCGTTGCGACGGCGATCCGGCCGAGCAGGCGGAGAGTCCACGCGGCGACGGTGCGCAGCATCCGTTCCCCGCTGAACAGCAGCACGAATGATGCGGTGGCCGCGAGCAGGTGGGCGGCCAGCATCGGGGGAGAGGGAAGCACGATCTGTGCGACGGACCCGGTGGCGTCGACAAGGACGTGACCGTGCTGGTGCACGGCGCTGGTGTGCAGGCTGCCCGCGTGAGGTGCGCCGAGGCCCGACGTGACAGCGAAGACGACGTGCAGCGTCGCCTGCGCGACGATTACCGCGGCCGCGAGGCCCGCGGGCCGCAAGCGGCGCCCCACGAGCGCCGTCGTCACCGGCCACGCCAGGGCAGCCACACCGAGCAGGAGCGCGAGGCTGGGAGCCGCGCCACCGCCGACGGTGTGCGAAACGGCGGCAAACAGCACCGCGATGGTGGCGGCGGAGGCACCTCGGAGCGCGCGCAGTTGGCGTGTACGCATGCCCGGCTCCCCACTGCTCGTTCGCTGATACTGGTGTCAACTTTAGTCGCGCTGTCCGGCCGCTCTCGCCCGATGCATACGGCGCTCGGGGCCGGTTCAAAGCATCCGGAGGTAGCGTGGGGCTGTGACCGTGCTCACTTTCGCCATCGGCCTGCTCGTCATCGTCGTCGGCCTGGC
>JAHFCT010000054.1:7031-22471 GCA_023249375.1 Gemmatimonadota bacterium | reverse complement strand
ACCCCCGCCGATGCCCCCAACGGTCTGGCCGGGCCCAACGTAAGCCAATACAATTCACGTTCCGTTCATCTTCACGAGAGGCCCTCGATGAGCTTTTCTGTTGTCCGCCGGTTTGCGTTCGCCGCGTCGCTAGGCGGACTCCCACTTGTTGCCTTCGCCCAGGACAAGCCGGCTGCCCGGATTCCGGCCGTCGAGGTGGTGGCCACCAAGGTCCCCGAAGCGCCGCACGACGTGCCCGCTTCTATTGAAGTGATCAGCGGCCAGGACCTGCGCGCCCGCGGTGCCACCACGCTGCGCGACGCCCTCTCGCTCGCCGCCGGAATCAACATCGCCTCCGGCGGTGATGCCGGCCCCGCCAGTGCCGTGCCTGAGATGTGGGGCCTGCGCGAGTTCGACGCATTTTTGCTGGTCGTCGATGGCACGCCGTGGGGCGGCGCCTTCAATCCGGCCATCAGCACACTGAGCCTGCGCGACGTCGAGCGCATCGAAGTCCTGCGCGGTCCGGCACCCGTGGCATTCGGCGCAACATCCTTCGTCGGCGTCATTCACGTAGTGCACAAGGCCGCCGCCGAAACAGCCAAGTACTTCAGCGCCAGCGGCGGCAACTATGGCTCGGCCAGCCTTGGTGCCGACTTCGCGCTGCCCTTCCTCGCGAAGTGGTCGTCGCGTCTCAGCGCCGACTTCGACAAGCAAGGCTTCAAGGACGACCGCACTGCGTTCACGCGCGGCCATGCACTCTGGCGCGCATCCAAGACCGACGGCGACAAGCGTTTGTGGCTGACGGCCGACCTCAACATCCTTGCGCAGGATCCGGCGAGCCCGCATCCGCGTGAAGGCGCCGCACTCTCCACCAGCACGCCGCTCGATGCCAACTACAATCCGTCGGGCGCTTACGTCGACGAGACGCGCTTCTTCGTCTCCGGCGGCTTCGAACGTCCGGCGATCGGCGGCGCGGCGTGGAGCGGCATGGCATCGTACACGCACTCGGCGCAGAGCCAGTTCCGCGGCTTCCTGACCGACATCTCCAACGCCGCCGACAACGCCACGGGCTTCAAGGAAGAGATCGACATCAACGACTTCTACGCCGACACGCACCTCGCGTGGCCGGCCAAGTCCAACGTGCGCTGGCTCGCCGGTGCCGATCTGCTGATGGCCGGCGGCGAAGGCAAGGGCGCGACGTTCGCGTACACCGCGCCGCTGGCTGCCTCATCTGCACCAAGCGTGAACGAGCCGGCGCATCTCAATCTCGACTCGGGCAGCGACCGCATGTTCTTCGGCGCGTACGCCTCCGCCGAGTGGACGCCGTCGTCGCGCTTCACGCTGAGTGCTGGCGCGCGCGCCAACATGACCAGCGAGTCGCGCGGCGAAGGCGAGTCGGTGACGCACTCGCGCCTCAGCGGCCAGGTGGGCGCCATCTGGTCGCTGGTGCAGCAGGGCGAGAACCACCTGAAGGCCTTCGGCAGCTTCCGCAGCACGTTCAAGCCGGCGGCGTTCGACTTCAGCCTGGCCGAGAATGAGGGCGTACTCGAGCCCGAGACGTCCACGAGCGTCGAGGTCGGCCTCAAGGGTCGCGCATTCAACGGCGCTGCGGACTTTGAAGCGTCGTTCTTCAACATGGACATGGACAACATGGTCACGTCGCGCGTGGTCAACAATCTTCCGTCGCTCGCAAACGGCGGGAAGACGCGCTTCAAGGGCTTCGAACTGGCCGCTGATCTTCGCCTGACGGGCTCCAACTTTGTGCGCGCAAGCTACAGCTCGCACGACTCCAAGTTCGGCGACTATCTGTATTCGTTTGACGGCGCCACCAACACGCAGCTCTCGGGCAAGCGCTTTGAGATGTCGGCGAGCAAGCTGTGGTCCGCCGGCTGGTCGCATGCGCCGGACGCGGGGTTCATCGGCAACGCGAGCATCAATTATGTGGGCGACCGCTTCATGAACAAGCGCAACACGGCGCCGGTGCCGGGCTACTCGACGGTCGACGCGGGCATCGGCTTCCGCATGGCGCGGGTTGAGTACCGCATTGACGCCCGCAACCTGGGCAACCGCCGCGACGTGGTGGCGGAGAGCGAGTTCGGCGATGCACAGTACTACCGCATGACGGCCATGACGGTGAAGGCGGGGGTCGCGATCAAGTACTAGCGGGTCCGCACGCAGAGCGGCCCGCCGGCGCGAAGCCGGCGGGCCGCTTTAGTTACATAGTGCTACTATTTGGCACCATGCACCGCCCGTGCGCCGGCGCCGAGCACGCCGCCAACTGCGCCGAGCAGCGTGCCCATCACGATGCCAAGCACGGTGAGGTGTCCGAGCGCGCCGGCGAGCGATTCAAACGCAAAGTACGCCTCGATGTTCGGCGCGGTGGTGCTCGCGCCTCGCGCCGCCCACTCGGTGACATTTACCGGATCGCGCGCCAGCAGCACGGTGCCGAAGGCGATGAGCACCAATCCAGCGGTGCACGCGATGAGCCCGCTCACGGCACCCATCCAGGCACCCGCCGAGACCCCGACGCCGATCGCCTGCGCGCGGTGGGCGGCACGCGCGGTGTACGCCAGCATCACCACCGCAATCGTCAGCCAGAACGCGTTGTCAATGTGGTCGCGCAGCGGCACGGGCGGCGTGGCGAGGTTGTTGGTGCTGATCTCGATGACCCAGAGTGCGCCGAGCCAGGCACCAACGCGGATGGTCTGCGTGCGCCAGGCAAGTGCGTCCGCCGAGATCGGGCGGCGCGACATCCACTGAAACGTCGCCGCCGTCGCGAGCATCACGACCGCCGAGGCCACGGCGATCCAGCGCGTGGTCGAGTCATATGCGAACCGCGCCGCCGTGATGGCGATCATCACGGCGTCGGCAACGGCCAATCCTGCACACCAGCGTAACATTGCGCCCCTTCTTTCCCACCGAGGGATATCGTCCGCCATTGCAGCGTCCCCTCCTCTACTTCGCGCGCCGGAAGATCCGCACGCCCCACGGGTCAAGCGTCAGCACCGGAATGGCGGCCGCGCCCGGCGCAGCAGACCACGGCGTGATCTCCAAATAGCCGACACCTGGCGTTTCCACCGTTCCATTGAACCCGCGGTTCGACACGTTCACGGCGACGAGCACATCCTCGCTCGCATCCGAGCGCACAAAGGTGATCACGCGATCGTCATCACTGTTGCGCACCCACGTGGTGCTGCCGCTGCGCAGCGCCGAGTGCGCGCGGCGCAGCGGGATGATCCCTTCGTAGAACTTCGGGAACTCGGGACGGCGGTCCTTCATCGCCCACCAGACGGGCATCTTCTCAAACAGCGCCGGCGCAAAGCTCTCGGTGGCGTCTCCCACTTCCATGCCGTTGTAGAGCAGCGGCACGCCATCCATGGTGAAGATGAGCGCCGACGCGGCCAGCGCCGCACGTTCGCCAAAGAAGGTGATGGCGCGCTTCTCGTCGTGGTCGTCCGAAATGCCCATGTGCATCGCACCCTTGGGATACACGCGGCGCTCGGCCTCCCACTCATCGCGCACCGCACGCGCACTGCGGTTGCCAAGGATGGCGTCCTTGATGGCGTGATACCCAGGCCAGCCATAGTCGAGGTCAAACGCGCTGGCGAGCAACTCAGGCTCGTGCGACTCGGCGAGCATCACGATGTCGGGCTTGATCTTCTCGAGGTTGCGGCGCGCCGTCTCCCAGAAATCGGTGGGCACTTCGCCGGCGACGTCGCAGCGGAATCCGTCGAGGTCGAACTCGCGCAGCCAGTACTGCAGCATGCCGTCCATGTACGTGCGCAGGCCGAGATTGCCGTAGTTGAGCGCGGCGACATCGGTCCAGTCGTAGGGCGAGAGAATCTGGCCGGCGTTGTCGCGCTTGTAGTACGTCGGCGTCTTCATGAGGACGTTGTCCCACGCCGTGTGGTTGGCCACGATGTCGATGATGACCTTGAGTCCATTACGATGCGCTTCCTTCACCAGGCGCTTGAGGTCGTCCTTGCTGCCAAACGAAGGATTCACATCCATATAGTCGCGCACCGCGTACGGACTGCCGACGGAGCCCTTCTTCTTCACCTGTCCCAGCGGGTGGACTGGCATCAGCCAGACAATGGTCACACCCAGTTTCTGCAGTTCGGGCAGTCGCGCCGTGACGGCGTTGAACGTGCCCTCACTCGAAAACGTGCGGACGTTGAGTTCGTAGATGACGCCGTCGCGTATCCACGGCGCCGAGTGGCGCGCGTCGATGGCGTGCACGTCGCGACGCGGCTGTGCGTGCAGCGCTTGCGTTGATCCAAGAAGAAGCGCCGCGGCGAGCGCGAACACGAACCTCAGTTTGTACTTGGCTGGCACGGAGAGTTCTCCAATGAGCAGATCGGGCGGTGTCCCTGAACGGGAGAGCGAGGACACATTCGATGAATATCGCGCGGTTCGGGCGGTCGCGCAGTATCCGCGGTAAGTTTGATGCGCTGTGGTCGGGTGCCCCGCGCCACTTCCAGCGTCAGTTCGCCGCTGCGCGGCGCGCTGTGCCAGTTGCTGTCTGCCCTAGTTCCCCAACCGGTCGAGACGCGTATGCTCCGTCGTCTGAGTGCTCTCGTTGTGTTCGCGGCCATCGCCGCCTCCGCCCTCTCGGCGCAAACCAAGCCGACGCTTACGCCCAAGGACCTCGGTCGGTGGGAGACGCTCGGCTTGTCGCGGCTCTCGCCGGACGGCACGTGGCTGGCCTACGCGATCACGCGCGGCAATGAAGAGAACGAACTGCGAGTGCGGGGCGCCGCGCGCGACAGCACCATCGCGCTTGCCTACGGCCAAGGGGCGGCGTTTTCGCCCGACTCGCGCTGGCTTGCATACGTGGTGGGGGTCTCGCCCAAGGAACGCGATCGGCTGCTGAAGGACAAGAAGCCCGTGCACACGGCTGTTGCCGTCCGCAATCTCGCAACTGGTGAGACGACGCTCATTCCAGAGGCAAGCACGTTTGCATTCAGTCCCGCGGGCGGGTTTGCGTCGGTGGTCAAGTACGCCGCGGACGGCAAGAAGACCAGCGACGTGCTGGTGCTCGACCTCGCCAAGGGGACGCGCTTCTCGTTCAGTAATGTGGCCGAGCACGCGTGGAGCGACGTGAAGCCGCTGTTCGCATTCACCGTGACCGTTGATGGTGGTGCCGGCAATGGCGTCTCCGTGTTCGATGGCGCCAGCGGCGCGGTGCGCGTGCTCGATGCGTCGACGTCGGTGTATCGCGCGCTGTCGTGGCGCCCGAAGTCAGACGGACTCGCTGTGCTGCGCTCGAGAGCCGAGAAGGACTTTGCGGACACGGCGCACGTGGCGCTCGTGTGGGCGTCGCTTGCCGCGGCTGATGCCGCGCCCGTTCAACTGGATGCCTCAACCAACAAGGCGTTTCCGGCAGGCGTGCGCGTGGCCGATTATCGGCGGCCTGCTTGGTCCGCCGATGGGAGCACGCTGTATCTCGGCGTTCGCAAGCGCGAGCCAGTGGCCGACGCGCCGAAGAAGAGCGACGACAAGGTCTCGGACGTGGAGATCTGGCACGCCAACGACATCCGTGCCATTCCCGAGCAGCGCTCGAGCGAGCAGCGCGACCTGCGCGCCACGATGATCATGGCCTGGTCGATGCGCGCTGGCCGGCTGACGGTGCTTGGCACCGACCCGATGGAATCCGCGACGGTGCTCGACGGCGATGCCTTCGCTACCGAGACCGATCGCAAGCCGTATCCGTGGGGCCAGAAGTTTGGGCGGCCCGATGAAGACCTGTATGCGACCGAAGTCGCCACGGGAGCGCGCAAGCAGCTGCTGACGAAGGTGCGCCACCTGTTCGCCGCCGATCCCACGGGCAAGCGCGTGCCGTGGTTTGACGGCCGCGACTACTGGGTGATCGACGTCGCGAGCGGCGCGCGCATCAATCTCACCGCCAAGTTGACGGCTGGTGGCAAGGTGGACTTTGTCGATCGCGACGCGGATTACCCAGCGGACGTGCTGCCGAACATCGGCGCGCCCGTGTGGCCCAAGGACGCGTCGGTGATGTACGTCTACTCCGAGTATGACATCTGGGCGCTCGCGTTGGACGGTTCGGGCGGCAAGCGACTGACTGATGGTGCGCGTGACGGTGTGGTGCATCGTCTCGTCTCGTTTGCCGGCTTTGGTGGATTTGGCGGATTCGGCGGTCCTGGCCCGTCGGCCGCCGAGCGCGCGGTTGATCGCACGAAGCCCGTATACGTGTCGCTCTTCGGCAAGCGCACCAAGCAGAGCGGGTACGCACGGCTCATGCCGTCGGGCGAGGTGCAGCGATTGCTGCTCGCCGATGCGTCGATTGGATCGCTTGCGAAGGCCGATAGCGCGGAGCGCGCGGCGTTTGTGCGCCAGCGCGCCGACGAGTCGCCCAATGTGTTTGTTGGCGGAGCTGATCTGGCAGGTGCGGTAAAGTGGAGCAACACCAATCCGTTCCTGAAGGATTATGCGTGGACGAAAGCCGAGCTGATCAGCTACAAGAGCACGATTGGACGGCCGCTGCAGGCGATTCTGTATTATCCCGCCGGCTACGACCCCGCGAAGAAGTACCCGATGATCGTGTACACGTACGAGCTGCTGTCGCAGGGGTTCAACCGGTTCATCGTGCCGCGCGAGAACGACTACTACAACGCGAGCGTGTTCACGCAGAATGGGTATTTCGTGCTGATGCCCGACATTGTCTTCCGGCCGCGCGAGCCTGGCGTTGCCGTGCTGCACTCAGTGGAGCCCGCAGTGCGGACGGTGATTGCGCGTGGCTTGGTTGATCCGGCGAACATCGGACACTGCGGACATTCGCAGGGCGGATACGAGGCGTACTATCTGGCGACGCATAGTCCGCTGTTCAAGACCGCAGTCGCCGGCTCTGGCATTTCCGACATGGTCAGCTTTGCCGGGCAGATGCATTGGAGTTCGATCCCCGAGTTCGCGCACTGGGAGACCGGCCAGTTCCGCATGGAAGTCGCACCGTGGGAGGACATGGGCGCGATGATGAAGAACGATCCGCTGAGCCGAGTGAACGTGATGCCGGCGAAGAGCCTGCTTGTTGAGGTTGGCGGCGAGGACGGCACGGTGGACAACCGACAGGGCGTCGAGTTCTGGAACTACGCGCGCCGCGCGGGCAAGGACGTGGTGATGCTGTACTATCCCGGCGAAGGGCACGGGTTGAGCAAGCGCGAGAACGCCATCGATTACGAGCGGCGCATTCTCCAGTGGTTCGGGCACTTCCTCAAGGGCGAGGCGGCGCCGAAGTGGATTACGGATGGGCAGAGCTGGGTGGAGAGGAAGGCGGTGCTGGACGCGAATAAGTAGCATTCGCGTACTAAATAGGCGACCGTCCCCGGCGGGCTCGCCGGGGACGGTCGCGCTACGCTCTGGGGTGGACCGCCGCCCGCCGCGATCAGTACCCCGCGGCCATCCCGTGCCCCCGCGGCTCCGTGGCCCCCTGCCAGTGGCCGCCGGAACGCAGAATCGCCTGCGCCCAGCCGAACGTCCAGCCGCGATCGGTCTTCAGCGACACGTGATGCCCGCGTGCCGTGAGCGCCTTCACGGTGGAGTCGGGAAATTTGCTGGCCGACATCTCAAGCGTGTCCGGGAAGTCCTGCGCGTGAAATCGCGGCGCGCCCACCGCTTCGCCAATGGGCCGTTGGAAGTCGATGACGTTCGAGATGATCTGCATCACCGCCGTGATGATGCGCGCGCCGCCCGCGGCGCCAACTACGAGGAACGTCGCCCCCGCGCTGTCGAGCACGATGGTCGGCGTCATGCTCGAGAGCATGCGCTTGCCAGGAACAATCGCATTCGCCTCGCCCTGCCGTAGCCCCATCTGATTGATGGCGCCAACCTTCGCGGTGAAATCGTCCATCTCGTTGTTGAGCAGGAATCCGGCGCCGCTGACCGTGACCGCCGAACCGTGACCGGTGTTGAGCGTTGTCGTCAGCGATACGGCGTTTCCCTTGCCGTCCACCACCGCAAGGTGCGTGGTGTGCTTGCCGCGCACGGGGTCGGGCGCGACTGCGGTCGGCGAGTGCTTGGCCATCGCAATGCGCTGGCGCAGCGCCGCCGCCGTATCGCTCGACATGAACGGCGCCATCGGCGTCGGCACAAAGTCCGGATCGGCGAGCAGCGTGTTGCGCCGCATGTACGCCACACGCTCGGCTTCGGCCATCACGTGAATGGCGTCGGCGGAGTGAAAGCCCATGGCGTGCAAATCATATCCGCTGACAATTCCCGAAATCAGCGCAAGCGTCAATCCGCCTGATGACACCGGCGGCATCGTGAGGACGCGATAGCCGCGGTACGTGAACTCCACGGGTGTGCGCCACTTGGGTTCGTAACTCTTCAGGTCCTCGAGCGAGATGATGCCGCCGTCGCGTTTCATCTCGTCGACGAACTTCTGGGCTGTCTCGCCCTCGTAGAAACCCTTCGCTCCCTGTGCCGCGATGAGACGCAACGTGCGCGCCAAGTCCGGGTTCTTGAACACGGAGTCGCGTGGAATCGGCACACCGCCGGGACTGAACAGCGCCGCCGAGCCCGCGAACTTCGCGAAGCGCGGCAGGTCGGCGCGCAGGTCTTCGCTGAACGCGAGGTCGGCGGCGACACCTTTCTCCGCGAGGTCGATGGCCGGCTGAATGACATCACGCCACGGCAGCTTGCCGAACTTCTGATGCGCGGCCCACAACCCGGCCACGCTCCCTGGCACGCCAACCGCAAGCGCACCGGTGACGCTGCGATCGGTCACGTGGCCCTTGGCATCGAGATACATATCGCGCGTGGCGGCGAGTGGTGCGACTTCGCGAAAGTCGAGCGCCACCGTCTGGCCGTTCATGCGCGCGAGCATCAACCCGCCGCCGCCGATGTTACCAGCCGTCGGGTACGTGACCGCAAGCGCAAACGCCACGCTCACGGCGGCATCAATGGCGTTGCCGCCCGCGCGGAGTATGCGCGCGCCGACCAATGACGCGGCCGGTGATGCAGAAACGACCATCGCCGTGTCACCGGTGGCGACCTCGCCAGGAGCCGCGCCCGCTATGGCGCTTGTGATGATGCTGACCTGCGGGTAACGCACAAACAGAAACGCGATGGTGACGAGCACGATGCCGCCGGCGATGAATTCACGCACCACGCTCGGCGTGCGCTGCGATCGCCAATAGAACACCGCACCACCTACCGCTCCGGCGATGAATCCGATGGGCCCGGTGACGAAGATGCCAAGCATCGGTCCCTGATTGGCCCCGGGCCTGAAGATGAGCGGCCCAAAGAACCCGCCGACAAATCCAATCGCTCCGGTGGCTAGCGCGCCCACCGCGATGGCGCGCATCAGTCCGGCGTTGTTCGATGGCGGCCGCGTAAGCAGGTATCGTGTCATGATCACCGCCATCGCCGACGCAATGGCGAGCGATCCGACGATGTGCAGCAGCTTGGGCAAGGCGAACTGCAGCAGGAACGCGCCGCCCACCCAGAAGACGAAGTAGAACGTCGCCACCGCAACCGCGGTGGCGACGAGGGCGCGCCCGACGGCGCGCAAAGGACTGCGAGAATCCACGATGATTTGCCTATTTCTTTGTCATGGCGGCCTTCACCCGCGCGGGGGTCATCGGCAGCTGGGTTATACGTGCACCGGTGGCATCGAACACGGCGTTCGCGATCACGCCACCCATTGTCACAATCGCCGGCTCGCCGCCGCCCTGCGCCGGCACGTCGGGTGAATCCACAAGCACGGTCTCGATCTTGGGCATCCACGAGAACTTGGGCAGCGTGTACCCGCCGAAGTTCTTCTCGAGCACCTCTCCATCCTTGAACCGCACTTCCTCGGCCAGCGTGTAGCCGAGTCCCATCATGATGCAGCCTTCCATCTGCTGCTTGGCCCCTTCGGGGTTCACCACCACGCCCATGTCCTGGGCGCAGACCACGCGCACCACTTTGATGGCGCCGGTTGCCGCGTCCACTTTCACCTCGGCCATCGTCGCCACGTACGTTCCCGCGTCCTCGCCGCACACCACGCCGACGCCTCGCTTGCTCGGCCCCGGCTTTGGCGTCCAGCCGAATTGCTTGGCGCACGCTTCGAGCACGCGGCGCATACGGGCGTTCTTGAGGTTGAGCAGGCGGAACTCCACCGGATCCATGCCAGCCTTGGCCGCGAGCGTGTCGATGGCTGATTCGCGCGCCCAGACATTGGCGTTCGCACCCGGCGCCCGCCACGGACCCACTGCGAACGGATGCATGGCGCCGGTGTTGCCGCTCCAGCTGCCCTTGGTCACGGTGCGGTGGTTCGGCACGTCGTAGAACATGTCGGCGCCGCGACTGCCGGCCCCAATGATGTCGTTGTCCCAGAGCACCATGTGCTTTGACGCGTCAACGCCCGCGCGAATGCTGATCACCGCTGCGGGGTCGAACGTGTCGTAGAAGAACGCTTCCTCGCGGCTCCACGTGACGCGCACCGGCTTGCCGGCCGCGACGGCGAGCAGCGCCGCCTCCACGGCCTGGGCACCGGCGCTCTTGCCGCCAAAGCCGCCGCCCACGTACGGCGTGATGATGCGCACCTTGTCGGGCTGCAGCTTGAGGGCGCGCGCCACTTGCGTTTGCAGCGGGAACGGCGTCTGCGTGCTGGCCCACACCGTGACGCGTCCATCGGTGCCCATGGCGGCGACGGCCGAGTGAGTTTCCATGGGGGCGTGCGCGACGTAGCCCTTGGTGTACTTCGCGCTGATCATCTGCGTTGCGGCCTTCTCACCGGCCGCAAGATCGCCCGCGGCGCCGAATGGCCGCTTGTCGACGGCGACTTCTTCGAGATGCGCAAAGAGATTGTCGTTGCTCAGCGTCGACGGCGACGGCGTGAACGTGGCTTTCACCAGCTTGAGCGCCTTGTCGGCTTCGTCGCGATGCGCGTGCAGCACGGCGACGAGATCGCCGGTCTTGACGATGCGCACGCCCGGCCGCTTTTCGGCAGCGCTGGTATCGATGCTCGTGAGCGTCGCACCGTGGGCGGGCGGCCGCACGATGCGCGCGTGCAGCGCTTCGGGCGGCGCGATGTCGCCGGCGTACTTGGCCCGGCCCGTCACTTTCTCGACGCCGTCGCGTCGTGCCGCGGATTTTCCGACGACCGTGAACTCCGCCACCCGTTCGAGCGCCGCCTTGCCTTCGAAGCGGCGTTCGATCTTCTTGCCGCCGGCGAGTTCGCCGTACGTTGCGCGCTTGCTGCTGTCACTCTTATTGATGACGACGCCGTCCTTCACGTCGAAGTCATCGGCCTTGGCGCCGAACTTCTCGGCGGCCATTTGCACCAGCACGGCGCGCGCTTCGGCGGCGGCGGCGCGCAGGATGGGGCCGAGCACGCGCACGCTGAGCGAGCCGAAGGTGCCGCTGTCGAACGGCGTGAGGTCGGTGTCGCCCATCACGCAGTCCACCATGTCCAGCGGAACGTTGAGTTCCTCGGCGGCGATTTGCGGCAGGGCGGTGATGATACCCTGCCCCATTTCGATCTTGCCGACGAGGAGCGTGACGCGACCGTTGGCGCCGATGTGCAGGAACGCGTTGAAGTCGGGCGGCGTGCGCTGCTGCTCGGCGAAGTTCCAGACGGGGCGGAACGTGCCTTCGGGCGGCTTCACGGCGAAGACGACCATCAGCCCGGTGCTCGTGAGCCGCAGGAAATCGCGGCGGTCGATTGTCTCGACAAATCCCCACCCTTCGGGGACGATCATTTCTTCTTCGAGGCGTTTCACTTGCGGCCTCCTGCCATCTTCTTGGCGGCCGATTCGACGGCGTCGACGATGCGCTGGTGCGCGGCGCAGCGGCAGAGGTGCCGCTCCATTCCCTGCACGATTTGGTCGCGCGTCGGTTTCGGGTTCTCGTTGAGCAGGGCCGTGGCGCCAATCACCATGCCGCTGGTGCAGTAGCCACACTGGTAGCCCACGTGCTCGACGAACGCTTCCTGCACGGGGCTCAGTTTATCGCCCTGGGCGAGCCCTTCGACGGTCACGACTTTCTTGCCCGCGACGCGGCTGACGGGGGTGACGCAGGTGCGCACCTCTTTGCCATCCACCAGCACGGTGCACGCACCGCAGAACGAGGCGCCGCAGCCAAACTTGGTGCCGGTCATGCCGAGGTCGTCGCGCAGGACCCAGAGCAGGGTGCGGTCTTCATCGACCGTCAGGGTTTTCGCGACGCCGTTCAGGGTGAAGGCGATCGGTTTCATCAGACGTGCTCCGCCAGAAGGTGAAACGGGGGGCGGACCACAGCAGCTTCCCTTGGATTCTGCAGGGTGGGGCGTGGCAATGCCAGCCTCTCTGTCAAACGCTTGAGTGCACTCGCCCGTTGGCTTGGGCAGGAGTCCGTGCGCAGATTATGTGCACGGCCTCCCCCCGCTTGGCCCGAACCGGAGATGGTTTACATGAAGACCCGCCTCGCCCTGCTCACCTGCCTCGTTGCTGCCGCGCTTCAGCCGGCGATGGCGCAGGGTGCTCGCCCCGCCGCCTTCACCCGCGCCGATTCACTGCGCGGCACCTACAACTCACCGCAACGCGCCTGGTGGGACGTGACGTTCTACGACCTGCACGTTGCGATCACGCTCAAAGACAGCTCGATCATCGGCTACAACACCATCACCTACCGCGTCGTGAAGCCGGCGACAGAACTGCAGGTGGACCTGCAGGTGCCGCTGGTAGCCGACAGCATGATGCAGGACGGCAAGGCGCTGAAGTACCGCCGCGATGGCAATGCGTTCTTCGTGACGCTCGCGTCGCCGCAGAAGGCGGCGGCCAGCAAGCAGCTCGCCGTCTACTACCACGGAAAGCCGCAGCCTGCCAAGCGGCCGCCGTGGGACGGCGGCTATTCGTGGGGAACGGACAGCCTGGGCAGTCCGTGGATTGTCTCCACCGACGAGGGTATTGGCGCGAGCATCTGGTGGCCAAACAAGGACACCGAAGCGGACGAACCCGACAGCATGCGCATTGCCACCACGGTGCCCGATCCGCTCGTCAGCATCGGCAACGGCCGCCTGCGCAGCATCAAGAACAACGGCAATGGCACCACGACGTACGAGTGGTTCTCGGTCAACCCGATCAACAACTACGCCATCAACGTGGCGATCGGAAAGTACGAGCACTTCACCGAACTGTATCAGGGCGAGCGCGGCACGTTGACCATGGACTACTGGCCGCTGGCCTACCATATGGATGCGGCCAAGAAGCAATGGGCGCAGGCGCGTCCAATGATGCAGTGTTTCGAGAATTGGTTCGGCCCGTATCCATGGTATGAAGACGGCTACAAGCTGATTGATGTCTCCAACAACGGCATGGAGCATCAGAGCGCGGTGGCGTACGGCAACGGGTTCGCCAACGGGTACCGCGGCCGCGACGCCTCGGGCACCGGCTACGGCATGAAGTGGGACTTCATCATCGTGCACGAGAGCGCGCACGAGTGGTTCGCGAACAACATCACGTTCAAGGACCACGCCGACATGTGGGTGCACGAGAGCTTCGCCAACTACGCCGAGGCGCTTTACACCGAGTGCCAGTTCGGCAAGCAGGCGGGCGCCGAGTACGCGGTGGGTGTGCGCCGCGGCATTCGGAACGATCGTCCGATTATCCCTGCGTATGGCGTGAATGCGAACGGTTCGGGCGACATGTATCCGAAGGGCGGGGCGATGCTGCACACCATTCGGCAGATCGTGAATGACGACGCGAAGTGGCGCGACATCCTGCGCGGGCTCAACAAGACGTTCTGGCACCAGACGGTGATGGGCAGCCAGGTGCAGGACTTCATCAGCAAGGGCGCGGGCACCGATTTGTCCAAGGTGTTCGAGCAGTACCTGACAACGACGAAGATTCCGGTGCTCGAGTACGCGGTGGACGGCGCGACGGTGAAGTTCCGCTGGGCCAATGCGGTGCCGGGATTCAACATGCCGCTCAAGGTGCGCCTGGCCGGCGACGCGTACGATTGGGTGCACCCGACGGACCAGTGGCAGACCACCAAGTTTGCGCTGTCGTCGGCTGCTGATTTCAAGGTGGACGTGAACTTCTACGTCGAGAGCAAGAACGTCGGCGCCGCGAAGTAGCGGCGGCGCCGCACGGCAGGCTTCGCGTCCTGGGCGCGGCAGCGCGGACGCCGCGTAGGGTGCGCCGGGTTCCTGGTGTCTCTTCATCAAGGAACCCGGCGCATTGCGTTGGGTACGATGAATCGAGAGCCTGCATCGGCGGCACGGGCCGCCGGCGGGCGTCGCAGACCACGGAGACCGTATCATGAAGAACCTTCGTACTTCCCTCATTCCGGCACTTGGCATCGCGGTGGGCGCGGCGTTCGCCGCCACGCCGTTGCGCGCGCAGATCACCGAAGTGGCGCGCACGCCGATTGCCGATGCGCCGCAGATCACCTTTGGTTACGTCTGCGATGACCGTTTCATCATCCGGAACGACGGAACCAAACCGATCGATCTGGAATACGGGCTCGAGAAGGGGACGGAGCACACGCGCATCTCGCTGAGTGCCCGCGAGTCGGTGGAACTCAACTCGCCGACCAAGGCGTCCATCGAACTGTGGATGGACAGCAAGTTGATCGGCAAGGCGCTCAAGGAGCGGCGGTCGTGCCAAGACGTGCAGGGTGCGTCCGGCGTGACAGTCGTGCCGCCCGATGTGCAATCGAATCGGCCGCAGCATGTCACCAACGTCTATACCACCTACGGCCCGCCCTATCCGTTCTATGATCCGTGGGCGTTCGGCTTGTACGGTTCGTTTGGATATCGCCCGTACTATTCGGGCATCTCGGTGGCCTTCCCGATCATCATCGGCGGCGGGCGTGTTTCCATGCCGCGCGGCCGGCGTCGGTAGGCTGGCACGGCACGGGCGCGGAGCTCCTGACTCCGCGTCCGTGCAGCGGGTGCGTACGAGTTACGACTTGACGCTGGGCGCTGGCGTCCCCTTCGGCGCTGCGCGCAGGTACTGTGCTGGCCAGCGTACCGGCTGCTCGAGTTCACGCGCCGCCCGCAGCGGCCAGTAGGGGTCGCGCAGCAGTTCGCGCGCCATCACGACGAGATCGGCCTTTCCGTCGCGGATGATCGACTCCGCCTGCGCCGACTCCGTGATCAGTCCGACCGCTGCCGTCGCAATGCCGGTATCGCGGCGCACGCGTTCGGCGAACGGCACCTGATAGCCTGGGCCAAGCGGGATGCGTACACCTGCCACGTTGCCGCCCGACGAACAGTCGATCACATCGACGCCATCATCCTTGAGCAGTCGCGCGAGTTCCACGGTCTGCTCGAGATCCCACCCGCCGTCGACCCAGTCGGTGGCCGAGACGCGCGCGAAGAGCGGCAGCGTGTCGGGCCAGACGGTGCGTACACCACGGGCCACTTCGCGCACGAGGCGCGTGCGGTTCGCAAACGAACCGCCATAGCTGTCGGTACGCTGGTTGCTGAGCGGCGAGAGAAACTCGTGCAGCAGATACCCGTGCGCCGCGTGGAGTTCGAT
>JAHFCT010000054.1:0-6931 GCA_023249375.1 Gemmatimonadota bacterium | reverse complement strand
CCGATCACCTTGCCACGACGCTGGCGCGCGGGCAAGACCCTGTCGCTTCGGGCCTTGCCACCACGGGTCCGGCTACTTCAGTGTGCGAATGTACTTGGCGACCGCGGCGATTTCGTCGGCCTTCAGCTTGTCCTTGAAGGGCTTCATCTTGTCCTTGCCCTCGGTGATCCCCTTCACGAGATCGGCATCGGTGCGCTTGCCGAAGAACGCGGCATCAAACGTCTCGATCTTCGGGTTCATCTTCTTGATGCCGGCCGACGGTGCCCCGGTGGCACCGTGGCACTTCTTGCAGTTCGCGTCGTAGATCGCTTTGCCGTCGGCGCCCTGCGCCATGGCGACATTCGCTATGCCGGACAGGGCGATCAGGGTGCCGAGGGCGAGCAGCTGCTTCTTCATGGATTCCTCCTGGGGGTGAGGAGTGTGACCCCGAAACAACGAAATTGGTTCCGGGTGCTACTCCGTGCGCGCGGCGGCCGGCCGGCGCGTGAACAAAGATACGGCAACGATGACCGTGGCGTTCACCAGCAGCGCCACGACGCCAATGTTGAGGTCCTTCACCATCTGCGGCAGCGACGGCGCCAGCTTGCCAATCGACGTGCCGGAGAGCGAGATCGCGGCCACGGTGCATTCGCCGGCGATGATCCCTGCCAGTGCGGCGGTCGCCGAGATGCGCGGCCGGTCGCCGAAGGACAGCACCAGCGCCGGGAAGAGTTGCGTCACCACGTTGTATCCCATCAGCAGCAGGGCGACGATGGCCTGCCCGCCGTGCAACGCGAGATACAACGCGGAGAGCGCCAGCACCGGCACCATGCCACGCGCCACCAGCCCGACGGTCCGTTCACTGCTCTTCGGCGCGACGGAGCGATAGATGTTCTTGGCGAGCATCGTGGCCGCGGTGATCAGCAGCATCGAACCGGGCACGAGTGCGGTGAGCAGTCCCGCCGCGCCAATCATCCCCACGGCCCACGGCGCGAACGTCATCTTCGCGATTCGAAAGAGCGATAGATCCGCGTCAGCGCCGATCAGTCCCGGCACCGCGAGCGTGGCGGCGAATCCGGTGAAGAAGACGAACAGCACCACCAACTGGTACAGCGGCAGCATGACGGCGTTCTTGCGAAAGACGTTTTCGCTGCGCGCCGTGTAGACGCCGGCAAAGAACTGCGGCCACGTGTACACGCCCACCGTCGTCAGCAGCACCGTCGAAATGAACCACGATTGGCTCATGCCGGCAGCGGGCAGCGTGAGAAAGCCGGGCTTCGCCGTGTCGATGGCCGCAAACATGGCGCCATAGCTGCCATGATAGTGAAGCGGCAGATACGTGCCCATCACCACCACGATGGCGAGAATCATCGCGTCCTTGAGCGCGGCGGTCCACGCCGACCCGCGAACGCCCGACACCACCACATACACGATCAGCGCGCCGGTGCCACACCACATCGCCGTCACCGGCGTAATGGCGCCGTACGACGCCTCGGCGACGATGATCCCAAGACCTTTCAATTGCAGCACCAGATACGGCACGAGCGCCGCCACGCCAACGACCGCGACGAGCAGTCCAAGCGCCGGACTCTCGTATTTTGCGATGAAGAAATCCGCCTGCGAGACGAGTCCGCGCCCGCGTGCGTAGCGCCAGATGGCGGGAAGCAGGAAGTACGACAGGCTGTACGCGAGCGTCAGGTAGCACAGGATGTACAGCGCCGGCGCACCTTTGCCATATGCCCATCCGCTGCCGCCGAGAAAGGTGAACGTCGTGTATATCTCGCCGGCCATCAGCAGAAAGACGAACAGGCTGCCAAAGCCGCGACCGCCCACACTCCATTGTTCGAGCGTCATCGCGTGTCCGCGCTTGGCCAGCAGGCCAAGCACGATGGCAATGACGAAGAACGTGCCGAGGATGGCGAGGGAAATGGTCACCGCGCCTTCCCTTTCCCTTCGGCACTCCCTTTCCCTTTCCCTTCGCCACTCCCTTCCCCTTCCCCATCACCCCACCCTGCCCCTTCCCCCTGCACCTCATCTGTGGCAAGCCCGTTCACCCGATCGAGCTTCAGTATGATGGCCATGATTGCCGCGGTCGCCAGCACCCACCCCACGAGCCAGGCGATGAGAAACGGAAGGCCAAGGACGAGCGGGTAGACGCGATTTGCAAACGACAGCCCGCCGAGCATGCCAATGGCCGGGAGCAAGGCGAGCGCGTGATACGCGCGCCAACGGCGTCGCGGCGGAACTGGTGCGTCAGCGGGCATCGCCGATTCCAAGGTGCTCGTGTGCAGCCGCCACGAAAATGCGCGTGCCGTGGTCAAGCGCGCGCTCATCGAGATCGAACCGCTCGTGGTGATGCGGATGCACGATGCCGCGGGCTTCGTTGCGGGCGCCGATAAAGAAGAACGCGCCGGGCACGTGCTGCTGGTACGCCGAAAAGTCCTCCGCGCCCATCGTCGGCGTCGCATCTATGAGAGTGGATTCACCAAGCGCGCGCACGACCGCGCGCCGCACCAGATCATTGGCGGCGGCATCATTAGTGACCGCGTCGTAGCCCGGCTCAAAGGTCCATTGGTACCTGGCGCCGTGCGCGGCAGTCACGCCAGCTACGAGACGCTCCATCAGCACGGGAATGCGCTCGCGCAGTTTCGCGTCGAAGGTGCGCACCGTGCCTGCCAGCTCGACCACACCGGGAATCACATTGGTGGTCGTGCCACCGTTGATCTGCGTCACCGAGATCACGGCCGACTTCAGCGGATCGATGTTGCGAGCCACGATGTGCTGCAGGTTGGTCACCACCTGGGCCGCGATGACAATGGGGTCCACCGTCTGCTGCGGAATGGCGGCGTGGCCGCCTTCGCCCTGAATGGTGATGCGAAACGTGTTGAGCGACGCCATGAGCGCGCCGGTCCTCGTCGCCACCTGCCCAAATGGCAACGACAGCCACAGGTGCGCACCGATCACGAGGTCCACGCCGTCGAGCACGCCCGCCGCGATCATCTGTGTTGCACCGCCCGGATACAATTCCTCCGCGTGCTGAAAGAGAAACCGCACTTCGCCGCGCAGGGCGTCGCGCTGCGCGACGAGCACCTTCACCGCGCCCAGCAGCATCGACGTGTGCCCGTCGTGCCCGCAGGCGTGCATCACGCCCGGCGATTGCGAGACGAACTCGTGCGTGTTGGCCTCGAGAATGGGCAGCGCGTCCATATCGGCGCGCATCGCGAGCACCGGCCCCGGACCTGCCCCGCCGATGAGCCGCGCCATCACGCTGGTTGGCGTGGGCCGCGTGATTTCGAGCCCGCCGATGGCGGCGAGTGTGTCGGCCACGAACTGCGACGTGTTGTGTTCGTGGAACGACAGCTCGGGATGCTGATGCAGGTGCCGGCGCCACGCGATCACCTGCGCGCGGACGGTCTCGGGTGTTTCGACAGTCGTGACAGCGGACACGGGTCCCTCGGGTTGGCGGCACTCTTCCGAGACAAACTACCGTCGGCGTTGGGGAGCCGACAGCAGGAAGTCATTCCGCGCGCACGGCTGGCAGATGAGCCAGCGCAATTCGAGGGCGGCGGGAAAGTCATATAATAGAAGGGCACGTTAGCCCGCGCCGTTGCGCAGTCTCCGGCCACACGCCGCCGCAACCACTCCTCGCCTGCCATGTCGAATACTTCGAAGCTCCTCTTCGCCGCCGCCCTGCTGCTTGCCGCGTGCGCACCGCAGCGTCCCGTCGTGACGCGTCCGCCCATTGTCATGCCGCCCGAGGTGCGCGCGCTGTGGGTCGTGCGTGACGTGCTCACCAACCCCGACAGCATCAAGGCCATGGTGGCGCGCGCACACGACAGCGGGTTCAATACGCTCATCGTGCAGGTGCGCGGGCGCGGCGACGCGTACTACAACGCGCGCTGGGAGCCGCTCGCCGCGGGCGTGGTCATCACCAAGACGTTCGACCCGCTGGCGCTCGTCATCAGCGAGGCGCACAAGCGCGGCATCAGCGTGCATGCGTGGCTGAACACGATGTTCCTCGCCAACATGGACACGCCGCCGACCGACCCGGCGCACATGTACAACCTGCGTCCCGATCTGCTCGCCGTGCCGTACAAGCTCGCGCGTGAGCTCTACACGATGGACCCCAAGGATCCGCAGTACCGCGGCAAGATCATCGAGTACGCCAAGGCGGCGCGCGATCATGTGGAAGGCGTCTATCTGTCCCCGGCGGCGCCGGAGACCAAGGAGCACATCTACTCGATGTGGATGGACGTCCTCGAGCACTACGACGTGGACGGCCTCAACTTCGACTACGTGCGCTATCCGGCGCCCGACCACGACTACTCGCGTATCTCGTTGCAGCGTTTCCGCCTCTGGCTGCTCCCGCAGCTCTCTGACATTGAGCGCGGGCGCTACGCCGCCCTCGAATCAGATCCGCTCGTCTACGCCGATTCGTTCCCGGCGCGCTACAACGATTTCCGCCGCACGCAGGTCACCGACCTCGTCGAGCGCATCTACTACGCCGTCAAGAAGCGCAACCCGAACGTCATCGTGTCGGCTGATGTCTTCGCGAACGCCAAGGACGCGTACGAGAATCGGTTCCAGGATTGGACCAGCTGGCTGCGCCGCGGCTTCCTCGATGTCGCTGCGCTGATGGCTTACTCCACCAGCACGCAGGTCGTCCGCGACCAGGTGAAGGTGGCGGTGGATGCCGGCGGGCGTGACAAGGTATGGGCGGGGCTTGGTGCGTACCGGCAGATCGCCGATTCCAGCGTGGCCAAGATCAAGGCGGCGCGAGAAGAAGGCGCGAGGGGTTTCGTCCTGTTCTCGTACGCGTCCACCGTGCACAAGAGCACGCTGAACCCGAACGGGGATTACCTCGAACTCGTCAGGAAGGCCGCCTTCCCCTAGACGTTGAACCGGATGTGCAGGATGTCGCCGTCCATCACGGTGTAGTCCTTCCCCTCGACCTTCAGGTGGCCCGTGTCGCGTGCGGCGTGTTCCGAGCCGCACGCGATGAAGTGATCATACGGAATCACTTCGGCGCGAATGAACCCGCGCTCGAGATCGGAGTGGATCTTCCCTGCCGCCTGCTTGGCTTTGGTGCTGCGCAGAATGGGCCACGCGCGCACTTCGTCCGCGCCGACGGTGAAGAAGGAGATGAGGTCGAGCAGGCCGTAGGCGGTGCGGATAAAGCGCGTCAGCGCCGATTCGGTAAGACCAAGATCCTCGAGGAAGACCTTCTGGTCCGCCGGCTCCATCGCGGCAATCTCGGCCTCCACGCTCGCCGACAGCACGAGCCCCGCCGCGGAGATCGACTCGATGCGCGTCCTGATTTCGAACGGCATCGGATCCGCTACATGGGCCTCGCTGCGGTTCAGCACCACGAGCAACGGACGATCAGTGAGGAAGCCGTAGCTCGTGAGTTTGCTGCGATCCAGCATCATCGGCGGGATGGACCGCAGCGGCTTCTCCGACTCGAGCGTCGCCTTCATCATCTCGAAATGCGAGATCTCGAGCGCGTCCTTGCGCTCCTTCTTGGCCCGGTCGAGCCAGCGCTCGATCATCGCGAGATCGGCAAAGAGGCACTCGGTCGCGAATGCGTCGAGGTCGGCCCCGGGGTTGGGCGCGCCTTCGATCGCTGGATTGTCGAAGTCGCGCAGCACCAGGCAGAGCACGTCCTGATCGCGAATTTGCTGCAGCGCCTTGCCGGAGAGCCCCTTGTGCTCGGCGCCGTGCTCGCCCGGAATGTCACTGAAGACAATTTCGGCGAACGTCGTTTTCTTCGGCGAAAACATGCCGCTCAGCGTGTCTATTCGTGCGTCTGGCACCTTGACCGTGCCGAGGTGCACCTCGCCGCCGAAGCCGAGGGGGACGTTGAGTCCCGTGAGCGTGTTGAAGACGGTCGTCTTCCCGGACCCCGCGAAACCAACAAGACCAATACGCATGCCTGAAAGTTCGGGCGTGCGACGCGGAATTGCCAGCGCCGCGCACGCGCGCGTACTCGCGCTTCTGGTGTCGGAGCGTCGCGGTTCGCGCTACCTTCTTCGGGATCAACCGGAGGCCCATCCGTGAGTGACGTCGTTCCTCAGAAGCCCGCTGACATCCGCGAGTTCACCCCGCGCTCCATTGCCGTGGGTTTGCTCGTCGCCGTCATCATCGGCGCTTCGTATCCATACGTGGTGCTGAAGTTCGGCATCGGCCCCAATATCTCGGTCGTTTCCGCCTTCTTCGGTTTCCTCGCCCTCGGCATCTTCTCCAAGAACTACAACCGCTGGGAGAACAACGTCGTTCAGACGGCGGGCACCAGCGCCGGCCAGATTGCCTTCCTCTGCTGGCTGCTCGCGGCGTTCGACATTCTGGCCGCCGAGCCGGGCAGCGGCTTCAACGTACATCTCACGCGATTGCAGATCTGGCTGTGGCTCTCGACGGCCGGCATCCTCGGCGTCTTTCTCGCCGTGCCGCTCCGCAAGCATTTCATCGACGACGAGAAGCTGCCCTTCCCCGACGGCATCGCCGCCGGCGAAACGCTCATCATGCTCGACTCGCGCGGCCCGCAGGCGCGCAAGTCCACCATCACGATGGTGGCGTCGCTGGTGCTGTCTGGCCTCGTCTTTTTCGCCACGCAAGCGCGCTGGATCGCCGAAGTCATCGCCATTCAGTTGAATCGCTGGTCGGCCACTGTTGGCTTTGGCTTCGCGCTCTCGCTCCTGAACGTCGGCTCCGGGATGATCATCGGCCTGCGCATCACGGCCAGCATGTTCATCGGCGCGTTCATCGCGTGGGTCATCGCGCCCGAGTGGCTCTTTGCGCACGGATACATTGGCGAGCACGCCAAGCGCACCGAGATTCTGCTCACCGTCATGTGGCCGGGCATCGCAGTGCTTATCGCGGGCGGCATCACCACGCTGCTGCTGCGCTGGCGATCGCTGCTGTCCACGTTCAAGAGCCTGTCCAGCTCGGGTCGCGT
>JAHFCT010000053.1 GCA_023249375.1 Gemmatimonadota bacterium | reverse complement strand
CTGCGCCGGCACCGGCACCACTGCCTGGCGCGGCGCTGTCGGCTTCCATCAGATAGGCGAGATACTTGCCGTTTTCGCGCGCGAAGCGGAACGACCGCACCCGCGGAATCACCTGCGCCTTGCCGTCGGCGAGCGTCACGATGGTCAGCGACGTGCGCGGCGCGGGGAGCGGCCGCGGCCTGGCCTTGCGCGCCGCCTCGAAGTCGGCGCGCGACGCGTACGTAATGAAGGCCGCGACGGTCGACCCGGCCGAAAACTGCGCTGGCGGCACGAAGAACTGCGCGGCGGAGTCGGCGGCGGGCATCAGCTGCGGCCGTCCGGTGTATCCGCGCGCAAATCGCCATTCGGAGTCGCCGACGGTGGCGCGGATCACGACGTCGCCGTCGCCGACCACCGGACCCACCGTGTACATCGCGAACTTTCCGTCGGGCGACAGCGTGGCGCCCGAGATGGTGCGCCACAGATCATACGTGTCCTGCGTGATGGTGCGTTTCGCTTGCGCGCCGAGTGGCGCGGCCAAGGGGAATGCCAGCGCGCACAGCATCACGCTGCGGCGCACGGCGTTGAAGGCGAGGCGTCGGTTCATCATCGCGGAGTCGGGGCTAGGAGTTATCTTCTCGGGGAGGAGGGGGGCGCTCACCCTCCGGGCAACCTGATGTACGCCGTTCTCGCGCCGTCCGCTGACCCGGTGCCTCGATGAAACGTCTGCTCGGCTACTTCGTGCGCGGCCTTGTCCTCACCGTCCCGCTGTTCGTGACGATCTGGGTCTGTTACCGCGTCTTCCTGAAAGTCGACGGCTGGCTCGGTATCAGCATTCCCGGCGTCGGGTTCATCACCACCCTGGCGCTCATCACGTTCGTCGGCGCGTTCGGCTCCAGCCTGCTGACGCGATCGGCGGTCAGCGTGCTCGAGGACCTGCTCGCGCGGCTGCCATTCGTGCGGCTGCTGTACACGTCCACCAAGGACGTGCTGAGTGCGTTTGTCGGGGAGAAGAAGCGCTTCAGCCAGCCCGTGCTCGTGGAACTCGGCGTCGACAGCCAGGTGCGCCTGCTCGGTTTTCTCACGCAAGCATCCGCGGCGCGGCTTGGCATCGACGAGTCGGTGGTCGTGTACGTGCCGCACTCCTACGCGTGGTCGGGCCAGCTGCTCGTGCTGCCGTCGACGCGTGTGAGACTGCTGGCCACCGACAGCGCGGAGTTCATGGCCTTTGCGGTGTCGGGCGGGGTGACGGATTTTCCGGAGATTACGAGATAGGGATCACGGATCACGATCGCGGATCGTGATGGCGGAGTGGGATTACGATTGTTCCAAGGCGGACTCCTGATGCGCGCGTTCCTGCTGCCCTGTTTGCTCGTTGCTGCCTCTGCCGCGCCGCTCGCGGCGCAGACTCGTGACTCGCTCGTGCTGCTTAAGCCAGCGGCCGTATGGGACGGCACGAGTGACGCGCCCGCGGCGGGATGGACGGTGCTGGTGCGCGGCGATCGCATCGCCGCCGTGGGGCCAGCGGTGCAGGTGGGCGTGCCGAAGGGCGCGGTGGTCATTGCGCTGCCGGGCATGACGCTCATCCCGGGGATGATCGAGGGGCATTCGCACCTCTTCCTGCACCCGTACAACGAGGCGGCGTGGAATGACCAGGTGCTGCGCGAGCCGCTCGCGCTGCGCACGGCGCGCGCGGTCAATCACGCGCGCGCCACGCTGATGGCGGGCTTCACGTCGGTCCGCGACCTCGGCACCGAGGGCGCGGGCTATTCCGACGTGGGCCTCAAGCAGGCCATCGACCAAGGCATCGTGCCCGGACCACGCATGGCGGTGGCCACGCGTGCGATGGTCGTCACGGGGAGCTACGCACCCAAGCGCAGCGACTTCAGCTTCGAGCCGCCGCAGGGTGCCGAAGAGGCGGACGGACTCGATGGCGTGGTGCGCGTGGCGCGCGACCAGATTGCGCACGGCGCCGACTGGGTGAAGGTGTACGCCGACTACCGCTGGGGCCCGCGCGGCGAGACGATGCCGACGTTCAGCGAAGCCGAGCTTCGTGCCATCGTCGATGCGGCGCGGAGCAGCGGGCGCCCCGTCGCTGCGCATGCGAGCACACCAGAGGGAATACGGCGCGCGATCGTGGCCGGCGTTGAGACCATTGAACACGGTGACGGCGCGACCGCCGACACGTGGCAGCTCATGAAGGAGCATCGCGTGACGTTCTGCCCGACGCTGGCCGCGGGCGACGCCACGCGGCAGTACGCCGGATGGAAGAAGGGCACGGACCCCGAGCCCGCGTCGATCAGCGCCAAGCGCGCGTCATTCAAGGCCGCGCTCGCGGCGGGCGTCACGATGTGCGTGGGAGGCGACGTTGGCGTGTACGCGCACGGCGACAACGCACGCGAGATGGAACTGATGGTCGAGTACGGGATGACGCCGCTGGCCGTGATGAAGGCCGCGACGTCGGGCAACGCGGCGATGCTGCATTGGGAGAGCCGCGTCGGGCGTGTGTCTTCCGGCTTGCTGGCCGACCTCGTCGCCGTACAGGGAGACCCGACGCGCGACATTCACGCCGTGCGGGCGGTGACGATGGTGATGAAGGGCGGCGTGATGGAGCGCCGGCCGTAAGGCCGCGGCTAGACCGCGACCTTCAGGCTCGCCGACTTCAGTTTCATCAGCAGTCCAACGACTTTCTGCGAGCACTCCCGGTATCGTGAGTGGCCATCGTTGAGCTGCGCGATGACCGTCGACTGCTGTCCGGCTTCGATCATGCGCACGAGTGCGGCCGCTTGGCGATGGAAATCCGCGTGCGCCCTCATGACCTCGCCGTACTCGGCGCTTCCCGCCATCGCCTTCTTGCCGTCGCCGTAGAGCCACTGTCCCAGCGCACACGCGTTGTCCTTGCCGACCGCGACGGGGTCGAGCTTCTCCTTCGATGCGCCGCTCGCATAGCCGAACAGCTTGATCTTCCAGTTGGAGTGCGCTTGGATCGCTGAATCGAAGTCCATGGTGGGAACCTCGCCGGTGTGAGACGCGACGGCCTCGGAGGACCTGCTGCATATGAGTATCGGTCGGGTACGGGAGTTTCTTACCCGCGTGCCCTCCGACGTCCGGCACGGACGGCCGTTCCGCGGCAACGAAACAACCATTGAAGCGTTTCCGTTGTCCAACTGACATCCTCCAAAACGGAAACCCCGTGCTCCTGCCCCTCCTCGCGATCGCGCTGGCCACGCAACCGCTGGCCCCACAGGGTGATTCCGCTGCGAGCCGCCGTTCGCCGGCTGCCGCTCCCTCTGCCCTGAGCGCGACGATGGCGGTCCGCGCCACCGCGGCGCCGCGCATCGACGGACGCGCCGACGACGCCGTGTGGCAGACCGCGCCCAAGCAGTCGGCATTTCGGCAGTTCTCGCCGAAGGTGAACGGCGAGGCGCTGTTCCGGACAGAGTTCCAAGTGGCCTATGACGAACGGAACCTGTACGTCTTCCTGCGGATGTTTGACCCGCATCCCGACAGCATCATGCACGCGCTGTCGCGCCGCGATCAACGGGGACCATCCGACCAGATCAAGATCATCATCGATTCGTACGACGACAAACGCTCCGGCTACGAGCTGGCCGTGAATCCGGACGGCGTCAAGCGCGACTACACCATCAGCGATGATCGGGCCGAGGACGGGTCGTGGGACGGCATTTGGGAGGTCGTCACTCGGGTGGACTCGCTGGGCTGGACGGCGGAGTATCGCGTGCCGTTGTCGCAATTGCGCTACGCCGCGGCGGCGAGCCACACCTTTGGCTTTGGCGTGTGGCGGGACATCGAACGCAAGAATGAGCGCGACTCGTGGCCGCTCTACGATCCCAAGTTGAACGGGCTGACTTCGCAACTTGGCCGTCTCGAGGGACTCACCGGTCTTGGCACGGGAATGCGCGTGGAAGGCACGCCGTATCTGGTGACGAAGAGCGTGCCGCAGGGGAGCGCCGCCGCCGGCTACTCCCGCAGCGAAGTGACGACGATCGGCGGCGATCTCAAAGCCGGCCTCACGCCAAACGTCACGCTGGACGCGACGATCAACCCGGACTTTGGCCAGGTCGAGGCCGATCCCGCAGTCGTGAACCTCTCGGCTTTCGAGACATTCTACGCGGAGAAGCGGCCGTTCTTCGTGGAAGGCACGCGCCTCTATCAGTTCCCGCTGAACTGCTACATCGTGGTGGACTGCAGCACCAACGAGGGACTGTTCTACTCGCGCCGCATCGGCCGGTCGCCCGCGCTGCGCGGCCTGTACGGCGACGCGTCGACGCCATCCGCGACGAATATTCTCGGTGCGGCCAAGCTGACCGGGCGCACGGGAGGCGGGCTGTCGTTCGGTTTGCTGGACGCCGTGACGCAGCGTGTGGGCGGCGTCGGCGCCAAGACCGTGGAGCCGCAGACGAACTTCACGGTCTTGCGCGCCCAGCAGGACCTGCGCGGCGGCAACACCGGACTGGGGGTCATCGCCACCGCCGTCAACCGGTCACTCGACGACTGGACGGCGCCGTACATGCACCGTGGCGCATACGCCATCGGCGGCAACTTCCGGAACCGTTTTCACCACGGCGACTACGAGTTCAGCGCGCAGGTGACGGCGTCGCGGGTCGATGGCTCGGCGGCGGCGATCGCGCGCACGCAGTCCAACTCGGTGCACTACTACCAGCAGCCCGGCGTCGGCCTCTCGCTCGACACCACGCGAACCTCGCTCGGCGGGCACGAAGAGCAGGTGAAGTTCGGAAAATACGGCGGCGGGATCACGCGCTTCGAGTCGAGTCTCGTGCGGCAGTCCGCCGGCTTCGACGTGAACGACCTCGGCTACCTGCGCCGCGCCGACCTGCTCGACTGGGCAACGTGGGCCGCGCTCAGCTGGAACGACGCACGATGGATTTATCGCTGGGCCGGCCTGAACGCCAACCACCAACTGCGCTGGAACACGAACGGCACCAAGCTGGACCATATGGTGAACGTCAACGGGCACATGGGATTGCTCAACAACTGGGATGTGCACCTCGGCGCCACGATCGCCAACGTCTCCACCACGCGGTGCGACCGCTGCACGCGCGGCGGGCCGTTGCTCGGCAACTCCCCGGTCTTCGCTCCGTGGGGCGGCTTCAACTCGGACGCGCGCAAGCCCGTCTCCTACGGGCTGTGGGTGAATGTCAACAGCGGCTCGGCAGGGCACACGTACGTCTACTCGTACAGCCCGTACGTGCAGTTCCGCAGCTCGACGCGCCTCGTGGCCTCGGTGGGACCATACTACGAACACGCCAACTACGACGCGCAATGGTTCGGGAACTTCACGGATGCCGCACACGTGACGCACTACGCGTTCGCACACCTCGACCAGACCACCCTGGCGATGACCACGCGCGTCAACTACACGGTGTCGCCCACGCTCACGTTCGAATTCTACGGCCAGCCCTTTGTGACGAACGGCACGTACTCCAGCGTCCGCGAGGTGAGCCCGACGCCCGAGGCGCACCGCTATGCCGACCGATACGTCGCCTTCACGCCGCCCGCTGGGTCGTCCACCGGCTTCAAGTACGTCCAGCTGCGCACGAATGCCGTCGTGCGCTGGGAGTTCCGCCCCGGTTCAACGATGTTCGTTGTCTGGCAGCACGGGCGCGAAGACTCGGCCGGCCAGGCGTCGACGCAGTCGTGGCTCCGCGATTACAGCGACCTTTTCTCGCTGCATCCCAACAACATCTTCCTGCTCAAGATGGCGTACTGGCTGAACCGGTAGCGCGCCGCATCAGTGGGCAAACGACGGCCAGAGCTGCTGGAGCGGCTGCCGCGGCCGCAGGCAGAGGAAGATGTTGGTCTCCTGCTCCTCGCGCACACTCCACGAACTGTGGAGGTGTGCCACCGGACGCACCTCGGCCCACACGCGCTTCAGGTTGCGGTCGGTGTCCTCGATAACGAGCGCCACGTTGCCCGGCCTGTCACCCGGGCCGAAGAACCAGTAGCTCCCCGCCGTGGAGATGGCCGGCGGAAGACCGAGCGTGGGGCCGTAGTAATCGAGCGCGCCGGCGCGGCCATAGTTCGACGCGCCGATCACCGCTTCGGCGCGCTGCGCCGGCGTGAGGGCGCGCCAGGCGCGTGCCATCGCGTTTGCCTGCTCTTCCCAGCCCAGCATGTCGGCGAAATCCTGCGGCAGCACTTCAAGCGCGCCCTGGTTGTTGCGCCGGGTGATGTCGAGGTGCGCGCCGTGGATGTAGGCGGCGGTCGCCGAAGGCGTGAGTATGGGAAGCGCAATCGGCAGCGTGAACGCGCCGAGCAGCGCTGTGACGGCAATCCAGCCAGCGCCAACGATCGTCGCTCGCGGCACTCGTGCTGCGTCGGAGCTCGCTTCGAGCAGCACACCCGCTGCGGCGATGAGCAGCGGGAAGACGGGCCCGATGTAGTACGACTTCCCGTGCGCGAGCATCACGACAAGTTCCGCGAATACGCACGTCCATCCCGCGAGACGCTGGGCCTTGAATCGCGGCCGGGTCACCAATGCGGCACACGCGACGAGACCGAGCCAGGCCGACGGGCCCCACAGGAGCTGCCCGCCGACGAATGACGCGTACGAGACGTGCTCGAGCTGTGACGCACGCAGCTGACCCATCTGCGTGATGACCGGATAGTGCAGCGCGATCTGGCCGGCGAAGCTCGGGCTCCCGACCGCAAACGCAATGGCCGCCGCAACCCACGGCCATCGCGTGCGCAACGCGGCGCGGTGCGGCGTAGCGAGCAACGCGAGCAGCAGCGCAAAGCCGAAGATGAGCATGCTGAACTTCACCAGCAATCCCAGTCCGAGCGCTGTGCCGAGGAGGAGCCACCAGCGCGGCCGGTCTTCGTCGCCGAGGCGCAGCAGGCAGTACAGCGCGCACGTCCACGTCAGCTGGTCGAGCACCACCGGCTGGAATAGGCTGCTGGTCCGCAGGAAGAGCGGGCTCGTGGTGAACGCCAGCGCGGTGAACGCTTGCGCCATTCGGCCGCCGCCGAGGCGGCTCGTCATCAGCACCGCCAGCACGAGCACGGCCGTGCCGGCCAGCGCGGGCACCATGCGAATGGCCGTCATCGAATCGCCGAGCGTGAAACGCACGGCGTTGGCGGCGAGTGCGATGCCCGGCGGGAAGTCCATCTGCCAGAGCCGCAGGTGCCGGCCCATCGCGAAATACAGGAACTCGTCGCGCTGAAACCCGAACTGCGTCGTCGCGTTGACGACGACGTGCAGCGCCAATTTGACCGCCGCGAACGCGGCAAGTTGTCGGGTGAACAGTTGGGCCGGCGGTGTCGTCATGGCATGCTCCGGGCGCGCCGCATCGCAAAGTACCATGGCGCACCGAGCGCCATGGCCGCCAACGCCGCCGCCGCCGACGCAAAGCCGTATTCGCCGTCGTGGAACGAAATCACGATGACGCTGATGAAGATGCAAAACGGCACGAACGCGAGCCCGGCCACGCCCGCCGTGCCGAGTGGAACGCGAAACGAACCGCGCAGCGCCGGTTCGCGCGCGCGGAGCCAGACAAGCGACGCAAACTCGAGCATCAGCGCCGCGGCATAGAAGATCGCGTCCGCCACCACGAGATTGCCGAAGGGCAGCAGCACGAAGACACTGTAGATCAGCGCCGAGACGATAATCGCCACCGTCGGCGTGCCGCGCGCGTCGGTGCGGGCGAGCACGGGCGGCAGCAGTCCGTCGAGCGCCATCGCCAGTGGAATGCGCGTGTAGACAAGCAGCAGCGCATTGAACAGACCGAGCGCGCTGAGCATGCCGGCGATGGCGAGCATCGGCGCGAGCACTACGCCGGCCGATCCCGTGGCGACGCGTGCGATGGCTGGCCAGCCGCCGTCGCTCCACGTCGTCCAGTCGGTGGCGCCCAGCGTCGGGAGCAGCGGCACCACGTAGGCGAGCACGACGAGCGGCAGCGTGAGTGCAAGTGCGCGCGGGTAGGTGCGCCCCGCGTCCACCACTTCACCGCCCACCGTGGAGGCATTGTCCCATCCGAAGTAGTTCCACAGCGCGGTCGAGAGTCCAACGGCCAGTCCGGTCGCCATTCCCTGCCCCGGCTTGAGCAACGGTGTCCATGGCGCGTGATGGACGTGCGGCAGCGAGAACGCGGCGACCAGCGCGAACGTGCCAAGGACGAAGACACCGATGATCACCGAGACGCGTCCGACCGGCAACGCGCCGCGCAAGTTGATGCCGGCCGCGCCCCAGATCATCACGAGGGCCACGGCCCAGCGCGCGCCGTGCGAGAGTTCCGGAACGAACCACGAGAGATACTGGTTGAACAACGCCGGGTAGATGGCCATGTCCACGAGCGAGTAGAGCCACGTGTACCAGCCGTTCTGGAACGCCCAGTACGGACCAAACGCGCGCAGCACCCAGCGATAGTAGCCGCCCTCCTCGGGGAGCATGCTCGCCAGCTCGCCGATGATGAGCACTTCGGGGAGCGACCAGACGAGCGGAATGACGAGAAGAATCGCCAGCGCCAGCCCGGGCCCGGTGTCGGCGACGAGCCCCTCGAGCGTGAACGCGCCGCCCGAGACGTTGAAGAAGATGACGAAGACGAGCGGAAGCGTCGTCAGCGAGCGGCGCAGCATGGGCGAAAAAGCTACCAGCCCCGCCGCGGCGCGACAGGGCTGGTGCGCTGCGACTCCGCGCGCGTCGCTACGGTTTCAGCCAGTACGCGAACCACTGCCGCAGCCGGCCCAGCCGGTCGACGAGCAGCCACGGCTCGCCCGTGCGCGACAGGTCGTGGTTCGAACGCGGATACCGCACCCACTCCACCGGGATGCCCTGCTTCTTGAGCGCCATGAACCACTGGTCCGCATCCGCAATCGGCGTGCGGAAGTCCTCCTCGCTCTGCACCATCAGCGTCGGCGTCTTCACTTTCGTCACGTACCGAATCGGCGAGAGCGAATCGTACATGGCCGGGTTCTCCCACGGCTTGCCGTAGAACTCGAACTCGGTGAGCATCTGCGCGTCGCTCGCCCCATACCACGACCACCAGTTGCTGATCATGCGGTCGGTCTCGGCCGCCTTGTAGCGCGTGGTGTGCGACGTCACCCATGCCGTCATCACGCCGCCGTACGAGCCGCCGGTGACACCCATGCGCGTGCTGTCGACGTCCGCGCGCTTGGCCGCGATGTCGGTGGCCTGCATCAGATCCTTGTAGTCTTCCGCGAACCAGCGCCCGCGCGTGCTGAACGTGAAGTCGGCCCCCGAACCGCTCGAGCCGCGCGGATTGGTGTAGAGCACCATGAAGCCCGCGCCGGCGAGACTCTGGAATTCGTCAAACCATCCCTCGTCGTATCGCGAGTGCGGTCCGCCGTGAATGTAGAGCACGAGCGGATATTTCTTGCCCGGCTGGTATCCAAACGGCTTCATCACCCATCCTTCGATGGTCAGGCCGCCGATACCCTGGAACGTGAACATTTCGGCATCGCTCCACGCGATCTCGAGATTCACCCAGTGGTTGAAGTCGGTGAGCGCATGCTCGTTCTTGCCGTCGATGTCGGCGATGAAGAGTTCGGTCGGCGCGTTCGGCTTCGTCGCCACGAACGCCACCTGCTTGGCCTTGTCATCGCGCGCGAACCCGCGAACCACGCGCCGCCCGCCGATGATCTCGCGCATCTGGCCGTTCTTGGTCGTCACGATAAACAGCGCGGTGCGCGCGCCGATGTCGGCGCTCATCAGGATGTCGCCGTTCGGCAGAAACTCGGCGCTCGCCGGCTCGTATTGCCAGCCGTTGGTGAGGTTCTGTGGCGCGCCGCCGTTGGCATCAATGAGCATGAGGCGCGCGTTCTTGGTGCGATCCGCCCGGCCGGTGAAGAGCAGCTTCTTGCTGTCCGGTGACCAGTCGAGGCCGCTTTCGTCGCCCTGCAGCGAGGCGACGCGGCGCGGTTCGCCGCCCGCAGCCGGAATCACAAAAATGTCGCGATCATTGCGCGGCGCCTCGTCCCGCAGCGCGTCGTACGAGAGCTTTGCCAGCGAGTCGGTAATCTGCTGTACCACGCTGTCGGGGCGCAGCTGCGCATCGGCAGTAAAGGCGATCCACTTGCCGTCGGGCGACACCGTCGCCTCGCGGTGCGAGTAGCGCGTGTCGGTGAGCTGCACGCGTTTGGAGCCGTCGAACTTCTGCGAGAAGATCTGCTGCGAGCGAATCGCGCGGGCCTCACGCGGATTCGGGATGTAGCCGATCCCGTTGGCCTTATACGGGAACGTGACGATCTGCCGTCCATCGAAGCGCGACTGCTCGACGGGCTTGGTGATGGCGCCATAGGGCGGAAACGCCATCGCGCCCGGCGCACCCGCAACCGGCGGCGTGAACCCGCCACCTGGTCCGCCGCGCCCGCCCGGTCCGCGTCCGCCGCCACCACCCGTCGTGTCGACCACGTCAGTGAAAACCGCGAAGCTCTTGTCCTTTGGCACGGAGCCGGACGGATAGTTCTCCACCTGCGCTGCCTCGCCGCCCGCCTGATCCATGCGCAGCGCCCACGTGGCGCCGCGCCCGCCGGGACGGTTCGACGTGAAGAAGAGGTACTTGCCATCAGGCGAGAAACGCGGATTCGAACTTTCGTACCCCGGCGACGTGTAGCGCACCGGCGCGCCGCCCGCCGACGGCACCGCCCACACTTCGCTGTGCCGCTTGTTCTCGCGTTCCACCACGGTCGTCACCGTGAAGGCCACCAGCTTGCCGTCGGGCGACATGGCCGGCGTGCTCAGCGTCGTCACCTTGTACCAGTCGTTCGGCGCGAACGCACGCGGCGCGGCTGGCGTGGTTGGGGCCGCCGCCGTCGGCGCGGCCGCCGTTCGCGCGGGCTGCTGCGCGGCGAGCGGCGCCGCAAGAACGAACAGGGCGAGACGTCGATGCATGAACACTCCGTGACGCGTTGATGGTGGGAAACACATTACGTGGCGCCGGTCATTCGTCGCAGGACACGTCCGGCGCGGCGCGCCGCTTCGGTCAATCGTTCGGGCGAGGTGATGATCGACGCGCGGAAGAAACCCTCGCCGCCGTCACCGAGCGCTTTGCCGGCCAGCACGATCACGCCTTCGTCCTGCATGAGCCGTTCGTGAAACTCCAGCGAGCTGACGCCGGCCGGCAGCGGAATCCACAGGTACATCGCCGCCTTCGGCGTCTCGACGGCAAATCCCTGGGCGCGAAAGGCGGCCACCGCTGCGTCCCGCCGCGCCTGAAACGTCGCAAGGTTGGTGGGCAGCCAGTCACCGTGGCTCTCAAACGCGGCCACGGCCGCGCGCTGTGACGCCATGAACTGCCCGGTGTCGACGAAGCTCTTCACCTTCGAGAGCGTGCCGACGAATTTCGCCGCGCCCGCCGCCCAGCCGAGTCGCCATCCCGTCATGTTGTACGTCTTGGACAGCGAGTGGAACTCGAGCGCCACGTCGCGCGCGCCGTCGATCTCGAAGATGCTCGGCGCCACATACCCGTCGAACGTCATCTCGCTGTACGCGTTGTCGTAGACAAGCAGGATGTCGTGCGTGGCGCACCAGTCGACGACCTTCTTGAGGTAATCGCGCGGCGCCACCGCCGCCGTCGGATTGTTGGGATAGTTCAGGTAGAGAATCTTGGTCCGCGCGCGCACATCGGCCGGAATCTCATCGACGTCCACGAGAAAGTTCGTGCGCGGCGTGATGGGATACAGATACGGCTCGGCGCTGCTGAGCAGCGTGCCGCCGAGGTACGCGAGGTAGCCCGGGTCAGGGATGATGGCGGTGTCGCCCGGCTCGAGATAGGCGAGCGCCAGGTGCGCGATCCCTTCCTTGCTGCCGAGGAGCGGCACGATCTCGGTGAAGGGATCGAAGCGCTGCCCAAAACGCTTCTCCATCCACGCGGCCGCCGCTTCACGAAACGCGGGCAGTCCAAGGCCGAACCCGTATCGGGACATCGCCGGATCCTTGGCCGCCTCGGCAAGCGCCGCCACTGCCCGCGGCGGCGCAGCGAGGTCCGCATCGCCCGCGCCGAGATCGATGACGTCCATGCCGCGCGCGATCAGTTCGCGCTTCTTCTGCGGAATGGTGGCGAGCATGTACACGGGGAGCGACGAGAACCGCTTGGTATGGCGAGGCATTACGGCTAACCGTGAATGGTAGATGATGAAAAACAACGCAAAGGTGACGTCAAACGATGGGACGCGACGTCGCGTTCTGCGCCCGCGTGCCGTTCGCTGACGATCAGTTCACCGGCCTCAGCTCGTCGGCGGGTTGAATCCCGAACCGGCTTCGACCCAGGACCGATAGTACTCCTTGTCCTCCGCCGGCAGCACCGCCTTCGCGACGTGCAGCGGACGGAACGAGTCCATCATTACGGCCAGCTCCTCGGTGCGCTTGGCGCCGATGCTCGCCTCGGTGCGTCCGGGGTGCGGGCCGTGCGGCAGTCCATCGGGGTGATGCGTGATCGATCCGTACTCGATCCCCTTGCGGCTCATGAACTCGCTGGAAGCGTAGAAGAGCACCTCGTCGGAGTCGACGTTGCTGTGCGCATACGGCGCCGGCACGGCGGCCGGGTCAAAATCGTACGGCCGCGGGCAGAACGAACAGATGACGAAACCGTCGCCCTGAAACGTCTGGTGCACTGGCGGCGGCTGATGAATGCGCCCGACAATCGGTTCAAAATCGTGGATGTTGAACGCCCACGGATAAAAGAAACCGTCCCAGCCGACGACGTCGAATGGATGATGGTCGAGCATCATCTCCGTGAGACCGTTGTACTGCTTGACGATGATCGGGAAATCGCCCTGCTCGTCGAACGTCACGAGGTCGGTCGGACGCCGAAAATCGCGCTCGCTGTACGGCGCCCCTTCGGCGATCTGCCCGTACTCGGTGCGATAGCGCGACGGCGGGCGCACGTACCCACGGCTCTCCATGATCAGCATCTTGGCCGGCGACGTGAAGCGCCAGCGATGCATGATGCCGCGCGGCAGCACCACGTAGTCGCCGGGCCGCACCGGAAGAAAGCCAAACTGCGACTCGAGCGTCCCTGCCCCTTCGGCGAGGTACACGACTTCATCCGCCTGCGCGTTGCGGAAGAAATGCGCGTCGTCGACGTCAGGCTCGCACCAGAGCATCGCGATGTCGTTGTTGAAGAGCAGCGGAATGCGGTCGAGCGTCGGCGAGCCGCCCTTGGCGAGCTGCCGCGTGCGAAAGTGCCGGTGCCGCAGCGCGAGGTCGGGGTCCTTTTCCCATTTGAGGTCACGCACTCGGCGCACCGCCGTGATCGTCGTCGGCGGATGCGTGTGATACAGCAGCGACGACGGCCCGGTGAAGCCCTCGTTGCCCATGAGCTGTTCGCTATAGAGCCCGCCATCGGGCCGGCGGAAGACGGTATGCCGCTTGCGCGGCACCTGGCCCAGCATGTGGTAGAACGGCACTAGAGATTCCCCCTGAGCGCCTGCTCGCGCTCGATGCTCTCAAAGAGCGCCTGGAAATTGCCCTTGCCGAAGCCCTTGGCGCCCTTGCGCTGGATAATCTCGAAAAAGAGCGTCGGCCGATCCTGCACCAGCTTGGTGAAGATCTGCAGAAGATACCCTTCGTCGTCGCGGTCGACGAGGATGCCCAGCTCCTGCAGCGTGGCGAGGTCTTCGTCGATCGTACCGACGCGCGCTTGCAGCGAGTCGTAATACGTCGTCGGCGTCTTGTTGAACTCCACGCCGCGCGCCCGCAGTTCCTTCACCGTCTCGATGATGTTGTCCGTGGTCATCGCGATGTGCTGCACGCCCGGCCCGCGGTAGAAATCGAGGTACTCCTCGATCTGGCTCTTCTTCTTGCCCACCGCCGGTTCGTTGATCGGGAACTTGATACGGCCGTTCCCGTTGCTCATCACCTTGGACATCAGCGCCGAGTACTCGGTGTTGATGTCCTTGTCGTCGAACGTCAACAGGTTGAAGAAGCCGAGCACGCGGGCGTAAAACTCCACCCACTGGTTCATCTTGCCCAGCTCGACGTTGCCGACACAGTGATCCACGTACTTGAGCCCCACCGGCCGCGGCGCGAACGCGGGCGTCACGGCAACGAAGCCCGGCAGAAACAGCCCGCGATAGTTCCGGCGCTCGACGATCGAGTGAATGGTGTCGCCATAGGTCTTGATGGCGGCGATCACCACCTCGCCGCTCGCGTCCGACCGCACCTCGGGCGGATGCACCGACTCGGCGCCCCGCTCCAGCGCCTTGGCGTAGGCGTCGCGCGCGTCGTCTACCCAGAACGCGAGGTCGCGCACGCCGTCACCGTGCAGCGCCGCGTGGGCGGCAATCGGTCCCTCCGGCCCCAGCGCGCTCGTGATCACAAGTCGGATCTTGTCCTGCTGCAGCAGGTAGCTGGCGCGGTCACGCACGCCGGTCTCCGGCCCGCGATAGGCAATCAGCTGAAAGCCGAACGCCGCGCGATAGTACAGCGACGCCTGCTTGGCGTTGCCGACGAAGAACTCGATGTAGTCCGTCCCGTTGATCGGGAACGTGTCGTGATGCTCGACGGACGACGGGGCAGTCAGGGTGGCCATGGGGGCGGAGGGCAGATGGTGAGAGGTCGTTGACTGATCGCGCTCCATTCGCTGCGGCCGCCGGCGTCGCCACGGCGGCCGCGGCCACTCAACTGCCGCGCGCGCCCGTGGCGGCGCTCGTCCAGAATCGTCCCCACGCCGACGCGGTGAACACACGCGCCATCGGCGAGGCCGCGTGCGCGGCACACTCGGTAACAGGGGGTTTCGATGACAGCGTCATAGGGGGACTGCCCAATGTATTGCCCGCGTCGGAATTCGACAATTCAGGTGCACCTTCTACCTTACTGGATCTCATGTCCGCAACCGCCATCATGCCTGTGTATACGAAGACCGTGCTCTCCCCCGAGGAGACGCTGAAGCTCGCGCCGGAAATCGGGCGCATTCCCACCGCGCGCGTCTGGGTCTACCGCTATACCCACGCCACCGAACCCTGGACGCTGAGCATCGCCACGCACGCACAGCCCGGCTCGCGGATGCTCTCACTGGGCGGTTTCCGCATCGCGCCCGAATCGCGCACCAGCATTCCCGGCTGGAACTCGGACCACGAAGCCATCGACCTCGCGATCGGCATGGACGAGAAGGTCTACTGGTCGCGACTGCTCAAGGTCGGCGGCCCGCACGTACAGCGCGACTTCTCGCGCATCGTCGGCGGCAAGTGCGTGATGCATCCCTCGGCGGGATCGCGCGTCGGCGAGCCGCGCGACCGGGAGCTGCTCGACTTTGCCATCGAGTGCTTCAAAGACGTCGAGCAGACGGGGTTCTTCCTCACCACCGGCCAGGACCTCGGCCACGGCACGATGAGTGATGGCAAGACCGGCTCGCTGCGCTACCTCAACGAGCACTACAAGGGCAGCGTGGTGGCCGACACCGGCGCGCCAACGGCCGAGGGCAACTATTGGTCACTCGTCGGCATGCTCAAGGGTGCAAGCGTTGATCTCACGCAGGCGGTGGTGGGACTCATCGGCGCCGGCAACATCGGCCTCCACATCATCGACCATCTCCTCGCAGACGGCGCCACGCCGCTCGTCGTCGAGGCGCGCGCCGACATCCGCGCCAAGCTCGAAGCGCGTGGCGTGACGTGCTGGGACGCGAGTGGAAAGAACGCGTTCCTGGCCGAACCGATGGACGCGCTCGTGCTCAACGCCGCCGGCGGCTCGCTCGACTCGGCCACCGTGGCGCGCTGCGCCGCGAACGCGCGGCTGAAGGTCATCAACGGTTCCGAGAACCTCGTGATGCCGGACCCCTCGGACGAAGACGTGCTCCGCAGCGCGAAGAAGATCTTCTGTCCCTGTGAGTGCGCCGGCATGATGGGCTACCTCACCGCGGCCGAGGAGTATCTCAGCCACCTCGCCGGCAGCGCGTTCGATCTCGCCACCATGTACGACGCTTCACGCGGCCTCGAAGCGCCCAGTGAGAAGGCGACGCGCCATGTCATCGACGGTGGCTACGCGCAGACCATGACCGAGGCACTCAAACAGTTGTACGCGTAGCAGTCTCGCGATCACAGAGGCCCGGACGCGCGACTGAGCGTCCGGGCCTCGACGTTGGGCACCCACCTCGGTTGGTGCGCCGACCGTCCGAGAGGCGCTCACCCCGGCGACTGCGATGCCCGGCCACTCTCGAGCGTGTCGATCAACTTTTGCAGCAGCGCGTCCTGCTGCACTAGGTGATGCTGGATCTCCATCGCCTCGTGCAGCACGGCCTCGGCATCCTTGTACGTGTCGATGGCGCGCGTCTCGGACGCTTCGGAGTCGACCTTTTGTCCGACGATGATGATCGACAGCAGCACGAGCTGAAGGAATGTCTGCGCAATCCAGGAGACGAGGGTGACGGTCCCTCCGGCAATCGCCCCCGGCAGACTGACCAGCGCCAGCCCGGTGAAGGCATACGCGCACCACATCGTGCCGACGGCGGATGTGATCTTCACCGCAAGCCAGGCATTGAACCGCGTCACACCATGCTTCGGCTTCGGACGCGGCTCGTGCTTCGGCGCCTTCTGCTTGCGCTGCTCGATGTGCGGGTGTGGAGCGTACGTGTAGATCTTGCTGGCGGCAGCAGGCATTCGACCCCCGAAGACGAGCGATGATGGACGACCCCGGCGGCGAGACGCGCCGAGGGCATTGGTGGCTAGTATGGCGCGGCGGTGGTGATTCGCGCCATCACCACGGCAAGGCGCGCGGCCGCTACAGACTCCAGCTCGCGATCGAGCGGTCCCAGCGGTGCGTACGCAACGCGCCAATCACTGGAGACGGAAGCGCACCACGCGCCACGGCCGCGGCGTTGGCCCGCACGTGCGCCACGCGGCGCATCCCGGGAATGACCGTCGCCACCGCCGGATGCGAGACGCTGAACCGGAGCGCAACCTCAGGCAGGGTGACGTCGGTCGGAAGCGCGCCCCGCAGTGCATCGACGCGCTGCACCGTGGGTCCGAGATTCTCAGGCCCAAAGTAGATGCGGCGAAAGTCGCCCTCGGGGAATGTCGAATCCGCGGTGAGCTGCCCCGCGAGTGAGCCTTCGTCGAACGGCACACGCGCGATGACGGCGACGCCGAGCGTCTGGCAGACTCCGAACAGCTCGTCTTCGGGCGCCTGGTCGAAGATGTTGTAGATCACCTGCACGGCGTCGACCATCCCGGTGCGCAGCGTCTCGAGGCAGTTCCACGGCTCCCAGCGGTTCACGCTCACGCCGACGGCCCGAATGAGTCCCTCACGGCGCAGGTCATCCATGGCGCGCTGCCAGCGTTCGTCGCGCGCCCACGCATCTTCCCACACGTGAAACTGCATCAGGTCGAGCGCGGGCAGGCCGAGCGCTTCGAGCGACTTCTCCGTGTACTCGCGAATGTGGTCCGGCGGAAAGCAGTCATCGAGCGAAAAGCCGCGCTGCGATGGCCACGTGAGATTCTTCGGCGGGATCTTCGACGCCGTGAACAGACGGCGTTCGGGGTGCGCCCGCACCAGCTGCCCGAGAATCTGCTCGCTCGCACCGCGTCCGTAGCCCCACGCCGTATCGAAGAACGTGACGCCCGCCGCCACCGCCGCCTCAAGCGCGCGATCCACCTCATCGCGCTCGGTTCCCGACCAGCTCGCGAGTCCCCACATGCCGTAGCCCAGCGTCGAGACGGGCCAGCCGAGGCGTCCGAATGTTCGTGTCTGCATGGGCCGGAACATGGAACGCGCTGGCGACGGCGACAAGCGCGTAGGCGCCTTGGGCAGCGGCTCGCGCTGCGGTTCATTTCGCGACGGGCCTCGCCTCTCGCCTAGCGACCGGCCGATCGGCGCCCGTACTTTTGCTTCTCGTGAGACCGCCACTCCTCCCCGCCCCGCGCCACATTCTCGTCGGCACCCGCTCGCACGCCGCGATGATCGCCGCACTGCGCGCCCGACGCCCGGACTTCGAGTATCGCGGCGCGCCGCACATCGAAGTGACCGCTGGCGATCTCGATTGGGCCGACGTCTACCTCGGCTTCAAGCGGCCGCCGATGGCGGCGACGATGGGCACGGTGCGCTGGGTGCATTGCACTGGCGCCGGCGTCGACGCGTGGCTCGCACCGCCGGGGCTCGAGTCGTCCATTCTGCTCACACGCACGCCCGAGTCCTTCGGGCCGGCCATCGCCGAGTGGGCCGTGGCACGGGTCTTCTCTTTTCAACAGCAGCTGACCGCGCTCGCGCTCGCGCAACGCGAGCATCGCTGGGCACCGCGTGACGTGCCGCTCGTCGCCGGCACGCGCGCGCTCGTTATCGGCACGGGCGACGTCGGCGGCGCCATCGCGGGTGCGCTGGCCGCGTGCGGCGTCATTGTCACCGGCGTGTCGCGCAGCGGCCAGCGTGCGCATCCGGCGTTTCACGCCGTGCACGACGTGACGTCGCTCGCCGCGTTCGTCGGCGACACCGAGTGGATTGTGCTGGCCCTGCCCGACACGCCCGCCACACGCGGCCTTTTTTCCCGCGACGTGATGTCGCGCTGCCGCGGCGCGGTGCTGCTCAACGCGGGCCGCGGCATCGTGCTCGATGAAGCCGCACTCCCCGAAGCGCTCGAGCGCGGCTGGCTGCGCGGCGCGGCACTCGATGTCTTCACCGAAGAACCGCTCGCCGCGTCGTCGCCGCTCTGGGACGACTCCCGCGTGATCATCTCGCCGCACTGCTCCGGGCCAACCACGGTCGACGGCGCCGTGAGCGGCTTCTTCGAATGCCTCAGCCAGCTGGAACGAGGACAAACGCCCCGCTGGCTCATCGACCGCGACCGCGGCTACTGATGCCCAACGACCGCCGTGCATTCCTCGCCGCACTCGGCGCGCTCTCCGCCGCCGGCGCGCTAGCACCTGAGGCATGGGCGCAGGCGCGACCGTCGCGGCGCGGCACGCGCGCCTTGGCCGAGATCCCCCGCGGACTCGCCGCGAGTGATGACATCCTGCTCGACCCCACGCTCACGTATCTGCAAACCGGTTCGCTCGGACCGACGCCGCGCCCCGTGATGGAACGCACCGTTGCGGTGTGGAAGGAACTTGAGCTCGACCCGACGTCAAACGGCTACGGACCGCTCGAGCAACAAATGGAAGTCGTCCGCGCGCGCGCCGCGGCACTCGTTGGCTGCGCGCTCGACGAACTGGTGCTGACCCGCTGCACCACCGAGGGCCTCAACTGGGTGGCGCAGGGCATCAACTGGTCCGCGGGTGAGCGCATCATCACGACCGACCAGGAGCATCCTGGCGGCCGCGCCTGTTACGACTGGGTCGCGCGCCGGTTCGGCGTCGCCCTCGACGTCGTCTCCATTCCGCCGGGTGAAAACAACCCGTCGGCGATCATCGAGCGCTTCGCACAGCGCATCACGCCCAAGACGCGGGCCTTCGCCTTCTCGCACCTGCTGACATCCACCGGACTGCGCATGCCCGTGGCCGAACTGTCGGCGCTCGCGCGGCGCGCCGGCTGCCTGAGCATCGTCGATGGCGCACAAGCCGTGGGCGGTGTCGCCGTGGACGTGCATGCGCTCGGCTGCCACGTCTACGCAACGAGCGGACACAAATGGCTGCTTGCGCCGAAAGGCACCGGTCTGCTCTATCTGAGCCGCGACCTCGCGGGACGCGTTGACCCCATCGCGCTGCAGAGCGGCCGCGAGGCGTACACCGCATCGAGCGGCGTCTGCAGCCTGCCCAGCGTGCACGGCCTCGCCGCGGCCATCGACTATCACACGGCGATTGGCACGCCGCGCATCGAGACGCACAACCTCGCGCTCGGCCGCTACCTGTGGAACGCGCTCAAGGATGTGCCGAAGATTCGCGTGGTAAGCGCCGAGCCCGGCCCGCTCGCGTCACCGTTGCTGACGTACGAACTGCCGGCCGCGATCAACGCCGGCCAGCTGCACAGGCGCCTGCTCGAAACGCACCGCGTGCTCGTGAAGGTCGTGCCGGCGAACTTCCTCAATGGGCAGCGGATCTCCACGCACCTGTTCAATACCGAGCGCGACGTTGACGCGCTCGTCGCGGCGCTGAGAACCGAGCTGGCATAACCGTTTCGCTCGCCGCGGCCGTGCAACCCACGCTGGCTTAGCGCTCGCGATTCACCGGAAGAGCCTGCTGCTGCTGGCGCCGGTCGTTCTCCGAGAGCAGCTGCGTCACAAAACGCTGTCCCTCGCCCAGCCGCTCGACTTCGATCGCCACGGCTTCGATGCCGCGTTCCATGTTCGCGAACCGGTCGCCGAGGTCAGCGGGCAACGCCGGCGTTTGCGCCGCGCCGCGCCGCCACAGGCGGCGCGCGTAGCCGATGGAAATCGGAAGCAGCACCACCATCAGCATCGAGAGCCCGCCAAGCACGAAGACCTCAGGCGGGACGTTATCGGAGGGCGAGGGCGGATTAACGATCACGCCGGGGATAGCCGCGCGGTTGGCGACGAGCGCGTCGGCCGATGCCAGCTGCTTCTCCACGTCCGCGATGCGTCCATCGAGGCTGATGAGGCGCCCCTCGAGTCCCTTCTTGTCGGCCGGGTTCTGCGCGGCGGTGAGTTCGCGTTGCAGCTGCCGGCGCTCGCCCTGCAGGTCGTCCTGCTGGTGGCGTAGTTCCTGCCTGGAGAGCCGCGCCGCCTCATACATCTCGGTGGCGGTCGGTGCCTGACGGGCGATGGGAGCGGTGGGCGCGATCTGCGGCGCGGAAGCGGTCGCTTGCATGCTGGAGTCTCGGTGGGGCGTTCGGTGCGTCGGTCTAACCTACGCGAACGATGCGGATCGCGTTTCGCGTTCGCGGTGCAACGGTTGGGTGCGTCCTGCGCGAAAACGATACCACATGGCGCACGCCGAGGCTCCACCTTTCGCAGCACAACAATAGGGAGGCACCATGGGCTTGACTTCTGTAGGTGAGCCGCCTATACTCATGCGTATGAGTCAGCGCCTGCAAGTTCTTCTCGATGAAGCGGAGTTCGCGGCGATTCGCCGCATCGCCCGCCGCCATCATATGACGGTGGCGACGTGGGTGCGGCAGGCACTCCGTGCCGCCGGTCGTGACGAGCCGTCCACCGAGCCGCGGCGCAAGCTCGCCGTGGTGCGCGAGGCGGCGCAGTTCGCGTACCCGACGGCCGATATTGACACCATGCTCGCCGAAGTCGAGCGCGGGTATCTCGGGGACGCCCCGTGATATTCGTGGACTCCAACATCCCGATGTATCTCGTCGGCGCGCCGCATCCCCGCAAGGATGCGGCGCGCGCGGCGATTGAGCGTTGCGTCAATCGCGGCGAGCGCCTGGTCACGAGTTCCGAGGTGATGCAGGAGATTCTGCACCGGTACGTCGCCATCAAGCGGCCCGACGCCATCCAGCCCGCCTTCGACGCGCTCACCGGCATCGTCGACGAGGTCTACGGCATCGACGCCGTGGATGTGACGGCCGCGCGCGACGTGCTGCTGGCGCGCGCCAAGATGTCGGCGCGCGACGCGCTGCACGTGGCCGTGATGAAGCGACGCGGCATTGAGCGCGTGATGAGCTTCGACGCCGGGTTTGACGCCGTGGCGTGGCTGGAGCGCATTTACTGATGACGCACGAGGTGTTTGAACTGCCGCGCGTCATTGTCCCGGAGGACATCGACGACCTTGGCCACGTGAACAACGTGGTCTATCTGCGCTGGGTGCAGGACATCGCGATCGCGCACTGGTCGGCCGCGGCGACGGCCGAGCAGCAGGCGGAGGTGGCGTGGGTCGCGATACGCCATGAGATCGATTACAAACATCCGGCCCTGCCGGGCGACGGTATCGTCGCGCGCACGTGGGTGGGCACCGCCGACTCGCATCGTTTCGAGAGGCACACGGAGATAGTGCGCGCCACCGACGGCAAGCTGCTCGCCCGCGCCCGGACGCTGTGGTGCCCGATCAACCGGACGACGGGTCGACTGACACGCGTGAGCGATGCGGTGCGCGCACGGTTCTCAACGCCATCTGACGCATCGAGCGACGAGCGGTAAATGCATCCCCGCACGCGTGCCGAGGCGCGCCGACCAGCAGTCCGCGCGCTCGCGGCAACCCTTAACGAGTTCGCGGTGACCTAACCGTCACACCCGTCCATTACTGGAGTGGATCGCATGAAGCCTCTTACCATCGTCCTTGCTGCGTCGCTGGCGCTTGCCCTCACCGCGCCAGCGCTCGTCGCGCAGGGCCACCCGTTGGCCGGCAAGTGGAACGTCGAGTACCAACGTGGCGTGCGCAATGAGAACGGCGAGATGACGCCGATCATGGGCACGGCGACGCTCGTCCTCGAGCAGCGCGCCGACTCCCTGGTGGGCACGCTCACCCCAGCGGGCGGCGATCAGGCGGCGCCGCCGCCGTCGCAGCAGTTCGCCGCGAAGGCTGATGCCGGCGGTGCGACGTTCGTGGTCAAGACGCAGGCGCGCCTGAACCTGAATGGCGAGGTCGTCATGAAGGACATGACGCTCACGTGGACGCTGACGGCGTCGGGCGACACGCTGGGCGGCACGATGCTGCGGACGATTCAGGACGCCCCATTCGGCGCCGAGCCGGCGCCGGTGAAGGGGACGC
>JAHFCT010000052.1 GCA_023249375.1 Gemmatimonadota bacterium | reverse complement strand
GATAGCGCACTACATGTATGCCGGCGACACGGCGCTCCACATGGCGGCCGCGGCATTTTCCCGCTCGATGGCGGAACTGCTGGTGTCACACGGCGCGAGCTGCCGGGCGCGGAATCGACGCGGTGCAGAGCCGCTCCACTACGCGTCGGACGCCAATCGGCACGAGCCAGCGGCACAGGCCGAGGTGATTGCATATTTGCTCGCCTCTGGCGCCGATGCCAACGCGGTCGACATGTCGGGAGTGGCGCCGTTGCACCGGGCGGTGCGCACGCGCTCCGCCGCTGCCGTGCGCGCGCTGCTGGAGGGTGGTGCGCAGGTGCGGCAGCGGAACAGGTCGGGGGCAACGCCGCTGCACCTTGCCGTTCAGTCCACGGGCCGAGCCGGCAGTGGGTCTGAGTTCGCGCGAGCGCAACAGGCGGATATCATTGGCCTGTTGCTCGAGCGTGGCGCGCGACTGACGGATCGGGATGGCAAGGGAAGGACGGTGCGTCAGGCGGCGACGAGCGCGGGGGTCGGGCGCGTGCTTGCAGAGCTGGCTGGTTGAATCGCTCGATGAACCTCTCCATTCGACGCGGCGTCCCGGCGGACGCCGCCGCGCTCGCCGAACTCGCGGCGCGCACGTTCACTGACACGTTCGGCGCGGACAATCACCCCGAGGATCTCGCCGCGCACCTGTCGCAGGCGTACGGGGTGCCACAGCAAGGGCGAGAACTCTCCGATCCCGACATGACGACGCTGCTCGCCGAGGCGGGCGGCGTGTTGGCGGGCTACGCGCAGCTTCGCCGCGGACCGGCGCCGGCGTGCGTTGCCGGCGAGTCGGCGCTGGAGCTGTGGCGGTTCTACGTCGTGCGCGCATGGCAGGGACAAGGCCTCGCGCACCAGCTGATGAACGCCGTCGATGCGCAGGCGCTCAGCAACGGTGCGCGCACGCTCTGGCTCGGTGTCTGGGAGCGCAACGAGCGCGCCAAGGCCTTCTACCGCAAGAACGAATTCATCGACGTCGGTTCGCACATCTTCATGGTCGGGAGCGATCCGCAGACGGATCGCATCATGGTCCGGCGCGTCGGTTCAGCCTCCGCGCCCATACCCGTGTAGGCCGCCGGTGCCGCGCGCGTGGCGAGCGGCACAACGAGAGGAGAGGTGCATGTCGCTGCCATCAATCCAGCACCTGCTGTGGGCGCTGCCCGTGTGCCTCGCTGTCCACGTCACGGAGGAGTTCGGCTATCCTGGCGGCTTCGTGTCGTGGATGCAGCGGCACAATGCGCGACGCGTGAAGGGGACGCGCTACTACGTGAGCCTGAATGCTGGCGGCATCCTTGCGGGCTGCCTGTTGGCGCTGACCGTGTCGGGCGCCATTGGTTTCGCCGCCTTCTTTTGGTATGTGGCGTTCCTCGCCACCAATGGACTTTCGCACGTGATCGCGGCGGCGCACGCGAAGCGATACTGTCCCGGCAGCGTCACGGGCGTCCTCTTGTTTTGGCCATTGCTGATCGCGAGTGCGATGCGGCTGCTTGCGGATGGACTGAGCAATTGGCCAACGCTGGCCTTGACGGCGGCATCTGGACTGGCCGTGGGCCTGCTGTTCCTCCCTGTGCATGGGCGGAGATGAGGTGCACCGGCCCGTTCTTCCTGACAGCGCCGGCCGCACGACGGCGAGCGTTCCCCCCTCGATAACCGGATAGGCACGTGACGACTCAAGATTCGCTCGTAACGATCCACATGGCGGCCAGCCTCGACGGCTTCATCGCCCGCAAGGACGGACGCGTCGACTGGCTCGAAACCTCGGACGAGTTCGCCGACGGCGCGACGATGGATCCGGGTTTCGTTGACGCGTTTCTCAAGACCATCGACTGCTATGTCATGGGATCGCGCACGTACGAGACCGCGCTCCGATTCGAAGCGCAGGGGCTGGGCTGGTCGTACGGCGACAAGCCGACGTTCGTCCTCACCACGCGCGACCTGCCGCGAACACGCGACACCGTCGAGTTTCACGCGGGCGATCTCGCGCCGTTCGTGAATGACCGCCTGCGTCCGGCGTTCAAGAGCATTTGGGTTGTTGGCGGCGGTGCCGTGTGCTCGGAGTGCCTGCGTCGCGGGCTGGCCGACGAGGTGCGCTACTCGATCCTGCCGGTCGCGATTGGAGAGGGAATCCCATTCTTCGAGAAACTCGGACGCGACGTCGCCCTGCATCTCGCGGAAGCCAAGGCGTACAAGAACGGGATCGTGGAGCTTCGGTACGAAGTGCAGGAGAATCGCGGCGATCCGCGAGCTGGCACCTAAACGCGCCTCTCGTGCGGCACCACCATTCATCACGCGCAGTAGCGAACCTCGGGATTACCAATGGCAGACCAATCTCGCGCCCGTCTTATCGTTCTCGCGGCCGTCCTCTTCGGACTCGCACCGTTTGGCTTCGGTGCGATGCGCGCCTTGAGCACGGCGCATGATTTCCGGATGCTGTGGATGGCCGTATCGTCGGGAGTGGGCGCCCTGATGGTGTTGGCGGTGACGCGACGCACGAGCGAATCGCGGCGCGCAATCGTCCTTCGCGCCGGCGCGATGCTGGTCACGTCGATGCTGTGTGCGGCGGGCACGGCGTACTACCTTGGCGCACGCGCGTGGTTCGGCGTGTGGGCCGTTGCCCTGGTGCTCAGTGCCTGCTTGACGGTCTCCGCCGCACTGTCGGTGCGGGCGCGCGGCACACGACTGCGTTCATCCTAACGCGTTGCCGCGGCCGACCACTACGGCTCGCTCTTCTGCACGCGCCACGACTTGAGGCCGAGCGAATCTCGGCGAAGCGTGAGCGCGACCAAGAGCTCGTGCGAAGGGCAGCAGTTGCCGTCGCCGGGTCCGTACACGCCGTAGCTTCCGCTCAGCGTCTGCAGCGTGATGCCCGCGCCCTTGCCGACAACGCCCTCCGAAAATTGAGGGAGCTGCGCGCGCCATGCTTCCTCCACCTTCGTCCAGCGCCCATGCACGCGGTGCAGGTACTCCTGCCAGCACCCGCCAGTGCCATTGATGCAAAAGCGGATGGCGACGAGCGCGGAGCCATCGGAACGGCCCACGAGCTCCGGGTAGGCGTTGTATACGAGCCGCTGCGCCACCGTCGTCATCCATTCGGCGCGCCAGCGGGACGCGGCCGGCGGACGCGGTGGCGCCGACTCCGCCGAGTAGAGCACGGCGGTCACGAACACGTCGGTATCCCGCGGCGTCAGGATGTACTTCTTCTGCTCGTCGTTGGGCTCGTACTCGAGCCGCGTGCCGTAGACCGCGGCCATCCACCGGCGCCCGTCCGCGTGGGGAAGGGCATACGTGGAATCCACCGCGCACCACGCGCGCAGCGGCTTGTCCTCCGGCACGTACATTTCCGACACCTTCGGGGCGCGCGCGACGAAGGGCGGGCAGGCAGATGTGAGCGCGTGCAGTGACAGCAACGCGCCATTCCGCAGCACGCCGCGAATGGAATGGTCGCTATCGCCAGCCTGCTCCTGCGCGGCCAGCGGATGGACCGGCATCACGCCGAGTCCGAGCAGTACCACGAGACGTGCGAGAGAGCGCCGTCGTGCCATGTCGAACTATATCGCTCGGGTGAGGATGCCACACGACCGGCCGCGCCGCCGCTGGCGGATTGTCTGCGCCGAGCAAAGATTCGAGGCGTGCTGATTCTGCTGGCGGCGCTCGTCACGGTGGTGCCGCTCCCCCGCATCTGGCAGTGAGGCTGCAATGTCCCCCTTGTTGGTTTCCAAATCGCGCGCCGAGCATCCCGCGACGTCCGTGTCGCAGTCTTCGGCGATGATGCCACTCACGTGGCATCTGGGAATTCTGGTGGCAGGCACGGTCGCCGCCGCGGCCGTTGGCGCCCCAGGCTGGCTGCTGGCACTGCTCGGCGGCCTCACGGCGGCTACCGCCGTGCTGTCGTGGATCACGTACGTGCGACTGTTGCAGACCGATCGTGCCGCACTGCGCCGCGTCGGGACGCGCGTGCCCTCGTCGACGACGGAGCACGCGGCGATCGCGAACGACGCCGGGGAACTCTCCCCGAGTGCCGGGACACGCCGCCTCCCGGGCGATGCAGACTCCGTGTCCGGCGCGAGGTGAGCAGGATGAGCGCATCGGGAACGCTCCTTCGACTGCTCGCGCTGTTCGTGTTGAGCACGCCGCCGCTCACGGCGCAGTCGCTGTCGGCTGACTCGTTGTTTGATCGGCTCGTCGGCCGATGGGTGCTTACGGGGACAATTGCGCGGCAGCAGACGACGCACGACGTGACGTTCGAGTGGATGCTGGGGCGCGAGTACGTGCAGATGCACGAAGTGTCGCGCGAGCGCGCGCCACGTGGCGGCCCGGCGTATGAGGCGGTCGTCCTCTTTGGCCGAGACCCCAAGTCGGGTGAGTACGCCTGCCTGTGGATGGACAACACCGGCAGCGCCGCGTTCGACCAGCAGGGCGTTGGACGCGGCAAGGTCGTCGGCGATTCGGTCTCGTTTCTGTTTCGCTATTCAGCGACTGCCCGCTTTCATACCACCTTTGTCTACCGCAAGGCCATTGATGGCTGGCAATGGCATATGGACAACGATAGCGCGGGTGTGCGGCGTCCTTTCGCGCGCGTCACGCTGACTCGCCGAGAGGCGTCGTCTCGCAGGCCAACCCACCGTCCCACGTCGGAGTAGCTCGATGACTTCCGAGCGTCGCCTCCGCACGCGGCTATGCGTGGCCATCGTTGTCCCACTCTATGTATCGATCGCGGGTGCTGACAAATCGGGGTCGCGCCGCATCTCGCACTTTGGCACAGGTCGCCGGTGGAGGAGTCCCGACGGCAATCGGATCGCGTTGCAGAGCGATCGCACCGGGCGCATCGAACCATGGCGATGAACGCTGGCGGATCCGGCCACCGACCAATCACGGGCGTTCTTCGCTAGCCTCACTCTTCAATCCATCGCGGGAGCCTCAATGGCAGACGAACGCACACGCGCGCACTCCGATCATCCCGTGGTGTCGCACGACGAATGGCTCGCCGAGCGTCGCGAGCTGCTGGTAAAGGAGAAGGCATTCACGCGGCTCTCCGAGGAAATGAGCGCGTTGCAGCGCGCCTTGCCCTGGGAGAAGGTCACGACCGAATACTTCTTTGACGGTGCGCGCGGGCGTCAAACGCTCGGCGACCTTTTTGCCGGCAAGAGTCAGCTGATCGTGTACCACTTCATGTTCCATCCGGACGACAAGGCAGGGTGCCCGCATTGCTCGCTCCGCGCCGACGGGTTCGGCGGCATTCCCGTGCACCTCGCGCACCGCGACGTGGGGTTTGTCGTGGTGTCGCGAGCACCCTACGACAAGCTGGTCGAGTACCAGAAGCGCATGGGTTGGACGTTCGACTGGGTGTCGTCCGGCGCCAGCGGCTTCAACTACGATTATCAGGCGTCCTTCACGCCGGAGGAGATGCAGGCGAAGCGTGCGCTGTACAACTTCGAACTGCGCGATCCCAAGGCGCGCGAACGCGAAGGACACAGCATATTCGTCAAGGACGCCGACGGCACCGTCTACCACACGTACTCGTGCTATGATCGCGGCAACGACAAGCTGAACATCCACTACCACTATCTCGACCTCGTACCGAAAGGCCGGGACGAAGGTGGGCGAGGACCGTTCTGGGTGAAGCGCCATGACGAATACCCGACGTAGTCGGGTATCCGCATGAACAACCTCTCGCAGACGCCGAGGCACGCATGACCTCCGACACCGACGTCAAGCTCGCCATCTATCAGGCCACTGCCGCGTCGGGGCGCGTGCCGACTGCTGATGCGGTGGCTGCGTCGGTGGGTGCGACGCGCGAGGACGTGATCGCTTCCTTCGGCCGCCTGGCGGCGCAGCGCCTGCTCGCCCTCGACCGCGGCGGCGAGGCGATTCGCATGGCGCCACCGTTTTCGGCGGTGCCCACACCGCATCGCGTGCGCGTCGATGGCACGGAGTACTTCGCCAACTGCGCGTGGGATGCGCTGGGCATTCCCGCCGCGCTCCATCGTCCCGCGGAGGTGCTCTCGCGCTGCGAACAGTCCGGGGCGCCCCTGGAACTCAGCGTGGACTCGTCAGGCCCCGCGCCTTCCACGTGGCTGTTTCACTGCCAGGTACCCGCAGCGGGGTGGTGGAAGGACATCGTCTTCACGTGAAGCAACATGCTTTTCTTCCGGTCGGAAGAACTCATCGATGACTGGTGCCGCACGCGAGACTTGCCGCGTCGTCCGTCGGTACGGATGGATCAGCTCTGGCAGCTGGCCGTGACGTGGTACGGCACGCGTCTCACCGCGGAGTCGCGGCGACCCGGGCCGCAGGAGATGCGCGGCATCTTCGAAGGCCTCGGCCTGCTCGGCGACTTCTGGGATCCGCAGTCGGATGCATTCGCACCAGGAAAGCCGTAGCCAACGATGAAGCCCAAGCGGAAGCCAAGGACAGCGCCAGTGCTCCTCTCTGGCGGCAACCCGCAGATCGCGATGGCCGACGGCGACGCGCCGGTGCAGGCATACATCGCGGCGATGCCCGGCTGGACAAGCGATGCTGGGCGCCGCATCGACCGGCTCATCACGCGCTCGGTCCCGGGCGTGCACAAGGCCGTCAAGTGGAACTCGCCGTTCTACGGCATCAAGGGGCACGGCTGGTTCGTCAGCTTCCACACGTTCAAGAACTTCGTGAAGGTGACTTTCTTCAAGGGCACGTCACTCGTGCCCGCGCCGCGCGGCGGTTCCGGCAAGGATGCGCGCTGGATCGACGTTCACGAACACGATCTCGACGAGGCGCAACTCGCCGCGTGGATCAGGCAGGCGGCCACGCTGCCGGGATGGGGGACGTCGTAGGACGTCCGGTCAGCGCGCGCGCGGCTTCTTCTTCACCGCGCGCTGCTTCAGCACCTCGGCATTCGCGGCGACGGCGGCCCGAATCAGCTTCTTGAAGGCGGCGACGTTCAGTCTCTCGCCTTCGCGAATGTCGATGGCTCGGCGCGTGTTGCCCTCGAGGCTGGAGTTGAAGAGCTGCTTGGGATCGTCGAGCGAGGCGCCGCGGGCGAAGGTGAGCTTCACGACCTGCTTGTACGTCTCCCCGGTGCACACGTCGCCGTGATGCGACCAGACGGGCGTCCCCATCCACTTCCATTCTTCGACGATCTCGGGGTCCGCCTCGTGAATGAGTGCGCGCACGCGCGCGAGCGTCTCGCCGCGCCAGTCGCCGAGGTCCTCGATCCTCGTCGTGATGTTCCTGGAGGCCACTGCGCTGTTCGGGGCACGTTCCGTCGTCATCATCCCTCCCATCGGGGGCTCGGGCTCGCGTGTCGCGTCTCTTCAACAGATCCGACAGCATAGACAGTGACAGGGCTGTCGTCAACGTGAGCCTGGGGTCCGGGCGTTTCCGGCGTCCACGCATCGATGATTGCGTTCCTCAGGCGAATGACGCAGCATCAAAGCGCGCGGTTCAGACCCGAACTCCCTATGAACTCATCACCTTCCGGTATTCGCTGGCGGCGCGTGGTCGGTGCGGCGTTCGCCGCGATTGGCCTGAGCGTTCTCGTTCTATGCGTCATCGTCGCCGCCTACGCATTTGGACTGGCATTGCAGGCGCGCGGCGCGCCCGACCAATCGGCCATCAACCACTTTGCCGCGGGCATCAGTCGCGCGATGATGCCCTGGCTCGAGGCGGCGCTGACGTTCTGGTGTGCGGTGGTCGTGGCGCGAAAGTCCAAGCCCACCGGTGCCCTGCACGGCCTGCTGATTGGCCTGCTTGCCGGCGCGATCAGTCTGATCCTCCCATTGGCCCTCGCGGGGCGGCTGTCGCTGCAGAATGCCGGCTTCTTCGCGCTCACCGTGGTGTTGGGTGCCATCGGTGGGTCCATCGGCAACGCGTCGAGCGTGCGGCCGTAAATGCGCCGCGCGCGCGGCGAGGGCGACCGGCATCTCATCGCGCCGTGCGGGATCAACTGCGGCCTGTGCCGCGCCTACCGGCGCGTGCGAAACCCGTGTCCGGGATGCCGCGCCGGCGACGGTAACAAGTCGAACGCCTGCGTGACATGCGCCATCAAGCGCTGTCCCGCGCGCGCCGCCGGCGCTCACGAATTCTGTTTCTCCTGCGCGGAGTTCCCCTGCGCTCGCCTCAAGACGCTCGATCGCCGCTATCGCACGCGATACGGCGTCAGCGTCCTCGAGAATCTGGACCAGATCAAGTCAGCCGGGCTCACGCGGTTCGTGGCGGAAGAGGCGCTCACGTGGCGGTGCACGCGCTGTGGCGCTTCCCTCTGCATGCACCAGCCGGAATGCCCCGGCTGCGGCCAGCGCTGGATGGCGCGTTAGCAGAGCGCCTCCAGCGAACGTACCACACGTTATCGCGGCAACCGCGGCAGTCGCGGCCATCGCGGCCATCGCGGCCATCGCGGCAGCGCCTCACGCTCGGCCGCGCGTCGCGCGATCAAGAGCGATCCCGCGGCTGACCCCGCGCTCAAGAGAATCAGCGGGCCACCCAGCACGAGCATGCCCTGCCACAGGCTGGGGATTCCGCGCGTCGCGGTCGCCAGCCCAACGGCCACCAGCGCCGCCGGCAGCAGGGCCAGCGCCGCACCGCCCAGCGCCCCCCACGCCGCGAAGCGCGCGAGTGACAGCTCATCGAAGCGGCGGCGGCGCGCCGCCACGCCGAGCACCACGGAGAAGAGCACGCCGCCAAAGAAGCCCGGCACGGCAAGCGCGGGCAGTGGCGCGTCGAACACCGCAAAGAACGCAGCCCACGGAAGGCCGGGGAGCAGCACGCTCGCCACGCCGATCAGCACTCCGGCAATGGCCCAGCCGAACGCCCACGTGAGTCCCATGCCGACCGCGCCGCGCACGCGACGGAGCCACTGACGCATTACCGCCTCCCGCACCTTGGGTCTTGATTCTTGCCGCACCGCACTAGATACTTTATAATACAAAGTCGATGCGTCAAACGCAAAACCGACGCGAGCGGGCCGCGGTCCTCCTGCCGGACACAACCTCCACTGACACCACCATCATGGACACGGATAGGCTCCTCTCGCTACTCAATGATCCGGCGGCCCTCGAGTCACTCTACCGCGAATCTCCCAAAGCGTTTCGGCAATCGCTGAATGAGGCGCGCGCCAAGCGGCCCGATGACATCGTGCTCCGGGTCTGGGCCGCGCGTCTGACCGACGGTCCGCAAACGGAACTGACGGCTCGGACCCTCGGCCCAGCCCTTGGCATTGCCCTCGCCTGCGGCTTGCTCGTGCGGCTGCCCGCCATATGGCTGGGCGCCGAGTGGTACTATCCGCGCTTCGCGCCCGCCTGCGTCCTGCTGGCCGTGGCGCTCTACTTCTGGCGGGAATTGCGCGATCGCCGTCAACTCGTGGTCGGCGTCATTCTCGCCGCGACCGCGGGGACGCTCGCCAGCACGCTGCCGAGCGACCTCAAGGTCTCCGCCTCATCCGCGATGGCGCTCATCCATCTGCCGATTCTGTTCTGGGCGTTCGTCGGCTTCGTCTTTACCGGCGCGGCGTGGCGCGACACGGAACCGCGCATCCGCTTCCTGCGCTTCAATGGCGAACTGCTGATCCTCGGCAGCCTCGTCGCACTCGGCGGCATCGTGTTCAGCGGGCTCACGATGGCGCTCTTCACGCTCATCTCAAAGGAAGCCGCCAAGTGGTACGCCGAGAACATCGGCGTCATCGGCGCGGCCGCCGTACCCGTCGCCGCCACGTACCTCTACGACGTGGTCTTCCGCCGGCGCACGGGCATCGCCTCCGTGCTCGCCCGCATTTTCGCGCCGCTCTTCCTCGTGATGACCGCTTCGTACCTGGTGATGGCGCTGCTCGGCGGGCAGAATCCGTTTGTGAACCGGGAGTTCCTCATCACGGTCAACGGACTGCTGCTCGTGGTGCTCGGCATGTCGGTGCTCTCCATTGCCGAGCGCGGCGAGGATGACGTCGTAGGGTGGGTGGACAAGATCAACCTCGCGCTCCTCGCGGTGACGCTGCTCATCGACGTGCTGGCGCTCTCGGCCATCGTCTTCCGGCTCGCGTCGTACGGCTTCACGCCCAATCGCGTCGTCGTCCTCGGCGCCAACGTCGTCATTCTCGTTCACCTCGCCCTCATCGGCCGCGCTCATCTGACTTTCATGCGCGGCGCACGGGTTGAGGGTATTCGCCAGGCTGCCACACGCTACCTTCCAGTGTACGCCGGCTGGGCGGCGATCGTGGCATTTGTGCTTCCATTTGTTTTCCGATTCGCGTGATGGGGACGCGGCGGCCCGCGTGGCGGTGGCTGTAGGGGATTAGCTACCGCGCAGGCGGGGGTTGCACTGATTCAAGTTCGTCTCCGGCCCATCTAATTGAAGTCTCAGCCCTCGTCCGGATCGCAATCGAACCGGGCGGGGGGGAATGATTCAACGTGTGGAGGAGACAACAGTGAAGGCCCGGCTAGGTCCCGCTCGTTCGTTGGTTGCGGCTGCCGTCCTGCTTGCCAGCGCCCTGCCTGTCATCGCGATGGCACAGGGCGGCCGGACGCCGAACCCGAACGCCCCCCGACTTGTCGTCGGAACGCTGCACAGCAGCGATAAGAAGCTGTCCGTGTCGGCCTCTGAAGAAGTCCGGAGCCGCCTCGAGAGTGACATCCCTATGCGCTCGCTGACGGTGGTCACGAGCCCTGAGTACAAGACCGTCGTCGACCAGTCGGGCTACCCGTACGATGAGGCGCTGTCCACGGCCGATCTGGCCACGCTGGGCAAGGTGCTGCGCACGGACGAACTGCTCGAGGGAACGGTCGAAAAGACCGCGACCGGATTCGTCATCAACGCCACGCTCGTGCTCACGCGCGACTTCGCGCTGACGCAGCCGCTGCCGGCCGCCGAGGGCGACAAGCTGTCGCGCGCTGCGTCCGTGCTGTCGAAGATCGTCGAGGACGCGCGCCGGCAGATGGAGTTCGAAAAGAAGTGCACCTCGCTCGGACGTGACGGCAAGCCCAAGGAAGCGATTGCGGCCGCTCGTCAGGGCAACGTCGCCTATCCGCGCGCCACGCTCACGCGCCTCTGCGAGATGCAGGTGCGCGTCGGCTTCAAGCAGGGGCCCGATTCGATTCTTGCCAGCGCGCTCGAGATTCTCAAGATCGATCCGAAGAGCAAGATGGCCCTTACCAACGCCGTGCAGGCGTACAAGGACAAGGGCGATCAGGGCAAGTCGACGGAGATGCTCATCCAGCTCCTCGCCACCGACCCGACCAACCTGCAGATGATCGAGGACGTGGTCTACTCGCTCGGCGCCACCGGCAAGTGGGAGATGGCGAAGCCCATTATCGCGCAGGCCATCAAGGACAATCCGGGTGACGTGCGGCTGATGAAGATCGGCTTCCTGGTGTACATGAGTTCGGGCGACAACAAGAACGGCGCGCTGCTGGGTGAGGAGATGGTGAGAATCGACACCTCGCTCGCCGACTCGGCCTACTTCCACAAGATGATCGGCGCCTACCAGGCCGACAGCGCCTACGCCAAGTCGGCGGAAGTCGCGCAGCACGCGGTGAACAAGATGCCGCAGCAGCGCGTGTTCTGGACCGTGCTTGGCACGGACCTTCGGCGCAGCGGCCAGGGCGACAAGGCCGCCGCGGCGTATCGCCGGTGGCTTGCGGCGGATCCCAAGGCGCCCGCTCGGGTGGAACTCTCGAAGGTCTACGAGAGCAGGCAACAGTATGACAGCGCCTTTGCGGTGCTGCGCGATGCCAAGGCGGCCGGCGACGATGGCCAGGCCGTGGGCGCACAGGCGTTCTCCATCGGCAGCACGTTCTTCAAAGCGGGCCAGGCGGCGGCGGCAAAGGCCGGCGCCAGCCAGTCGGCGCTCGAGAAGGCGCCGGCCGCCGAGAAGGCGCAGGCGACTCGCACGGCGGCGGACGATCGTCGGGGCGTGATCGATCAGTTCCTCACGGTCGTGCCGTGGATGTCGTTTGCCGACTCGGCCTATTCGGCGACGGAAAGCAAGAATCAGGCGGGGTTCTTCGTCGCGGTGGCGGGGTACTACGTCGCGTCGTTCTCGCTCGTGGAAGCGCAGGCGGCCAAGGCCGCGGAACCGCAGGGCACCAAGGCCTGTGAACTCGCGCGTCAGGCGCAGCAGTACATCACGCTGTCGCAGGCCAACGTCACGCGCGGTGGCCGCGCCAATCCGCAGGCCGTCGGCCAGCTGATGGGCCCCATCACGCAGACGATGGAAACGTCGGGCAAGCTCGTCGATTCGTACTGCAAGAAGTAGTTGGCGGTTGGGCAATGGCATTGGGCGGGCGGCCGCGAAAGCGGCCGCCCGCTCTCGCATTGGCGACCGGAGCGTGACGGGCGCGTGGCTTGTCGACAGCGCACGGTCGCCGTCTTATTCATAGGCAACCTGTTCAGCGATCATCGACGGAGGCGGCGCGTGGCGCTCGTAGTTCTGCTCAGGGGCGTGAACATCGGAGGCCACCGCACGTTTCGGCCGTCGCTGCTGGCCAGGGAACTGCGGCACCTCGATTGCGTGAACATCGGCGCCGCGGGGACGTTCGTCATCCGCGGGCCAGTCGGCCGCCTGCAATTGCGCGCGGAGATCGCGCGGCGGCTTCCGTTCATCACGGAAGTTGTAATCTGTGACGGCCGCGACATCGTGCGCCTCATGGCCGGCGATGCGCTGGCCGGGATGCGCATGCCGCCCCACACGGTCCGATTCTTGAGCGTCCTGTCGCGACGCCCACGTCTCGCGCCGACGCTTCCGCTGACGTTCCCGGCGCGCGGCCCGTGGCTGCTCAAGGTTGTCGCGCGCGACGGTCGCTTCGTTCACGGGCTGTACCGTCCTGACATGAAAGTCATTGGGTACCTCGGCGCACTCGACAAGCGCTTTGGCGTGCCGATGACGTCGCGTGGTTGGAGCACCATCGAAAAGGTGGCAAAGATCGTGGCGGGCGAGCGAGGTGCCAAGGACCTATCGACCCCGAAGTCGCGACCGGTGCGATCGGGCCGTCGCCGCGCCCGGTAAGCACAGGCGGGGAGAGCCGTGGTCGGCCCTCCCCGCCTGTTCCTTCCTCCGATTCGCTTAGAGCAACTTCGACAGCGCGATCAGAATGTCCGCGTTGGCCGCCGAAATGCTCTTCCCGGCCTGCGCCTTGACGTGTTCGCGGAAATCGCGCAGGTCATCATCGTTGCCCTTCTGGTCGTCCTTGCCCTTCGAATCGTCCTTGCCCTTCGAATCGTCCTTGCCCTTCGAATCATCGCCACCCTTGGCGTCGCTCTTCCCCTTGGAGTCGTCGTCGCCCTTGGCCTTGTCCTTATCATCATTGCCGTTGCCGTGGTCGTCGTTGCCGTTCGAGAGCTGCTCGCACAGCGACTTCGCCACGCCGTCCTTGTTGACCCAGCGCTTCACCAGCGCGCACAGACTGGCGGATGTGACCTTCACCGTGAACGACGTCGACGCGGTGTTGGAGAGCCCGGCGTTGTCCGTGGCCGTTGCGGTCCGCGTGAACGTGCCGACGCCGAAGGTGTAGGCCGCACCGGACGCGCCCGGGCAGGTGCTTGATGCGATGCCCGACTGCGCATCCGTCGCCGAGCAGGCGATCGCCACGGTCTGGTCGACCGTGTACGTGCCCACGTTCCCGCTGTACACGATGACCGGCTTGGTGGCGTCCCGTTTCAGCGTCACCGACTTGGTGGCCGTGCCGCCGGCCGATGTGGCGGAGCAGCTGACGGTGGTGCCGTTCACGTCCGTCGTCACCGTGGCGTTTACGCACGGCGCGCTGGTGACGGGCGAGTTGCCCTCGGTGACGGACCAGGCAACGCTCACGTTGGACGTGTACCAGCCGTTCAGGCCAAGCGTTCCAGTGACGTTGGCAGCAACCACCGGCGGCGTCGCATCCCGCTTGATGGTCACCGACTGCGTGGCCGTGCCGCCCGACGATGTCGCCGAGCACGTGAACGTGACGCCGTTGGTGTCCTGCGTGACGCTGGTCGCGTCGCAGCCCGTCTTGGCGCTGACGGCCGACTCGGCGTCGCTCACGGCCCACGAGACCGAGGCGTCCGACGTATACCAGCCGCCGGACCCGAGCGTGCCGGAGACGGTTGGCGTGATGCTCGGAGGCGTAACATCCGCCGGTCCGATCGACTCGATGCGCACGTTGTCCAGCATCGGGCCGCCGCAGCCGCCGGATTCCGTGGCGGTGAAGCGCAATGACGATGAAGTGCCCGGAGACGAGAGCGCTTCGAACGTCTCCGAATCCCAGCGCATGTTCGACGCGCTTTCGCCGGCGCCGCCAACAAAGGTAAACGACTGCGTCGTGCCGCCAAAGGTGACGCTGACCGACGCGTTGCCACCGACGCAGACGTAGTTCTTGGACATCGCGAATGACACGCGGTACTTCCAGTTTGCCGACGTGCCCACCGACTGGCTGATGGTGGCGCCGTTCAGGTCGAGGACCTGATTGCCGTCCGGCACGCCGGTGAACTTGAAGGCCTGCTCACCGCTCTGCGTGTCGACGTTGTTCGTTTCCACGGTCCAGCTGGTGAGGCCCTGGTTGTCGCTGTTGAACGTCTGCCAGGGGAAGTCGTGCGGCGACAGCGGCCACGGACCAACGCCGATCACGGGACGCTCAAAGCTGCCGTTGGCAATCAAGTTGCTCGCGTCCCACCGCGTCGGATCGAGCGGGAAGGCGTCCGCGTCGTTGAGATGACCGTCGTTGTCGAGGTCGTTGTTGAGCGGAGGCGGCGGATTGGTTGACGTCTCGAGCATGTACTTGCCGCCGGCGGCGCCGCCGCCGTCGAAGATGATGAACTCGAGGGTGTGCGTCCCGCTCAACGTAAGCCCGTACGAGTTAAGGTCGAGATTCTCGCCCTGAACGCCGACGAGGTTGCCGTCGAGGTAGATCCACGAACAGTTGTCAGCGAGGAGGCGGATGACGAAGCTGCCGTTGCCCGTCACCGTCGAACGATACTTCGTCCAGCTCTGTCCTTCGGGGCCGATCGACGTAAGATCGTTCCACGAGTTGATCCACGGCGCGGAGAAGTACGAATTTGCCCACGGGTGACCGCTGAGGACGAAGGCATTGTGCTCATTCTGCCAGTCCGCGTTGAGGCCGACTTGCGGTGTGTTGGTGCAGGCGTTGGTCCCCCAATTGGGGATCGCATCGTCGAGAATGATCGGGTCCCACGTGCGGACGTCCGCCCCGCTGGTGAAGACGTGGTACTCAACGGTCTTGCGTGCCGTCGGCTTCAAGGCCGCCGTTGCCGCGGCGCTCTTGGTCTCGGTTGGCGACTCGCCGCACGCGGCGACCAGCGCCAACAGTGGAACCAACGCACGCAACGTTCTCGGGAAGCGGGGGGGCGTCCTCATCAGAGCAGCTCTCGGGAAGGTGAAGGCACAATGCTAGGTGCCCGTCGTTATCCACCTGTTATCCGGCGCTGGTCTTGGCTCAGTGAAACCCTGACAGGAGCACAACTTGGACGACTCGCGTGGTTCCTCGACATTCATTAGAAACCGGTTGCCCTTCTCCGCCTGACTCGCAATTATTCGAACCGTCCGAGCCATCGCCGCCGTTTGCAGTCCCGCCCTTCAAGCTCCCCACCTTGATGCCCACTCGCGCGCCAGCCGTTGCGCCGGCGACCGTTGTTACGCTTGGACGTCTCGGTTTCGACGGCACGGTTGACGCCCGCGCCGACCGGTTGCTCACGCAGCCGAAGCGACTCGCGGTGCTGCTATACGTGCTGCTGTCGCAGCGAGGCGGGATGCTCTCCCGCGACCAGGTCATCGGCGTCTTTTGGCCGGATTCTGACGAGAGCCACGCGCGCAACTCGCTGCGGCAGACGCTCTCGTTCCTTCGGACGTGCCTCGGTCCGGGTGCCGTGGCCAGCGTCGGCACGCACGCGCTCACGGTGTCCGCCTCGCTCACCTGCGACGCGACGCGCTTTGAGATGCTGCTGGACGCGCATCGCAAGGAAGAGGCGCTGAAGCTGTACGGCGGCGAACTGCTCCCTGGGTTCCACGTCGACGGATCGCACACTTTCACCGAGTGGCTCGAGGCGCGGCGACGCCACCTCGCCCAGCGCGCGGCAAAAGCCGCGTGGGATCTCACCGCCGAGTGTGAAGAGCGTGGCGAGCAGATGGGCGCGGCCTTCTGGGGCAAGCGCGCGCTGTCGCTCTCGCCGTTCAGTGAATCCGAGGTGCAGCGCGTGCTGCGCCTGCTGGAGCGTGTTGGGGACTACGCGGGCGCGTTGCGCGCCTTCCACGGACTGCAAACGGCGCTGTTCGTCGAGTTCGGGGTGGCACCCTCGGTGGAGACCGCGCGTCTCGCGGCCGAAATCACGCAGCGCCTGCACTCCGAGGGCCACCACGTGCCGGCGTTGCTCGGCACGCGGAGATCGGATGTCGAGCGGCGCATCGCTCAGCGACGGCGATTGCACGGCAACTGGTCGGGCATCGAAAAGCGATCGGGCAAGGACCGACGCCGAGACGCGCGACGCTCTGGCACGGACCGGCGCGCAGTGCGATAAGCGTGGCGCCGGCCGGTCAGGTGTGACGCTCGGCCCTTGACGGCCCTCTTCGCGGGCCGGAAACTCAGGATCCCTGACGCACCGGACGCCGCGCGCGTGCGCGTTGCGTTCTGCGTGAGTCAAGACCCCCCTCAGGAGGCGCCATGTACATCGTCCGCGACATCATGTATTGCAAGCCGGGCAAGGTCCGCGCGCTCGTCGAAAAATTCAAGGCCATGAACACGCTGGGAAAGCCGCTGGGAATGCCCACGATGCGCATCATGACGGACTTCTGCGCTGAACGCTACTGGACCGTCGTCTCCGAGATGGACGTGCCGAGCCTCGGGGAATTCGAAACGATGATGGCCGCGCCGCAGGGCACGACCGAAGAGCAGAAGGCCTTTGGCGAGATCATGCAGGGCTATCACGAACTCGTCGACCACGGCCGGCGCGAGATCTACAAGCTCGAGTCCTAGGCGCATCAGCACCCATGACCGTGCGCGCGACGCTCGTCGCCCTCACACCGGCAGGTCCGCCGGTTTCGTCGGTGGTCGCCGGCGTGATGCGCATGACCAGCTGGAACTGGTCGCCACCGGAGCGGCTGCGCTGGCTCGAGCAGTGCCTCGACCTCGGCGTCACCACCTTTGACCACGCCGACATCTACGGCGGCTATGAGGTGGAGCGGCAGTTCGGCGAGGCGCTGCGGCTCGCGCCGGCGTTGCGCCAGCGGATGCAGCTGATCACCAAGTGCGGCATTCGCCTGACGTCACCGGCGCGGCCGGAGCATCGCATCAAGCACTACGACACGTCGGCGTCGCACATATGCGCCAGCGTGGACCACTCGCTGAGGGCGCTCGGCACGGATCGTCTGGATCTGCTGCTCTTGCATCGCCCCGACGCGCTGATGGACGCGGACGACGTGGCAGGCGCATTCGATCAACTGCGCGGCGCTGGCAAGGTGGCGGCGTTTGGCGTCTCGAACTTCACGCCCGCGCAGTTCGATCTGCTGCACAGCCGCACGCCGCTGGTCACCAACCAGATTGAATTGCATCCCCTGCATCGCGCGCCGCTCACGGATGGCACACTGGATCAGTGCCAGCAGCAGCGCATGCGTCCGCTGATTTGGGGACCGCTCGCGGGCGGCGCGCTGTTCCGTGACGCGGACGCCGCGGCGCGCCGCGTGCGCGGTGCGCTGGAACAGATCGCCGCGACTCGCGGCACGTCGCCGGCAACGGTCGCGTACGCGTGGCTCACGCGACTGCCGAGCCATCCGGTGCCGATTGTCGGTTCGCGACGTCTGGAGACCATGGCCGAGGCGGTCGCGTCGTTGTCGATGCATCTTGACGCGCAGGAGTGGACGGAGATTCTCGTCGCCGCGGCGGGCGAAGACGTCCCTTGAAGGTTTCGCCGGAGGAACGGTGGCGGCGTGGCCGGTGCTGAGTATCCGCCCTTGTCGCGACCCGAGCCGACCCTGAGATTTCATCGGTACGGGCGCCGATGACCGACTCCAGATGAGCAGATTCCGCGTGGTCTTCTCCAGCGTGCGCGCCGCAATTGGCGTGGGCGCCGTTGTTGCGTTCAGCGGCTGCGGCGATCGCACGGGCCCTGTGGTGGGGCACGCCTTCGGCGTATCGAGAGGCGGTCACTCGATCGTGGAACTCGTGCGGGCGGTGTACGACTCGCAACCGACCGGAGCGCGCCTCGGCGTGCTGACATGGGACGTGCCTGGCGGCGCCAACCTGATGCAGGAGACGGAAGGCGCCAACTTCTTTGCCGCCAATCGCAATGTCATAGCGGTGGTGGGGCACAACGGCAGCCGCAACGCATTGATCGCGAGCATGGTCTACAGCGACGCGCACGTGGCGCACCTGGTGCCGAACGCGACGAGCCGACGCCTGACGACGGCGGGCGACTGGACGTTTCAGCTTGTTCCCGATGATTCTGCCGAAGGCGCCTATCTCGCATCGTATGCGTACGACTCGTTGCGCGCCCACCGGATTGCCGTGCTGTATGTCGGCGACGAATACGGGACCGGACTGCGCGATGGCGTGCGGTCGGAACTTGCCGCACGAGGAACGGATCCACCGGTCGATGTGACCATGGTGCCCAACGAGTCGTGCTACTCGGCGCAGGCGCGCTCGATCCAGCGCCTCATCGTCGTTGCCGCGCTTCGCCGGGGCCAGCCCGATGTGGTCGTGGCGGCGACGGGCATGTCAAACGCTCGATGCCTCGCCGATATCATCGAAGCAGAGCGTCCGGGAACGCCCATTCTTGGGGCCGACGGATTTGGTTTCCAGACCGCGCCGAACGCACCAGTGAATCCGGCGGTGCTGCAACAGGTGCGGTTCGTGAGGTTTTGGCAGCCCGGCGCCGATTCGGTAAATCGCGTATTTCTCGACCGATGGCACCGCGTGTCCGAGCGACCGCCCAACGACGTCGATGCGCTGACGTACGACGGATATATGCTGCTGGACGCCGCGGTGCGAGCAGTCGGCCCGAGCCGGCTCGCCGTGCGCACGTGGCTGCGGTCGCTTGGCGTCACGCGAGCGCCGTTTCAGGGTGTCACGGGCCCAATCTCATTCGCGCGCGGACGCGTCGGACTCGTGTTGCGAATGGTACCGGCGCAAGAGTCGGCGCCGTGAACCGCGCCGAGATCGCAACGGCGGGCACGCGGCCGTCGTCACCCCGCCTCTCGCTGCGGCAGGCGTTGATCCTCGTCTTCGTTGGCGCCCTTGCGTACGTGGCGGTGGTCGGGCTCATCCTCGTGATTCGCGTGGGACCGGCGACGCAGCGGCTGCCGCGCGAGAGCACGACGGTGATGAACGAGTACAACCAGAGCGAGTACCGCATCCGCTCGGTAGACAAGGTGCAGGGTGAACTGCAGGCGCTCGTCGGCGCGATGCCCACGGAGCAGGTGGACAGCGGGTTGCTGCGCTCGATACGCGCCCGACTGCAGGAGGCAGAGGAAGATTCGCGGACGCTGGCGCGAATGGCGGCGCCATCGGGCTCCCGAACGGAACTGCGCTCACTGCTTGCGTACGGCCTGCTTCGTGAGTCGGCGTGGCGCAACGTGCTGTTGGCCGCGGCCGCCGCGGTGGAACTGCACGACGCCGCCGCTGCCCGCGAGCTGCTGAACGTTGCGGACTTGCGGTCGCGGCCCGTGCACGCGCTGTTCAACGTGGAGACGAGCGCGGTGCTGCGCGCGGTGCGGCGCGAGGAGAGCAATATTGCCGAGGTCACCGCGTCATCCACGCGACTGGTCGGCCTCTGGTTTGTCGGGGGACTTCTGCTGCTGCCGGTTGTCGCGGTGTTCGTGCGACGCCGGGTTGCGGCGCCGCTGGCGGTGCTCGACGACGGCCTGGCCCGCGTGTCCGCCGGCGACCTCTCCGTGGAACTCGAGCCGGCGGTGCCGGACGAGCTGGGCCGGCTCGCACTGCATTTCAACCGCATGACCGCCGTGCTGCGCGAGCGCGCGGCGCAGGAAGAGGAACGTACGGCCACCGAATCGACGGCGCGCACGCGTGCGATCCTTGAAGCCGCGCTCGACGCCGTCGTGGTGATCGATGAGCAGGGCGTTGTTCACGAGTGGAGTCCGCGCGCCGTGGCCACGTTTGGCTGGAGCCGCGACGAGGCGATGGGCAGGTTGCTGGCCGACCTGATCATTCCTGAAGAGAGCCGCGCCGATCATACGCTTGGGCTTCGTGCATACGGGCAGCGCGCCACGACGCCGATGCTTGGCCGTCGCGTGGAAACCGTGGCGCAGCGACGCGACGGTACGCGCCTCCCGGTGGAGCTTGCCATCTCGCCGCTGCACCGGCAGGGGCGCACGGAGTTCAGCGCCTTCATCCGCGACCTCACGGAGCAGCACCGGATGGAATCCGAGTTGCGTCAGGCGCAGAAGATGGATGCGGTGGGACAACTCGCCGCGGGCATCGCGCACGACTTCAACAATTTGCTCACCGGCATCATGGGCTATGCCGACCTGATGCGCCACGATGAGCAGGCCAACGCGCAGCTGCGCGAAGATGCCGCCGCCGTGCTCGCGGCCGCCGAGCGCGGCGCCGATCTTGCCCGCGGCATGCTGACGCTGGCTCGGCGCAGCCACGCGCGCGACGAGTCAGTGGACCTGACGAAGCTGGCGCAGGAAGTCATGGACGTGTTCTCGCGGACCGTGGACCGACGCATCGAGGTAACGCTCGCCCTCTCGGCGGACGCGGCCGTCGCGCGCGGCGACCGGTCGCAGCTGGCCAACGCGCTCCTCAACTTGGTGATCAATGCCGCCGATGCGATGCCGAACGGCGGCCAGCTGACCATCGGCATGCGCGTGGCGCGGCTGGACGAGCAGTTCACGAAGCGGCACTCGCGCGAGGCCGTCCCGGGCGAGTTCGTGGTGCTCACCGTGCGCGACACGGGCCACGGGATGTCCAGCGATGTGCGGGCGCGCATCTTCGAGCCGTTCTTCACGACCAAGCCGATTGGCGAAGGCACGGGGCTCGGGCTGTCGATGGTCTATGGCACGGTCCGCAGCCACCGCGGCATCGTCACGGTGGATTCCGCGGAAGGCACCGGCACGACGTTCACCATCTACTTGCCGCTCGACCACACCGGCGCCGAGTTGGAGATCGCCCCCGTTCGCGAGGTGCGCACGGGACGAGGCCGCATTTTGCTGGCCGATGACGAGGCGCAGGTGCGCGACGTGATGGCGCGGCTGATGCGTCGCATGGGCTACGCCGTGGAACTCGCCTGCGACGGCGAGGAAGCGGTCGAATTGGTGCGAGCCGATCCCGATCGCTGCGACCTCGTGGTGCTGGACGGCAACATGCCGCGCATGACCGGCCCCGACGCGGCGCGCGCCATTCGCGCGATCCGGCCCGGCTTGCCACTGGTGCTCTCCACGGGATATTTCGACGCCGACAGCGACGAAACGCCGGCCGCCAAGCTGTTTGACGGCACGATCGCCAAGCCGTTCGATCTCGCGGCGCTGTCGCAGATTCTCGCGACGTACGTGCCGTCGTGACGAACGCCCGTGGGCAGGCTGCCCATGCGCCGAGGCCTGCGGCGTGACGCATTGCGGTACGCGTTGGTAGTACACGCAGCAGCACGGTGTGCCCGCGCTGCCTCTGGTTTTCCCGAACGACGGAATCGCCCCCCATGACCGATGTCCCCGCCGCGAGCAGCGCAAGCGCCGCCGAACCGCTGTCAGCGCTCAGCCTCGACGCGTCCCTGACCGTTGCCGACGTCCGCCGCAGTCTCGCGTGGTACCGTGACGTGCTTGGCTTCACCGTGGAGCGAGAGCACGAACGCGACGGCACGGTGATCGCGGTGTCGCTCTCGGCCGGCAGCATCCGGTTGCTGCTTGCGCAGGATGACGGCGCCAAGGGGCGTGACCGACAGAAGGGCGAGGGATGCTCGCTGCAGATCACCACCGCGCAGAGCATCGATGCGCTCGCCGCGCGCGCTACGCAGGCGGGCGCGGTGCTCGACACGGAACCAACGGACGCGTGGGGCGTGCGCGTGTTCAGGCTGCGTGATCCGGACGGGTTTCGCCTCGTGGTTGCGTCGCCGCGGGCGCGCTAGCGCTCGGGGCGGGGGCAAAGACCGGCTCGCCGGCCGGATCGCCAAGGCGCTGCGGCGGCGACTCCACGATGCGGCGCACGAGATCGAGCGACCGCACGCGCGTCTCTTCGAGAAAGAAGGTCGAGTCGTTGAGCACGATGCTCTCGTATCGGCCGGGCATCCGGTACGGCATGATGCACCGCATCGGCGTTTCACCCCGCACCAGGTCGCCGTCATGTCGCCCGAAGAGTGGCATGGCTGATGCCGCTGGCTCGCTGGTGGGGGCCGTGCAGCGCGTGCCGCCGCTGCTATGAACCGTTCTGCAGCCGCTTCGCCATCTTCTCCACGTCGTCCATGACGCGCAGGACGTTGCCGCCCCACAGCGCAATGATGTCCTTCTCGCTGTAGCCGCGGCGGACCAGTTCGAGCGTCACATTGAACGACTCGGTGGCGTTGTCGTAGCCTTCGATGCCGCCACCGCCGTCAAAATCGGACGAGATGCCCACATGCTCGATGCCGATCAGCTTGACGGCGTAGTCGATGTGATTCACGAAGTCCTTGACGTTCGCGCGCGGCGCCGGTGGGAACTTGGCGTCGATGGCGGCCAGTTTTTCGCGATACACTTTCATGACCGAGTCGTTCGGCGCGCCGCC
>JAHFCT010000090.1 GCA_023249375.1 Gemmatimonadota bacterium | reverse complement strand
CTGGCCCGCGTCGTCACCGAGATCCATGACGAGATCGTGCGTCTCGACGAGTCCTTGGTACTCCACCGGCACGAGATTCGACACGTACACGTCGTCCTTCGCGCGCAGCGCCGGGAGCACGTCCACGCCATGGTCGTCCACGGCCGACTGCGGCGGGTGCGCGCGCACCGCCTGATATGTGCGGAGTGAGATGGGTCCCGGTGGGATGAAGCGCTCATCCACGAAGACATCCACGGAATCCGGGTGGTCCACCGCGATCAGCCGAATCTCGTCGGTGTACGACGACTCCCACAGTTCTTCGGTCAGCCGGAGCACGTAGCGTCCATCACGCGGCTGCAGCGCGCGCCCGCTCACGCGCAGGTACTCCTGCGACGCACCGGCCGGCGCCCACGTGGTGCTGGCGCCCATGAGCCCCATCGGCATGCCCAGCGCACTGCGCCACATCACGTCCGTCACGAACCTGAAGCGCGCTCCGTCCCACGCGTAGAGAAAGCCGCACGATGACTTGAGCACCTCGTTCTCCACCACGTCCTGGTCGGAGCCGGGGAAGTGGATGACCTGCGCGACGCCGTTGGGCCACTCGACGCGCAGCACGTCGGCCTTGAGATGCGCGCCCAGGCCAAAGTGCGTGGCGGCGCTGGTCACGACGCGCGTCTGCACGATGTCTCCGACGCGCAGTTCCAGCTTCGCGCCGATACCGAAGTCGTTGTTCTTGCCGCTGCCCGTGCGGAGTGCCGCAAGCCGCACCTGCACGAAGAGATTCGCGTTGCCGCCATCGTTGCGAAGCGCATGCACGCCGCTCGACGCCTCGGCAAGCAAGAAGTCCATGTCGCCATCGCGGCCGAGGTCGACGGACGCGAGCGCGGTCGCCGCGAGCGTGGGCGGCAGCAGCGCTGAGCGATCCTCGAAGTCTCCCTTGCTGTTGTTGCGCAGCAGCACGACGCCGCGCACGCCAGCAGTGCGAGGAATGCCGGCCACCACGAGGTCCAGCCATCCGTCGTTGTCGTAGTCCACGAACTCAGCGGCCGACACTTGGAGTCCGCGCAGCACCGCTGCTGCAGCCGACGACAGTCGGCGGCGGCCGAACGCGCCTCGACCATCGTTCATCCAGAGTGAGCCGACGCCGGTGTCAGCGGCGGCGACGTAGAGGTCGAGCGCGCCATCATTGTTGATGTCACCGACTGCGATGACGCCCGAGCCGCTGGGCGTCACGAGGCCGGCCGCCGCCGTGCCGTCCTCGAAGCGGCGCGCCCCCACGTTCTGGAAGAACGTGTTGCTGCCGCGGTCTCGACTCACGAAGAGGTCTATCCGTCCGTCGCCGTCGAAGTCGCCGAACGCTGCGTCGCGCACGTCGCCCGGCCCGCCGAGCCCGAAGTCGGCCGTCGCGTCGGTGAACGTCCCATCGGCGTTGTTTCGCAGGGCGCGCACGCCACGTGGGCCGCTGGCCACGAGGTCGAGGTCGCCGTCGTGGTCGAGGTCCACAAACACGGCGCGAGTCGCGCCATCGGCGGCCTTGATGTGGGCCGACGTGGTGACGTCGTCGAACTTTCCGTTCGCGCGATTGCGATAGAGATGCGCACGACCATCCACAGCCAGCGCGAAAAGATCGAGATGACCGTCGTTGTCGTAGTCCACGAACCGCGCGAAGGTCACGCCGCCCGCGATCGCGACTCCTGACGTCGCCGTCGCGTCGCGGAACTTCCCGCGCTCCGCGCGGAATAGCCGCGTGGTGGTCGTGCCGTTGCTGCCATACGATGTGAACAGGTCATCCACGCCGTCACCGTCAAAGTCACCGACGGCGAGCGTTGCCACGCGCGCGCCGCTTCCCGGCGTACTCGTCGCCGCGGCGCCGCTCGCAAGTCCGAGGTCGGAGGTGACGTCCACGAATGACACGGCATCCTTGATGGCACCGCCTCGCTGTTGCGCGCGGCGCGCGACGTCAAAGCCAGGGCTGAATGCGAGCGCCGGCCGACCGACCATCGGTCCCTCCGGTCCCTTCACGGCGCTGAGCGCCGATTGATACGCCGGCGTGAGCTCCATCGCGCGACGGAATCGCTCGAGCGACTTGCGTGCATCGGCAAGCCGTCCCGCCCGAAGAAGCGGCAGCGCTGCCGCGAACTGCGCGAGCGCTTCGCGCGGCGGCTCAGGTGGAAGTCGCCGTATTTCCTCGAGCGCGCGCGTCGCGCTGTCGGCCTGGCCTGCGGCGGCGAAGGCATCGAGCAGCGCAACGCGCACGGCAAGATTCGACGGATTCTTTGCGAGAATGCGCTGCAGCAGCGCCGCGCGCGGCGAGCCGCCAGCGGTGGCCGTGTCCAGCTGGGCGAGAGCGAACAGTGCCGCCGGATCGGCTTCGTCACGCCGGCTGAGCGATGCAAGTACGGCGCGCGCGTCCGCGGCGCGCTCTTGCGCGGCGTAGATGCGTGCGAGCAGCAGCGCGAGGTCGGTGTTCGCCGTGTCGAGCGAGCGGGCCTTGAGGACCTGCGTCTCGGCCTCCTTGAGCCGCCCGCCGCGGAGGTAGGTGAGGCCGAGATTGGTGTAGCCGAGTGCCTCGTTGGGGGCGAGGGCGACCACTTTCTTGAACTGCGTTTCTGCGGAGTCGAGCAGGTCGGTCTGCAGGTAGACCAGTCCCATGGTGCGCGCGGTAAGCACGCTGCCGCCGCCGGACGCCGGTTCGCGCTGGCAGCCTGCGACGGCCAGACTGGTCGCCAGAAAGAGTAGGACGCGGCTGGATGGACGCGAGGCGGGGGTCATGCGACGTTCATATAAGAAGGGTGCCGGAAGACTAGGGTTCCGGGGTGGGGGCGGCAAGCGCGGGTGCTGCCCGGCCGCCGCGGCGGATGGGTAGGTCGCCGGAGTGTCCGGGAGCGGGTCGTAACTGTAAGGGAACCCCGCAGTTGACAGTAGGACGCATCCGTTACAATATTCCCCGCCGATCTAGGGAACAGACCTAGACGCGGGTTCCAGCTTCCCGTACGCAGCGCTGTGACGCGAAGCGCGCGACGGGAGTAGATGAGTCATAAGGAGTATCTTCCTGCCGCCTTTGTCGGCAACAGGGTGGTATTTGTTTTATGCCCTATCAGGCTGTGCGTGCTTGAGTAGCTGTTGTCGTATCCCGCTGCCCCCTCCACCGCGAGAGAGATGAACCCATGATTAAGCAGAGTCGTGCTTTCGTGAGTCTGCTGGTCCTGCTGGGAGCGCTTTTTGCGCTGCCCGCGGCCAGCGCTCAGGCGCAGAACTCGGTGATCACCGGCAAGGTCACGTCGGATGTCGGTGCACCGATCGAAGACGCCAACGTTATTATCATCGAACTCGCGGTGAATGTGCGCACGAACGCGATGGGCGCGTTCGCCTTCACGATTCCCGCGGCGCGCGCGCAGGGCCAGTCGGTCGCACTGCGCGTGCGTGCCATCGGCTTCACGCAAGGCGTGCAGGGGATCAAGGTCACGCCCGGGACGCACAACTACAACTTCGAGCTCAAGAAGGATATCAACCGCCTGAGCGAGGTGGTGGTGACGGGCTCGATCGAGGGGACGGAACGCGCCAAGGTGCCGTTCTCCGTGGGTCGCGTGACGGCAGCCGAAATCCCGGTGCCGTCGCTCAACCCGATCACCTCGCTCTCCGGCAAGGTCGGAGGCCTGCGAATTGCGATGGCGGGCGGCCGGCCCGGTGACAGCCCCGAGATCATGATGCGCGGCCCGACGTCCATCAACTCCTCCGGCCGCAGCGTGGGTCCGCTGATCATCGTGGACGGCGCGATTCAGCGCGTCGGCAGCCTCGATGAAATCGGCGGCCTCGACATCGAGTCGGTGGAAGTCGTGAAGGGCGCCGCGGGCGCTTCGCTGTACGGCGCGACGGCGGCCAACGGTGTGATCATCGTGAAGACGAAGCGCGGCCAGAGCAACGAGGGCGTCAGGTGGACGTTCCGCAGCGAGCTCGGCTACACCGACTTCAGCAACATTGACTACGGGATGCCGATCAACCACCAGCTGCAGCTTGACGAAACCGGCAAGCGCTTCTGCGTGGGCGGGTCCAGCCAGGTCGCGCCCTGTTCGCGCACGCTGGACTGGATGAACGAGATCATGCGCCTCAACAACGTTGCGGCGGACACCACGCGCACGGCGCTGTCGGTGCAGTTCAACGCGCCGAGCAACGACGGAACGCTGAACAACGTGTATCAGTCGAACATCTGGCCATACCGCTACTACAACGGCCTGGCGCAGATCACGCGTAGCAACCCGAATCAGATCAACTCGATCGAAGGCAACGGGCGCGCGGGGAACATCCGCTACTATGTCAGCGGCCAAGTGACCAACGATCCAGGCGGCATCAAGGGGCTCAACGGCCAGCAGCAGCGCCGCGCGCGCGTGAACCTCGACTACGCCCCGCGCTCGGACATGACCATGGCGATCAGCGTCCTGTTCGACAAGGGCTACACCGACCTGCGCTCGGGCGGTTCGTCGAACGGCGGCATCTGGGGTCAGCTGCAGCGCGGCGCGCCGACGGGCACCAACTACTTGGCGCGCGACACGCTGGGCCGGCTCCTCGTGGTCGGCGGCGGCTCGCCGCTCAAGGGGTCCGGCAACGGCGCCGGCACCCTCCTGTATGACACCGAGAACTACTTCAGCCAGCGCATTTCGAACCGCCTGCTCGGCAGCTTCAGCACCACCTACACGCCGACCGACTGGGCGACGTTCGAAGGCACTTTCGCGTACGACAACCGGTCACGCATTGACGACTCTCACACCGTGAAGGGTTATCGTACGATTACGACCGTCAGCACGGTGAACAACTTCGGCAACCAGCGTCTCGTCAACCGGTGGGAAGAGGCGATGAACGCGCAGCTGTCCGGCACGGTCCGGCACTCGTTCAGCTCGGACCTGCACACCAAGTTCCAGGTGCGCGGGCTGTGGGACTTGGACAACATTCATGATAACAGGTCCGGCGGCGACCAGTACGTCGTGGCGGATGTGTATACGCTAAGCAACACGACGACCAGCAAGACGGCGACGGGCAGCTACCAGACGGTCAAGAACATCAGCGCCGTGGGCGGCGCGAACGTGGAGTACAAGGGGCGCTACATCCTCGACGGCACGTACCGCTACGACGGCAGCTCGCTCTTCGGCGCGGGCAACCGCTGGGCACCGTTCGGCCGGGTGTCCCTCGTCTGGCGCACGAGCGAGGAGCCGTGGTACAAGATGCCGTACGTGACGGACCTTCGCGTGCGCGCCTCGCGAGGCACGGCGGGCAACACCCCGGCGTTCGACGCGCAGTACGAAACGTACTCGTGCTCGACGTCGGGCTGCTCGCTGGGTCAGGCCGGCAACAAGCTGCTAAAGCCTGAGACGACGACCGAAACGGAGGTGGGCGCCGACTTCACGCTCTTCAACCGGCTCGGCTTCGAAGTCACCAACGCCAACTCGAGCACGAACAACCAGATCCTCAACGTGCCAACGCCGACGTCGCTGGGCTTCTCCAGCCAGTGGCAGAACGCTGGCTCGATGTCGAACCACACGTGGGAACTCGCGGTCAACATTCCGCTGGTCAACAAGCGCGACCTGCAGTGGTCGGCCCGCGGCACATACGATCGCACGCGGACGTACATCACCGACCTGTTCATGCCGGAGTACTTCACTACCGGCGGTACGTCGCAGGGCACGACGAGCTTCTTCCTGATGTCGGCGCGCCGCGACAAGCAGGACGGCTACCAGGTGAACCGCTACGGCAACATCTATGGCCGCATGTTCTACAAGAGTTGCGGTGTGCTGCCGGCAACGGTGCAGCCGCTGTGCGGTGATGGCAAGGAATACCAGGTTGACAACAATGGCTACGTGGTGTGGGTGGGCGCCGGCAACTCTTGGCGCGACGGTGTCACGAAGAACCTGTGGGAGACCAAGCTCTCGGCGGCCAACTCGCCGTGGAACTACCCACTGAACTTCGGGACCCCGATTGTTGACCGGCCGCTGCGCGGCGTGAAGGGCGAGGGCGTGGGCATCCTCCACATCCTCGGCAACTCGCTGCCTGACTTCCGCACCGGCTGGAGCAGCAACCTGACGTACAAGAAGCTCACGCTCTACGCACTGGCCGAGTTCACCGTCGGCTTCCAGATCAACAACCAGGGCAAGGGATGGGGTATGTTCGACCTCAACTCCCACCTGTTCGATCAGAACGGCAAGTCGGTCGAGGAGGCCAAGCCGACTGGGTACACTTGGCGCGTGGGTGGGTCGGAGAATCCGGGCGGCATCGGCGGTCTCTACGACATCCTCGGTCCGAATAACTACAACGTCGAGAACGGCTCGTATGGGAAGCTCCGCGAGCTCAATGTTTCGTACCACCAGGGTGCAATCATGGGCCAGGGTGACTGGACGTTCGCGGTCGTCGGGCGCAACCTGGCGACGTGGACGAAGTACTCGGGCGTGGATCCTGAGACAGGCGTTTCCGGCTCCGGCCAGACGAACTCCGGCCTGGTCAACCAGGTGGACGCGTTCGGCTTCCCGCCGCTCCGCACGTTCTCGTTCTCTATCACCACCCGCTTCTAGGAGCCGACTGCAATGGGACGTCAAGTCTTCCGATT
>JAHFCT010000118.1 GCA_023249375.1 Gemmatimonadota bacterium | reverse complement strand
CGCGGCCACCTGCTCGTGCAGTTGATGACCGAGAGCCTGATGCTCGCGCTGGCCGGCGGTGTGGCGTCGCTGTTCGTCGCGCGATGGACGCTGAGCCTGATCATGACGATCATGCCGCCTGAGGCGTCGGGGACGATGCACTTCAATCTCAACCCGTCGGTTATCGCGTTCTCTGCCCTGCTCAGCATCGCGACGGGTTTTGTGTTCGGCATCTTCCCCGCCCTGCACAGCACGCGCAGTGATCTCATCAGCGTGATTCGCGCGGGCGCGGGACAGCTCACCGGCGGGCGCGCCGCCGCGCGCTTCCGCGCGTCGCTCGTCACCGCACAGATCGCGCTCTCCATTGGACTGCTCATCATGAGCGCGCTCTTTCTCAAGAGCCTGCTCAACGTGAGCCGCGTGGATCTGGGGATCAAAACAGAGCAACTGGCGACGTTTGCGATAGAACCCCTGCGCGCCGGCTACGACAGCGCGCGCGCAAAGGTGTTCCTGGATCGCGTGGAGCACGAAGTGGCGGCGATGCCTGGCATCACGGGCGTCACGACTGGCCTGGTCCCGTTGCTCTCCGGCGACAACTGGGGCACCGACGTGCGCGTGCAGGGCTTTGACTGCGGTCCCGATACGGACTGCAATTCGCGCTACAATGAAATCGGCGCTGAGTACTTCAAGACCATGGGCGTCTCGCTCAAGGCGGGGCGCGAGTTCACGACGAGCGATGAGTTTGGCGCCCAGAAGGTCGCCATCGTGAACGAGGCGTTCGCCAAGAAGTTCAATCTCGGCGCCGATGCGGTCGGCAAGTTCATGGGCGACCACGGCAAGGACTCGCTGAACATCCAGATCGTCGGCCTCGCGCCGAATGTGAAGTACAGCCAGGTGAAGGATTCGGTGCCGGCGGTCTTCTATGAGCCTTGGCGGCAGGACTCGCGCGTTTCCGGGCTCTACTTCTACGTGAAGTCATCGCTTCCGCCGGAGCAGATACTCGGCTCGTTGCGCACGCTCATCAAGCGCCTCGACCCGAACCTGCCGGTGGAAGAACTGAAGACGATGAACCAGCAGGTGAAGGAGAACGTCTTCCTCGACCGGCTGATCAGCACGCTGTCGGCGTCGTTTGCGCTGCTGGCCACGTTGCTCGCGGGTATCGGGCTGTACGGCGTGCTTGCGTACTCGGTGGAACAGCGCACCCGCGAGATTGGCGTGCGCATGGCGCTCGGCGCCGACGCGGCGCACGTGCGCGGACTCGTGGTGCGCCAGATTGCCGTGATGATGGCGATTGGCGGCGTGATTGGCGTGGCCGCCGCGCTTGGCCTGGGCCGACTGGCGCGGTCGCTGCTGTTTGAGCTGCAGGCGCACGACCCGATTGCGATGGCCATTGCCATCGTGCTACTGGGCTGCGTCGGCCTCGCGGCGGGATGGGTGCCGGCGCGGCGCGCCGTGCAGGTGGACCCGATGCACGCCCTGCGGTACGACTAACGGAGTGTCACGATGCTGAGTTCACTGCGCAACGACATCCGGTTTGGCCTCCGCATGTTCGTGAAGAATCCGTTCTTCACGGCCATGGTGGTGGGCACGCTAGCGGTCGGCATTGGACTCAACACGGCCGTGTACTCGGCGATTGACGCGCTGCTGCTGCGCCCGCTCCCCGGGGTGGAGCGTCCGTCGGAAATCGTCCAATTGTATCGGTCGTATTCGAGCGGGATGAAGTTCGGTTCCAACTCGGTGCCGCATTTCTTCGACGTGCGCGATCGCACCAAGGACGTGTTTGCGGGCGTGGCGTTGTGGGGCTTCGAGTCGCTCTCGATCGGGGCGAGCGAGCGGCCGGTGCGCGTGTTCGGCCAGATGGTGTCGGCTAACTACTTCTCGGTGCTCGGCGTGAAGCCGCAGATCGGGCGCGCCTTCTTGCCCGAGGAAGACATCGGGCGGGGCGCGCATCCAGTGGCCGTGCTGAGCGACGCGGGGTGGCACCTGTTGTTCGGCGGCGATCGCAAGGTGGTGAATCGCACCGTGCAGGTGAACGGCCGCGACGTGGAGATCATAGGCGTCACGAAGCCCGACTTCCACGGCGTGATGCCGATCGCAGATCCCATGCTGTTCATGCCCCTGATGCAGTACGACCAGGTGCGGCCGGGACGCGGCGATGCGTTTGAGAAGCGCGGATGGAACTCGCACAATGTCGTCGCGCGGCTTCGCCCGGGC
>JAHFCT010000051.1 GCA_023249375.1 Gemmatimonadota bacterium | reverse complement strand
GCATCTACATTCCCGGCGAGATCGGCATGCGCACGGAAGTGAACGCGTACGTGGCGATGGACGGCCGGACGCTCGTTGTCACGCCGAAAGAGATGCAGCAGGAGATCATGGTCGTGTAATGAGCAGTCTCCGCCGCGAACTGGGTCTGTTCTCCGCCGCACTCATCGTCGTCGGCGGCATCATCGGGTCGGGGATCTTTTTCACCCCGGCCGCCACCGCGGCCGCGCTGCCGTCCGCGGGATGGGTGGTGTTCGTCTGGGCGCTGGGCGGCGTTGTCGCGCTGGCCGGCGCGCTGACATACGCCGAGCTGGGGGCGATGCTGCCCGAAGCGGGTGGCGCCTATGTGTACATTCGCGAGGCCTTCGGCCCGCTGCCGGCCTTTCTTTCGGCGTGGATGAACGCCGGCCTCATCTCGAGCGGGGCGATCGCCGCCGTGGCGATGGGGTTTGCCGGCTACCTCGCGCGATTCGTTCCGCTCGGCGCGGTCGGCGGGCCCGTCGGGGTCGCCGCCATCACCATTGTCGTGCTGACCGCCACCAATATTTTCGGCATTCGGCCCGGCGTGGCGGTGCAAAACGTGCTGACCATCGCCAAGATCGCGGCGCTCGCGGGGCTTATCGTTGGCGGGCTCGTGCTTTGGCTCGGCGGAGCGGGCGCGGCGCTTCCGCCCGCGGTCGTGCCCGTGGCGCCGCCGTTGGCGAAGGGCTTTGCGTCGGCGTTTGTCGCGGTGCTCTTCACGGTCGGCGGCTGGCAGCAGATGAACATGATTGCCGGCGAGATCCGCGATCCGGCGCGCAACATTCCGCGCGCGCTCGCCATCGGCATCGGCATCGTGATCGTCGTCTATCTGGGTGTCACGGGGACCTATCTCAGCGCGCTCGGCCGCGACGGTCTGGCCGCCAGCGTCGCCCCGGCCGCCGAGACCGCCGCGCGATTCGGCGGGGCGGCCGCGGCAACCGCAATCACCGTCGCGGCGATGCTCTCCATTCTCGGCTTTGTGAACGTCGCGTTGCTCACGAATGCGCGTGTTGTCTTTGCGCTCGGGTCGGACGTGCCCGCGCTTGGCGCCGCCGGACGCGTGCACGCGCGTTTCGGGTCGCCCTGGGTGGCGCTGACGCTGCTCGGCGGCTGGTCGCTCGCTCTCCTGCTGGCGACGCGCGGCAGTATTGGCACGCTGCTCGGCGGTGTGGTCTTTGCCGACTGGATCTTCTTTGCGCTGGGCGCCGCCTCAGTTTTTCGGCTGCGTGCACTCATGCCGAACGCCGAGCGGCCGTATCGCGCGCTTGGCTACCCGTGGCTGCCGGCGTTCTTCGTGGCCGCGGGCGTGGTGGGAATCACCAGTGCGTACGTGAGCGAACTGAAGATGTCGCTCTTCGGCACCGCGCTGCTCGCAGTCGGCGCCCTCGTCTGGCTGGCGGCACGGCGCGCTAGACGTGCCGGTCGATAGCCATCGCCACGAACAGCAGGGCGAGATACAGCAGCGAGTACTTGTAGACCTTCCACGCCACCGGAATCCAGCTCTCACTGCGCGCGTCGAGCACGCGGATGCGCCAAACGCCGCGCAGCAGAATGCCGCCGAGGATGAGCGCCGACGCCAGATAGAAGGCGCCAAAGACACCGAACGTCACCGGGAGGACCGACAGTGCGATCAGCAGCACCGTGTACCAGAGCATCTGGTCGATGGTCTCGCGTTCGCCCCAGATGTTCGGTGCCATTGGCACGCCGGCCTTGCCGTAGTCGCGCTGCTTCAGCAGGGCGAGCGCCCAGAAGTGCGGCGGCGTCCAGTAGAAGACGATGAGAAACAGATACAGCGACGCGAGGTCAACGCGCCCCGTGACGGCCGCCCAGCCCACCAGCGGCGGAAACGCGCCCGCCGCGCCGCCGAGCACGATGTTCTGCGGCGTGGTGCGCTTGAGCCAGCGCGTGTAGACGAAGACGTAGAAGTAGAAGCCCGACAGCGCGAGCGCCGACGTGAGCACGTTGACATAGTGACCCAGCAGCCACGTGGCAGCCGTGGCGATGGCGATGCCGAAGGCCAGCACCGCGCGCGCGGTCATCCGGCCGCTGGGAATGGGGCGCAGTTTGGTGCGCGCCATCACGGTGTCGATGTCCTGGTCGAGGTACATGTTCACCGCGTTGGCGCCGCCCGCCATCAGATAGCCGCCGACGCCGGTCCAGAAAATCGTAGCCCACGAAGGCGTGCCCGCGACCAGCATCGGCGCGAGCGTCGTGAGAAGGAGCAGCGAGATGATGCGCGGCTTCGTCAGCGCGATGAGGTCGCGGGCGAGTGACGGCTCGCGATTGACGGCGACAGCGGGCGCCGTCACGACGGCTCCGTCTGGCTCGCGCGTGACTCCATGTCGACGCGCATCGCATGCTCCCGCGCCGCCTGCCAGGTGAAGACGAGCGCAACCATCAACGCGATTGCGGGCACGACGGCGTAGGCCCACTCGATGCCGCGCCGCGCGCGCTCCGACTGGGCGCCGCGCATCGCGCGCACGGTGGAGAGCAGGATCCTGATCTGGCTGACGACGACGAGCCCGATGCCGATCCACAACAGCGTGGACAGGGGAAGGGGCAGGGTGTGATGCAGGGGAAGGGGCACGGTGCGGTAAAGTGAAGGGGCAACACTGAAGAATTGCCCTTCGGCTCGCTCAATTCAACAGACGCGCCGCGCGCTTGCCGCGCGCTTGCCGCGCGCTCGCCGCGCCCTCCCACTCGCGCGGCGGCGCCGCGCTCGCTACACTAGCGCGATGCACGCGCCCACCACCCCCGTGGCCCCGACGCTTCAGCGTCGTATCGGCCTGTGGACGGCCATCGCCGTCGTCATCGGCTCGACCATCGGCTCCGGTATTTTCCGTTCTCCGGCCGGTATCGCCGACAAGCTGCCCGGGCCGCTCCCGATGCTGATGGTGTGGGTGGTGGGAGGAGTCTTTGCGCTGTGCGGCGCGCTGACCATGGCTGAAGTGGCGAGCGCGCTGCCGCAGACCGGCGGCATCTACGTATTCGTGCGCGACGGATGGGGACGCCTGCCCGCCTTTCTGCTGGGCTGGGGCCAGCTCGTGATGATCCGCGCCGCGTCGCTTGGCGCGATTGCGATCACGTTCAGCGAGTACTTCCACCGCGTGATTGGCGTTGATCCCGTCGCGCCGGAGCACGTGCTGCAGGTGCGGCTCGGCGCAGCGCTCGCGATTCTGCTGACCGGAACGTTCAATATTCTCGGCGTGCGGCTTGGCGCGCTCGTGACGAATCTCACGGTGCTGGCGAAGTACGGCGGGCTGCTCTTCATTGTCTTCATCGCCTTCGCCCTCGGCATGCCACGGACCGGCGGGCATTACACACCGGCCATGCCGACCGGCAGCTTCACGGTCACCGCATTTGGGCTGGCGCTCGTATCCACGCTCTGGGCGTTCGACGGCTGGGCCGATCTCAGCTACGCGGCGGGCGAGGTGAAGGATCCGCAGCGCATCCTGCCGCGGGCGCTGATTGGCGGCACGCTGCTGGTGTGCGCCATCTACCTGGCCGCGAATCTCGCGTACCTCGCGGTGATGCCGATCGAGGAGATTCGCACGTCCAAGCTCGTGGCGGCAGACGTGGCGCAGAAGCTCCTCGGTCCCGGCGGCGTGGTCTTTGTGGCGGTGACGGTGATGCTGTCGACGTTTGGCACGCTCAACGCCTCGCTCTTCACGACGCCGCGCATATTCTTTGCGATGGCCGATGATCGCCTGTTCTTCCCGGCGGTGGCCAAGGTGCACCCCAAGTTCGAGACGCCGTGGGTGGCCATCGCGCTCACGGCGGGACTTGGCGCGCTGTTTGTCCTGCTGCGGAGTTTTGAGCAGCTGGCGGACGCGTTCGTCACCGCGTTTCTGCCCTTCTACGCGCTGGCGGTGGCGGCCATTTTCCGGCTCCGCAAACAGCCCGGCTATTCGCCGTCGTTTCGCGTGCCCGGATACCCGGTGGTGCCGCTCCTGTTTGTCGGCTCGGTTATCTACTTGCTGGGCAACGGCTTCATCAATCCGGAGAGCCGCTGGATGACGGTCTCCGTGTTTGGCGTTCTGCTGGCGGGCGTGCCGGTCTACTATTTGACGGTGGGCCGCCGGAGCGTGCGGTAGCGCGGGCGGGCTCGCCGGGCGGGCTCGCCGGGCGGGCTCGCCGGGCGGGCTTTCCAATCGGGACTGCCGGTGGGGCGGAATTACCCCCCGAAAGGCGCCCGCGTCACGTGACCAACTAGTGACTTTTCCGCGTTGACCGACCTGCGCGCTGAGCCTAACTTCCGTGCTTGTATTCACCGTGCGCCGCGCGCGCGGTGGTCAGATGCGGCAAGCCGCTGAAAAGGTGCGCGTCGTGCAGCGCGCGGGTGCCCCTTGAGCGGCCCAGAAATGCGTTCGGCGATTCTCCCTACCCCTTCTCGAGAACCTTCAACATGAAGATCCGCTCGCTGATTCGTGCATTAGCGGTACTAGCAGCAGCCTTTGCGCCGATCGCGGCGCTCCAGGCGCAGGGCATGACGACCGGGTCCCTCACCGGAACGGTCACCGACGAAGCGGGCGCGCCGCTGGAAGGCGTGCAGGTTCAGGTGCGCAATGCCATGAACGGCTTTAACGTCGCCTCGGCAACGCGCGCCAACGGTACTTACCGCCTTAACGGCTTGGAGCCGAACGGCAACTACCGCCTCACGGTCCGTCGCATCGGCTATTCGCCGGTCTCGCGCGAGGGGATCACCGTCACCCTTGGTGAAGCGCACCGTGAGGACTTCAAGCTCTCGCAGTCGGCCACCACGCTGTCCGGGGTGACCATCACCGCGACAGCGGCTGACGCGATCATCACGCCGTCCAAGGCGGGCACGGCGACGGCGATCTCGGATTCGTCACTGCGCCGGCTGCCGACGATCAACCGCAACTTCACGGACTTCGTCTCCCTGGTGCCGCAGATCTCGACGACCACCGGCTACCTGTCGGGCGGCGGCGTGAACCTGCGCCAGAATGCGATTCAGATTGACGGCGCCGCGTCGTCCGACCTGTTCGGCCTCGGCACCACCGGCCAGCCTGGCTCCTCGGCGGGCGCGAAGTCGATTCCGCTCGACGCCGTGAAGGAGTATCAGGTCATGCTGTCCCCGTTCGACGTGCGCCACGGCAGCTTTGGCGGCGTGCTGATCAACGCGGTGACGCGCAGCGGCACCAACGATTACCGCGGCAGCATCTACGGCGACGGTCGCAGCCAGAACATGACGCGCAAGTCGCCGGTCAATAACCCGTTCAAGACGCGGCACGGCAGCGTGTCGGTGGGCGGCCCGATCATCAAGGACAAGCTGTTCTTCTTCTTCAGCGGCGAACAGCAGGTGCTGAACAACCCGGCGAGCGGCTCATACATTGGCGCGTCGGACCAGTACATCTCGCAGACGTCGATTGACGCGGTGAAGTTGGCCGCGGTGAAGTACGGGCTGGCCGATGCCGGCACGGGCGAGGCGCTCCCGCGCACGAACCCGAACATGAACTATTTCATCCGGTTCGACGCCAACCTGCCGTGGAACACGCGCGCCGTGTTGCGCCAGAACTATGCGTCGGCCGACTTCACGTCGTTCGGCCGCAGCTTCGGCACGTCGACGTCGCCGAACTTCAACCTGACGTCGAACAAGTACGCCGTGAGCAACACGAACCGCAGCACGGTGCTCGAGCTGTTGAGCAACCTGCCGCGTGGCGCCTACAACGAGTTCCTCGCGAACGTTTCGACCATCAAGGACTTCCGCACGGTGCCGGTCAAGTTCCCGCAGGTGACCATCCGCGGCATTCCGCGCAGTGACAATGCGACGCAGACCGCCAATATCGTTTTCGGCACCGAAGCGTCGTCGCAGGGCAACTCGCTGGATCAGAAGGTCGTGGAGCTGACGGACAACTTTACCATTCCGGTCAGTTCGCACTCGTTCACGTTCGGCGCCAAGGTGACACGGTACAGCTGGGTGAACCTCTTTGCCCAGAACTCGATGGGCACGTGGACGTTCGCCTCCCTCGACGACTTCAACAACGGCAAGACGGCGACGTACGTTGCCAGCGCGCCGGCGCCGACCGATCCGTACAAGGGTCTGGCGACGGTCAAGACGTACAACTACACGGCGTACGTCGAAGACAAGTGGCAGGCCACGTCGCGGCTGCTCCTCACGATGGGCGTGCGCTACGACAAGCCGAGCTTCGACAACGTCCCGCCGCTCAATGCGGAAGTGAAGACGGACTACAACCGCGAGACGACGAGCGTGCCGCACCTGGCGCAGATTTCGCCGCGCTTCGGCTTCAACTGGGACGTGACGGGCGATCAGCGCAACCAGCTGCGCGGCGGCGCGGGCTACTTCAGCGGTCCGCCGCCGTACGTGTACCTGTCCAACGCGTTCGGCAACTCGGGCCTCAGCGGCTATACGGCGCTGTCCTGCACCGGCGCGGCACTCACCAACACCTCGACGTCCTCGCTGCTGCCGCCCGCCTTCACGTCGGCGTCCGCGGCAACCCCGCCGACGTCCTGCCTCGACGGCACGCGTCCCAACGGCACCGTGGCTCCGGCGGCGACGATTTCCGGCCCGGCCTCGGGCGCCGCGGTCAACACGATTGATCCGACGTTCAAGATGCCGAAGTACCTCAAGGCCACCCTCGGCTTTGACCATCGCATGAAGAACGGCATGATCGCGACGATCGAAGGCCTGTGGTCGAGCTCGGTCAACAACGCGTTCTACCAGAATCTCGCGCTGGGCAAGAACCCGGTGGCGCAGGATCCGCACGGCCGCCAGCTCTACGGCGTGCTCACGGCGTCCGGCGCAACGGCGACGACCTCCGGCCCGCGCACCGCGGTGCTCGACCTGACGAACGCCAAGGGCGACTATACGTGGAGCATCACGGGTCAGTTGCAGAAGTCGTTCAGCAAGAACTTCGACGGGTCGCTCGCGTACACGCACCAGAAGTCGATGGACGTCGTGTCGGTCACCAGTTCCACGGCCGGTTCGAACTACCGCTATCAGCGCGACGTCAGCGGCCGTCTGGACGACAAGACGGTCACGCGCTCCAAGTACGACCAGCCGCACCGCATCGTGGCCACCGGGTCGTATCGCTCTGGTTTCGGCATGGACGTCGCGCTCACGTACACCGGCAACTCGGGCGCGCCGTACGACTACGTGTACGGTTCGAACGGCGGCACGACGGGCGATCTGAACGCCGACGGCCAGTCGCAGAATGACCTGGTCTACGTGCCCAAGAACGCGGCCGATCCGACCGAGATTCTGTTCACGGGCTACAACAGCACGAACGCAACGACGAAGGCGGCCGCTGATGCCCAGGCGGTGGCGTACGAGAAGTTCATCAAGAGCATTGATTGCCTCAACAAGGCGCGCGGCACCATCCTCCAGCGCAACGCCTGCCGCAATCCATTCTCGCACGAGTGGGATCTGTCGATCGGCCAGAACGTCGGCAAGCTCGGCCTTGCCCAGCGGCTGCACGCTCCGGCACTCAACAACCTGCTCATCCGTTGGGACGTCATCAATCTTGGCAACTTGCTGAACAAGAACTGGGGCGCGCAGAACTTCTCCAGCCAGGGCAGCACCTGCGGCCAGATCTGCTCGGCGACGGTCGCCATCGTGCACACTGGCAGCGTCCTGACCAACAGTGCCAGCGTCGTTCCGATCGTGACGTTCAACCCGACGTACACGGCGTGGGACGCGAACAACCTCTCCTCCAACTACCGGATGCAGCTCTCGTTCCGGTACAGCTTCTAAGACACAGCGCCGGAAACGATGCGGGGGGCTGGCCAACTGGCCAGCCCCCCGCATCGCATTCGGGACGTGCCCGCCGCTACGTGCGCACCCGCGCCAGCAGCACCAGCCCGATAAAGCCGAAGATGATGCCGGGCAGCCACGCGGCGAGATTGGGCGGCACCAGCCCCTTGGCGCCGATGGCCTGCGTGAGCTGCACGAGCATCAGGAAGATCACCGTCGTGCCAAGGCTGATGCCAACGCCAAACGCGGTGCCGCCGCGCTGCGTGCTCGTGGCGAGCGGCGCGCCAAAGAGCATGATGATCAGGCAGGTGGCGGGGATCGCGATCTTCAGCATGCGTCCCACCTTGAGCGCCCCCACCTCGCTCCCCGACCGCTCGAGGGAGGCGATGAACTGCCCCAGCTCGGCGAAGGTCATCTCGTCCGGCACCTTGGACGCCGCCATGAGCGCGCGCGGCTCTTCGGTCATGCGCCGGTCGCGCAGTGAATCGAACGCCACCGTGATGTTCATCGAGTCGGTGGGGAGGATGTGCAGCGTGCCCGACTGCAGCGTCCAGCGCTTGCGGCGCGCATCGTACTTGCCGGAGCGCGCGCTCACAAAGTACGTCGGATACTTGGCGTCCTTGCCTTTGCGCTCGATGACAACGCCGTCGAGCGCCCGCTTCTCGACATCGGCGCCGGACATGGTGTACACGCGCCCGCCCTCGGCGGCGTAAGTGAAGTTGAAGCGCGATGACCGGTTGGTGAACTGGCGTTCCTTGAGCAGTTCGACGCGCCGGGCATTGGTGTACGGCGACACGGCGCCGATGCCGAGTCCGAGCGCCGTCGCCAGCAGCGCGCCAAGGCCCATCGGCGCGATGAAGCGGTAGAAGCTGATGCCGCTCGCCTTGGCCGCGGTGATTTCGGAGTGCCGCGTAAAGCTGCCCACCGAGAAGACGGTCGCGAACAGCACCGCCGCCGGCAGCACCAGAAACATCGTGTCGGGGACGCCATACAGATACGCCAGGCCAATGTCCCGCGGCGTGAGTTCGCGCATCAGGTACTTGTCGAGCTTTTCCGTGAGGTCAATGACGATGACGAGCAGCGGAAAGCCCAGCGCCGTGCCGGAAAAAATCTTCACCCACTCGGCGAGCACGTAGCGGTCCAGCGGCTTGAGGACGCGCATCAGCGCCTCCGCCGAATGAGACGCACCACGCGGCGGCGGGCGCGGTCGAGGAACTCGGTGGTCTCCGAGCCGCGGTTGGTGGTGCCCTCGCGCCCGAGCCGGAGCGTCAGCACGAGCCCGATGGTGCCGAGGATGAAGTTGGCGGACCACATGCCCCAGAACGGCGTCACGTAGTCGCGGTCGGCCATGGTCTCGCCGACGATGAGCCCCACGTAGTAGAGACCGAAGACCGCGAGCGACACGCCGATGGTCATGCCGACGCCGCCGCGCGGGAAGCGGAGCGCGATGGGCGCGCCGAGCAGCACGAAGACGAAGCAGGCGACGGCGATGGCGAACTTCTTCTCGATTTCCACCGAGTGGCCGTCGACGATGTTGGCGGCCATGCCGAATTGAATCTTCGCGCCTTCGATCATCGCCGTGCTCATGCCCATCGGGAGCGAGTCGACGCGAACGTCGCTCATCGACTGCGCGGCGTTGAGCCGGCCGAGGGGCAGCACCTGCTTGACCGCGGTGTCGACGCGCTGCTGCGGCGGGATGGGCAGCACCGTGGTCGCGGTTGAGATCCTGGCGGTGTCGTTGACCAGAGGCTTCTTGGCGGTGTCGTTGGCCTGCGCCTTCCTGGCGGTGTCCTGCAACGCCAGCTGCTTGGCGGCTGCCTGCGGAAGCACCTCGGCCGCTGCCGCGGTCTTGATGTGCAACGCCTTCAGCATGCCGCAATACGCGGTGCCGAGTCCCGGGCGAAGGACGTCGGGCTGGATCTTGCGCGCCAACTTGCGGTCGAGCTTCCAGATGAATCGCCAGACGCTGTCGCGCGACTTGGCGGCGCGCTCCACGCGATCCTGAAGCTCGCAGATGGTCATCTCGCGGTCGCTCTTGTACATGCTGTCCGGCGACTCGCGCTCGTACTGGTTGCCGACGCCGCGCACCTTCACGAAATCGGTGCGGAAGAAGTTCCGCTGCAGCCGGGCCGGCTCCTGCAGCGACACTTCGGTCATCGAGCCGCTGTAGAGCGTGAGCAGCAGGTCCACCTGATCGCGCGACATCTCCAGCAGTCCGCTGTCGGCGTGAATGGTGCGGCGCTTCTGCGGGAGCGAGAGATCATAGATGGTGACCTCACGCATCATGCTCGTGGAACGGTTGATGCGCCCGGCGCGCAGGTAGAGACGGCTGGGCGACACTTCGTTGATGATCTGTTCCTTGAAGGCGACCGTCGGCTTCTTGCGCGAGATGTCGCTGGTCAGCGTCGCGAGCCGGTGGTTGGAGCGCGGCAGCACCTGGTCGTTGAACCAGATCATGAACAGCGTGAAGCCCATCGCTGCCACGAGCACCGGCGCGACGAGACGGTGCATCGAGACGCCGCTCGCCTTGTACGCGGTGATCTCGTTTTCAGACGCCAGGCGGCTGAACGCGTGCAGCGTGGCCACGAGGATGGCCATGGGCAGCGTCATGGCCACGGTGAACGGAATGGACAGCGCAAAGAACTCGACGATCGCGCGGACCGGCAGCCCCTTGCCCACGAGGTCGCCGAATTTCTTGGCGACGTAGTTGAGCAGCAGCAGCGACGTGAGCGCCGAAAGGGCGAACACGAGCGGGCCGACATGCTCCTTCAGGATGTACTTGGAAGTGATCTTCAACGAGTCGGCCCCGGGGCGCAGAATGGGCGAAACAGCCGGTGACGCCGAGGGTTGTAGGGTGTCGGACCGACCGTATATTCCACTCGGCGACCGCTCAAGTGCAAGGTCTATGGATGTGCGGGGCCGTGGCGCCGCGCGTCCTTTCGTGCCGTCCCTGGTACCCCGATCAGTCCCATTTGGTGCGCGCTCTCCGCCTACTCGCCGCCTGCTTGCTCGCGTTGCCGCTGGCGGCCCAGTCCCAGGGCGCACCGCCGGCGCGAACCGAGCTGTCCGTGCTCACGCCGTTTCGGCTCACGTTCGTGCCGCCGGCGGCGCTGGCACCGGGCGGAAGCCTCGCGCGCGATCGGCTGACGCCCGACGAAATCGGGCGGCGGGCCGTGGCGGCTGCCAAGCGGCATGCCGACGCGCTGGCGCAGTCGCGCCTTCAGGCGGCGATCCGCGCCTCGTTACGTGCGGCGCCATCCGATGCGGCGGTCGTTGCCGGCGCTGCGGTGAAGGCCGATACGTCGCGGCGCCCGCAGGCGACGGATTTGTTCGGGCAGTACGCCGATCTCGGGCTGGCGCTCAACGGACGGCTCGAGAGCCGAGTGAACCGCACGAAGAACGAGCGCTGCATCAGCAGCCAGTTCTTCAGCTTGGCGTCGCAGTGCAAGGGGACGTTCCAGCCGCTCTTTGATTTTCAATTCGACGTGCGCACCGGCGGCGTGGTGGCCGATCGCGTGCATTTGAATGTCGACTACGACAGCAAGCGCGAGTTCGATGCGTCCAACAACATCCAGATCTACTACCAGGGGAAGGGCGACGAGCTGATCCAGAAGCTCGAGGTGGGAAACGTCACGTTTCAGCCGCCCGCCAGCAGGTTCATCACGGGCGGCATTCCCAGCGGCAACTACGGACTGCAGGCCACCGGGCGGATCGGGCCCATGAAGTTCCGCACGATCATTGCCCAGCAAAAAGGCAACGTCACCAAGGACCGTGTGTTTACCGTGGGCGACCGCACGCTGCAGAGCGTCGATCGCGAGATCGAGGACTATCAGGTGGAGCCGCGGCGGTTCTTCTTCACGGTTGATCCGCACCGCTTCACGGACTTCCCGAACGTCGACCTGCTCAACTCGACGCAGCTCCAGCGGATGGCGGCGACGCTGCCCGACTCGGTGCGGCCGTCGCGCATCTACCTGTATCGCCTGCTCATCGGCGGTCAGCCGCCCAATCCCAACGGGCCGCAGTTCAAGCTGCTGGGCGACCCAGGTTCGCGGCGCGGCCAGATCTACGAGCTGCTGCGCGAGAACGTCGACTACTACACCGACCCGTCGCTGCTCTGGGTGGCGCTCGTGCGCCCGCTCAACCTCAACAACGAGCGGCTCGTCGTGGCATATACGGTGCGGAGGAACGGCCGCGATACGACCATCGCGTCCACGGGCGGCACACCGGACTTCGAGTACACCGACCGCGACCAATACGCGACGCTGCTCTGGGATCCACAGGTGCGGCCCACCGATGCGGCGTTCGACCGCGAGATTCGTTCCATCTATCGCGTCGGCGGCGAAGACGTGCGGCGCAGCACGGTCACCGCGCGCATCGTCACCGGGCCGTCGGGCGACCAGGAGAAGCCGCTCGCCGGCCCGAGCGACACCTGGCTGCAGCTCTTCGGCCTCGCGCAGTGGGGCAACAGCGCGACGTTTGACATCGACAATCGGCTCTTTCCGCGTCCCGGCGACCCCAACGTCACGGTCGGCGGCGCGGCGGGCTCGAAGATTCTTCGCGACTACTTCCTCGTCTTCCCCTCGCTGCGTCCGTTCTCGCGCAGCGGTCTGGTGCAGCCGACGACGAATCCCTCCAGCGAGGCCATCTACACGACGCCCGGGGAGTATCTGTATTCGACGCAGCACCCGCAATCGACGTATCGCATTCGCTTGCGCTATGACGCGGAAGGCGGCGGCGACGCGGGCACGCTGATGCTGGGCGCCACGCAGATTCGTCCGAACTCGGAGCGGCTGACGCTCGATGGCCGCCTGCTGCGGCGCGACACGGACTATCGCGTGGACTACGACCTCGGGCGAGTCACCTTCCTGCGCCCCGACACGCTCTTTCCAATCGCGCGCCAAGTGTCGGCGCGTTACGAAGAGAATCCGCTCTTCGCGTCGGCGCCCAAGAGTATTCTCGGCTTCGCCGGCCAGTTCCCGCTCGACGCCGGCGAGATCAACGTGATGGCGATCGCGCAGAACCAGCGCACGACGTTCACGCGTCCGCCGCTGGGCTACGAGCCGCAGTCGTCGCTGATCGCCGGCGTCAGCGGGACGTTCAATTGGGACGCGGCCGCGCTGACTCGCGCCATGCAGCGCCTGCCATTCGTCAAGACGACGTCCCCTTCAAAGATCCACCTCGACGCCGAAGTCGCCACCAGCCGTCCGCAGGCCAACAGTGCGGGGCAGGCGTACCTCGAGAGTTTCGAGGGCGAAGGCGGAACGCTGGTGAATCTCTCCGACCCGGCCTGGCTCAACAGCAGCCAGCCCGCCCTTGGCCGCACGCTGTCGGCGAGAGTCGGCGGATCCGCGTCGCTCGATCTCTCTCGCGCCGCCACGATGGCGTGGCAGAACAACGGCCTGAGTGCCGCAGGGCAGACGGTGACATTCACGCTGCAGCAGATCGACCCGCTGGTAAACATCATCGGGTCGGGACTGCAGCAGCCCGAGCAGATGCTGTGGCTCACGCTCTATCCGCTGAGCGTCGGCGGCGCCTACAACGACGCCACGCGCAAATACCAGTGGACGGTGCCCAACGCACCCATCGGACGGCGCTGGCGTTCCATCCGCACCGTGCTCAACACGTCGGGCACGGACTTGTCGCGCATCGAGAACATCCAGTTCTGGACACGCATCGACACGGCAGCGGCGCACCGCCAGCGGAACCCAACGCTGGTGCTGGACTTTGGTGATGTGTCAGAGAACGCGGTGGCGGTCGCGCCGACGCTTCTCGTCGTGTCGAGCACCGGCACGGCGCGCGACACGGCGTACACCGGCCGCGCCATTGTCGGGCTCGACTCGCTGCACTCGGAGCGCGACGCGTTCTCTCGCGCATTCAATCAGGAACGTGACGATAACGGCCTGCCGGGCGACGTCGTGCCGAGTCTGCCGTTCACGGGTGATTCGTCGGGTGTCCTGCGCAACTTCGCCATGTGCCAGAAGGGTGACGTGAAACTCAACCGGCTCGGCGACGCCAAGACCAACTGCACCGTGCGCAACGGGCGCCTCGACGAGCACGACATCGATCTCGACAATACGCTGAACTTCGATTCGTCGCAGCGCGAGAGCGAACGACTGCTGCGCTACGTGGTTGACCTCGCCGATCCCAAGGCGTACACGCGCGTCGGCAAGTGCGAGGTGACGCAGCTGGACACGGTGAGCGCGGCAACCGAAAGCAACACGCTGTGCTGGGTCTTCTTCCGGCTGCCGTTCAACGCGCCCTCCGACACCGTCGCCGGCGGTCCGAGCATCCGGCGCGTGCGCGCCCTGCGCCTGACCATGGTGAGCGGCGTTGGCCAGCGCGATGAGGCCTTCACGCAGGTGCCGCTCGCGCAGTTCCGGCTCACCGGCGCGTCGTGGCTCAAGCGCGCCGACCGCACGCTCACCGGCATCGCCGGCGACCGCGCCGGACTCGGCGCCGTGCAGGCCTCGACCATCGGCACGATGGACCGCGACTCGACGAGCGGCCTGCTCTACGAATCGCCGCCGGGTGTCACCGATGCGCCCGACCAGATCATCACCGGGCTCGAGAACGCGCGGGTGCAGATCAATGAGCGCTCGATGCGCATCACCGCGCAGCAGCTCGCACCGTTCCAGCGCGCCGAGGCGTATCAACGCTTCGCGGAAGGGAGCAGGAATTTCATGCAATACCGCGAACTCCGCGTGTGGGCGCGTGGGCGCGGCGACGGCTGGGGACAGGACGGCGAGCTGAATTTCTTTGTCCGTCTCGGTCGCGATGCCGACAACTTCTACTTGTACCGCACGCCGGTCGGCGCCGGGGCGGGGCAGGCGGCGTGGCTGCCCGAAGTGCGCGTCGACTTCAACAAGTTCTTCGCGCTGAGAGCGCAGCTGCAGAACGCGTTTCTGCAAAACAGACCCGACTCGCTCGCCTGCCACGGCGCCGATTCGCTGCTCATCGCGCGCAGCGGTCTGCCGGGCGGCGTGAACATCCGCCGCTACGCGGCCTGCGCCGACGGCTACATGGTCTACACCGTGGACCCCAACGTCAGCGCGCCCAATCTCGCCGCCGTGCAGGACCTTGCGGTGGGCATGGTGCGCGTGGATTCGGGCGGCCTCGGGGCGTCGCGCATCATTCCTGGCGACACGCTCGAACTGTGGGTGGATGACATGCGCCTCACGCGCGTGGACAATACGCCGGGCTACGCTGCCCAGGTGGGGCTGAGCGTCACCGCCGGCGATATCGGCACGTTCCGCGCGGGCTTCAGTCATCGCGACGCCAATTTCCGCCAGCTCAACGAGACGCCGTCGTATGTCTCTGACAACCAGTTCGACATCGGCACGTCGCTGCGGCTCGACAAGCTGCTGCCCGCGGGCCTGGGCTATGCAATCCCGCTGACCGTCAATCACTCGGCGGGCGCCAACAATCCGTTCTTCGTCTCGCGCTCCGACCTGCAGGGCGACGGCATTCGCGGCCTGCGCACGCCGAAGAGCGGCGCCACCACCGTGGGCGTTGCGCTCCGGCGCACGGCGCCGCTGCGCGACGGGTGGCTGGCGCCGCTCATCAACAATCTCGGCGCCACCGCCAACTTTGGATCCGCCAGCTCGCGCAGTGAGTATCAGGAAGGGACGAGCAAGACCTTCAACGCGGGCATCGACTACAACATGGCCTCGCAGGCGAAGCTGCGGCCGATGCCGCAGTGGGTGGACAACACCATCGGCGCGCTCCCCGTCTGGCTGCAGAACACGGAGTGGGTGCAGGCGCTGCGCAGCGCGCAGGTGCGCCTCAACCCGTCGAGCGTGCGCTTCACCAGCGCGATGGCGCGGGCCGAGGACCACCGCACGGCCTTTCTCAAGCCGGCCGAATCACTGACGGACACCGGGCGCGTCGTCTCGGGGCTTACGCATGTCTGGCGCAACGCGGCGGGGGTGGAGTTCCGGCCGTTCGAGGCACTGCACGCGCGCTGGGACTTCGCGTCGCTGCGCGACCTGCGGCAGTACGGCGATAGTGCACCGACGGCCGTCGTCGCGACCGCCGAGCGGAGCAAACTGCTCGGCATGGACATCGGCCTCGAGCGCGAACGGCAGATGAATGCCGCCGTCGGCTTCACGCCGACCGTGGCGTTCTGGATGCGTCCGCGCTTTGATCTCACGAGCGCCTACACCATGCAGCGCGACCCCACCTCGCGCACGCTCGTGCGCGACGCCGACACCACCGGCGGCTACCATTTGCCGCGCCGCGTGAACAACACGCAGTCCATCACCTTCGGCGCCAACATCGACGTGCCCGCGGCGCTCCGCGCCTATCTGCACGACTCGCTCGTGACGCCGGTGCTCGTGCAGGTGCTGCAGCCCATCGACATCCAGGCCACGCGCTCCCTCGTGTCCGCGTTCGACGGTGCGCCGTTCACGCCGGGACTCGGTTATCAGCTCGGATGGGGCGGCATCGATCACTTCCGCACGCAGAACGGGCTGAATGCCACCAGCGCGGGTACCAACGCGCAGGTGACGCTGAGCAGCGGCCTGCGCCTGCCGCTCGGTTTGTCGCTGACGACGCGCATGCAGCGCGTCAACTCGCGCAACTGGACGCGGCGCTTTGACAACACGCAGACCGTCATTGACGGCGAGCAGCTGACGCTGCCAGACCTCTCGCTCCGGTTGACCGTGCGTCCGCGGTTTGCGAGCCGCGTGCTCACGAGCCTCGCCGCCAGTGTGCGCTATCTCAATACGCGGCAGTCGAGCGTCGTGCCCAGTGCAGTCGAGGGCACGCCCGCCGACGTGCGTGTCAGCCGCGTCAACAGTTATCCGGTGAATGGCAGCATCACGTGGAACGTCGGCACCGGACTGATGACGTCGTTCGGCATCGGCACCACGCACCGCCTCGACTCGCTCCCCGGCAGCATCGCCGAGTCGCGCTCGCGCGATGTGAACGCCGACATCTCGCGCGCCATCAGGATGCCGGCGCGCTGGAAGCTCAAGAACGACCTCCGCACGCGGGTGAGCTACCAGCAGAGCAGCGCGCAGTCGTGGGTGCAGAACCAGAGCGCGGCGAGCAACCGAAGCCGGCTGGCCGACAACGGCCGGCAGGCGCTGAACGTCAATGCTGATGCGGACGTGGCCGAGAATCTGACGTTCTCGCTCACTGGCGCGCGCATCATCACCTTCGACAACAACCTGAACCGGCGGTTCTCGCAGATCGTCTTCACGGCGGTGCTGCAGGTATCGTTCTTTGCGGGAGAGATCAAATGAGAGACGGCAAGTGGCTGCTGCTCGGGCTCATCGTTCTTGCGGCGTGCACCAAGCGGGATGGCTCGCCGGCACAGGTGCCCGTTGTCACCACCGAGTTCGACGGCGACGCCGCGCTCAAGTACGCCGCCGCGCAGGTGGCGTTCGGCCCGCGCGTGCCCGGCTCTGACGCGCATCGCAAGGCGGGCGACTGGATCGTGGCGCAAATGAAGGAACGAGGCGCGACCGTCGTGGAGCAGACGTGGACGCATACCACCAAGGGCGGCCGCAAACTCCCGCTGCGTAACGTGCTCGCGCGCTTCAATCCGCAGGCCAAGGAGCGCGTACTCTACCTGACGCACTGGGACACGCGTCCCTCGGCCGACGCCGAACAGGATCCGGCCGACCAGTTCAAGCCAATCGACGGCGCCAATGACGCGGCGTCCGGTGTCGGACTCTTCGTCGCCCTCGCGGATGCGCTGCAGAAGAAACCGTCCGCCCTCGGCGTCGATCTGCTCTTCGTGGACGGCGAGGACTACGGCGAGTTTGGCCCGCCGCTGGTGGACGTACTGCTCGGCTCCACCTACTTCGCGTCGCACCTGCCCGAGCCCGGATACAGCCCCGTTTTTGGCATCCTGTTTGACATGATCGGCGATGCCGACTTGCGCATTCCGCAGGAGATCAACTCGGTGCAGCAGGCGCCCGAGGTGGTCCAGCGCGTCTGGTCCAAAGCGGCCGAGATGGGGCGTGGAGGCATCTTCGTCGCGCGCGCCGACCAGCAGATCACGGACGACCATATCCCGCTGCTGAAGGCCGGTCTCAAAGTGATCGACGTCATCGACCTCGATTACGGGCCGAACAACGCCTACCACCATTCACTGCAGGACACGATGGACAAGATCTCGGCGGCGTCGCTCAAGGTGGTCGGCGACGTGGCGCTCGCGCTGCTCCGCTGATCCGCCGCCGCGCCACATCATGCACGGCAGACGACGCTGGCGCGCGGTTCGCGGCAAGAGCAACGATACGACGCGTCCTGCGGCGAACCGATGACGCGCGGCGGCGGCGACGGCCGAATGTTGGGTCATGCCCACTCCCGCCGAACGCCAGGCGCTCCTCTTCTTCGCCGCCGTGGCCGCGCTCGGCATTGGCGTCAACGCCTGGCGCGCCGCGCGCGGCGGTGAGCGCATCGTTGCGGGCTCGGCCAGCGACCTCGCGACGCAGATCGCCCGCGTGGACTCGGCCGTGGCCCGCTCGCCCAGCCGAGAGATGGGACGCGCGGCGCTGAGAAAAAGGAACGCGGAGAAGAAGGCTCACCAGGCAAAGCCCGCGCCCGCCGCGGCGAGCTCGGCACTGTCACCGCCGATCCTGTATCCGCCGCCGTTGACGGACAGCCGCATTGACCTCGATGCGGCCGCCGCCGCCGCCATCGAATCGCTCCCCCGAATCGGCCCGGCGCTGGCCGGCCGCATCGTCGCCAACCGCGACTCATTCGGCGCGTTTGGTTCGCTCGACGGACTGCAGCGGGTGCGTGGCATCGGTCCCGGCCTTGCCAAGGCCATCAGCGGCCGCGTGACGTTTTCCGGCGTCCCCCGGACCACGGTCACGCCGGGCACGGAGAAGCACCCGAGGCGATCCAAAGTGCCTTGACACCCCCCCGTCCGCGGACGACCTTCACTCATTAGAGACGCCACCCGATGAAGGGCGGGCCTCGTTGCTGTCTGTCGTCTTCCGTCCATCGACTTGGCATGGCCAATCCCGCGTCCGCCGGTTCCGAGCGCCTGGGTGATCTCCTCCTCCGCGAGGGGATCATCACCAAAGAGCAATTGGAGAAGGCGCTCTCCGAGCAGAAACAGAACGGGACGCGCGTCGGCTACAACCTCGTCAAGCTCGGCTTCGTTCCCGAGCTCGAACTGACCAAGGTGTTGGCGCGGCAGTACAAGATGCCGGCCGTGGACCTGTCGAAGTTCGAAGTGGACCCGCGCATCGTGAAGCTGGTGCCGGCCGATCTGGCGGTGAAGCACCTCGTCCTGCCGCTCAAGCGCGACGGCCGCACCCTCACGGTGGCCATGGCCGACCCCACGAACATGGGGGTGGTGGACGATCTCAAGTTCATCACGCGCTACGACATCTTCCCGGTGATCGCCGGCGAGTTCACGCTCAAGAACGCGATCGAGAAGCACTACGAATCCACCGACATCCAGATGGGCGCGCTCCTCGACGAAATCGAGGGGCTCGATGCGGAAGCGGACGTCGAGGTGGTGGACGCCGAGACCGACGACGCGGCCGCGCAGGCGCAGCTTGTCGACGATGCGCCCGTGGTGAAGCTGCTCAACGCCATCCTCACCGACGCGGTCAAGCGCGGGGCGTCCGACATCCATTTCGAGTGTTTCGAGCACGAACTGCGTGTGCGCTATCGCATCGACGGCGCCCTCATGGAAATCATGAAGCCGCCCAAGAAAATGCAGGCGGCGCTCATTTCGCGCTTCAAGATCATGTCGGCGCTGAACATCGCCGAACGCCGCGTCCCGCAGGACGGGCGCATCAAGCTGAAGATGGGCAAGAAGGTCATCGACTACCGCGTGTCGACGCTGCCCACGATTTTCGGCGAAAAGGTCGTGCTCCGAATCCTCGACAAGGGCAACCTGACACTCGACCTCGAGAAGTTCGGCATTGAGCCGCGCGCCGAGCGCGAGCTGATGGAAGCCGTGACGAATCCGTACGGCATGGTGCTCGTTACGGGCCCGACGGGCTCGGGCAAGACCACCACGCTCTACTCGGCGCTGTCGAAGGTGAACAGCATCGACACGAACATCATGACGGCCGAAGATCCGGTGGAGTACAACATCTTCGGCATCAATCAGGTGCTCGTGCGCAACGAGATCGGCATGACGTTCGCGGCGGCGCTGAAGGCGTTCCTGCGCCAGGACCCGAACATCATCATGGTGGGCGAGATCCGCGATCTCGAAACGGGCGGCATCGCCATCAAGGCGGCGCTCACCGGTCACCTGGTGCTCTCGACGCTGCACACCAACTCGGCGCCGGAAACGGTGACGCGTCTGCTCGACATGGGCCTCGAACCGTTCAACGTCAGCTCGGCGCTCAATCTGATCCTTGCCCAGCGTCTCGTGCGGCGCATCTGCGGCAGCTGCAAGGAGAAGTACACGATGACGGATGAGGAGCTCGCGACCGCCAAGCTCACGCGCGAGACGACATACCGCGATCTGCGCTTCACCGAGGAGGCGCTGCGGGATGCCGTCGCGCGCGCATCCAAGGAAGCGGCGCCGTTCGTCGCCAACGTCAATCTCGATACCAAGATTGCCGACGTCCCGCTCTGGAAGGGCCGCGGTTGCGATGCGTGCGGCGGCAACGGGCTCAAGGGACGCCAGGGCCTGTACGAGGTGATGTTCATGACCCCGCGCTTGCGTCGCCTCATTCTGCAAAACGTCGGCGCCGCCGAGATCAAGGAAGGCGGCATCGAGGACGGCATGCTCACGCTCCGCATGGACGGCTGGCTCAAGACCCTGAAGGGCGTCGTGCCGCTCGAGCAAGTGCTCCGCGAGACCAGCGCCTAACGCGCCGTGCGTGGCGCCGACACACCATGACCCGGATTCTCCAATGACTGGCGTTCCCCCCGCCGCCCCCTCGGCGGCGCCTCAGCAGCAAGGCGTCAACCTCCGCGTGCTGCTCGAAGAGATGATCGAGCGCGGCGCGTCTGACCTGCACATCACCGCCGGCGAACGCGCCAAGATGCGCATCGACGGCGAGATCACCAACTCGCGCATCGAGTACGTGCTCAACCCCAAGGACACGCTGCAGCTGGCCTACTCGGTGCTCACCGAGAACCAGAAGAAACGGTTCGAAATGGACGACGAGCTCGACTTCTCGTTCGGCATCCAGAACCTCGCGCGCTTCCGCGGCAACGTCTTCAAGCAACGCGGCTGCGTGTCGATCGTGATGCGTCAGATTCCATTCTCGATCAAGACGTTTGACGACCTGCACCTGCCGCCCATCATCGCACGCATGGCCGAAAAGCCGCGCGGCCTCGTGCTCGTCACGGGCCCCACGGGCTCCGGCAAGTCCACGACGCTCGCCGCGATGATCGACAAGATCAATCGCGAGCGGCACGGCCACATCATCACGGTGGAAGACCCCATCGAGTTCATCCACCGACATCAGGGGTGCATCGTCAACCAGCGCGAAGTGGGGACCGACACCAAGTCGTTCCAGAACTCGCTCAAGTACGCGCTGCGGCAGGATCCCGACGTCATTCTGATCGGCGAAATGCGCGACCTGGAGACCATCCAGGCGGCGCTCACCATCGCCGAGACGGGCCACTTGGCCTTCGCCACGCTGCACACCAACTCCGCGGCCGAAGCCATCAACCGCATTATCGACGTCTTTCCCAGCCACCAGCAGTCGCAGGTGCGCGCCCAGCTCGCCTTCGTGCTCGAGGGGATCATCACGCAGACGCTGCTCCCCAAGAAGAGCGGCAAGGGACGCGCGATGGCGGCCGAGATTCTGGTCGTCACCCCGGCTATCCGTGCGCTGATCCGCGATGACAAGATCCACCAGATCTACTCGTCCATGCAGTCGGGCAAGAAGTTCGGCATGCAGACGATGAATGATGCGCTCTACCAGCTCTACATGGCGCGCGACGTGGCCGAGGAAGAGTGCATACGCGTCTCCAGCGACCCCAATGAGTTCATGCGCCTCATCGGCAAGAGCGCGGTGGAAGGGGATACCGGGGCCAAGGATGTGCCGCCGAATCGTCAGGGGACGCAGGCGGGCGGGTTGCGTCGGTAAGTGCTCAGCCGTCTTTCAGTAGGGCCTTTTTCACGCCGCACTCTCTAACGAGCTCCAATGCCGTCTTACCAGTACACCGCACGTGACGCCAAGGGCGACCTCAAGACGGGGACGCTCGAGGCCGCGAACAAAGACGAGGTGATGACGCAACTGCGCCAAAAGCGCATGAACGTCGTCAAGGTCGAGGAGCAGGCGAAGGCCAAGCAGAAGACCGGCGGGTCGATTGCGATGCGCGACATCGTGATCTTCACCCGCCAGTTCTCGACGATGATCAACTCCGGCCTGCCGCTGGTGCAGGCGCTCGACATCCTTAGCAAGCAGACGGAGAACAAGGCACTGAGCGCGGTGACGCGGCAGGTCGTGTTTGACGTCGAGTCGGGCCACACGGTGGCCGACGCGCTGGCCAAGCACCCCAAGGCGTTCAGCGACCTCTACGTCAACATGGTTGCGGCGGGCGAGGCCGGCGGTATTCTCGACACGATTCTCATGCGCTTGGCGACGTTCATGGAAAAGAACGACGCCCTGGTGCGCAAGGTGAAGGGCGCCATGATCTACCCTGGCGTCATCATGAGCGTCGCGGTCATCGCGGTGGTGGTGCTGCTCATCTTCGTGATCCCCGTCTTCCAGAACATGTTCGCCAGCGTCGGCCTCGCGCTGCCGCTCCCGACGCGCATCGTGATCGGGATGTCCAACCTGCTCAAGGGCTACTGGTGGGCCATCGGCGGCGCCGGCTTTGGCGCGTACACCGCCATCCAGCGCTGGTATGCGACGCCCAACGGCAAGCTCGCGCTGGACAAGCTGATGCTGAAGATGCCGGTGCTCGGCGACGTGCTGCGCAAGTCGGCCGTGTCGCGCTTCACGCGCACGCTCGGCACGCTGATCAGTTCGGGCGTGAGCATCCTTGACGGCCTCGAGATCACGGCGAAGACGGCGGGCAACCGCGTCATTCAGGACGCCATCATGGCGTCGCGATCATCGATTGCCGGCGGCGACACCATTTCCGCACCGCTCGCCAAGAGCAACGTCTTTCCGCCGATGGTGATCTCGATGATCGCCGTCGGCGAACAGACCGGCGGCCTCGACGAAATGCTCAGCAAGATCGCCGACTTCTACGACGAAGAAGTGGACGCCGCGGTCGGCGCGCTGCTCGCCGCCATGGAACCGATCATGATTGTGTTCCTTGGCGTGGTGGTGG
>JAHFCT010000001.1:283176-309767 GCA_023249375.1 Gemmatimonadota bacterium | reverse complement strand
GCGGTGAGAAGATGTCCTCGATCTGACGGCGAAACAGACGCGCAATCGCGAACGCCAGAGGTAGCGAGGGATCGTAACGCTCTGTCTCAATAGCGTTGATCGTCTGTCTTGAGACGTCGAGTTTACGCGCGAGTTCGCCTTGAGACCAGCCACGGTCCTCGCGCAACGCGGGTAATCGGTTCTTCATGTGCGCGTGTATCGACGGAGTTCGGATACACTGAACAGCATGTGGGCAAGCACCGGAAGTATCCAGAGGTCGCGATACTCAAACGCGGAGCCACCGAGTGCGAAGGCCGTGTCCACCTGCCCCAGCAAGAGAAGCAGGGCGACAGTGAAGAGCAAGGTTCTCTGCGCGGCCACGCGCGAGATCTGTCGTTCAAGTTCGGATTTGCGTTGTTCGTTTCTGATGATGCCCCAGAAAACCAAAACGAAAAACGGCACCGGTAGCAGCATCCAAGCGACGCGCAGCCCAAGCGACGGCCCGCCGACGATGAGCGCGTGCCGCGACACTCTGAGCGCCACGACAGAGAGAACGGGAATCGTGAGCTCCCACCACCGAAGTCGCCGGAATGCGTCGCGCAGGTCCTCGGCACTGATGTTCGAGTCACTCATGATCGTCTCCGTCGGGTGTGCCGGAAGTGTAAAGTATACTTGTCATTGTGTCAAGTATGCTTGTCACCTCTGCGGGCACATCGCGCCGCGAAACCGTGCGTTGGTGCGGATGGCCGGCGTCGGTTGCGGCGCTTGTGGCGCCGCGGCCGCAACCATTGAGAAGGGCGGCGCACGGCGTCCGTCTTCATCAAACGCTAATGTGAATGTCACGATGGCGTTCTGGTGACGTTGACCGGAACGGGACACCTTCGTGCTCAACCCGGTCGGTTGGCGAGAAAGGCGTCCCTGCAGGCGCTGCCGACTGAGGATGCGTTACCGCATGTTCTTTGCCCGGTGACCTTCCATGCGCCTCGGTTGTCTCGTCGTGATCTCGACTACCACGTTCGCGGCCGCTCCGCTCGCCGCACAGCGGTCATTGGTGGTCCGGCCCATCGGGTCGATCACGAAGGTCTCGGCTTCAGGACTCCTTGGGTCAGTCTCCGCGGTGCGCGCCTTGCCTGGCGGCGGCGTCATCGTGCATGACCTCTCGAGACGACAGTTGTTGCTGCTCGACTCGACGTTTGCGCTGAAGGTCGCGATTGCCGACACGACGGTCGCAACAAACCGATCATACAACAGCGCCGTCGCGGGGCTCCTACAGTATCGCGGTGACTCGTCGCTGTTCGTAGACCCGCAGCCGCTGCTGATGCTGGTCATCGACGAAAACGGCGTGGTAGCGCGCGTTGCCGCCGTGCCCCGTCCAGAGGACGCCAACTTTATGATCGGCGGGCCGTTCGGCACGCCGGGCGTGGATGCTCGTGGTCGATTCGTCTACCGCGGTCTGTTGCGGCCGAACATGGCTGGCGCGACGACGGGCGCGCCCGATCCCGGCCAACCGTTTCGCATGCCCGAGGTTCCTGACAGCGCGCCTGTGCTGCGGGTGGATCTCGAGACCCGCGCGACAGACACCGTGGCGTTCATCAAGATCCCAAGCGCGAGCATCAGCGTCACATCTGCCAACAGCGGCTATCGCACGAGCGTGAAGATCAATCCGATGCCGATCGTTGACGACTGGGCGTTAATGCCCGACGGGCGAATCGCCGTAGTGCGCGGGCAGGACTACCACGTGGATTGGTTCGACGCGGCCGGCCGGTGGATCTCGACCGGCAAGCTGGAGTACCACTGGGAACGGCTCGACGACGACGCGAAGCAGCGCGTCGTCGATTCGGCGACGACGGAATGGCAAAGGGAACGGGAGAAGCTTACAAAGCTGATTCCGGGCGGAAGCAGTGCCAGTGCCACGCCGTCTTCTCGGCCGGGACGGCAGCAGTTTCAGGTGCCGAACTATGTCTTTGTCACGGCGCACGAACTTCCGGATTACCGGCCGGCTTTTCGCCAGGGGGCGGCACGCGCCGACGCAGATGGTCGCCTGTGGGTGCGTACGACTGCACCGACCGACGCCGGCGCGATCTACGACGTGATCGATGCCAACGGTTTACTCGTCGAGCGCATCAAACTTCCGTACGGACGCGTGATCGCGGGTTTCCGTCCGGGCATCGTGTACATGGGTGTGCAGGACGAACAAGGAGCGCGATTGGAGAAAGCGAACGTCCGATGAAGGCAAGTTGTGCAGCGCGAGCTCATTGGTGACATAACGTAATGGCGAAGGCGCCGCCCGTGCTGTATGTTCCTCCCGCGTGCGCCGATGCTCGCATCGCGGGTGCTGGTTGCAACGGAGTTCGTTGCGGTTCGTTCCGATCTTCGACGTGGTGTGTTCCCCCCTGCCCGCGCGCACGAAGGTTGCGTCCCTCACGCGCCGTACTGCAGTCGTCGTGCCTCATCGGTCGAAGTGCACGGGCCAGTCGCACGCGTCATTCACCTAGACCAGGTTTCGCATGATCAAGCGCCTGCTCAAGAACCGCCCCCTCGTGGCGGCAATTCTCCTGCTCGTGATCGCCACCGGCGCATGGGCAACCCTGCGCGGCCCCGCGCCGGCCGACGACGCGCTCGTCGCGACCGTCAAGAAGGGCGACTTCAAGGTTGTCGTCACAACCTCCGGCGAGCTGCGTGCGCCGAAGTTCGTCAACATCACCGGGCCGCAGAATATGCAGGCGGCCCAGGTCTATAACGGGATCAAGATCGCATCGATTGTGCCTGAGGGAACACACGTCATCGAAGGGGACGTGGTGGCGGAGCTCGATCGGGCGCCCCTGGCCGCCGCGCTGAACGATGTGAACCTGGCGATGCAGAAAGCCGAGGCACAGAAGGAGCAAGCCTCGCTCGACTCGACGCTCAACTTGTCGAAGGCGCGGGAGGAGACCCACACCGCCGCGCTGACGCTCGAGGAGAAACGGCTCGCTCAGGAGCAGTCGAAGTTTGAGGCGCCCAGCATTCAGCGGCAGACAGCCATCGACTACGAAAAGGCGTTCCGCGCCCTCCGTCAGGATTCCACCGACTACAAGACAAAGGAGGAGCAGGCGAAAGCCAAAATGCGCGAAGTGGGTGCCGACCTGGAACGCCAGCGCAACCGGTTCAAGATCGTCCAGGACGTCATGGCCGGTTTCACCATCAAGGCGCCGGCGGCCGGCATGGTCATCTACCTCCGCGACTGGTCCGGGAAAAAGATCACCGTTGGCGCGCAGGTCTCGGCGTGGAATCCGTCGGTGGCCACGCTCCCCGATCTGTCACAGATGGAGTCGGTGACGTTCGTGAACGAGATCGACGTGCGCAAGCTGGCCGTCGGCCAGCCGGTGGCGCTCTCGCTCGATTCGGATCCGACGAAGAAACTCAAGGGCGTGGTGGCGGCAGTGGCCAATGTTGGCGAGCAGCGGCCGAACTCCGACGCAAAGGTCTTTGAGGTCAAGGTGACGGTGGTGCAGCCCGACACGACGCTGCGTCCGGGCATGACCACCGGCAACGCGATTGAAACGTTCGCCGTGAAGAATGCCCTGCACGTGCCGCTGGAAGCGCTGGCGAGTGACAGCGGCGTGCCGTACGTCTTCAAGAAATCGGGCGGTCGCGCCACCAAGCAGGAAGTCGAGACGGGCGCGGTGAATGACGAAGAAGCGGTCATCCGGCGCGGGCTGGAGGAGAACGATCAGGTGCTGCTCTCGCCGCCAGCCAATCGTGACAAACTGCGCATCAACCGGCTTGAAGGGTCCACGGCGGGGCAGCCGGCCGCGAAGGGCGACACGGGCACATCCAAGCGGAGCGTCAACAAAGTAGAGGCCGCGAAGCCGCAAACGCCGCCGCACGCCAAACCTCCAACGACGCGACGAACGGCACCACCAACGACCCCACCAACGACACCACCAACAGCACTTCCAGCGACGCCGATCACCAAGACGCCGGCCAAGCCCGTTCCGAGGAGTTGAGCGGTGACCGAGGACGGCCGTCCGAGCGCTGATCTCCGCGCTCAATTCGTCGCGCACGTCGCGTTTTCCGTGCGCACCGCCGTCGAGGCGGTGGGGCACAACAAGATGCGCGCCGCGCTCACGTCGCTGGGCATCCTCTTCGGCGTGGCCTCGGTCATTGCGATGCTGGCCATCGGCAAGGGGGCGGAGCAGGAGATTCTGGCGCAAATGCGCCTGCTCGGCACCAACAACATCGTCGTCGCACCCCTCGTGGAGCAGAAGGAAGGACAGGTCAAGGACGACCAACCGGCGCAGCCGAAGAAATACTCGCCCGGCCTGCGCTATGCCGATGCCCAGGCCATCGCGCGCGTGGTGCCCAACGTCGATGACGCCAGCGCCGAGATCGTCATCAACACGCTGATCACGCGCGAAGGGCGGCATCGCTCGGCAAAGCTGGTGGGCGTGGACACGAGCTACTTCCGCCTAACCAACCTGGCGTTCATTGATGGAGGGCCGTTCACCCGAACACAGGTGCAGCACGGGCTGATGGTGGCCGTCATCGGCTACGGCGTGAAGTCGCGGTTCTTCACCAACGTCGATCCCATTGGGCAGCCGATCAAAGTGGGGCAGAACTGGCTGACCGTCGTCGGCGTTCTCGCCGACCGCAAGGTGAACGCGCAAAACGCGCAACGGCTCGGCATTCGTGACGCCAACATGGACGTCTATGTGCCGGCGCCCACCATGCTGCTGCGCTACCGAAACCGCGCGCTCGTCACGCAGGCCGAGATCGAGGCGGCGTCGCGGACGGCGAGCGGCAACGGAGACGAAGCGCCGGTGGACGCGGACGTGCGCGCCGAGCAGCGGAATATGAATCAACTGGACCGCATTATCGTGCGCGTGAACGAGGCGCGCCTGGTGCCGCCCGTGGCCGAGGTCGTGCAGCGCATGCTCTCGCGGCGTCACAACACCGTCGTGGACTTCGAGGTCACGGTGCCGGAGTTGCTCCTCAAACAAGAGCAGCGTACGCGCACGATCTTCAACGTCGTCCTCGGCGCGATCGCCTCGATTTCGCTGATCGTGGGCGGCATTGGCATCATGAACATCATGCTGGCGAGCATCCTCGAGCGCATCAAGGAAATCGGTGTGCGCCGCGCGATGGGCGCCACGCAGAAGGACATTCTCTTCCAGTTTCTGGCCGAGGCGGTCCTCATCTCGGTCGCGGGCGGCGTGGCCGGCATCGTGCTGGGATGCGGGTTCAGCTATGCGATCGAAAAGCTGGCGCACATCAACACGATTGTCTCGGCGCTCTCGGTGGTCGTGGCATTTGGCGTGTCATTCAGTGTTGGCCTGGCGTTTGGCATCATCCCGGCGCAGCGCGCGGCGCGTCAGGATCCCATCACGTGTCTCCGGTATGAGTGAGCATTCTATGTGTCATCGGGTTGAGACAATGCTGGGCGCGGCCGCGCTCCTGCTCCTGGCTGGCGCGAGTGCGGAGGGCCAGAGTACCGCTCTCGGTGGGACGGTGCGGGCTCAGGGCACGGTCGTCGGTGCGAGCGTGCGGCCGCCGGGCGCGCCCGCGGGTGCACCGGCCGGTGCACCGGCCGGTGCGCTCAGCCTGCAAGAAGCGGTGGCCTTCGCGCAGAACCGCGGCCTCGCCGCACGCGGGGCGGCCGGGGCGCGCAATGCCGCGCGCTCACGGGACGCGCAGTTTGCCACGCAGTACCTACCGTCACTCAGCGTCGGCGGGCAGACGCCGCAGTACCTGCGTTCCATCACCCCGGTGGTGCAGCCGGACGGCAGCACGCTCTATCGTGCCGTGCAGCAGACGCAGTCGGCGCTGACAGCGAACATCGTGCAGCGCCTGCCGTGGACGAATACGACGTTCAACATCAGTTCGTCGCTCAGCCAGGTGCAGGTGAAAGGGACCACGGGGATCACGACGTGGTCATCCACGCCGCTGTCCGTCGGGATTTCGCAACCGCTGCTGAAAGCCAACACGCAGCACTGGGACCGGGCGCAGCAGGACTTGCGCATCACGAGCGCCGAGCGACGGTATCTCGAGGCGATGGAAGACATCGCGATGAACGTGACCAATGCGTTCTTCGACCTGCACAGCGCCACGCTGGGACTGGCGAACGCCATTGCAAACGCCGCGACGAACGACACGCTCTACACGCTCAACAAGGGGCGGTTCGAGGTGGGGCGAATTGGCGAGAACGACCTGTTGCAGAGTGAACTGGCGCTCTTGCGCTCTCGCTCTGCGCTCGACCTCGCTCGCATCACCTACGACAAGGCCACGAGCCAGTTCCGCATTGCGCTGAGCTTGCCGGCAGACGCGCCCGTAAGCATCGCGGCGACAGCGCAGGTGCCGGCGTTGAAGGTGGACACGCTGTTGGCGGTGCGCGAAGCGCGCCGCAACAGCTCGTCGATGAGCGATGCAGAGCTGGCGGAAGTGGCCGCGGAGCGTGCGGTGCGCGAGGCTCGATGGAATGGCGGCGTGGGCGGCACGCTGCAGGCGAGCTACGGATACAATGCGACCGCCGCAAAGGCGCCGGATGCGTTCAAGAACCTGCTGGACGCGCAGCAGCTCACCGTGTCGGTGTCGATGCCCGTGTGGCAGTGGGGGTCACACAGTGCGCAGGTGCAGGCCGCCCAGTCGGACCGCGAAACCGCGGCGGCCACGGCGCAGCGCACCCGGTCGCAGCTTGATCACGACGCGCACTTTGCCGCGCTGCAGTTGACGCAGTCGAGCCGCTCGCTGACGATTGCGGCGAAGGCGGACACGGTAGCGGCCAAGCGGTTCGAGGTGGCGTACAATCGCTACGTGATCGGCAAGATCGCGATTGACAATTTGTATCTGGCGCAGAACGAGAAGAACGAGGCGTTGAACGCGTACGTCCAGGCGCTGCGCGCGTTCTGGCTGGCGTACTATCAACTGCGGCGGACGACACTGTATGACTTTGCGGCGGGTGCGGAAATTCGGTAGGCAACTCACCATGTGAGCGGAACCATGCGAAATAGGATGGCGGCGATCCTGCTGGTGCTGTTCCCCACGTCGGCATTCCCTCAGTTCGGCACCGGTGCGACGCGTGCCGCCCCGGAGATCGTGAGTTCGGGGTCTGGTGAAGTGAAACTCAAGCCGGACCGTGCGACGCTGACGATTGCGGTGGTGACACGCGCGGCGACCGCTGCCGAGGCTGGTCTTCAAAATGTCCGGCGCATTCAGCCGCTCCTGGCGGCGCTGCGGCGGCAACGGCTCGCGGATTCGGCCATCATGACGACTGGCTACACGGTCGCGCTCGAGCGCGATGCGACGTTCGGCCGAGTGCCGACGTCCACCGATGGGCCGCCCGCGTATGTGGCGCGCAACGCCGTACGCGTGACGTTGACCGAGCTCGATGCCCTTGGGCAGCTCCTCGACAGCGCGCTGGCCGCCGGCGCGACGGAAGTGGCCAATGTGGCGTTCTCGTCTTCGCAGGCGCCGCAAGCGCGGCAACGGGCCGTCGCGCTTGCCGTGCGCGAGGCGCGCGTATCGGCCGAGGCTGGGGCGGTGGCCGCGGGAGGCAAGCTGGGGAATGTGATCGAGGTGAACCTTTCACCCGACAACAGCATGTATTTCGAGTTTTCGTCGCGGGTCGCGGGAGGAATTGCCAGTGCCACCACTCCGTTCATGCCAAGTGACGTGAGCGTGCGGATGCAGGCGCGCGTGCGTTTTGAGTTTGCGGCGAGGCCGTGATGGCGAACCATCGTCAGAGCGGTACGCGGGCCTGCGAGTGACCAGGCCACATCCCATGCGGTTTGCGCCAATCAGCTCGGAGCCCTCACTGCGCCTGCGCTTTGCGGTGTGGATCTTCAGGGCGAACGCGGTCATCACCGCCCTTGGGCTTCTCGTGTGGCTCGCGGCGTATCCGTTCGGGTGGCATATCCGCGTACCGCTCTTCTGGCCGATTGTGTCGAACGTGATTGGCCGATCGGTGATTGTTGCCGCCAATCTCTGGATTGCGGCGGCGCTGGCGGACCGGCGTCTCGCCGGGTTCTGGATCGCCGTGGGGCTGATGGCGCTGTCGGTCATCAACGTTCTTCGCGCTCGCGCGCTCATCTCGGTGCAAGGGGTGATCGCTGTCCTGATGCTGATCTCGATCGCCTCCGTCTGGAGCGAGTTGCAGCAACCCGGACCGCCGCCGAATGCGCGTTGAGCACCGGCGTCGGCCGTGCCTATGATCTCTTCCGAGTCTGGCGCCCTACCAGTGGCCGCGTAGCATTGTTGGTGTTAGCAGCGCGCACCACACCGGCTCCCATTCGCATCAGAGGCTGTCGATGAAGAACATTGTAATGTTTGTTGCGGTCGCGGCCGGCACGGGACTCATCATCGCGGGGATCGTCGCGTTGGACCGTGGTGAACGCGGCGCCTGGCTGTATCTCATTGGCGGCCTGCTGGCCCTGATCGTCGGCGCGGGGCCAGGCCGGCGCTTGCAGAACGCGCTGTTCCCGCCGCGGCGTGCACCCTGACGCCGTACGGCGGGTGACTCCCAAACGTGCGATGCCCCCTTTCACACGGTGAGCCATGACCATGCTCGAGCGAAACACCGATCGCGCCCTGCTCGTCCTTCGCCTCGCCGTGGCGGCCGTCTTCGTCGCGCACGGCTGCGCAAAACTGTTCGTGATGGGACACGCCGGCGTCACGGGATTCTTCACGCACCTCGGCGTCCCCTTGCCCGGCGTCGCGGCATGGAGCGTGGCTTTGCTTGAGTTTGGCGGCGGGCTGGCGCTCGGCGCCGGGCTCTTCACGCGCGCGCTCGCCGTGCTCTTTGTCGGCGACATGCTCGGCGCCATCGGATTCGCCGTACTGCCGAAGGGATTCGTTGGTGGGTACGAACTCGAGTTCTTGCTGGCGGCCGCGTCACTCACGCTCGCGTGTGGCGGGGCGGGCGCGTTCTCGCTGGACGCGTGGCGGACTGCGCGATCGAAGCCATCTCCCTGAGAGACGAGTGCCGCGATGACGCAAAATGTCTTCCTCAATAAGGCTGCGCCGCCCACGGCAGCGCGCATTGCGAAGGCGTTGAAGACGACCGCAGCGTACTGGGACGAACTGAAACGCCACGTCGACGTTCCGGTCGTCGAAGAATGGAAGTACTACGGCACATCGCATGGCTGGACGCTGAAGCTCCTCTTGAAGAAGCGAAACCTGTGCTTCCTCACGGTCTGCGACGGGTTCTTCATCGCCGCGTTCGTCCTTGGCGACAAGGGTGTGGCGCTCGCCGAGCAGAGCAAGCTGCCGGCGAAGTTGGTGAGCGAGCTGGTGAGTGCGAAGCGGTATGCCGAGGGGCGGGGTATTCGGCTCGAGGTGCGATCGCGGCGCGTGCTTGACCAGGCCAAGATGCTGCTCGACACGAAGCTGGCAAGCTGGACGGTCTCATAGCAGCGTTTGCCTGGACGTGTTCACCCGCCGCCGCGCATTGACAGCATCGCCGGTCACGCCCAACGTGGTTTGACCCTTCAGCCGGAGCGACTCGATGGGGCTCTCGGACCTTGGACCACGCGCAAGCGCGGCGAACCAAACGCTCATTCGCCCCGGAGACTATGTCAGCGGCTACGACAGTGGCAGCTCCGGCGGGCTTGCGTGGGACACGTCTCGACAGTGCCTCGTGCTGCTCTCGTGCCAGCACGTCTTCGGAACGCAGGGTGAACGACTGAAGTCCGTGTTTCAGGTGCCCGTCGCCCGGGTGGTTCGCACGGCGTTCAGGATTCCGGGAGACGTGTACGACGCCGCGATCGCCGACCCCGGCAGGGGATCACGGTTCGATCTGCAGTCCCCCTTGGCGTCGGTGATTGTCGAAATCGACGCGTCGAACGCCGCGCAGGACGTGACCTTTGTCAATCGGACGCAGGCGCACCGTACGGCCCGCTGGACGGGAACCTCGCTCAGCGGTCCGGTACCCGAGAGTTCGGTGCAGCACGACTTCGCACGGTTCTACGTGTTGAAAGACGCGGATCCGGCGGAGGGCCTTGCCGAACAGGGCGATTCGGGCGCGATCCTGTTCGTGTCAGCAGGCGATTCTCGTCCGGCCAAGTCGGTCGGGATGCTGTTTGCCGGATTTGAGAGCTCGGACCGGTGGTACGCCTTTCACCTCACGGACGTATTCACTGCGCTTGGGCTCGAGCCCCTCGCCGAGGCGCCGTTCATTGCCTTTCTCGCGAGCGTGTGCGGGGAGCGGCACGCCGATGAACGGCCCTTTGAGTTTCTGTTCGAAGAGCGCGATGCCAACTTGCCGGATCCGCGCCCGCCCGATCATGAGACCGCGGCCAGCCTGAAGCGGAAGTTCGGAGACGCCGCCACGGAGATGGCGCAGCGAGTGCCGCTCGCCAGCCGCGTGGCGCTGCTCGAGCGGCTGCTCAACGACAAGCCGCTGCGCATCGCCGTGTGGTCACTGCTGCGCGGCGTGATGCACACGAGGCAGCAAGGCGTGCCGCAGGATGCGGTGCTCAGCCTTGTGAACCGGCTTGCCGACACGCCGCTGCCGGAGCTCGCCACGTTCTTCGGCCGCACCAAGGAAGAGATCGATTCGCTGAATCGCACGTACTTTCCGCCGAACCCCGCGCGCGACTTGGTACGCGTACCGAAACTGCCGATCACGAAGAAGTAGCGAGCAGGTCGCGCAGCTGCTCGCGCAATTCCTCGGCGCTCTTCGGGCGCGCGGACACATTCGGCGCCAGCGCGTCCGCAAAGAAGCCCAGCAGCGCGCGCGGCATGTTCGACGCGCTGCTCCTGAGGTCAGCCGGTCCATCGGCGGCGATGCGCGCGAGCGTGGATGCGATCGTATCGGCGCGGAACGGATGCCGTCCGCTGATGGCTTCGAACAGCACGAGCGTGAGCGCCCATAGATCGAACGTGGGGTTCGGCGCTTCGCCGCGCACCGCCTCCGGCGAGAGATAGAGCGGCGTGCCGACGAGATGGCCGCTGGCCGTCTGGCTCGGTTCGGAGTCGCCCGATGACGTGCTTCGTTCCGCGGTAGACAACTGCAGATCCGGCGCGGCCCGGCCGAGTACGCGTGCGACGCCGAAGTCGAGCAGCTTGGGCGTGTCGCCAGCACCAAACCCGATGTTGCTCGGTTTGATGTCGCGATGCAGGATGCCCGCGCGGTGAATGGTGGCCACGGCGTCGGCGAGGTCCACGCCGATGCGCAGCGCCTCGCGCGCCGGCAGCGGTGCGCGCGCGAGGCGTTCGGCGAGCGTGCCCCCCGCCAGATACTCGAGCACGAGCAGCGGCACGCCCTGCCACGATTCGCCGCCGAAGATCTGCGCGAGGTTGGGGTGCGACAGCGACGCAATGGCGCGGGCCTCGCGCCGCAGGCGAGCGGCCCGTTCGGGCTGCATATGCGGCAGCGTCTTGAGGGCGACGGTGCGGTCGAGGTGCAGGTCGCGTGCCCGGTACACGACGCCCATCGCGCCGCGTCCCGCGCGGTCCAGCAAGCGGAACTTGCCGGCGACCACCAGTGGCAGCCCGAGCGGCGCCACCGTGCCGCCGCAGCGTTCACACGCCAGCGCGTCGGCACGCTGCACCAGGCCGCACGCATCGCACGCGGCGGCCATCGTGTCGACGCTGGTGTCATCAGTGCTGGCCACCCTCAGTACCGGATGGGCGCTGATCTGCTGCAGCGCGAGTGACGCGGCCGATGCGACCGACGCGAGCAGCTGGCGATCCTCGGCCGAGAAGGGTAGTTCGCTTCTCTTTTCGCCGAGAACGAGGAGTCCGATGACCGACCGTTCGGCGTTGCGGAGTGGCACGATGAGCGAGGCGTCGGCATCGGCGAGCCAGCTGCGCGACGACGGCGGGAGCGCCGCGACTGTTCCGGAGTGTGCTTCGAGGTCAACCGCGAGGTCGTAGAGCGTCGGCGCGATCAGGCGGAGCAGGGGATCGTCGCGCGCGAGGGACCGACGGTCTCCCTCCGGCGAAACGAACAGATCGCCGCTGCTGTCGAGGCTCAGGAAGGCGAAGGACTGCACGTGCAGGGCGCGTTCGATCTCCCGTTGGAGCGCGTGGTGCAATTGACGCAGGTCGGTGCTCTGGCCGCACAGTGCGACGAGTGACGAGAGAATGCGCTGCGCGTCGTACTGTTCGCGAAAGAAGCGGCGGTCGATGCGGTCGAGCACCGCGCGGCGCCAGCGCAGGGACGCCCACGCGGTGAGGCCGAGTGCGGCGAGCAGCGCGCCGTCCGTGCCGCGGAGCAGGCTCGTCATGCTCTGCTCGCGCGCGACGTACAACGTGACGAAGAGCAGCAGGAACGGGAGCGCGGCAACGACGAGCACGGTGCGGCGCGCGAGGGCGTACTGCAGCGCCTGTCGGACGACAAGCCGCACGTCCAGTGCGCGCTGCACGAGCACGGCATACGCGGTAATGAACGGTGTCGCGAGCAGCGTCGGGTAGACGATCCACCCCGCCAGTTCGATGGGCAGCGCGCGGCCGAAGGCCGGAAAGAGCCCTTCGGCGGCGACGTAGAGGATGGTCGGTCCGGTGCCGGCGAGCATGCCGGCGACGAGGAGCGATGTGCGCCGGCGGTCGTCGCGCACCGTATTGCGTGTCTTCAGGAGAATGATCGGCAGCGCCGGCAGCGCGAGGACAAACTGCGACGTGGAATACACAAGCCCGTGGTCGTAGCGCCAGAGCGCGGAGAGCCAGGCGAGTGACGCGTCGCGCTCAGGTAAGAGGCGGACGGCAAAAAGCACGATGTTCGCGGCGAAGAGCACCACGCCCAGCGCCAGTGCAGCAGTCGCGGCGCGTCCGATCCATCGGTCCAGCGCACCGTACGGCTGGCGCGATGGAAACTCGCGCACGAAGCGCCAGAGGAAGTACGGCCACAAGACATCCACCTGCAGCGCGAAGACACCGCGTCCTATCACATCGCCCGTGCCGATGAGCCGCTGGAATGGAACCAGCGTGTCGGCAAAGACCGATGCGGTGAGCAGCAGGCAGACGCCGAGGAAGATCGCGCGCATGTCGTGGCGGGCACCGGCGAGCAGCAGCGCCGCCGCCACCGCGAAGGCCAGGACGTTGGCGGCCATGATCGGGGTGCGCGGGCCCCCCGGGACGGTCTGCGTGCCAACCGCGGCGAACGCGAGCCACGCGAGCGCAACAAGGATCTTGAGCGCCGCCACGAGAACGGCGCCACGTTGCCAGCGCGGCAGCGGCGTGACGCCGTTCACGTCGGGCGGATCCTACACCGCGTCGATGTACGTGTCGCAGACGGTGCCGAGCATGCCCGTCGGCTCACCATAGCGGTCCGCGTCACAGTGCTTCTTGAACCGCTTGAAGACATACAGCGCTGCGGCGATGACCTCGGGTTTGGTGATCCTGGGACGCACGCGAGCGACCTGCCGTGCGACGGAGCGGGCCGCCGACGTGATGAACTTGCGGAACAGCACGCCTTTCTTGCTGGTGCGGTTCCAGACGATGATGTTGCGTCCCTGCCGCACGGCGATGTAATTGCCGATCGTGGTGTCGAAGATATTTCCCACCTCAGCCCATCCGGCAGCGGTCATCTTCTTGCGGTGCGCCTTGAAGTAACCAAGGAACTGCTTGCGAAGCTTCTTGACGTCGTCCGGCTTCGGCGCCGCTTTCTTCTTGACCGTCGACCTGCTTGGCTTTGGACTCACTGAAGACACTCCTCGAACCATAGGTTCGAACACGGCGTGAGCCATCGACTTCGCGGACCCATCATAGTTGGGTGCTCCGGGAGCCACGTCAAGAGAAGCGGTGCGCACGCGCCCCGGTGTACCCGCCGCGCTGGCGCCCCGCCAGTGATTGGGTCTTATTGATGGCTCGGCCCGTGCTGCGGGCTTCGACCAACCCTTCCGCCCCCCCAGCGCATGCTCGTCCGGTACCTGCAATCACTCCGTACACACGGTGAATGGGCCGACGCCCGCTTGCTTGGCCTCGTGCGCGATGCCGACGCAGATGTCACCCGCGTGCTTCGAGAACTTGCGCACATTCGCGGCGCGCAGGATGTGTGGCTTGCTCGCATTCAGGGTGGCGTGGCCACCATCGCCGTGTGGCCGGAGTGGTCCGCGGCAGATCTCGAGCGGGAGGGCGCGCCCTTGGATGCGCGCCTGCGCGAGGCGTTTGCCCGGCTGACGCCCGAGTCGCTCGCCGAGGTGATCACGTACAAGAATGTGGCGGGCACGACGTTCAGCACGCCGCTCGGGGACATCCTGTTCCACGTGCTGACGCACGGACAGTACCACCGCGGCAAGGCGAACGCGGCCCTGCGTGATGCGGGCGCCGGCGCCATTGACGTGGACTACATCATCTGGCAACGCGAAACCACGCCGTCAGGTGTTCATAGGCCAGTCTCGCGCGACCGCTCGTCCTTGCCACCGGAGTGACCATGGACCCAGCTGATGTTGCCTTCGTGAAGGGTGTCGTTGCGTTCGTGGTGCTCGCCGGCTCAGGGCTGAGCGGCTATTGGCTGCGCGTGCGCGCCCGGCAGCTGGCGCACGGGAGCGACGACCAGACGCTCGCACGCCTGCGCGAGGAGAATGCGCAGATGCGTGCCGAGCTCGAGACGAGAATGAACGAACTCGTTGAGCGCGTCGAGTTCACCGAGCAGCTGCTGATCAAGGAACGCGCGGCGTTATCGCGCGGGGCCTCGGGTTCGCTGCCGAGCGACGTCGATCGTCGCTGAGGCGCCTGGTGGGTGGCCGGTCGCCGGCCGCGCTGGCGGGCGACGTGCCGAGGGTTCCAATTAGAAGGGTCGCTGTTCGGCCGCGACCGCTTCGTGATGGCGATCATGGATCCATAATGACACTTCGACACGAAATCGATCACGCGCATCGGCTGGTGATTGTCTGTGGCCCCGGCTCCTCGGCCACTGCCGAGGCGCAGGACTCCGCGCGACGGCTCATGGCCGACCTCACGCTTTCGCCTGACTTTGGGCTGCTGATCCTCGTGGACCGCGCGGCGGTGCCGCCCAGTGCGTTGGAGATCGAACACATGGCGCAGCTGTTCCAGCAACTGCACACTCGGCTGCGCGGACCCATCGCGATCGTCACCACCGCCGTCGGCCACGGGACACCGGCCGCGCTGCTCGCCGTTCTGAGCGCGACCAACGATGCGCCTGTTGCGACGTTTCTGAGCGAGCACGCGGCGCGCCAATGGCTCAACGAACAGCGCGCACGGCGGACGCCGACTTGAGCCGGCGCCTCTTCCGTGCGCGACTCGGCGCCATCGGGCTCGCTATCGCGAGCGCCGCACCGCTTTGCGCGCAGGGCGCCGCGGCCAACCCCTATGTGCCGCTGGGGATCTTCCTCGCGCAAATAGAGGAAGGCGGACGCATCTTCACTCCCGCACGTTTGCTGCCCAAGGACCACCCCGAAGCGCTGGGACACGATTTTCCAACGGTGCTTCAGCTGCACGGCACCGAGTTCCAGGCGCTGGTCTGGCTCGGGCGTCAAAGCGGGCTGCTGCTGTACGCCACCCTGCAGCGGTACCCAACCGAGCCCGCGGCCGACTGGCCGTACGCTGCGTTTGAACCGCCGCCCGATACGGTCCAACTCAGGCACGCGATGGTGGTGCATCATCCGCGCACCGCAGCGCCGCTCCCCGGGTTGCGTGCCGTGCTGTTCGGGAATCGCGCCCCGATCCTGTTCATCGTGGACACGCGGGGACTGACGCTTGCCGCGCGCGGCATGCGTGGCGCCACGACGATGGGGCTCGATGTCTCGCGTGCCGATTTCCTCGCGGCACTCGGACGCGCGGCCGCGGCAGCGCCTGCAGCCGGATTGTGGGCGGTGATCTACGATGGATGAAGCGTCATGGCGAGACCGCAGGCGCGCACGTATCATATCGACCATGCGACTCGGCCCCCCCCGCTGCACATCACGCTAACCGGCGAATGGCGCAGCCACGGTGCGTGGCAGCGTGACGTGGACGTCATCCTGAACACGACGGGCCTGCCGCCCGGATAAACCATCGCGCGCGGCGCGGCCTTTGCTTGCCCCGGGGTGCGTTCATGTTCTCTGGCTCAGCCGACCTGTATGATCTGCTCTACTCCGGGTTCAAGGACTACGACGCGGAGTCCGCAGCCATCGCCGAGACCATCCGCGCGGGCCACGCGAACGCCGTTCGCGTGCTCGACGTCGGCTGCGGCACCGGTGAGCATGCGCGCATTCTGACCGAGCGCTACGGCTATCATGTGGACGGCCTGGATATTGACTCCGGCTTCGTGCGCATCGCGCAGGGCAAGCTGCCCGGCGCCGCCGTGCACGCCGCCGACATGACGCAGTTCGACCTCGACGCGCGGTACGACGCGATCGTCTGCTTGTTCAGCTCGATTGGCTATGTGCGCACACTCGACGGACTGCGAAGCGCGTTCGGCCGATTCCGCGTGCACCTCGCCGCCGCCGGCATCGTTGTCGTGGAACCGTGGTTTGAGCCCGGCGTGCTGGTCCCGGGCCGGGTGATGGTGAATCAGGCGGCGCGAGACGGCGTCACCGTGTGCCGGATGAGTCACCTCACCATCGAGGGGCGCCTGTCGCGCATCCGGTTCGAGTATCTGATTGGACGGCAGAGCGGCATCGAGCGAGCGACGGAGACGCACGAGCTGGGACTGTTCACGGTCGCCGAGACCATCGCGTGCTTTGCCGCCGCGGGACTGAATGCCATCCACTATCCGCAGGGTCCGTCTGGCCGGGGGCTGTATGTTGCGCAGGCGGTCTGACGCGCGCCCATTGCCACGCCCCATCCCCGACGTTCAGTTCTATTGATGCCCGTCTGCTCCGGATGCGGAAAGGAGAGTCGTAATCTCCGCATGTGCCCGTTCTGTTTTGCGGAGTATCCGCCGCAGGCGGGATCGTCGCATCGCGGGGGAAGTGCCGCGGGCCGGCGCAAAGCGATGGCCGTGCACATCACCTGGTCTCCCACCATGAAACGGGGCGTGATCGGGCTGATCGTCGTCCTCGGCGCGGGTTACATGTTCATCAACCGCGAACCGAACATCCCAACCAACGAGGTTGTTGCGAACATCCTCGTGGCGCCTATGTCAGTGGGCGAGGCTGCGGCCCTGGTGCAGCGTGTCAAGGTGGCCGCCAAGGTGGACGTGCGCGACGCTGACATCGCCGTCACGTTTCCCCAGGCCCTCTGGTCGGAGAAACGCTCGGGGCAGTTGGCAATGGCGCAGCAGTATGCGCGCGCCGTGGCCATCGTCGAGGGTAAGTCGCGGAACATCACCTTCTACGATCCGGCCGGCGTCCTGTATGCCAGGGCGGACGCGGCCGGCGTCGTGATGGTGCGGTAGAGTGTTGGCTATCCGGTGCGGGCCCCCACGGCCGCATGCATTTTCATAGCGCAGGTGCACCTTATCCGTCACTCGCCGGCACCGCCACGTGCCGCGGCCCCTTTTCCTGGAGAGATCGGAGATGACAACGCCCCCCAAGTGGTTCACGCCCGTCGCCGTGTTCGCCCTGCTGTGGAATCTCCTCGGATGCGTCGCGTATCTGTCGGATGTCATGCTCACACCGGAAGACGTGGCGAAGATGACTGCGGCGCAGCAGGCCATGTATGCGGCGCGACCGGCGTGGGCCGTCGGAGCGACCGCGCTTGCGGTCTGGGGCGGCGCCGCGGGATGCCTGGGGTTGATCCTGAAGAAGCGCTGGGCTAATCCGTTGCTCGCGATTTCGCTCGCGGGATGCATCGTGCAGGACATCGCGCTCTTCGTGCTGTCGCCGGCCGCAGGCCAGGCGGGCGCAACGGTAATGATCCTGCAAGGCTTGGTGCTCGTTATCGCCATCGCACTCGTGATGTTCGGCCGCAATGCGGTGAAGCAGGGCTGGGTGGCGTGAACGCAGCGGGTTCGGCGCGCGCGAACGACGCGGCACCACGGCGGCGCGCTTGCGCCGCCGTGCTGACGGGAGCCCTGCTGTGCGCCGCGTGCCTTCCGCATCGGCCGGCTCACGATCTGGCCGGCTTTGCACCGTACGGTGCCTTTGCCGAGCGCGTTCGCGTGCTGCGCCTGGATCCTGGCGTCACGGCCACGCTCGTGGCGCCGGCGCAGCTCGACGCGCGAAAACCGATGGACCTCATTCTCTACGCGCTGCCCAACGGCAACTCGACCGCCGAGACCATGGGACGCAGGCTGGCCGATGGCGTAGGCTGGCGCTTCGATATTCAGCACATCGCGGCGCAGACCAGGGAGCTGCGTGCGCGCGGCCTACCACAGACGGTGGTCGCGTATCTCGAAGCCGACAGCAAGAGCTGGCCCGCGTGGCGCGCGAAGCTTGGCTATGATCGGGCCAACGCGCGCATCGTCGAAATGGTCGCCCAGCTGCGCGCAGCTCTCGGCGATCCTCCGCGGATCTCGGTCACGCTCACGGGGCACAGCGGCGGCGGTTCGTTCGACTTTGGTTTCATCGACGGACAAGAGGCGCTGCCCGACTGGCTGACGCGCATTGCCTTCCTCGACGCCAACTACAACTTCGAACCGCGCCACGGCGACAAGATGCTGGCGTGGCTGCGCCGCGATCCGCGGCACATGCTCGTCGCGCTGGCGTACGATGACCGCGAGATCATGCTCGACGGCAAGAAGGTCGTCTCTGATTCGGGCGGCACGTGGCGCGCGTCACAGCGCATGATCTCCGCGCTGTCGAAATCGGTGACGTTCACGCGCGACACGCTGGGCGCGTTCCTGCGCTACCGAGCGCCGCAAATCGAGTTGCTGCTGCACCCGAATCCGCAGAACCGCATTCTGCACACGGAAATGATCGGTGAGATGAACGGCTATATCCACGCGATGCTGACGGGACGCGCCGAGTACGAGCGTGGCGAGAAGGTGCTGAGGTCCGCGCGCGTCTACGACCAGTATATCGATGGCGGCATCACGCTGCCGCCGGCAACGCCGCCGCAACGGCAGTAAGCGAACGGAGGACGCAGACCGATGAACCAGCGACCCTCGCGACAGCTCGGCGCGTTCCTGCATCTCAGCCTCGACGGCTACTATTGCGGCGTGAACGGTGACATGAGCTTCGCGCATAAGGCGGCCGACGACGCCGAGTGGAACGAGTTCGTCGCCGGAAATGCGAAGGGCGGCGGCATGCTGGTGTTCGGCCGCACGACGTACGAGATGATGGCGTCCTGGTGGCCCAGCCCGATGGCGGCGCAGATGATGCCCGCGGTCGCGGCGAGCATGAATGCAACGCCCAAGGCCGTGTTCTCCCGCAACCTGCAGTCCGCCGACTGGAGCAACACGACGCTCGTGAAGGGAGATGCCGTCGCCGAGATGCGACGCATGAAAGCCGAGCCGGGTCCGGACATGGTCATACTCGGCAGCGGCAGTCTCGTGACGCAGTTCGCGGAGGCCGGCCTGATTGACAGCTTTCAGCTGGTCATCGACCCGGTGGCACTCGGCGCCGGCAAGGCGCTGTTTGCTGGTGTCGCCGCGCGCTTGAACCTGACGCTCACGAAGACGAGAGTCTTCGGAAACGGCGCGGTCGTCCTCTGGTACGTTCCGACGGCCTGAGCGAGTGGACGTCCATCCCCCCAACGGAGTGACCATGCAACTCGGCGTGTTTTCCATCAGCCTGGCCGTCAAGGATATTGGTGCGTCGCGCGCGTTCTACGAGAAGTTCGGCTTCAAGGCCTTCGGCGGCGATGCGTCGCAGCACTGGCTGATTCTCAAGAACGGCGACCACATCATTGGACTGTTCCAAGGCATGTTCGAGAAGAACACACTGACGTTCAATCCCGGCTGGGACAGCAACGCGACCCGGGTGGAAGGATTTACCGACGTGCGCGAGCTGCAGCAGCAGCTGAAGGCGCAGGGTGTGCAGCTTGCGGTCGCGGCGGACGAGACAACGACGGGGCCCGCATTCCTCATGGCCATCGATCCTGACGGCAACCCCGTGCTGCTGGATCAGCATATCTAATGAAGGTGGACGTGGCATTCATCACATCTGTCCCATGATCACACTCGAGCCGATTGGCACCGTCCGAAGCCCGTATTCGGATACGACGCAGGTGCCCAAGGGTGCCGGCGCGCAGCACAACGCCGAGGGCGTGCTGGAGATCCGTCCGGAACTTGAGGCGGGCCTCACGGACATTGAGGGCTTCTCGCATCTGTATGTGCTGTGGATCTTCCATCGCGCCGATGGCTACGAGCTCGCGTCGCAGCCGCCGAATGCCGACGGGCCGCATGGTGTGTTTGCCACGCGGTCGCCGCGGCGGCCCAATGCGATCGGGCTGACGGTGGTGCAGCTGCTCGGACGCGACGGCGCACGGCTGCGCGTGCGCGGGCTCGACATGCTCGACGGTACGCCGATCGTTGACATCAAGCCGTATTTGTCCAGCATTCCGGCTGCCGATCTGCGGCGTGGCTGGCTGGCCGAGGCGGAACAGCGGCGGCTCGCCGCAGCGATTCCAACGGACGTCGCCGTCGTCCGCTGACCAACACGAGAGGCTCCCCGATGTCGCGCATTGTCCGTTCCCGCTCCGTGCTTGCGGTGCAGAACCTCGCGGTGTCCACGCGATACTACGTGGATGTCCTCGGTTTCACGCGTGATCCGATCGATGCGGCGGGGTGGAGTTTTCTGTCGAAGGACGATTTCCACGTGATGCTCGGCGAGTGCGCCAACGAGCGGCCCGCCAGCGACACGGGTGACCACTCGTACTTTGTGCACCTGCTGGTGGACGCACTCGACGAGTACTACCGCGAGGTCGCGGCGCGCGGCGCCCTGATTATTTCACCACCGGCGGACAAACCGTGGGGCCTTCGCGAGTTCAGCCTGCGAACGCCCGATGGCCATCGCATGACCTGTGGAGCGCCCCTGCAATGAGCGAGCGCCGCGCGAAGCCGACGACCGTGACGGAGTACATCGCGTCCGCACCCAAGGAGGGGCGTACGAAGCTGAGACAGCTGCGCGCGTGTCTTCGCTCGGCGGCACCCGGCGCTGTCGAGAGCCTCAAATGGGGCATGCCGGCACTTTCGTACCGGCGGGTGCTCCTCAGCTACGCCGCGTTCACGCACCATATCGGGCTCTATCCGACGCCTTCGGCGGTGGCGGCATTCGCGGATGAACTGCTGACGTTCAAGACGGCGAAAGGCTCCATCCAGCTTCCGCTCGACCGGCCACTGCCGTTGCGCCTCATTCGCAGGATTGCCGCGTTTCGCGTGCGCGAGCTTCAGGAGCACGACGCGAAATGGCGGACGCCGCGGCGCAGGTCGTCCGCGAAATAGCGCACCACTCACCTCGCACCCTCCCCCACGACCGTGTTTCTGCTTGCGCTCCTCGTTGCCGCGATGGTGTCGGGCGCGACCGCGTCGGTGGTCGGCTTCGGCATCGGCAGTCTGCTCACGCCGCTGCTCGCGTCGCGGTACGGCACCGACGTGGCGGTGGCGGCCGTTACGGTACCGCACGCGCTCGCCACCGCGCTGCGCTGCTGGCGGCTACGAGCGAGCATCGACCGCACCGTGCTCGTGCGCTTCGGCCTGGTGAGCGCGGCCGGCGCGCTCGCCGGTGCGCTGCTGTACACGCGCCTCGGCCCCACCGCACTGACGGGAATACTCGGCGGGCTGCTCTTGCTGACGTCAGCCGCGCAGCTGACGGGCTGGGCGAGGCGATGGCAGCCGCACGGCCCGCTCGTGACGCTCTTTGGACTCACGTCGGGGTTCTTTGGCGGCGTGGCGGGCAATCAGGGCGGACTGCGGGCGGCGGCATTGATCACTTTTCAGCTGTCACCCGCGGCCTTTGTTGCTACCGCCGCGGCCACGGGCCTGATGGTCGATGCCGCGCGCACGCCGGTGTATCTCTGGAGCAGCGGCGCGCAGCTTGTGCCTCTCGCTATGCCCATCGCGATGGCCAGTGCTGGCGTGCTGATCGGAACGCTGGTCGGCGAGCGCGCGCTGCTCGGATTGTCGAGGCGCCGGTTCGGCGAGATTGTCGGCGTTGCCATTGGCCTGCTTGGCGTCTGGCTTATCCGTGTGGCAATGTCCACCGGTGCGTGACGGCGACGCGCCGATCTGCGAACCGTGCACGTTTAGCAGCCGCGCCGTGCATCGCGACGTCATTCATAGTGGAGCACACGTGTCCAAGAAGCGCCGCACCACGGTTCCCGACTTCTCGAGTCACAAGCCGCAGCTGCCAAAGCCAGGTGTGTCTGCCCCGTCGGTTCCAACCGCCGCGGCGCCTGTCACCCCACGCGCGAAACCGCAGGCGACATCCGCGAAATCCGGACGCCGCGGCGCGTAGGCCTGCACGGCACGAACGCAAACGACCCTCGATGCCTCGCAGTACCTTTGTTGGACTCTAGCCCCGTTCCCATGCACTCATCGCTTCGCTCCATCGCGGCCGCGTTTGCGCTGTGCGCCGCCGCCGCGTCGGCCCAGGAACCAGACGTCAAAGCCACACCCACCATCCCTGCCAAGTGGGATGTGCTCGCCAAGCACGGACCGGCCAAGGACGTCACGTTCGAGACTTCCGAAGGGACCTGGATGTCCGTCGACGTCTCGCCCGACGGCAAGACACTTGTCTTCGACCTCGTGGGCGACATCTACACGATGCCGATCACGGGCGGCAAGGCGACGCTGATTCTCGGCGGGCCGGCGTATGAAACGATGCCGCGCTGGTCGCCGGACGGATCGCGCATTGCCTTCACGTCGGACCGCGACGGCATCGAGAATCTCTGGACGACCTCGCCCGACGGAAAGAACCTGAAACAGGTGAGCGCGGAAAAAGAGCGGCAAGTCTCGAATCCCGCGTGGACGCCGGACGGCAAATATCTCGTCGGGCGCAAACATTTCCGGAACACGCGCTCGCTCGGCTCGGGCGAGATGTGGATCTATCACGTGAGCGGCGGCGCCGGCCTTAAGCTCACGGACCGCCGCAACTGGGAACAGAACGCCACCGAGCCGATAGTGTCGGCCGACGGCCGCTACGTCTATTTCAGCGAGGATGTCTCGCCGGGCGGCGGCTTTCAGTACAACCGCAATCCGCACGGCGTGGTCTACGTGATTCAGCGGCTCGATCGCGACACGGGTGAGCGCACGACGTGGATTGGCGGGTATGGCGGCTCGTTGCGTCCGCAGCTCGCGCCCGACGGCAAGAGCATGGCCTTTGTGCGGCGCGTCGGCACAAAGTCGGTGCTCTACCTGCACGATCAGGAGAGCGGCAAGGAACGCGCGCTGTGGGACGGGCTCGACCACGACCAGCAGGAGGCGTGGGCGATCTTCGGCACCTATCCCGGCTTCGACTTTACACCCGACGGCAAGGCGATTGTCATCTGGGCGCAGGGCAAGCTGTGGAGCGTGGACGTCGCGAGCGGCAACCCGTTGAACATACCGTTCACGGCCACGGTATCGCAGTCGATCACCGACGCGGTGCGCTTTCCGCAGGCGGTCGCACCCGACACGTTCGACGTGAAGATGCTGCGCTGGGTGACGGTGTCGCCCTCACAGCAGCGCGTGGTCTACACCGCGCTCGGCAAGCTGTACACGCGCACCCTGCCTGACGGAGCGCCACGCCGAGTCACGACGAACGCGCACGGACTCGAGCTGTATCCTGCCTGGTCGCCGGACGGCAAATCCATCGTCTACGCGAGCTACGACGACGATTCGCTGGGCGCCATTCGCGTGGTGCCGGCTGACGGCGGCGCATCGCGCAAGCTGACGACGAAGATGGGGCACTACATCTCTCCGCAGTTCTCGCCCGACGGACAGACGGTGGTCTATCAGCGTACGGGCGGCGATCAGCTGCGCAGCGTGAACTACAGCCAGGAGCAGGGCATCTACACCGTGCCGGCACAGGGCGGTGAGCCAGTGCTCGTCACGCGCGCCGGCGACGAGCCGCGCTTCATGGCGCGTGGCACGCGCATCTTCCTGACGTCCAGCGAGGGGGAGAAGGCCGCGCTCATTTCCGTGAACCTCACGGGCGGCGAGCGCCGCGTGCACCTGATCGCGGAGAACGCCACGCAGTTCGCGCCGTCACCCGACGAGAAGTACGTCGCGTGGGTGGAGCGCTTCAACGCCTATGTGGCGCCGTTCCCGGCCACCGGGCGCGCGGTGACCATCGGGCCAACTGACACCGACATTCCCGTCAAGAAGATCTCGCGCGACGCCGGCACCGACCTTCACTGGTCGGCGGATTCGCGCAGGGTTTTCTGGGCGCTGGGACCGCAGCTGTTCACCCGCGACCTCGGTGCGACGTTCTCATTCGAGACGAGCGATTCGACCACCCTGCACAAGGATCCCGAAGCGACCGGTCGCAACATCAGCTTCCGCGCGCCACAGAACAAACCCGCCGGCATCGTGGCGCTGGTGGGCGCGACGGCAATCACGATGAACGGAAGCAGCGTCATTCGCAACGCGACCATCGTCGTGGACGGGAATCGCATCACCGCCATCGGACCGTCGGGGCAGGTGAAGGTGCCCGCGGGCGCCAAACGCGTGGACGTATCGGGCAAGTACGTGCTGCCGGGCTTTGTGGACGCGCACGCGCACATCGGCACCGGTTCCAGCGGCATCACCGCCGTGCGCAATCCGCAGATGCTCACCGCCATGGCCTTTGGCGTAACGACGATGCACGATCCGTCGAACAGCACCGACATGGTCTTCAGCGCGTCGGAAATGATCAAGTCGGGCGAAATGCCCGTGGCGCCGCGCCTCTTCTCCACGGGGACGATTCTCTACGGGGCCGAAGGCAGCATCAAGGCGATCACCACGACGTTCGACGAAGCGCTGACGCACCTGCGCCGCATGAAAGCGGTGGGCGCGTTCAGCGTGAAGAGCTACAACCAGCCGCGGCGCGACGCGCGACAGCAGATCATCGAAGCGGCGCGCCAGCTCGAGATGGAAGTGGTGCCCGAGGGCGGCAGCACGTTCTTCTTCAACATGACGCACGTGCTCGACGGCCATACCACCGTGGAGCACAACCTGCCGGTGGCGCCGCTCTACGCGGACGTGCTCAAGATCTTCTCGGCGAGCAAGACAGGCTACACACCGACGCTCATCGTGAACTACGCAGGCCTGAGCGGCGAATACTACTGGTACGCGTACTCCGAAGTGTGGAAGGACGAGCGGCTGCAGCGTTTTGCGTTCCCGGGTTCGCTCGAGGCGCGCTCACGCCGCCGCGAGATTGCCGCCGAGGATGATTACTCGTACGTCAACTCGTCACGGTCGGCGAAGGCACTGAACGACCTCGGTGTCCGGGTGAACACCGGTGCGCACGGCCAGTTGCAGGGCTTGGGGCTCCACTGGGAAATGTGGATGCTGGCGCAGGGCGGCATGTCGCCGATGAATGTCCTCAAGGCGGCGACCATCAACGGCGCCGAATCCCTGGGGCTCGACAAGGACATTGGTTCGCTGGCAGCGGGCAAGCTGGCCGACCTGCTGGTGCTCGACAAGAATCCGCTCGACAACATCCGCGACAGCTCGGCGATCAAGTGGGTCATGGCGAACGGACGGCTGTACGATGCGATGACGATGACACCGGCGCGGCCGTAGCACGACGCACCCTGACGGAGACCCGAATGAGACGCCCCCCGCTCATGTTCGGCTTGCTGCTCGTGTGTCTGCCCGTGCTTGCCACGGCGCAGGCTCGCGTCGGCGCGCGCCCCAACATCATCTACATCATGACCGACGATCACGCGGCGCACGCCATTAGCGCCTACGGATCGAAGGTGAACGTGACGCCCAACATGGACCGGCTGGCGCGAGAGGGTGCGTTGCTGACGCGCGTCTTTGCCACCAACGCCATCTGCACGCCGAGCCGAGCGGCGATCTTGACCGGGCAGTACGCGCACATCAACGGCGTGACGATGTTCAACCGGTTCGACAGTTCACGCCAGACGGTGGCGAGCTTGCTGCAGCAGAGCGGCTACTACACCGGCATGATTGGCAAGTGGCACCTTGGCAGCGATCCGCAGGGTTTTGACGCGTGGAACATCCTCCCCGGCCAAGGCGTCTACAACGACCCCGTGTTCTATACGGCGACCGCGGAGACGACCTACACCGGCCGCTACGTCACCGACGTCATCACCGATCTGGCGATCGACTTCTTGAAGACGCGGCCCAAGAGCAAGCCGTTCTTCCTGATGATGCATCACAAGGCGCCGCATCGGCCGTGGGACCCGGACGACGAGCACGCGGCGCACTTCAGCGGCGTGCGCATTCCGGAGCCCGAGACGTTCTGGGACAACTATGAAACGCGCACCGACGCGCTGCACGAGAACCAGCAGCGCGTGGCCAAGGACCTCAACAATCGCGACCTCAAGCTTACGCCGCCCGCGGGGTTGAGTGGGGCGGACCTCGCGAGGTGGCGGCTCATCAAGCCCGAGTCGGTGACCGTCACGCGCAACGGGGCCAGCGTGACGCTGCGCGGCGAGGAGTTGATACGCTGGAAGTACCAGCGATACATGCAGGATTACCTGGCGACGGTGCAGTCGGTGGACGAGAGCGTCGGCAAGGTCCTGGCGTACCTCGACAAGAATGGGCTCGCGAAGAACACGATGGTCATCTACACCAGCGACCAAGGCTTCTTCCTCGGCGATCACGGGCTGTTCGACAAGCGCTTCATGTACGAGGAGTCCATCCGGATGCCGTTCCTGGTGCGGTGGCCGGCGGGGATCAAGCCAGGGACGAAGAGCGATGCGATGGCGCTGAACGTCGATTT